>NZ_JBAQOK010000081.1:0-240333 GCF_049304695.1 Sphingobium sp.
CGTCAGCGCTGACGAGACCAAGGTAACCTTCCGCTGGCGTGATTACCGGCGTGGCAACGCGCCCAGGCAGATGTCGCTTCATCCGCACGAGTTCATTCGTCGCTTCCTCATCCACAGCCTGCCAGACGGCTTTCATCGCATTCGCCACTATGGGTTCCTCGCTAACGGCTGCCGCCGGGCACGGCTCGCCACCATACGGCAGATCCTGATCCCGACGGAGCCGATTGCGACCGCCGCGGCCGAGGTCAGCGAGCCCACCAGGCTGCTCCCGCACTTTGATCCAACCCAGTGCCCATGCTGTGGCGGCATTCTGCGCGTCACCGCCACGCTGCCGCGATGGCGCAACGGGCTGTCGCGACCGTGGCCCGATACGTCATGACCGCAGGACCTCGATCGAACATTCGACTTGGCAGCGGCGTGACATCTGCGCTGACGATCCCCCATGTCTGCCATCTTGCAATTCCGCTCGCCGGACAGCAGCGCCGTCCCAAAGTCCGCGCAAATATCCGTTTGGCGCGTCGATTACCTCGACCTATGCCGCCAATACGGCATCGTACTCACCAGCACAGTGATATCGGATCATCCCAGACCGGTCGCCCGCAACCAGAGGCGCGGCACTAATCCCATAGCTCGCGAGCGCGTCAGCGGGCTCGTTCAATCCGGCTTCAATGAGGTCGCGCCGCACCACGACGCCAGCGTTGCGCCGTGCGACCTCACAGAACCCTCCAGATTGAACCCTCCAGATTCCCTTGACGCTTGATTTGTGATTCACCCTCCTTGGAGGTGTATCATGGGCAAGAGCAGTTCGGTTGATCTTCGAGTTCGGATCGTTGGCGCGATCGAGCGCGGACAATTGTGTCGAGCGGCAGCGCGGCGCTTTGGAGTGAGCGCGGCGACGGCGGTTCGCCTGGCGCAGCGCAAAGCGCAGACGGGATCGTTGGCCCCTGCGCGGCAGGGTCGCCCGGCGGGGAGCGGTTTGCTGGCTGCGCATATCGACGTTTTGGTGGGCTGGGTGGACGCCGACGGCGACATCACCATGCCGGAGTTGGCGGCGCGGTTGCTGGCCGAGCGCGGGGTGAAGGCACACCCGGCCTCGCTGTCGCGGTTGCTGATCCGGCACGGTTTTACCGTTAGAGCGGACAGCATGATTTCTGAATCATGCTGTCCGCTCTAATTGTTTGTTGTCGCATCGTTTTAAGCGAAAAACCGGTTCCCACTTTTTCGCACGATGCTCTAAAAAAAACGCTGCTGGCGAGCGAAACCGATCGCGCTGACATCGTGCACAGTCGTCGGATATGGACGGTCCATCGCCAGCCGTGGATGAACAAGCGCCCGGAAAGGCTGGTATTTATCGACGAGACCGGAACCACCACCAAGATGACCCGCCTGCGCGGTCGGGCCCGCAAGGGCCAACGGCTCAAGATGAAGGCGCCGTTCGGTCACTGGGGCACCCAGACCTTCATTGCTGCCCTGCGTCACGACGGGCTCACCGCACCCTGGGTGATCGACCGCCCGATGAACCGCCAGATCTTCGAGGCCTGGGTCGAAACCCAGCTCGCCCCGACATTGAAGAAAGGCGACATGGTCATCCTCGACAATCTCTCCAGCCACAAGAGCGAGAAAGCCGCCGCAATCCTCAAGGAACGCGGGGCGTGGATCCTGTTCCTGCCGCCCTACAGCCCCGACCTCAATCCCATCGAAATGGCCTTCGCCAAGCTCAAGGCACACCTCCGCAAGGCCAAAGCCCGAACCATCGAGGCCCTGTGGCAGGCCGTCGGATCAATCTGCCAACTATACTCACCAGACGAATGTTGGAATTACCTCAAACATGCCGGGTATGTTGCAGATTAAAAGCACGGTGCTCTAGGTCAGCAATTGGCTCCTCGCCATTGGCCATTGAGGCGATAACGGCGGTTTTTATCCAGAGCTGCCGCTCGCGCCCGGTGCTCTGAATAGCGTAAGTTGGTCGCGAGGGGACACCGCAAGAACAGCAGCTGTTCCCGCATCCCGGCTCCGAACGGGACATTCACCAACCGCCAATCATGTGCGAGTAAAAGTGTCTAGACACGTCCAAGATCATCCGTCATTATGCCATCAAGCTGGTGGTTTTATGATCAGCAGAGGCGCTTGTGGGAACTGGTGTGGTAAAGCCTCAGGTAATGTGTAAGAAGAGTTTGGATTTTCGCCGTTTTTATTGACGGTTATTAATCCCTGCCGCTCCGCCACCCGGTCACTGACTGACAGAGAGTTCAGCCATATCCCGGTTGAAACGGCGCAATTGCGGCGCTTTTGATTTCAAAGCCGTAGCGTGGACAATTTTTCGTAACGGCCATCCGCCGCATTTTCCTGCATTTTCTCCGCGTGAGTGGGCAGCTGCCCTTAGAGGCCCGCAGACTATTCGCTCCTGCACGGATTTCTGGCGCAATGACTGGACCGATGGACACGGCGATCACTTCGGTTGCGACGCCCTTTTCCTTCATGCGCGGCTTTACATTGTAATCAATCACCCGCTTCACGGGCACGGGGATATTCATTTCCTCCTTTGTTGCGGTAATGGCCCGACCATTGATATTTTGACATACGCTGTCCATCCCGCTCGGTCCGGCCATTGCACCTTTGGTTACGGCGGCTATAGATTTTCCGGTCTATTCCGGAGCGCACCCTATGGCATCTACCTCTTCTGCAAAGCCCAGCTTCGCGCCCATCAAGACGCGGCGCGCGTTCGAGATTATCTGCGAGCAAATCCGCGAGCAACTGTCGGCGGGAACGCTCAAGGCCGGGGATAAACTGCCGGCGGAGCGCGAACTGGCGGTCGAGTTCCAGGTAAGCCGCAGCGCGCTGCGCGAGGCGCTGCGCAGCCTGGAGGTGGCAGGGATCATTCGCAACGTGAAGGGGGCAAAGGGCGGGGCATTCGTTCAGACCGCAGAACCCGACCGGATCGTTCAGGCGATGCAGGATTATGTCCATTTGGGCAATATCTCACTGAATGAACTGACCGAGGCGCGGCTAGCCCTGCAGGACATCATTGTGCGGCTGGCATGCGAGCGCGCGACCGAAATGGACCTTGCCGACCTGGAGGCGATCGCTGAGCGAACCAAGCGGGAAACCAGCGTCGAGGCGCGCTATCAATGCGCGGCAGAATATTATGGCGTGCTGGCGAGGGCGACGAAGAATCGAATATTCGGCATTTTCGTCGATTCCTTGTCGTCGATCCTGCACGAATTCGTGCAGGGGCCAGATTATGAGACATTGCAGCAGTCGCTGATCGAATCCCGATTCCGGCTGGTGCGGCAATTGCGGGCGAAGGACAGCGAGGCGGCGGTGGCGGAAATGCGTAAGCATCTGGAGCGGGTGCATCGCCATGTGCGCAAGAACAGCAAGGTGGTGAAAGGCCGACCTGGCTTTTGAAACAGCGAGACGGACGGGTGTAGCGATTGACCGCCATATCTCGCCATGCAATAGGTAGGACCATTGAATATTTAGTTCTACAGGCAGGTGAGGATATGGCGGAAGACGGCAAGACGGTGACGATCGGCGCGCTGGATGGCGTTAGGGTGTTGGATTTCACAAGCGTCATGGCCGGACCCTTTGCGACGCGAATGCTGGCCGACCTGGGCGCCGATGTCATCAAGGTGGAATCGCTGGAAGGCGATCAGGTCCGCGCGCGTCCGCCCCAACGCGACGGTTTCAGCGCCTATTTTGGCAATCTCAATGCTGGCAAGCAGAGCATCGCCTGCAATCTTAAATCGCCTGAGATTATCGCCCTCATCAAGCAACTGGTGGCGACTTGCGACGTGCTGGTGGAGAATTTCCGGCCGGGCGTCATGGCGCGGTTCGGGCTGGATTTCGCCGCGCTGCACCAATTCAATCCGCGGCTCATCTACTGTTCGATCTCAGGTTATGGCCAGACCGGGCCGAAGGCCCTGTTTCCCGCTTATGCGCCGGTGATTCATGCGGCCAGCGGCTTCGACATGGTCAATCTACGCTATCAGGACGGCGCGGACAGGCCCGCGACCAGCGGCGTCTTCATCGCCGACGTGCTGGGCGGCACCCATGCCTTCGGCGCGATCCAGGCGGCGCTTTACCAGCGCGAAAAGACGGGAGTGGGCCAGCATATCGACCTGTCCATGCTGGAAGCGATGGTCGGCATGCTCGTGTTCGAGACGCAGGAGGCGCAGTTTCCCGGCGACGCGCGGCGGCCGCTTTATACCCCGCTCAAGACCAGGGATGGTTTCATAATGGTGGCGCCGACATCGCCGCGCAATTTTGAGCAATTGTCGGAAGCGGTCGGCCATCCCGAGTGGCGCGACGATCCGCGTTTTCTGACCAATGCTGACCGCAACGCCAACTGGGCGACCTTGCTGGCGCTCACCGAAGAATGGACGCTGGAGCGTAGCGCAGAGGAGGCTGAAACTGTGCTATCGCAACATGGCGTGCCATGCGGGCGCTATCGCGAGATCGGTGAATTGCTGGATGATCCGCAACTTGCGGCGCGCGGCGCCTTTGCGGAGATTAGCGACGGGGCGGGTGCCTTCAAGGTGCCCAACCCGCCGTTCCGCATGAGCGGATCGCGGGCAGAGGCGCGCGATCATGTCGCCCGACTGGGTGAGGAGGGCGCGGATATCCTGGCTCAACTGGGTGTCAGCGAGACTGTGGTCACTGATCTGCGCAAGCGCGGCGACCTGCTGTGACAGGCGAGATGAGCAGACCTTCATTCTAGTTCGTGGAAGGGCCGGATCTCGATCTCGCTCGGCCCCGGCATGGGATTGGGGCAGCGTTTCACCCAGTCAACCGCCTCTTCCATGTCCCTGACCTCCCAGAGCCAGAACCCCGCGAGCAGTTCGCGCGGCTGGGGGAAGGGGCCGTCGATGACGGTGCGGTCGGTGCCGTCGAAGGCGACGCGCTTGCCCTGTGAGGACGGGGTGAGGCCGTCGGCCATCACCAATATGCCGGCATCGCGCAATGCGTCATTGAAGCGGCCCATCGCGGTCATCATCGCATCCGTTTCGGGCGAGGGCTGATAGCCTTTCTCGCTGTCTTCGGTCGCCTTCACCAGCACCATCACGCGCATCGCCTGTCTCCTTGCCCGGCGTTGAAACGATGGCGGGAGTGTTCGGGAATTACCGTCCCGGCACAATATATTTCATGGAGATGAGGGGGCGGAATGCCTGGACGCATCCCGCCCCACCTTTATCGCAGCAGTTCGCGCGCGATCGTGTTCTTCTGGATTTCCGATGACCCTTCATAGATGCGGGTGATGCGGATATCGCGATAAAGGCGTTCGATAGCGAAGCCACGGCAATAGCCTGACCCGCCAAAAATCTGGACCGCCGTATCGACTGTGCGGCTGCCCGCTTCGGTAGCGAATAGCTTTGCCATGGAGGCAAGGTCGCGGCGCTTTTCGCCCTGATCGTAGCGCCAGCAAGCGTCGAACAGGATCAAGCGGGCGGCGCGCATGTCGGTCGCCATCGTCGCGATATAGTGGCGGATCGCCTGAAAATCGGAGATCACGCCTCCGAAGGCTGGACGCTGTTTGGATTCCTCAATCGCAAGTTCCAGCGCATATTCGCCCATGCCAACCGCCGTCGCGCCGACATTCATGCGGCCCTCGTTCAGCCCTTCGAGCGCGTAATGAAAACCCCGGCCGAGTTCGCCGATCAACGCGTCGGGGCTGACCTGGCATTCGTCGAAGGTCAGTTCGTAAACGCCCGGCGTCGCGGTGCCCATGAGTTCGATCGTGCCGGTAACGGCAAAGCCGGGCGTGTCAGCCGGCATCAGGAACGCGGAAATGCCGCCGCGCGGCCCTGCGCTCTTGTCCGTATAGGCATAGACGATCACATATTTCGCGTTCTTGCCGTTGGAAATATAGGTTTTTGACCCGTTGATGACCCAGCCGTCGGCGTTGCGGGTTGCTGTGGTTCGCATGGAACCCGGATCGGAACCGCTGTTCGGCTCGGTTAGCGCAAAGGCGATCGGGATTTCGCCGGTCGCCATGCCCGGCAGCAACGCCTCGCGCTGCGTTTCCGAAGCGTGATACATAATATTTTTGGCGCCCGGCCCCATCAGCGGGCGCAGTTCGGTCCAGAATTGCGGGGGAAGGCGCGCAAGTTCGATCTGCACGGCCGCCTGCGCCAGTGCGCCTAGGCCCAGGCCGCCATATTGTTCGGGCAACGCCATGCCGAAATAGCCATTGTCGATCAATGTCTTGCGCACGATCGGCGGGACTTTGCCAGTCGCCTGAAATTCGATTTCGTGCGGCAGCAGGTCGCGAACTATGTCGCGGGTGACGTCGCAAAATTCTTTGATGTCGTCGGGCAGTTCAAAGTCCACGGGGCAGCCTCCTTACGGTTCGGGTCCGATGCGCCGATTGTCGCGCCTTTCCATCAATGGTCCTACCAATAAATCAATGGTCCGTCCATTGCATTTTACTGAATAAGTCCAGAGCGGCGGCTGTCCTTTGGGGCAGATGTCCATTAGGGATGGGGCGGCCCGACAGCGCAAGAGCGCGCGGACGCAGGGTAACAAGAGTAAGCGGTATGGCGACCGATCCGTTCGACCTCAATCTACGCCATTTGCGCGCGTTGCTGGCCATTCGCGAACATGGGAGCATTACGGCTGCCGCAGACGTGGTGAGCCTGTCTCAGCCCGCGTTGACGCAGGGGCTGGCCAAGCTGGAGCGGCAGTTTGGCTATACTTTTTTCGAGCGGCGTTCGGGGGGGATGGTGCCGACGCCCATGGGCGAAATCGTGATCGAGCGCGCACGTGCGGCGCTTGATCACCTGTCGCAGGCGGCTAAAGGGCTGTCGGGCGTATTCCAATATCCTGAGCGGTTGATGACGATGACACAGCTGCGCGCCTTTCTGGCGCTGGCGGAGGCGGGAAGTTTTTCCGCAGCCGCGCATGGCAGCACGCTGTCGCAGACAGCGGTGCATCGCGCCGTCGGCGACCTGGAGCAAATGATCGGCGGGAGGCTGGTCGAGCGGCGCGGGCGCGCGGTATGGCTCAATCCGGCAGGCAAGCGCTTGGCTCGTGGGACGAGGCTGGCGGTCGCGGAGATTGTCGCGGCGCTCGCCGACATGGGGCTGGATAGCGGCAGCGGCAGCGAGGTGATCTCCTTTGGGGCTCTCCCATTGGCACGCCCCTATCTCGTTCCGGCCGCGATGGCGAGGATGGCGCGGAGCGACCCGCGCGCGGCATTCAAAGTGCTGGAGGGCAGTTGGCGTGAACTGGTGGAACCATTGCGCGACGGCGTGATTGACATGATCGTCGGTGCGCTGCGTCCCTATGAGATTGCCGACCTGTATCAATTGCCGCTGTCCGAGGATCGGCTGGTGATTGCAGCGGGAAGCCAGCATCCACTTGCAGCGGTGGCAAAACCAACGATGGACCAGCTGGCCTCCTATCCCTGGATCGTCGCGCCGGCCAATTCGCCGCTGCGCGAGCAATGGGAGAAATTGTTCGGCGATGGGAAGTTGCCTGCTACCCCGGTCGAATGCGGGTCGGTGATGATTATTGGGCGGCTGTTGACGGAAGGCAATTTTCTGACCCTGCTGTCGCCCGATCAGGTGGCATTGCAGATCCGCAGCGGGCTATTGACGCAAATCGGTCCGCCGCTTGAGGGCAGCAAGCGCGTGGTGGGAATTACCACGCGCCGAAGCTGGCGCCCCACCGCAACGCAGCGGCGCTTTCTTGAAATGCTCAGCGAGGCGGCAAAGGGCGAACGGATCGAAGGTGCGCCGCCCGATTTGCGGGAGTCCGGCTGGGTGTGATGCTATTGTCGGTTGGCGGCCTGCAAAGCAGCTATGCGGCTCTTCAGCCGATCGGCAGATAGGGAGGCGAATGGCCTGTCCGGCTATCAGTTTGCGCAATATATTGTAACGCCGTTGCGGCTGGTCTGGTGCATGGCGCGCACGTCAGTCCAGATTGATCCAGACCGCCTTGGTCTCCAGATAATCCTCGATATGGTGCGGACCGGATTCGCGTCCAAAACCGCTCATCTTATAGCCGCCGAAGGGAACGGCGGGGTCGAGCATCTGGTAGCAGTTGATCCAGACCGACCCGGCACGGATTCCGCGCGCCATGCGGTGTGCAGTGGCAAGGTCGCGGGTCCATACACCGCTGCCCAGGCCAAATTCGGTTGCGTTGGCTCGGGCCAGCACTTCATCCACCGTGTCGAAGGTGAAGGCGGAGAGGACAGGGCCGAAAATCTCTTCCCGCGCGATCGTCATGTCATCGGCGACATGGGTGAAAATGGTCGGCTCGATGAAATAGCCCGCGTCATAGCCCGCACCGCGCATGCGGTTGCCGCCGGTCAAGGGACGGGCGCCTTGCATGCTGGCACCGTCGATGAAGGCGAGGATCTTATCCATCTGCAGCGCAGACACTACCGGTCCCATCTGGGTCGTTGGATCCAGCGGATCGCCCACCTTGATCGTCTTCGTGAACGCAGCAAGGCGCCCCATAAATTCGTCATGGATCGCGGATTGAACGAACAGGCGGGTGCCTGCGCTGCAAATCTGCCCGGCATTGGCGAACACGGCCATGGCGGCGGCGGGGACGGCCTTGTCGAGATCGGCGTCGGCGAAGACGATGTTGGGCGACTTTCCGCCCAGTTCGACGGTGACGCGCTTCATCGTCGGGGCGGCGGCGTGGAGGATTTTTTCACCGACGCCGGTGGAGCCGGTGAAGGCGATCTTATCGACGTCCGGGTGGCTGGAAAGCGCGGCGCCCGCGTCACCCAGGCCAGTGACGATGTTGATGACGCCTTCGGGCACGCCCGCTTCCAGGCAGAGTTCGCCGAAACGGAGCGCGGAAAGGGGCGTCTGTTCGGCAGGCTTCATGACAAGGGTACAACCAGTGGCAAGGACCGGGCCGGCTTTCCACACCGACATGCCGATTGGACCGTTCCATGGATTGATCGCCGCAACGACGCCGATTGGCTCCTTGAGGGTCTGGGAGAGAATGTCGCCGGGCGCATTATTGTCGATCGTGTCGCCGGTGATCAGCATCGCTTGCCCGGCATAATAGCGCAGCAGCGCGCTGGCGCGTGCCTTCCCCATGATAGTGCGGCTGTAGGGCGCGCCGAGGTCGAGCGTATCGAGCATCGCCAGCTCTTCAAAATGGTCTTCCACAAGATCGGCGAGGCGGAGCATGATGCGTTGGCGATCGACCGGTTTCATGCGACGCCATGGTCCTTCGAACGCGGCGCGAGCGGCCTTGACGGCGCGATCCACATCTTCCGCGCCGCCCTGCGCAATGGTGGCGAGCAGTTCGCCGGTAGCGGGATTGCGTGTCTCGAACCGCTTGCCCGACAGCGCTGGGACGCGTTGGCCGCCGATCAGCATGTCCTGTTCTGGCGTATCGAGCAACGCGGGGCGGGGGGGGATGGTCATCATGTTCATAGAAGTTCTCCGGGCCGCGATCAGGCGGCGATATTTGATGTGACGGCGTCTTCCAGGATGAAGCGAGCGGCGCGCTCGGCGATCATCATGGTCGGGGCAGAGGTGTTGCCGCTGATGATTTCAGGCATGACTGACGCGTCGACGACACGCAGGCCCGACACACCGCGCACGCGCAGACGGCGATCGACCACAGCCATGGGGTCGCTATCCGGTCCCATCTTGCAAGTGCCGGTCGGGTGATAGGCGGTGTTGACGATCTTGCGCAGGGCGGTGTCTATCTCCGCGTCGCTTTGATGCTGGATGCCCGGTTCAATCTCCGCTCCGGTCATGGCAGCGAGCGCTGGCTGGGCAAAGATATGACGGCACGCGCGGAACCCGGCGATCAGCGTCTTCATGTCATAGGGATCGGCAAAGAAATTGGGATCGATGACGGGCTTGTCTTCGGGTCTGTTGCTGGCGAGCCGGACCGAACCGGCGCTTTTGGGCCGCAGCAACTGGATCAGGCCCATATAGCCGTGACGGCGGGGAACCGAGCGGGCGTCGAGCTTCAGTCCGGCAAGAAAGGTGATCTGGATGTCAGGGCGCCCGCTGCCGTCGGTGCAGAGGAAGCCGCCTGCCTCTGCAACGTTGGATGCCAGCATGCCCTCACGCTTCAAAAGATATGTGGTGGGGCTGGCGAGGATGCGGGGCAGCACCTTGGCCGAAATGGCGTAAGATTCAGCCGTGGGATTTTCCATCGCGACATGAACGGTGGGGTGGTCCTGAAGATGTTGGCCGACGCCGGGGAGATGGTGGACGACATCGACGCCCATCCCGCGCAAATGGTCCTGCGGGCCTATGCCCGACAGCATCAGCAGTTGCGGCGAGTTCGTCGCACCGGCGCAGAGGATGATCTCCCGCTTTGCGGCAACCGTGCTGCGCGCGCCGTCCTTCTCGATTTCCAACCCTATGGCATGGCCTCGATCGAAGAGGATGCGGCGGACCATGGTCTCGTCAAGAACGGTAAGGTTGGCGCGCTTGAGGGCGGGATGCAGGAAAGCGCGGGCGCTCGACAGGCGGGTGCCGTTGCGTTGGTTGAGGTCATAACGGCCGAAACCGCCCTGGCGCTCGCCGGCGAAATCATCATTGCGTTGATGGCCGGCTTGCTCGGCCGCATCGACGATAGCGCTGCTGATGGGGTTCCAGCTTTTGGGCTTCTCCACGTCCAGTTCGCCGCCTTTGCCATGCCACGGCTTGTCGGGACCAGCGTAATTCTCCACCGCTTTGAAGGCGGGCAGGACATCCTCATAGGCCCAGCCATCATTGCCAGCGTCTGCCCATGCGTCATAATCCGACTTCTGCCCGCGAATATAGACGCCGCCATTGATGGCGCTGCATCCGCCCAGCAGCTTGCCGCGCGGGAAATTGATCCGGCGGTTATTGACCGCTTCATTACCGACGAGCGACTGTTTCCAGTTGTACTTCTCATGCGGGAGAAGGAAGATATTGCCCACCGGCATGGCGGTTTTCAGGTTCACTGGCCATTTTCTGTCGGACGGTCCGGCTTCGATCAGGGCGACGCGGTTGGCAGGATCGACGGACAGGCGGTTGGCCATCAGGCTGCCCGCCGATCCGGAGCCGATCACGATATAGTCGAAAGCGTCCATCATAGCGCATCCTTGGCATTGAGCGCGGGCACATGGCCCCGCACGGCGATGAAGCCCAAAGCATTGACCAACATCAGGACAGCGAGCGCGCCAAAGAAGCCGAAATTGCCCCAGTCGATCAGGATCGCGCCCGCGATGGCGCTGACAATCGCGCCGACGCGACCCGCCGCACCCATCATGCCAAGGCCACGGGCGCGCAGGCCAGTGGGAAAGGCGTGCGCGCCGACGGCAAACATGGCCGATTGCGCGGCGCTGGCGAAGAGGCCGAGCGCGCCGAGGCAGGCAAGGACGGCCCCTTCGTTCCGCGCCCCACTAATGGGGAGCAGCGCAAGCGTGGCGCAGACCGCCGCCCCGACGACCGCCATCAGGATCAGCACCGGGCGCGATCCGAAGCGGATGATAGCCAGCGACGCAATCATCGCGCCGATGGTGCCGCCAATGTTGAAGCTGGTAAGGCCGAGACTGGCGGTTTGCAGGCCAAAGCCTGCGCTGGTCAGCATGGTCGGCGCCCAGTTGAACATGAGGTAGATCATGAACATGCCGGAGAACATCGCCACCGACAGCGCCAGTGTATCGCGGAGCAGGGCCGTGCCGAACAGGTTGCGCATCGGTTCGTAGCGGGGCGCTTCCCCCTCGGCGCGTGGCACATGTGCGACGGAGGCAGGGTCGGGATGGCCGATGCGACGCAATATGCGGTCCAGTTCAGCGGCGCGATCGGGCCGTTCGGCGAGGTATCGGGGGGATTCGGGCAGGACCGACCAGAGCCAGACGACAAAGATCATCGTCACCGTGCCGCCGATATAGAAAAGCCAGCGCCAGCCCAGATCCGGCAGGATCAGCGCGGCGGCGACCCCGCCCAATATCCCGCCGATCGACACACACACTACGCCGAAGGTGACGGCGACGCTGCGCCAGCGGACGGGGGTGAACTCCGCGATCATGGCGCTTGCGGTGCCGGGGACGCCGCCAAGACCCACGCCAGCCAGCGTCTTGAGCGCTGCGACCTGCCACAGCGCGTTGGAAAAGCCGGTAAGCAGGGTCGCAACGCCAAAGATGGCGACGCCGATGATAAGCGCGCCGCGTCGGCCGAATCGGTCCCCGACCCAGCCCGATGTCAGCGTGCCGATGGTCATGCCGACGAATCCCAGGGCGAAGACGGATCCGAGTGCTTCGCGGGATATGTCCCATTCCTTGAGCAGAGATGGCGCGGCGAGGCCGAGCATCTGATTGTCGAGGCCGTCGAGAATGACGGTCGCAGCGATCATCAGCACCGACCAGATCTGGAAGGACGACATGGGTATGTCGTCCAGCATGCCCCCTGATCCCGCAGGCCTGCTGCTGGCTTCTACCGTGGCGACCGCCAAGACCTTCTCCTTACCCTTGGACCGTTTGCGGCCGCTTCATTCATTTGCCGGTGTGACATTGGAAAACCGGAATGTCGCAATCAAATATCGAGAACCAGGTTCGCCGTTTTCGATCCCGAGCAGCAAACCATAATCGATCTGTTTGCCGCCTTATCGTCGTCGCTGAGGAAATGATCGCGATGGTCGGGGATTCCGTCCAGCACCTTGACCTCGCAGGTGCCGCAAATCCCCTCCGAACAGGCGAAGCCGACATCGACGCCCGCGCCAAGCAAAGCATCGAGCATGGTCTCGCCTTCCTCAACGGCAATGGTCTTGCCGCTCTTCGCCAGTTCCAGCGTGTAGCCGCCCTCGGTCGCCATTTCGGTTTCAGCCGAGAAATATTCGATATGGGCGTGGCCTTTGGGGCGGTCGCAATTGATGGCGACGAACGCGTCGAGCATGCCGCCCGGCCCGCAGCAATAGAGATGGGCGTCGGCAGGCGCGGCGGCGCAGATGGCCTTGAGGTCGAGGCGGCGGCCACCGGGGATGCCGTCATAGGCGATTTCGACCTGCGCATAATCGGACAGCCGATCGACATAGGCGGCGCGTTCCGGGGAAGCGGCGACATAATGGAGTTCCCAGCTTTTCCCCAATTTTTCAAGGCGTGCGATCATCGGCAGCATCGGCGTGATGCCGATCCCGCCGCCGATCATCACCGTGTGGCTGGCGTCATCCACCATCGGGAAATTATTCTTGGGGTCAGAGATTTCGAGAACCTGGCCGACCTGCCATTTTTCATGGATGTGGCGCGATCCGCCGCGACCGTCGATCGCATGATGGACGGCGATCTCATAATAGCCGCGAATGGCAGGGTCGTTGACCAGCGAATAGCTGCGCGCCAGGCCCGGCGATAGCTGCACATCGACATGAGCGCCCGGATCGAAGGCCGGCATCAGTCCGCCGTCGATGGGTTCGAGGATGTAGCTGTTGATCCCTTCGGCTTCCCAGCGGATATTCTTCAATCGTGTACGCATCACCCTCTCCGTCCGGTGCGATGCGTCTCTTGGCAGGGCCGGAGCGCCATGGATCGGCGAACCGGGCAAACCGCAATGCGTTTCGTCACCTCAATCATCCTCGTCCGTAAGGTCGGCGCATGGATCGCGCCGACCCCTTTTAATATCCTATTCAGCCGCTTCGACCTTGTCAGGCCAGCGCACTGCCTTGGCCAGCGCCGATTCATAGGCGTTGGCGAGCGTGTCATGGGGATCGTGCAGAAACGATCCCGCGCGCGCGCGATAGAAGATGCTGGGGTCTTCGATGCCCGGCGGCAACGTGCCCTTGTTGGCGAGCGCGCGGGCGGCGAGCAGCACGCGGCGGCGCACGCGGGCGATCATCTGGTCGGTGGGGGCCAGATTTTCAAAACTGTGGTCGGTGATCGGCCCCATGCTTTCGGTCACCGCCTGATCCTGCATCGTGATGTTGGCAATGCCGGTGAACTGGGTGCCATTGCGCTGGGAGTCGCGGTCGATCGCCCAGTCGTTCGCCTGACTGTCGGGCGAGCGCCAGCGGCCATACCAGTCGGTGGTCGTCGGCGCATATTCCAGCGGCGCAAACAACGGCGTGCCGTTCTTGAGCGTCGAGGTATAGGCCGGGTTTCCGGCATCAACGCCGCAGGTGATGTCGAACAGCATCGAATGTTCGTCGTCCATCGGCACCCAGGCGCGGGCTATTGCGCGGGTCGCGAAACGGTTGTTGGGCGTCTGCGTCCAGAACGGAAACATATAATGGGCGACGCGCCAACTCATCTGGCCATCGTCGTTCGGGCGATATCCGCCATACATGACGCCCCAGTCCGCCTGCGCCACTTCATAATCGGGCGCACGGTTGAGGACGGTCGGGCGCATCGGATGATCCTCATCCAGATCGTCGGCCTCGATCGATCCGACGTGCAGGAATCCGACATGGCTGGTGTCAATGTCGCCCTCCAGCGCCTGAAGCCAGTTGCAGTCGCGCTGCAGGCACCAGATTTCGGCGTCCGGGTGCATCGCCGCCTCGATTTCGGGGATAGGCGGCGGCGCGGACTGGTTCTCGCCCATATAGACCCAGATCAGACCATTGGCTTCGTGCGTCTTGTACGCCTTGGCATGGACCTTTTCCTTGAAATCCATGCGGGCGGGGACGGACGGCATGTCGACGCACTTCCCATCCACATCGAACTTCCAGCCATGATAGACGCAGCGTATGCCGTTTTCCTCATTGCGGCCGATGAACAGCGACGCGCAGCGGTGCGGGCAGCGATGGTCCATGATGCCGACCCGGCCGCTGCTGTCGCGAAAGGCGATCAGCTTTTCACACAGGATCATCAGGCGTATCGGATCGCCATCAGCGGTAACTTCGGACGACAGGCAGGCGGGCAGCCAATATTGGCGCATCATCGTGCCCATGACCGTGCCTGGCCCCACTCTGGTCATGTCGGCGCTATCTGTGGACTGCATGAGTTTTTCAGCCTCTTCCTTGCTTCACGTTATCGGCGCGGCTTGGATCAATGCCATGCCATTTCCTGATTCTTGACTAGATGGACACGCTCGATCACCCCAATCGGAATGTGGTCCGACCATTCAATAATCGGGACGATACTATTGCGCCTCGTCCTGTTTTCCTGCTTCACGCTCTTCAGGCGGCATCAAGCCGTGTTGTTAAGGGAGAGTCCGGGAAATGCCTTTCAGCTTTAAAACATCCTGCGCGTTGGGCGCGATTTCCGCCGTTATGGCGGGTACGCCGGCCCTTGCGCAGGCCGATCAGTCCGCGCCTCAGGAGAGCGCGCCGCAGGACAAAATATTCCCGGAAGATATCGTCGTCACTGCGGAAAGGCGCGAATCGACGGTGCGTGAAGTGCCCTTTTCTATTGCGGCATTCGGCGGTGAACTGCTGCGCGAGGCACAGGTCTACAGCCCGGCGGCACTGACCCAGCAAATGCCCGGCATCACCGTCAATACCGCCGACAAGTCGCTATCGATCGTCGCGATCCGCGGCAATGTGTCGACCTTCCGTACCGCAACCCTGGACACGCCGGTCGCCTATTTCATGGACGACGTCTATTATGTGTTCAACAACGACCTGAACGCCAACTTTTACGATACCAATCGCGTCGAAGTGCTGCGTGGGCCGCAGGGTACATTGTTCGGGCGCAACGTGGTCGGTGGTGCAATCGCGGTCATCACCAACAACCCCGACTTCAAAGATGATTATTACGCCCAGATCACCGGCGGCAACGGCGGCTATGTACGGACCGAGGGCATGGTCAACGGCACTCTGGTCGATGACAAGATTGCCGGTCGCTTCGCGTTCAGCACCGAACATAATGACGGGCTGATCGATACGCCCAACCAGTCCGGGAGCTATGGCAAGTCGGACAGCTATTCGGCGCGCGGTAAATTACTGTTCCAGCCGACCGACACGCTCAAGATCGTCCTGTCTGGCGATTACAGCTACACCAAGGGCAATGGCGGCGCGATCCAGTTGGGTATTGGCGGGGTGCAGCGGATCCCGGCGACTTTCGGCAATTATGACGATGACGAGTGGACCAATAACGACTTTGTGTCCTCGCCCTATCGCCAGCGTCTGCGCGGCGGCTATCTGCGCGGGGATCTGGATTTGTTGGGCGGCACGCTGACGTCGATTACCGGTTATCGCATGAACGACAGTCGCGCGATCAATGATGACGTGCCGGTCGCCACGGTCGTGCCGGTGTTCGACCGCCGCCAGGTGGTAAAGAACCGCAGCTTCACGCAGGAAGTGCGCTTCGCGTCGGCGCCGGGGCGTTTCTCCTATGTCGTTGGCGCCTATTTCCTGTCGGCCGATGTTTCGACCACCAACATCTTCTTTTACAGCCCGCTGCCCGGTTCGGCCGTGCCAGCCAGCATTCGTCGCAACCCCGGCGTGACCAACATTACCCGTGTGCAGGAAGGCAATGTGCGCAGCTTGGCAGCGTTCGGCGAGGCGACCTTCGAGATCACCGACAAGCTGTCGGTCGTCGCAGGCGGTCGCTACACATCGGATCGCAAGAAGATCGACTATCACGCCTTTTCGACCACCGACGCGGGCGCGATTCCCGGCTTCGGCTTCCCCGGCGAAGTCTTCGCGTCGGGTGGCAAAACATGGGACGCCTTTACCCCCCGCTTCACTGTCAAATTCGAGCCGATGGACAAGGTCAACATGTACGCGACCTATGCCAAGGGCTTCAAGTCTGGCGGCTTTGTCGATAATGCGTACCGCGATCCCACCATTCCGCTCGAACCGGAAAAGGCGACCAATTATGAAATCGGTGCCAAGTCGCGCTTGTTCGACAACAGGCTGGACCTGAACGTCGCGCTGTTCCGGCAGACGACGAAAAACCTCCAGAATTTCTCCGGCGCGGGCGGCATCGCTCATACCTATAACGGCACACTCAAGATGAAGGGGCTGGAGGTCGAATCCGTGATCCGTCCGGTCGAGGATCTGCGCCTGACCGCCAACTATACGCATCTGGTCGGCAAATATACTTCTCTGCGTGATCCGCTGGTGAACCTGGATTATTCGGGCAATCCGGCCAAGTTCGCGCCGCGCGACAGCTTCACCGTGGGCGCGGCCTATACCGGGCGTCTGGCCAATGGTGCGACGCTGACGCCACAAGCGGACTTCAATTTCTCGACCCGTATTTCGACCGACGATGCCAATACGCTGCGGCTCTACGATAATCTGCATGAAGATACTCGCGGACGGACGCTGAATGCACGGCTCAATTACGAGACGGCTGACGGCCGGTTCCAGATCGGTCTGTGGGGCAAGAACCTGACCAATAACTACCAGATCGTGAATGCGGACGACATCACCGCCTTTCTGGCGGTGCCCGGCAATGGCACGACCTATTGGAAGATATTTACCAATACACCCCGGACTTACGGCCTGACGCTGTCGTTCCGTCACTAATGATGTGAGCGGGAAAGGCGATGCCTTTCCCGCTCCTTTTGCTTTACATTTCAGGACGTCCGATGACCGATCAATTCTCCCTTCCGGCCAATGGCAGTTTTTCCTTCGACGGGCGCACCGCCCTCGTCACCGGCGGCGGACGCGGCGTGGGGGAGGCGGTGGCGCGCGAAATCCATGCCGGTGGCGGGCGCGTGGCAGTGAGCGACGTGGATATCGATGTCGCGCAGGCGGTCGCGGCATCGCTCGATCCGACGGGCGAGACGGCGATCGCGCTGACGTTGGACGTGCGGGAGAAGGATCATTTCCTGGCCGCGCGGGACGAGATTGCGGGCCTGTGGGGCAAGGTGGACATTGTGGTGAACAATGCCGGTTTCGCCAAGCGCACGCCGACGCCGGATATCAGCCCGGAAGAGTTCGACGCGATCGTCCAGATCAACATGCGCAGCGTGTTCCTCAGTTGCCAGATATTTTCCGA
This sequence comes from Sphingobium sp., assembly GCF_049304695.1. Lineage (GTDB taxonomy): Bacteria > Pseudomonadota > Alphaproteobacteria > Sphingomonadales > Sphingomonadaceae > Sphingobium. The sequence continues at coordinate 17,834 of NZ_JBAQOK010000081.1, forward strand.
ACATATGCGCGAAAATGGCTACGGTCGTATCGTCAACATTACCTCTCTCGCCGGTCAAAATGGTGGGACGGTGGCCTCGCCCCATTATGCCGCGTCCAAAGCCGGGGCGATCATGCTGACCAAATATTTCGCGCGCTATCTGGCCGGAACCGGTGTGACCGTGAATGCCATTGCGCCCGGACCGATCGACACCGCCAAGGCGCGGCTGTCGGCGGAACAGATTGCACGGGTCGAGGGCGAGGTGCCGGTGGGGCGCTTCATGGCAGTGGGCGAGATTGCGGCGGCGACTGCGCTGCTGGCGTCTGACAGGGGCGGCTTTTTCGTGGGCGCGACGCTGGATATGAATGGCGGGCTGTATCTGCGATAATCCCGGTTTAGGGCGGCGCATTCCCGATTTTCTTATGGCTTTATGGGATTGCGATTGGCGCTGGCGCGCGGCCTATCCATAATCATGCCCAACAACAGGTCAGCGCCCGGAGCAGTCAGCTGCTCGGTCGGACAATGGAGAGCAGGATGTTCATTTATAACGCATGGTATGTGGCCGCTTTTGCCGCTGATATCGAGCCGGGCAAAACGCTGGGGCGCAAATATCTGAACAAAGCGGTTGTACTGTTCCGCACTGAAAGTGGTGAAATCGCCGCTCTGGAGGATCGGTGCAGTCATCGCGCCATGCCCCTGTCTGCAGGGCATGTCGACGGCGATGTCATCCGGTGTTGCTATCATGGCGTCGAATTCGACGGCAAAGGCACCTGCACGCGTATCCCCAACCAGGCGCGTATTCCTGCCGCCGCCAATGTCCGCCATTATCCTGTGGTGGAAAAGGATCACCTGATCTGGATATGGATGGGTGAGCCAGCGCTGGCCGACCCGAGCATCATTGTCGACAGCCCCGAACATAATAATCCGGCATGGACGTGGCGACCCTATAATTTTCCGGTCAAGGCCAACTGGCAACTCATCATCGACAATATCATGGACCTGACCCATGTACCCTACATCCACGCGCGCACGATCGGCGGGAATCCGGAGCAGCATTATAATGCGGACACCAAGGTCGAATTTGACGGCCGCAAGGTGACGTTGCTGCGCAAAATGCCCAATTCCATCCCGCCCAAATCCTATATCGACGCGGGGGGCTTCAAAGGCCGTGTCGATCGCTGGCAGGAGGTACGGTTCGAACCACGCATCGGCATGACATGCCGCGTCAATGCGGGGGGCTGCGAGGTTGGGACCGGCGCTTATGAAGGCGAGCGCGACAATGGTTTCATGCTGGCCAATAATCATTTCATCACGCCGGAAACGGAGACGACCAGCCACTATCTGTGGACGATCTGCACTACCGCTCCCAAGGAAAGCGGTGTGCCCGACACGCTCTTCGATCAGTTTTTCGACACCATTACCGAGGATGAGGAAACGTTGCAGGCGCAGCAGGCCCGGATCGACGATGAACCTGAGCGGCCCTTTATCGGCATCGCGAGTGACGGTGCAGTTAATCAGGCGCGCCGCCTGTTGAGCGCGATGCAGGAAGAGGAGGAGGGGGGCAGGGTCGCCGCCTGAGCACGCCCCCTTGCTTATACAGGAAACATAGCGGCTTGCTCCGCCCGGAATTTTGTCGATCTGCATTCTGACTGCGCAGCTTTGAAAATTCCCTGGCGAGAGACACAGAAGCGTCATGTACCAACCCTAGAGGCGCTGACAGACCACAATCTCTGTTATGTCTTTGGGGACAATCATGAAGCTGTCGACGTATAGTGCGCTGATCGTACTAAATGTTTCCGTATCTACTATTGCCATGGCACAAGAAGCATTGCCGCCTGAAGGCAATGTAAATACTGGCGACTACATCATCGTAACAGGAACACGCGACGCCAAGCGTACGAAATTCGACACATTGGCTCCGATTGATGTTTTGCCGTCAAGGGCCATCGATAACAGTATTTCGAACGATATTTCCGATACGCTCGCTCAACTGCTCCCGTCATTCAACGTGCAGCGCCTGCCTGCTGCCGATGGTCAGGCTTTCGTGCGGCCCGCTACGCTGCGCGGCCTGTCCGCTGACCAGACGCTCGTGCTGGTGAACGGCAAGCGCTATCACCGTTCCGCGCTGCTCGGCACGCGGGGCGCGCAGTCGGCCGACCTGGCGACGATCCCAAGCCTGGCGATCAAGCGTATCGAAGTGCTGCGTGACGGCGCTTCGGCACAATATGGTTCCGATGCCATTGCCGGTGTCGTCAACATCATCCTGGACGACCAGCCGGGCATGGAAGCCTATGGCCAGGTTTCCCAATATTATAAGGGGGACGGCACCGGATATCAGACCGGCGGGCAGGGCGGCATCGCGCTGGGCGATCGGGGCAGCATTGTCTTCACAGGCGAATTTTCCAGGTCCGACGCCACATCGCGGACCCGCCAACGCCCTGACGCTGCTGCATTTCAGGCGGCCAATCCCAATATCGCCGTCGCCAATCCCGTGCAGCGGTGGGGGCAGCCGGACCTGCGTTCGGTGCGCGGGGGCATCAACGCCCATTATGACTTTTCCGACGCCGTCACCCTCTATGCCTTCGGCACTGTCGGCAATGGCGAGGGCGTCACCGATTTCAACTGGCGCAACCCGGCTGGTACAGCCAATGTCTACGGCAATAGCGCGGCCTTTCCCGGCTTCAATTTCACCAGCCTGTATCCCGCCGGTTTCACGCCGCGCTTTGGCACCAAATATGATGATTTCCAGGCCGACGGTGGATTGCGCGGTGCCATAAGCGAGCAACTGACCTACGACATCAGCGCATCGTCGGGACGCAGCCGCATCAATTACAACATGCATGAATCGCTCAACGCGTCGATTGGACCGGCAAGCCCGACCAGCTTCTATCTTGGCCGTCTGCGCCAGAGCGAGTTCAACCTGAACGCCGATTTCGTCTATCGCCTGCCGCTGGGCTTCTTCGAACCAGCCAACATCGCGTTCGGTGCAGAGCGGCGGAAGGAAACCTACGGCATCCGCCCCGGCGATCCGGCATCCTATGCGATCGGACCGGGCGCTGCGACCGGGCTTTCGCCCAACAGCAATGGCTTTCCAGGATACAGCCCTCTCACCGCAGGCGAATGGTCGCAGACCAGCTATGCTGGCTATATGGACGTCGAAGTGCGCCCGATCGAAGCGGTGACGTTGGGCGCGGCGGGGCGCTATGAGGATTTCTCGGCCTTTGGCGACACGTTCAACTACAAGCTGTCGGCGCGGTTCGAGCCGGTGAAGGGCGTCGCCCTGCGCGGCACCTATTCCACTGGCTTCCGGGCGCCGACCCCTGCGCAGCTTAACGCGATCAACACCAGCCAGGGTCTCGACACGCGCACCTTGCAAATCTTCAACACCGGCCGCCTGTCACCCAACGACCCGATCGCCATCGCGCTGGGCGCCAAGCCGCTGACACCGGAAAAGTCGCGGACCATCACGGCTGGCATGACGTTCCAGTCGAGCTTCGGCCTTACCGGCAGCATCGATCTCTACCAGATCAAGCTGCACGACCGTTTCGGCCAGTCGGCGACCTTCGCGGTGCCCGCAGCCCTGCCCAATCCACAGCGCTTTACGTCCGTCACCTATTTCACCAATGATTTCGACACGCGCACCCGCGGCATCGATGTCGTGCTGGCCTATGCGCAGCAGGTCGGGCCGGGCAAGGCAGACATCAGTCTGGCCTATAACTACAACCAGACCAAAGTGACGAGCGGCACATCGTCGGCCATCGCCAACGAAAGTCAGCGGATCGTGTTCGAAGAACGCCTGCCCAGGCATAACGGCACGGCGTCGATCGGCTACGCTATCGGCAAGGTCGGCATTCAGGGTCGCGCGCGCTATTATGGCGCCTGGACCGATGTCAGCGGCAACGCGACCGGCGATGTTTTTCAGCGGTTTGGCGCGATGGTGCTGTTCGACCTGTCGGCCAGCGTTCAGGTCACGCCGAATATCTCGATCCGGGGCGGCGCGGAAAATATCTTCAACAGCTATCCTGACGAGGCCACCAACCAGGCAGTGCGCGGCCTCATCTATTCGCGCAACGCACCCTATGACACCGATGGCGGCCAATATTATGTCCGCTTGGGCCTGACCTTCTGATCGGTTAGGATTGGGTAATGAATATAAGTCGCAGGCAGATGATGGTGGCAGCGGCGGCAGTGCCGGTGGCGGGGCGGATCGACGCTGCCCTGGCCCCGGCTGCGGTCGTTCGCCCTGATGATGAAGCATATTGGGCGAAGCTGGCGGGCCAGTATGACGTCACCCGCGACATCATCCAGCTGGAAAATGGCAATTGGGGCATGATGGCCCGGCCGGTGCTCGAACATTATGAAGCCGCGGTGCGGCGCGTCAATCGTGAGACCAGCTACTATGCGCGCCGTGGCCTGACGCCCGATCTGATGGCTGTGCGGGACAGGGTGGCGGCGAAAATGGGCGTGGCTTCGCAGGAGATCGCCTTCACCCGCAACGCCACCGAAGCCCTCAAAGCCTTGATCGGCGGTTATAACCGCCTGCGGGCGGGGGACGCCGTTTTATATGCGGATCTCGACTATGACAGCATGCAGGCGTGCTTTGCCTCCCTCAAGCGCAGTCGGGGTGTCGATGTGGTGTCGATCGCACTGCCTGAACCCGCCACCCATCAGGGGTTGATCGATACTTATGAAGCAGCCCTCAAGGCCAATCCAAAGATCCGCCTGATCCTGCTCACGCATCTTAGCCACAGGACCGGGCTGGTGGTGCCGGTTCGGGACATCGTGGCGATGGCCCGTGCGCGCGGCGTCGATGCGATCGTCGATGCAGCGCATAGCTGGGGCCAGCTCGATTTTCGTCCTGCGGATCTCGACGCGGATTTCGTCGGCTTCAACCTGCACAAATGGTGGGGCGCGCCGTTGGGCGTCGGTGTCATCTATATCCGGGGGAGCAAGATCGACCTCATCGACCCGGACAGCGCCAACACCCCACCCTTTGCCGCCAACAGCTATACGCGGGTCCATACCGGCACCGTCGATTTTGCCGCACAGTTGACCGTGCCAGCGGCACTGGATTTTCAGGATGCCATCGGTGACGCGGCCCGCGCCGCACGGCTTCGTCATCTGCGCGACCTGTGGGCCGAAACGCTGCGTGGCACGCCGGGACTGGAAATATTGACCCCGTCCGACCCGCGCCTGCACGGGGGCATTACATCGTTTCGCTTTGCAGGACGCACGAGCGTTCAGGACAATGCCGCTATCGCCAAACGGCTGCTCGACGAACATCGCATCTTCTCCGTCCACCGCGATGGACCGGCGCGCGGCGCGTGCGTGCGCATCACGCCAGCTCTGTTCAACAGCGCCGCAGACATACGCGTGCTGGAAAAGGCCATTCCAAAATTGTTGCGGCGCGCCTGATTTCAACGCCATCGATTTTGCCTCTTTCGCAATTTGGGCTATGGCCCCCGGCAGCGAACGAAAAGGGGTAATAATGGCCGCACCAATGTCAGTGGACGAACGACGCGAACATTTTGCCTATTGCGTTCAACTCTTCGGCGGAACCACGTCTTTTTCGCGGCGGCTTGGCATAGACGAGCGAGCCATCCGCCGCTTCATCAACGGCGTGCGGCCTGTTGGTGCAGGCCTTCTGGAAGACACCGCCAAGGCATTGCGAGCGCTCATCGCAGAAGCGACCAAAGCCGAAGAACAGATCGCCGCGTCATTACGCTTTCCGCCGATCGATCTGTCGTAGAGCGCCCGGCGGGTTCTGACGCGCCAATGCGCATCCCTGGATATGTGCCATGGCAGGCCTCAAGGCATCAGCCTCATCTGGAGTGCGCTGCCGAAGCCCGCTATGCAAAGGGCGCGACGCACTGAACGAAGGAAAAAGCAGGTGGCCAAAGCCGCTCCTACCAAGAAAGAGGCCGCTGGTCATGGGCGGGCGACGGACGCGGAAGAAACGCGCTTCAACATTTTGGATGTCGCCACCGCTGAATTTGCCGACAAGGGGTTAAGCGGCGCGCGGATCGATGAAATCGCCGAGCGGACCAATTCGTCCAAGCGGATGATCTATTATTATTTCGGCGGCAAGGAAGGCCTGTATCGCGCCGTTCTGGAACGCGCCTACACCGCCGTGCGCGAAGTCGATGCCGATAACCAGCGCGATCATCTCGATGCGCCGGCGGCATTGCGCGATGTGGTTGGCGCGACCTTCGACTATCACACCCAGCATCCCGAATTCGTGCGGCTGGTCATGAACGAAAATATCCTGCGCGGCGCGCATGTCGGCGAAGTGCCGGGGATCAAAGAGCGCAACCGCAAGGTGATCGAACATTTGCGCGGCATCCTGACACGGGGCGTCGCCAGCGCAGAATTTCGCGACGGGATCGATCCGGTCGATCTGCACATGACCATCAGCGCGCTCTGCTTCTACAATGTCTCCAACCGCTATACGTTTTCCTACGGCTTCGAACGCGACATGAGTTCGGTGGAGGCGCTGGCGCGGCGGCGCATGAGCGTGATCGACGTGATCGAAAGCTGGTGCCGCCGCTGACGGGACTTGTCGGGCAGATCATTCTTCATTACCACTGTACGAAATAGTTCGCTCAACAGGAAGCGATCGTAGTGGGAGAGTGATATGCGCATGTGGACCGGCACGGGCTTTCTGACGTCATGCGCCTTATCGGCTGTCGTCATGGCCAGTAGCGCGCAGGCGCAGGCACCGACCCCCGCGACATCACCCGAACCCGCGCTGGGCGATCCGCTGCCCGAACGCATCCTGACACTGGGCGACGGTGTCCGCGTCAGTGCCGACATCCCCTTTTCCACCATCCCCGGATTCCGTCCGATCACGCTGGATATTTACCGGCCCAGGGATATGGGGCCGCATCCGCTGGTCATCTACGTCCATGGCGGCGGCTGGATGAACGGGCATACGCGCCAGTCGGGCGCATTTAGCGACTTCACCGCCGTGCTGGCCGATCTGTCGGCGCGCGGCTATGTCGTCGCCTCGCTGGAATATCGCTTGTCCCGCGAAGCGCCTTTTCCCGCCGCGATCCATGACGTGCGCACCGCAATCCGTTTCCTGAAGGCAGGCGCGGGCCGCTATGGCATCGATCCGCGCCATGTGGCGATCTGGGGCGGTTCGGCAGGGGGGCAACTGGCCGCACTTGCCGCACTCGATTGCGGCGGCGCGCCGACGGGCGATGACAGGAGCAATGCGGGCCAAAGCGACTGCGTGCAGGCGGCGGTCGGCTGGTACGGTGTCTATGATTTCGCGACCATGCCGCAATCGGCCATCCCGCGTGCGGAAAACGCCTATCTGGGCTGTGAGAAGGGCGCTTGCCCCGCCGATCGCGTGGCCGCCGCCAGCCCCGCCGCGCATGTCGATGCCAAGGATTCCCCGATGCTGCTGATCCACGGGACCGAAGACAAAACCGTGCCCGTCACCCAGTCGCAGGAACTGGCGGCCAAGCTGAAGGCGGCAAAAGTGCCGGTGACGCTGGAGGTCATCCCGGCGGTCGGGCATAGCTGGATCGGGGCCGATGCCGCCGCGACCCGCGCCGCCAGCCTGCATGCGCTCGACCTGACGTTCCGCTTCTTCGACATGCAGTTGAAGGGCGCGCGCTGATGCGGGGCGGGCGTGTCGCGCTTGGACTGCTGGCGCTGTTGTGCGCGTCGGCAGGATCGGCGCAGATCGTCGATCGTCCGGCGGGCGATCCCACAAGCACCGACGCAGGGCTGGTGGCGGGCAAGACCCTGCCGTCAGGCGTGCGCGCGTGGTTCGGCGTTCCCTTTGCCGCGCCACCGGTGCGCGACCTGCGCTGGCGCGACCCGCAACCCCATGCCGCCTGGACCGGCGTCTGGAACGCCGACCGGCCCGCACCCGAATGCATACAGTCGTTACGTAGCCGAAACATAAATCATTATTTTGGTGAGGAAGCGACCAGCGAAGACTGCCTCTACCTCAACATCTGGGCACCCCCCGCGCCGTCGCCGGCAGGCAAGCCTTACCCCGTCATCGTCTGGATCTATGGCGGCGGCTTCACCGTCGGCTCTGCCTTCATGGCTAATTATGCGGGCGAACCGCTGGCCGCCAGGGGCGCGGTCTATGTCGCCATCGCCTACCGCCTCGGCCCGCTCGGCTTCCTCGCCCATCCCGCTTTGACGCAGGAGGGTGGTGGTCATTCAGGAAATTACGGGCTGAAAGATCAGGTCGCGGCGCTCCAATGGGTCAACCGCAACATCGCCGCCTTCGGGGGCGACCCTGCCAATGTGACGATCGCGGGCCAGTCGGCAGGGTCGATGTCGGTATCGCTGTTGCAGGCCAGCCCTGCGGCCAAAGGCCTGTTCCACCGCGTCGTGGGCATGAGCGGCAGCGCCTTCGGCGGGGTCAGCGCGCCGGTGCCTCTGGCGGAGGGAGAAGGCGAAGGACTGGAATTGCAAAAGGCGCTCGGCGCGGCTTCGATCGAGGCGATGCGCGACATCCCCGCCGATCGCCTGATCGCCGCCGCCGCGCCATTGCGTTCCCACGCGATCGTGCTGGACGGGCAGGTCGTCCCGGCCTCGCTTGAACAGGCATTCGGCAGTGGTCGCCAAAATGACGTCCCCGCCATGATCGGCTTTACCCGCGACGAATTTTTCCGCTCCCTTGGTCCCATCGCCAGCGTGACCGATTATGAAGCGGCGATCGGCAAGTCCTTTCCCGCCAGCGCCGCCGCAATCCTGCGCGCCTATCCCGCCCGCACGGTGGAGCAGGCGCGCCGCGCCGCCCGAGACGTGGAGCGCGACATGACGCTGGGCTTGCAGATGGCGGACTGGGCAAACGGGCAATCGACCGGCACGTCGCCGACCTTCACCTATCTCTTCACCCGGACACATCCCTATCGGACGGGCGTCCGCTTTGCCGATCATGATCCCGCGACCGTCGGTGCCTATCACACCGCCGACGTGCCCTATTGGCTCGGCACGCTCGACAGCCTCAACCGCTTCCGCGTGACGCGGGACTGGACGGCCTATGACCAGAGCCTGTCGGCGGACATGATGGACCGGCTGCTCGCCTTCGCCCGCACCGGCACGCCGGGCAGGGACTGGCCCGCATGGCGCGCCGCCAGACCCCGCGTCCATCTGTTCGGCGACGCCATGACAGAGGGCGAGGGCGGGATGATCGACTGGCCCAACGCCAGGGCGCTCCCTTTGCTGCGCGACGCGGCCTCCGCCACGCCGCAACCGCGCAATCCAGCGAGGATCAGAGATTGAACATCATGGACATGAACCGGCGGAGCCTTCTGACGGGCGGCGCGGCGACGCTGGCTGCGGTTCTGCTAACCAACGTCGCACAGTCGTCGGTGGCGGACGAACCGGGGCTGGAGTTCATCTATGAAGCGGTGGTGACGCTAGAACCGACGGTCGAAGTAGGGCATACGCCGCTCGGCACCCGGCGGCGCGTGCCGATCACCGGCGGCAGTTTCAGCGGCCCGAACATCCGGGGCAGGGTGCTATCGGGCGGGGCCGACTGGCAACTCCAGCGCGCAGACAACTGGACCGTGATCGAGGCGGACTATATGATGCAGGCCGACGACGGCACGCTCATCCACGTCCGCAATGTGGGGCTGACCAACAGCCGCGTGCCCGACGCGCGGCGCCGTTATCTGCGCACGATCCCCAGCTTCGAAGCGCCCGATGGTCCCCATGGCTGGCTCAATCAGGCCGTGTTCGTCGGCACCATCGGCGCGCCTCCGCCTGCCGCGCCCAAGCCATCCGTCCGCATCCGGGTCTATCGCGTCACATGAAATGCGCGCACCTCCTGTGGACTGCGCTGCTGCTTGCCGGTTGCGCCACGCTGCCCAGTGCGACGACGCAGGACACATGCGCCCCGACCGCACAATTCGCCTTCGCCTGCGGGGCGATGAAGCCGGAGGATCTGGCACATATTCCGCAAACCCCCTGGATCATCGCCAGCGGCTTCGCGACCGGCGCGGGTCTCAAGATCGTCGACAGTCGCACGCGCAGCGTAACGCCGTGGTTTGAGGGGAGGGCGGACCAGATCGCGCGCGATCCACGCTATCCTGATTGCGCCACGCCACCCGATCCGGCATTATTTACCGCGCGCGGCCTTCATCTGCGGACCACTGCGCCCGGCCGTGCGCGCCTGCTGGTCGTGAACCATGGCGGGCGGGAATCGATCGAGGCGTTCGACGTCGATTATCGCGATGCGTCGGTGCAACCACGCCTGCGCTGGCAGGGGTGCCTTGTCATGCCGCAGGGCCATGTCGCCAACAGCGTTTCCTCCTACAGCGACGGCACGGTGATCGCGACGGTGCTGACGCGACCTGGCACCAGCATCACCGACTTCGTGCTGGGTCGCGATACGGGCGGTGTGTTCGAACGAGGGCCGGAGGAGGCTGCGTTCCGATTGCTGCCGGGAACGGAACTGCCCGGCAATAATGGCCTCGAAACGGCGAAGGACGACAGTGGCTTCTACGTCATCGCCTTTGGCAGCCGTGAAGTGGTCGCCTATGCGCGGCGCAACACACGCCAGCCGCTCTGGCGCGTGCAGGCACCCGAGTTCATGCCCGACAATATCCATTGGGACGGCAGCCGACTGCTGCTTGCCGGTATGGTGCGCGACGAACCGGCCTGCGGCGGCGTGCGGCAAATCGTCGATGGCGTCGCTGACGGAATGGCCTGCCACAGGGGCTGGGTGGTAGCGCAACTAGAACCTGAGACGCGCCGATTCTCGTTGGTTGCCTATGGTCCCCCTGATCCAGTCTTCAACGGCGTATCGGCGGCGGTGATCGTAGGCGGCGCGCTATGGCTCGGTTCCTATCAGGCCGACCGGATTGCCGCGCAGCCCCTGCGTAATTGATGTATGAACTAGTTCGTACATTTCGCTTGCACGATCGATATGTCGGGCGTAAATAAGTTTTGCAGGATCGGGAACCTTATCCCGGCAGGCAGGGGAGGATCGGGCCAGTCATGGGCCAGCGTTTCATTCATGTGCTGAACGGACCCAATCTGGACATGCTGGGCGTGCGCGAACCGCACATTTATGGCAGCCAGACGCTCGCTGACGTGCAGGCCGCCTGCGCGCGCGAGCTGGAGGGGACGGGCATCGACCTGATCTTTCGCCAGACTAATGCCGAGGCAGAGATGATCGGCTGGCTGCACGACGCCCGCGTCGGTGCTTTTGGCATCATCATCAACCCGGCGGCTTTCTCCTATGCCGGATACCCGGTGCTGGACGCGCTCAAAATGTGCGATTGCCCGATTATCGAGGTGCATATCTCCAACATCCATCGCCGTGATGAGGAATGGCGCGCGCGATCCATCATGACCCGATCGGTCACGGCGATCCTGTCGGGCATGGGCACCGACGGCTATGCGCTGGCGATGCGCCATCTGCTCCAGATCGACCGGCGGAACGCGGCATGAGCGCAGGCATCCAGACCCAGCGCCGCACTGGCACGCGCTTCGGCATATTGGGTCTCATCAGCGTGGCGACGCTCATCAACTATATGGATCGCGCGGTCATGGGCGTGGCCGCGCCTTCGCTTACCGCCGAACTCAGGATTTCGCCGGAGATGATGGGCTTCATCTTCTCCGCCTTCTCATGGACCTACGCTGCGGCGCAGATTCCCGGCGGCCTGATCCTTGACCGGTTGGGCACGCGGATCACCTATGCCGGATCGCTGGTTCTCTGGTCCATCTTCACCCTGCTTCACGGTTTGGCTGGCAATGTGGCGATGTTGTTCGGCTTCCGTCTGGCGCTGGGCGTGGCGGAAGCGCCCTGCTACCCATGCAACAGCCGTATTCTGAGCAGTTGGTTCCCCCAAAATGAACGCGCGCGGGCCAATTCAGTCTATGCCGTGGGGCAATATGCGGGGTTAGCCTTCTTCAGCCCTGTCCTTTTCTGGATCGTGGGCAGCTTCGGCTGGCGCGCGCTGTTCGTGATTGCCGGATCGCTGGGCGTCGCCTTTGGCCTGTTGATGTACGCCCGTTATCGCGATCCGGCCGACCATCAACGCGTCAATCAGGCGGAACTGGACCATATCAGCGCGGGCGGTGGCCTGACCATATCGACGCAGCCCGGCACGGTACGCTTTTCCTGGCATAATGTGCGCAGGCTGCTGTCGCACCGCCAGATACTGGGCGCATCGATCGGGCAGTTTTGCGGCAATTCGACGCTGGTCTTCTTCCTGACCTGGTTCCCCACCTATCTGGCGACCGAGCGGGGCATGGACTGGTTGAAGTCCGGCACCTTCGCCGTCTTGCCTTACATCGCTGCATCGGCCGGTGTGCTGCTGGGCGGGCAAGTGTCGGACTGGCTCATCCGTCGCACCGGATCGGCCAATATCGGGCGTAAGCTGCCGATCGTCGCGGGCCTGCTGCTCGCCTCCACGATCGTGCTGGCCAATTTCGTGCAGAGCAACACGCTGGTCATCGCGATCATGTCGATCGCCTTCTTTGGTCAGGGCATGGTCAATCTGGGCTGGACGCTGATCTCCGACGTCGCGCCACGACAGTTCATTGGATTGACCGGCGGCGTGTTCAACCTCTGTGCCAATCTGGCGGGCATCGTCACGCCGATCGTCGTTGGCGTGATTGTCGGACAGACCGGCTCCTTCTATGGCGCGCTCGCTTTTATCGGCGTCCTCGCACTCGTCGGGGCGGCCGCCTACATCTTCATCGTCGGGGACGTCAAACGGGTGGAAATGGACTGAGTCGAACAACGGCTTCACGTCCGAATATGTACGAACAAGTTAGTAATATAAGAGGGAGGATATAGGATGAAAACATCTGTTACCACGCAGCTCCGATTGGGCGGATCGCTGGCAGCTTTGATATTGGGCGCTACCGCGCCGTCGCTTCATGCGCAGGATCAGGCGCCGGCGGATGCCGCCTCCACCGCGCTGGCGCCCCCGGCAGCCAATGCTGCGACGGATCAGCCCAACAATGCCGACATCGTCGTCACCGGATCGCTGATCGCGCGTCCTAACAATGTCGCGGTCAGCCCGATCGTGACCGTGTCCGATGAACTGGTCCAGCAGAGCGGACAGATCACGTTGGAAGATTCGCTCAATCAGCTTCCCGGCTTCACGCCGTCGGGCAATGCGGGCACCGGCGGGCAAGGGGCGGGCGGTCGCGCCACGCTGAACCTGCGCGGCCTGGGTTCCAACCGCAACCTCGTGCTGCTCGATGGCCGTCGTCTGCCGTTGTCGGACATCAACGGCAATGTCGATATCAACATCCTGCCGGAATCGATCATTGGGTCGGTCGATGTCATCACCGGCGGTGCGTCGGCCATTTACGGGTCGGATGCCATGTCGGGCGTCGTCAATTTCAAGACCGACCGCTATTTCGACGGCGTGCGTATCGACGTCCAGAATGGCGACAGCTTCCGTGGCGACTATGGCAAGTTCAACGCCTCCGTTGCGCTGGGTACGAAGTTCGCGGAGGATCGCGGTCGCCTGATGCTGGCGTTCAGCTATGGCCATCGCGATCCGCTGTCGGGCTCGCAGCGCGGCTTCTTCGCCGACAAGGTGCCGTCTTCTTTCATCGGCACCAGCACATATGTCCCCGACGCGCTCAACCTGCCAAGCCAGGCGGCGCTCAATGGCGTGTTCGCCCGCTATGGCGTGACCACCCCGATCAACCGCACGCTGAACCTGGGCTTTAACGACAACGGGTCGCTGTTCGCGCAGACAGGTGCGGTCAATTATCAGGGGCCACGCACGGGCGCTTATGCAGTCGTGGGCGGCAATGTCCGCATGCCGGTGGGTCCGCAGCTTCAGATCCTCAACGAATTTGAACGCAAGTCCGCCTTTGCAAAGGGCGAATTCGACATCACAGACTCGCTGACCGCCTATGGCCAGTTCCTCTATGTCGATTCCACCGTCACCACGGAGAGCGGCAGCAGCCTGACGCAGTTCGCGCCCTTTACCACCATCCCTACCACCAACCCCTTCATCCCCACCGACCTGCGCACGCTGCTGGCGTCACGGGCCAACCCCAATGCGCCGTTCCGCTGGAGTTCGCGCTATGTCGGCGTAGGCGACAAGGGCTGGGACGAAAATTACCGGGTGCAGCAATATCTGGGTGGCCTCAAAGGCACGATCGCCGGATCTTGGAAATTCGACGGCTTCGTGTCGTGGGATGAAACCGTCCATAATCAGGCGATGTTCAACGCTGTGCTGAAGAATCGCGTGCAGACGTTGCTGAACGCAGCCGACGGCGGCGCCTCGCTGTGCGAGGGTGGGTTCAATCCGTTCAGCATCGCCAATTCAACCCGGCTGTCGCAGGCCTGCCAGCAATATATCACCGCCACGGTCAACAGCCACGAACGGCTGACCCAGACCCAGGTGCAGGGTCAGGTCAACGGCCCTCTGTTCGATCTTCCCGCCGGTCCCGTCCAGCTGGCCGTGCTTGCGGGCTATCGCAAAAATACCTATCGCTACGACCCAAGCGCCGATCTGGTGTCCAACAATGTGGAATCGGTCGTCGGCTCTGCTGCCGCGCGCGGAGAGATCAGCGTCAAGGAATTCGCGGCGCAAATCGACGTGCCGCTGCTGTCGGAAAAGCCCTTCTTCCACGAACTGGGCGTAGGCGCGGCCTTTCGTTATTCGGACTATAAGCCGTCGGGCAGCGTCAAAAGCTATGAATTTGATGGCCGGTGGCAGCCGATCCAGGCGCTGCTGATTCGTGGCAGCTATCAGCGGGCGGTGCGTGCGCCCAATATCGGTGAACTCTTCTCGCCCGTCACGGGATCGCAACTCGCGATCGGCACGCCACCGTCGGCTATCGGCGATCCGTGCGACACCCGCTCGCCCGCGCGCACCGGGGCGAACGGCGCGCAGGTTCGCGGACTTTGCCTGGCGCAGGGCATTCCGGGCGCGGCCATCGACGCCTACCAGTTTGCGACCACCGCGACCGGCGGCAACATTCAGGGCAACAGCAGCCTGACCCCGGAAAAGGCCAACACCTTCAACGTCGGCTTCGTGCTGAACCCGAAATTCTCGTCGCCCTGGCTGAACGGCTTCTCGCTGTCGGTCGATTATTACAACATCAAGATCCGCAACGTCATTTCGACCATCAATGGTCTCACCGTTCTGGCCAAATGCTATAATCTCGACGGGTCGAACAGCAGCTATTCGAACAGCAACGAATTCTGCCAGTTGATTCAGCGCGATCCCACTGGCCAGCTTGTCGCCATCGCCCAGCCGTATCTCAACCTGGGCGCGCTCGACACCGATGGCGTCGATGTTCAGGTCAACTGGTCGCTGAAACTGGGGGACGCAGGCATCGGCAACGGGTCGGGCAAAATCTATGCTTCGTCCGCTGTCGGCTGGCTCAACCATTATAAGGTGCAGACCCTGCCCGGTTCAGCATCGCAGGACTTCGTGGGCACCAGCACACCGGGCCGTCCCCTGCCCAAGTGGAAGGCACTGACGACCGTCGGCTATAGCTCCGATGTCTTCGGCATCGGCATGCGCTGGCGCTATCAGGGCAAGCTGCGCGACATCAGCGCGATCACGACGCCAGCCGCCGAACAGGTGGGGGTAAAGCCCTATAATCTGTTCGACATCTTCTCCACGGTGGATGTCACGGACAATTTCCAGCTGCGCGGTGGCATCACCAACCTGTTCGACAAAGCCATACCCTTCGTCGCCAGTTCGCAGAATGGCACGGACGCAGGCACTTACGACATGGTCGGCCGGTCCTTCTACGTCGGCGCGAAATTCAACTTCTGACCTTTCTGCCGCCTTCGTCTTCTGCGGGCGGAGGCGGCCATTCTCTCTTTGGATATGACGATCTTGACCCATGCACGCACCGCCACCGCGCGTTATCTGACCGGTCTGATCGGACGCGATATTCAGGCGTCGCTCTCACCTTTCCTGCATGAAAGCGAAGCGGACGCGCAGGGCGTTCGGCTGATTTATCGCCTGTTTGATCTGGCGGCGGATAAAGCCGACGCGGATCATCTGCCTCGCCTGCTCGACGCCTTGCAGGTCACGGGGTTCGCTGGCGTGAACATCACCCACCCCTATAAGCAGGCCGTGATCGCCTATCTCGATGACCTGTCGCCTCAAGCGCGGCAGATCGGCGCGGTGAACACGGTGGTGTTCAGGGAAGGGCGACGTCTGGGCTTCAATACGGACGTCACCGGATTTGCCGAAAATCTCCGCACCGGGCTGCCAACGGCGCGGTTCGATCGGGTGGTGCAAATGGGCGCAGGCGGCGCTGGGTCGGCGACTGCGCATGCGCTGCTGCATATGGGCGTCAGGGAACTGACCCTGTTCGATCCCAATGCCGACCGCGCCCAAATACTTTGCAACGCTTTATGCGACACCCATGGCCCGCAGCGCGCCGTGGTGGGGCAGGATCTGGCCACAGCAATCGCTGCGGCGGATGGCATCGTCAACGCCACCCCGATCGGCATGACTGGCTATCCCGGCTCCCCCGTTCCGCAAGCCTTTCTGCGCCCCGAACTCTGGGTCACGGACATCGTCTATTTTCCGCTGGAAACGCAATTTTTGCGTGAGGCTAACGAAGCCGGTTGTGCGACACTGAACGGAAGCGGCATGACGGTCTTTCAGGCCGTAGGCGCGTTTGAACATTTTACCGGTCGCAAGGCGGACAGTCGCCGCATGGCCGACAATTTCCGGGTCGCACTGAACGCGGGAAACCAGAACAGGGAATGAGCGCATGACGTACGGCATCGCCACGGTTTCGCTCAGCGGCACGCTGGAGGAAAAGCTGCGCGCGGCAGCCGCAGCCGGCTTCGACGGGGTGGAGATATTCGAAAATGACCTGATTGGCTGTTCGCTGCCGCCTCGGGACATCAAGGCGTTGATGGACGACCTGGGCCTTGCCTGCCTCCTCTACCAGCCCTTCCGCGATTTCGAAGGCATGCCCGGATTGCTGCGCCAGCAGGCTTTCGACCGTGCGGAGGCCAAATTCGACCTGATGGGCGAACTGGGCACGGATCGCATCCTCGTCTGCTCCAACTGTTCCCCCCAGTCGCTGGGCGAGCGCAGCCGTATCGTCACAGACCTGCGCGAACTGGGCGAGCGCGCCGCAAAGCGCGGGATTATCGTGGGCTATGAGGCGCTTGCCTGGGGCCGCCATATCTTCGATCATCGCGATGCATGGGCGATCGTGGAGGAAGTTGATCACCCCGCCATCGGCATCATCCTCGACAGTTTCCATTCCCTGTCCCGTGGAATCCCGACCGAAAGCATCAGCGCGATCCCCGGCGACAAGATCGCCTTCGTCCAATTGGCTGACGCGCCGAAACTGGACATGGACCTGCTTTACTGGAGCCGGCATTTCCGCAATTTTCCGGGCCAGGGCGGCCTGCCCGTCAGCGAATATGTCGCGGAAATTCGCAAGACCGGATACACCGGGCCGCTCTCGCTCGAAATCTTCAACGACCGGTTTCGTGGCTGGTCGGCGGACCTGATCGCGGCGGACGGATTGCGCTCGCTCCGCCATGTGGAGGATGCCGCCGGGCGTCTGCTTGGCAAGATGTCGCCGATCCCTGCGCCCCCAATTCAAGTGCAGCCCGAGTTCATCGAGTTCGCCGTCGAACATCGCGACGTTCCGGATCTGGAGGCCATGTTCCGGTCGGTCGGCTTCACCCGCACCGGCATGCATCGCAGCAAGGCCGTCTCCCGCTGGCAATCGGGATCGGTCAATCTGGTCATCAACGCCGAACCGTCCGGTTTCGGCCACAGCTTCGCCATCACCCACGGTCCGTCGATCTGCGCGGTCGGGCTGGTCGTGGCGGATCAGAATGAAGTCGCCGCGCGCGCGCATCATCTGGGCATCCAGACGATCGGCGAAAAGGACGCGCCCGGCAATCTGGCCGTTCCCGCCCTGCGCGGTATCGGCGGCAGCCTCGTCTATCTTGTCGAACAAGGGGACGCGGGGGCGTTATGGGACAGGGAGTTCGACGCGACCGGCGAATCCTTCGACACGACCCCGCTTGCCATCGATCATCTGGCGGCAGTTGTCCCGATCGAGGAATATCTGTCGTGGCAACTCTATTGGCGCTCGCTTTTCGGGCTGGAGCAAAGCCCGCAGGCCGACGTCATCGACCCGTCCGGCCTGGTGCTGAGCCAGCCGTTGCAATCGGCCGACGGCGCACTGCGCATCACGCTTAACGCGTCGGAGGCCAATCGCACCCTCTCGTCCCGCTTTGTCGAACATAATTTCGGCGGCGGGTATCAGCATATCGCCTTCGCGACGCCCGACCTGATCGCCAAGGCCAGTAGTCTCGCAGGCAGCGGAGCGGAAACGCTGTCCGTGTCCGACAATTATTATGCCGATCTGGTCGCACGGTTCGGCTTCGACCAAAAGGCCCGGACCGGCTTGGCCGATGCCAATATCCTCTACGATCGCAGCGGGGACGGGGAATATTGGCAGCTATACAGCCGCGCCTTTCAACGGCGTTTCTTCTTCGAATTCGTCGAAAGGCTTGGCTATGAAGGCTATGGCGCGCCCAATGCCGGCGTGCGGCTCATGGCGCAGGAACGCTTCAAGCTGGCGGATTCCCACTGGCAACGATAGGCGCAGTTTAAGACGACGCCCTGATCGCGCGCAGATGATAGCCGCGCAAGTCGCGGATGCGCCGGATCGCGAAGCTGGTGCGGATCGCCGATACGCCCGGCAGGCGCGCCAGGCAGTCGCGATGAACGGCATCGAATCCGTTGAGATCGGCCGCCGCCACGCGCAGCAGATAGTCGGCATGCCCCGCCATCAGGTGACATTCGAGAATTTCGGGAAAGTCCGCCACCGCGCGCTCGAACCGGTCCATGGCCTCGCGGCTCTGGCTGGTCAGCGAAATCTCCACAAAGGCCAGCAGGTCCAGCCCCAGCGCGACCGGATCGAGCCGCGCGGCATAACCCGCAATCGCGCCGCCATCCTCCAGCGCCTTGACGCGCCTGTGGCAGGCCGAAGCAGAGAGGCCGACCTTTTCCCCCAATTCCGCCATCGACCGACGCGAATCACTCTGCAGCGCTTCGATTATCGCGATGTCGAACCGATCCATGCAATGAAATCCCGTTAAGTTGACCATCTTTGGGATAACATCCCGAACGCTTATGCGAAACTGGTGAAATCAGGGAACATTCGCTGGTCGGCTTACGCTATATTCGCGTCACAAGGACGCGGACCAGAGCCCGCCTCTTATTTCGGAGAGTCATGATGATTGTCGGCACCGTCAAGGAAATCAAAAATCACGAATATCGCGTCGGCCTGACGCCGGAAAGCGTCCACGAGTTGACGGCCCATGGCCATCGGGTGCTGGTAGAAACCGGCGCGGGCGACGGCATTGGCGCAAGCGACGCTCTATATGAAAAGGCGGGCGCGGACATCATCGCCACCGCCGCCGAAATCTTCGCCACCGCCGAAATGATCGTGAAGGTGAAGGAACCGCAGCCGGGCGAACGCGCGATGCTGCGTCCCGGCCAGATACTCTACACCTACCTGCACCTCGCACCCGATTCTGAGCAGACCCGCGACCTGATCGCGTCCGGCGCGACCTGCATCGCCTATGAAACTGTCACCGACGCCAGCGGCGGCCTGCCACTACTCAAGCCCATGAGCCAGGTCGCTGGCCGTATGGCGATCCAGGCGGGCGCGACCGCCTTGGAAAAGGCGCATGGCGGACGCGGCGTGCTGCTGGGCGGCGTGCCCGGCGTATTGCCTGCCAAGGTTGCGGTGATCGGCGGCGGCGTCGTCGGTTTCAACGCGGCGCAGATGGCTGCAGGGCTGGGTGCGGACGTCACTATCCTAGACCGCAGCCCTGAAGTGCTTGAAAAGCTCGGCATGTATTTCGAAGCGCGCGCCAAGACCCGCTTTTCCAACCGCGCGAACCTGGCCGAATGTGTGGCCGATGCCGACCTCGTCATCGGCGCGGTGCTGATCCCCGGCGCGGCCGCACCCAAGCTGGTCACCGCCGACATGCTCAAGACCATGAAGAAGGGCGCGGTGCTGGTCGATGTCGCCATCGATCAGGGCGGCTGCTTTGAAAGCAGCCACGCCACGACCCACGCCGATCCGACCTATATCTTCGATGGCGTTGTCCATTATTGCGTCGCGAACATGCCCGGCGCAGTTGCGCGCACCAGCACCTATGCGCTCAACAATGTCACGCTGCCCCACGCCCTGCGCATCGCCGAACTGGGGTGGAAGGACGCGCTGCGTCGCGACCCGCATCTGCGCGCGGGCCTGAACGTGTGGAATGGCAAGGTCACCTATCAGGCGGTCGCCGAAGATCTGGGCCTGCCCTACACTTCGGCGGAAGACGCGCTGGCTTAACCAGCCCTGCCTTCATCTCTTTTGCGGCGTCGGTCCTCACGGACCGGCGCCGTTTTGCGTTGGGCTACATGCTTTTATCGCAAAGGCTTGCGGGTTAGCCGCGCTGCTTCGTCTATCCCCGCAAGAGTGTCTCAAACGTCGCTCTTACGCTGGTTTCCGCCGAAGAGAGGCATTGGTTCAACGACATGGTCGATTTCCCTTCATCCGCAGCCTTGGCCTTCACGGGCGCGCGCAACGGCAAAAACACGATGTGGTCGCTGGCAGGGGGGGCGTGCTGATGCAGATGGATCTGATGACCTGGCTCTTGCCGCTGGTCGCCATGCTGGGGGCTGGCCTCTTTGCGGGCTTCGCTGCGGGAATATTCGGCATTGGCGGCGGCTTCGTGGTCGTGCCTGCGCTCTTTGTCGTCCTGCCACTGTTGGGCGGAACGCATGACGCCATCGCCCACGTAGCCATCGGCACATCGGCGGCGACGATCATCGTCACCTCCATCCGCTCGCTTCTGTCTCATGCCAAGCGCGGCGCGGTGGAGTTTGACATCCTCAAGACCTGGGCGCCCTGGATCATCCTGGGCGACGGCATCGGCGTCATGCTGGCGGGCCATGTCGATGGCCGCATCCTGACCATGATCTTCGCGGTCGGCGTGTTCCTGATGTCGCTCAACTTCCTGTTGCCCAAGGTCGGCGACAAGGTGATCAGCGATAACATGCCATCCGGCATCGCCCGCGTCGGCATCGCCGGTGGGCTTGGGACGTTTTCCGCCCTGCTGGGCATTGGTGGCGGCACCATCGCCATCATGGTCATGACGCTGTGCGGGCGGTCCATCCACCGCGCCATCGCGACGGCTTCGGGTATCGGCACGCTGATCGCCATCCCCAGCGCCATCGGCTTCGCACTGATCGGCCTGAAGGAAACCGGCTTGCCTTGGGGATCGCTGGGCTATGTCAACGTGCCCGCGACGCTGGCCATCGCCTCCATGTCGGTCATGACCGCGCCACTCGGCGTGGCGGCGGCCCATGCGTTGCCTGCCAAGCCGCTCAAGAAAATCTTCGGCGTCTATCTGATCATCATCGCCATCGTGATGTTCCGCAACGCGATCAAGATGTAATCATATGGGGAGGGGGCGCTTCGCCTCCTCCACGACATCAATCCGCGTCGGGATCGCGAAAATTGAGCCGCCGCGTCACCGTATAGTCCAGCACACCGACCAGCAGATAGCTGATCCACCGCTTGACCAGCGTCAGCATCGTCCAGCTGGCCCTATGGCTCTCCAGCGTGATCGCCTTGCTCTCGCTCCACCGTGCATCGATGAACCGACGAACCTGCCGCGCGAAATCGCCATCGTCGATTCGCAGCATGATTTCCAGGTTCACGAACAGACTGCGCATGTCGAAATTGGCCGACCCGATAAACACCGCATCGTCGATGACGATCAGCTTCATGTGCAGCTTGCACGGCTGATATTCGCCGATCTCCACCCCGCGTTTCAGCAAGGGCCCATAGAGCAGCCGCGCTGCCGCCACTGTCGCGCCATTGTCGGACCGCGCAGGCAATATGATCCGCGCGCCATCCCGCTGTGCCGCGCGTGCGACTCGCTTGAGCATGCCCCGGCCCGGCGAGAAATAGGCCGCGATCATATCGACCCGCCGCGCCTGCTCCAGGTCGTGTTTCACCACTTTGGCCCATGGGCTGAGCCGCCGGGTCGGCCCGCCGATCAGCCAGCGGAACGGATCGGCGGGTTCGTGGTGCAGCGTGGGATGCCAACTGCGCACCATATAGCGCAAGGTCCGAAACCTCTGCCCGCGCGACGCGACCCAGCGCCACAATTTCTCGTACCACAGCGTCATCGCCTGGACCTGCGGCCCTTCGATCCACAGGCCCAGGTCCAGCCAGCAATCTTCCGGCGGGATGCCGAAATAGCCATCTTCGATATTGAAGCCGCCAATCATCAACCGTTTATCGTCGGCGATGGCCATCTTCTGATGATTGCGGATCAGGTATCGGGTCGATCGCTTCGTGCCGAACCGAGCGAACTGCGCGCCTGCGTCGATCAGCGGCGCAAAGAAATCGTCGGGCGTATCCGCCGTTCCGAAGCCATCGACCATCAACGTCACCGCCACCCCGCGCGCCTGCGCCGCTATCAGCGCGTTGCGAACCAGAAGCCCACTCTCATCGCGTGCAAAGATATAATAATAGAGTTTCAGGCTACTGCGTGCGCTCTCGATCAGGGCGATGAGCGTGGTGCGCAACACGCTGCCGCGCGCGATCAGGCGCAGATGATTGCCGTTCAGCGTGAAGTCTATATCGTCCGCGCCACAGGCTTGCAGGTCATGGTCGGGGGTGGGTTCACGCGTGGCCATGGCGACCTCATGCCGTTTTTAGGCGCACATCGCTATGGCTTTATGGCCTTTCATTGACTTCATGGGGGTGTGCTGCTAGGCGACCGGTTCGTAATTCCCCTTTGCTGTTTCAGGGAGGCCCGTTTGGCCCGCGTTACCGTCGAAGATTGTGTCGACAAGGTTACCAACCGTTTTGATCTTGTTCTGCTCGCTGCCCAGCGCGCGCGGGAGATTTCGGGTGGAGCCGAACTGACGATTGACCGCGACCGGGATAAAAACCCCGTCGTTGCCCTGCGCGAAATCGCGGAAGAAACTGTCTTGCCGGCCGATCTGCATGATTCGGTCGTCGCGTCTCTGCAAAAGGTGCAGATCGATGATGACGATACGCCTGATGAGATCGGATCGATCGCCCAGTCGGCGGAGGCTCTGCGCCTGACCGCCGCCGCGCCACCGCGTAACCAGAATATCGGCGGCGATTACGACGGCTGACGCTCTACCAGTTTGGAGAGGAACGAAGGCCCGGCCTGCGCAAGCAGGACCGGGCCTCACTTTGTCCGGGCGTCGATCTTCATCGAAGCGCACTCATAAAAAAGGGTCGGCGTCCATGTGAACGCCGACCCTTTGTCGAATTTAGCAGCTGCCGTTGCGGTCGATCGCCCGGCCTGCCAGCGCGCCTGCGCCTGCGCCAAGGACAGTGCCCGTCGTGCGTTCGCCGCGTGTATCGACGGCCCGGCCCAGCAACGCACCGGCTACGCCACCCACCAGCAACCCGGTGGTGCCGCCCGACTTGCGGCAGCGATAGCGATCATTGCGATCACCACGATAGTTGCGACGGTCCACATAGCGATCACCGCGATCACGATCACCGCGATATTCGCGATGATGTCCGCGACGATCGTCATGGCGCGCATAGGATGCCGACGGGATGACCGCAGTCATGGTAGCAGCGGTCAGTGCAGCGGCCATAATGGCTTTGCGGATGTTCATGATATTTCTCCTCTAACCCGAAATCTTGTGATTACGAATCAGGGTATGCCATCATCGTCCTATGCCAATGCTGAACCGACCTGTTATGCTCCGTTCAGCTAGAAATTTTTCAGGACTTCAGATCGAAAGCGTGCGCTGCGTCTCCCCGACAGGCGGTAAGGCCCAGTCGATTGCGCCGCGCCCCTTTGCTTTCAGAAAGGCATTGGCCTGCGAAAAGGGGCGGCTGCCCAGGAACCCGTTATGTGCGGATAGCGGGGAAGGGTGCGCCGATTTCAGCACAAGATGGCGGTCCTGATCCACGAATGCCGCCTTGCGCTGCGCGTAAGCACCCCATAGCAGGAATACGGTCGATGCGGATTGCGCCGCCACCGCCCGGATCACGGCGTCGGTGAATGTCTCCCACCCCTTACCCTGATGCGATGCCGCACGACCCATCTCCACCGTCAGCACGCTGTTGAGCAGCAACACGCCCTGCCGCGCCCAATGCTCCAGAAAGCCGTGGCGGGCGCGCGGCAGGCCCAGGTCGTTTTCCATTTCCTTGTAGATGTTGACTAGCGATGGTGGAATACGCACGTCGGGGCGCACGGAAAAGCACAGGCCATGGGCCTGTCCCTCGCCATGATAGGGGTCTTGCCCCAATATCACGACCTTCACATCGTCCAGCGGCGTCAGGTTCAGCGCGCGAAAATATTCGCTGCCCTTGGGAAAAATGCGTTTCCCTGCTGCCTTCTCCGCTTCCAGAAAGGCCTTGAGACCCTGCATATGCGGGGCGCCGAACTGATCGGCCAGCGCCGTGTGCCAGCTTTCGTGCAATGTGTTTGGTGCGTTCATGCGCCGCAGATGGCCTGCGTGCAAAACCACTGTCAACGCTCTTGCACGCGGGCCGCGCATCCGCGAATATGAGCCATGCCATTTCTACGCCCGTTCAGCGCCCTTGCCGCCGCCTGCGGCCTGTTCCTCACGCCTCTGCCCACGGCCGACGCTTTCGGTCCGGCCAGGACGCAGGTGCAGGAAAGTGCGGAGGCGCGCTTGCTGGGCCAGTTTCAACGCTTCGCTGCATTGACCGACGGCACCGTGGGCATCACGGTCAAGGATCTGGGGACAGGGGAAACGCTTGCGCTTAACGGCGACATGCTGTTCCCGATGGCCAGCGCTTACAAGGTCGCAGTGGCAGGCCGCATCTTCGCCATGGTCGATGCGGGGGAGGTAACGCTGGCCGACATGCTGCCGCCCGAACCGGCGCAGGTCGGGTCGATCGGCACCTTGTCGGTCGCAACGCTGCTCGACCTGATGCTGACCCGCAGCGACAATAACGCCACCGACGTTCTGGTCGCCCGTGCCGGTGGCCCGGTCGCCGTCAATGCCTGGGTCGCAGGGCTGGGCATCCGTGGCTTGCGCGTCGATAGCAATACCGCCGACCTGCTCTATCGCGCGATGGACCTGACCCCGCGCCCCGGCAATTTCAATCGCAACGTGGCAGCGGCCATGGCGGCGAACCCGGCTCTGCGGACACGCGATGCGCGCGACATGCCCAATATCGCCTTCGCCCGCGATCCGCGCGATACCGCCACGCCGGCCGCCATGACCGATCTGGTCGCCGCGATCCGCACTGGTCGGGCGCTCAAGCCCGCCAGCACCGTCGCTATGTTGTCGATCATGGAACATTGCCGCACGGGCAAAGCGCGCCTGTCGGGCATGTTGCCGCCCGGTACGCGCATCGCGCACAAGACCGGGTCGCTCAACGGGACCGGCAACGATACCGGCGTCGTCACTCTGCCGGACGGACGGCTGTTCGCCATCACCGTGTTCGTGATGCAGGATCATAAAGGGCATGACGCGCGTGATCGCATCATGGCCGAAGCGGCGCGCGCCGCTTTCGACTATTTTCTGTTCGCCCCCAATCGCGCCACGGCCTGACGCAACAGGCTTAATCCGGATCGGGTTTTTCGATAGATAGGGCAGGAGAGGATGATCGTGCCCATTACCCGATTCCAGGATTTCTGGCCCTATTATCTTCAGGAACATGCGCGTCCCGGCACGCGGGCTCTGCACTATGCCGGGACCAGTCTGGTCGTCCTGATGCTCGCCAGTGCTCCGGTCACGCCCCATAAGTGGTTGGCCTTGGCTGTGCCATTGGCAGGCTACGGCTTCGCCTGGGCGGGGCATAGCCTGATCGAGCATAACCGGCCCGCCACATTTCGCTATCCGCTCTGGTCGCTGCGCGCCGACTTCCGGATGTGGTTTCGCTTCATGACCGGTCGCATGCGTCACGACCTGGCCCACGCAGGCGTGCGTCCCGACGGCACGGTCGATCCGGCGCAGCGGCGGCAGGGCTGAAAGCGCAGCCGCCGCGCTTGACCGGACGCGCGGCTCTGCCACAAGGGCGCGATGAGCCTGACCGCGCAATTTTCCCCGCTACCCGACCGGGCAGCGCTGGCCTCACGCTGGCAGGCGCTGGAGGCGCGATCGCACGCGTCGTCCTTCTTTCTGGGATGGACATGGACCGGAAGCTGGCTCGACAGCTATGGCGTCCGCCCCGACCTGCTCACCGTCACCGACGATCAGGGGCGCGATGTCGCTCTCGCGCTGGTCGGCCATGCTTTGCGCCCGCGCCTGACCGGCCGCGTCGCCACCCTGCATCTCAACCAGTCTGGTGACCCCACCGCCGACCGGCCCTATGTCGAATATAACGGCCTGCTGAGCGCGCAGGGCCAAGAGGCGGATGCCACCGTCGCCGCCATCGCCGCGCTGGACCGTCGCCGCGACTGGCGCGCGCTGACGCTGGCTGGCATCGCGCCGGATTCACCCCTGCTGGCGCTACCCGCCCGCCGTCGCACGCGGGTCGATCACGCACCTGTGTATCAGGTCGATCTGACAGCCGTGCGCAGGGCGGGAGGCGATTACCTCTCCCTGCTCAGCAGCAACACACGCAGCCAGATCCGCCGCGCGATCAAGGATCATGGCGGCACGCTGCCAGAAGTCGAGGTGGCCGGGCTGAACGATATCGCCCCATGGCTGGATGAAATGGCGACGTTGAACCGGGGGCGCCATGCCGACAATGCGTGGGATGACGAAGGCTTTCGCCGCTTCGTCGCGACGATCGCCGCGCGCGGGCTGACGGATGGGTCGGTGGAGGTCATGCGTTTTACCGACGCGGGCGGTCTGGTCGGGCTGCTCGTCAATTTCGTGCATCGGGGGCAGGCGCTCAATTACCAGTCCGCCTTCGCCGATCCGCGCACGGCCAAGGACAAGCCCGGCCTGCTCTGCCACACGGCGGCGGTCGATCATTATGCCGCCCGCAGCCTGTCGCTCTATTCGCTGCTGGCGGGCAAGGATCGGTATAAACAAAGCCTCTCCACCTGCGAAGAAAGCCTCGAATGGTGGAGACTGGAACGCTTCAGCCCTCGGCTGGAGGCGGAAGCGGTCCTGCGCCGGTTGCTTAAGCGCCCAGCTTCCGCATGATGCGATAGGCCAGACGCCGGATGCCCTGACGCTCCGGTTGCTGGCTCACCTGTCCGATCGGCAGCTTGCGTTTGCGCAGCAGCGCGTTGAAACTGTGCAGCTCGCCTTCCGCCACGCTGCGTTCCGACCGCCATGTCACCGACAGGCTGACCGATACGGCGGGGCCGTTTTCCACGAAATGCGGTGCCTTGACCGGCACATGGACGGCATCGCCCGGCGTCATGGGAAAGGGGGTGCCACGCGATTTGAACCCATCCTGCCAGACGAGGTTGCGATGGCCGCCGTCATGAAACTCTTCGCTCTTCTGCGCAGGGACCAGCGTTTCGTCGCGCGCCGGGAACACCGTCATGACCTTGCTGCCCATGATCTGGAGCAGGATATTATGCTCCGGGTCCATATGAAATGGCGTGACGCTGCCCGGCGACGTTAGGAATATGAAGGCTTCGCGATGTAGCATCGGCCCGGTAGCCGCGCGCACGATCGCCTCCAGCTCGGCCAGTGCCGCGTCGAGCAGCGCAGCATAGGCCGGGTCGCGCTCGACATTCTTCAACACCGCCCAACTGCCATTGCTTTCGATCGTGCGGATCGTCTCGCCCAGTGTCAGGCCGTTGGTCGGCGTATCTTCGGGCCGCACACCCAGCGGCAGCTTGCCCAGATTATATTCCACGCTCGACGCGGGCATCCGTTCGGCCAGCACCGCCAGCGCGTCGAGCGTCAGCAGGTCATGCCCGACCAGCCCATGCGCCAGAGTGACTGGCCGATCAGGATAGGCGGCTGCAAAGGTCGCACGCGTCGCATCGGAAAAGATCGCCGCGTCCCCGCGCGCAATCGGGCCATGAGCGGTCATCCGCGTCCTTTCATCATGCTCGCCATCGTTTCAACGCCATTAGCGATGGCAAAGGCAGCGCTGCGCTGCATCCGCGCGACGCCCGATCCATGCAGGGCGATGCGATATTGCACGATCGTGCGCCGCTCCGCCCACAGGCTGTCGATCATCGGATGGCCGGGCGCTGCGCAACTGTCCATCCATGCGATCGCATCGTCCGCCTGCACAGCATGCAGATTGGCGATCTCGATCAGCACGCCGGGCGAAAAGCGGCCCAGTTCTTCATCGAATGCGATCTTGAAAGAGAATGCTCCCGCGCCATGGCGGAAATTGGCCAGCATTGCGATCGCCCGGCCATCCAGGTCGATGCGCAACATATGCAGCCGTCCGGCCTCGAACGCAGCGGCGCAGGCCGCGCGAAAAAAAGCGGCATCGGCAGGCTTGCACGACAGCGCCGTGCCTTCGCGACCCTTCCATCCCGATGCTTCCAGCGCCAGAAAATCCGCGCACCAGCGTGGTAATTCGCGCGGCTCGACCAGCAAGTGCTGCTCCACCGTTCCCATATCCGCCAGTCGCTTTTGCAGGCGGCGCAATTCCTTGCGTTTCTTGGACCGGACATGCGTGTCCCAATAAGCATCGGCGGTCAGGTCGGATCGCAGCATCGCCCGGTCATAGCGATGAATTTCGCGCCGCCCGCGCCGCTGCTCCACGCACACCGCTTCCAGCGCGGCGGCATTGGCTCCAGCAGCATCCAGCGCCTGAAGATGCAGGAATCCCCGCGCCCATGGTGCATCGTCCAGTTGTTGCAACAACCCACGCCATGCGGCGACTTCGCGCCCGCGCCGGATCACTGGCGCGCCAAAGAAGCAATGATCGTGCATCCAGTTCGCCACGCAGCCAATGGGCAGTCGCCCGTGCCGCTGACGCAGTACGACCGGCAGCAGCCCGATCAGCTCCGCGCCGTCCCGCGCTTCGATCATCCGCACCGTGCCGTCGGACGCCAGATGGTCGATCGCCGCGCCCAGCATGTCGGGCGCGTAAAAGGCATTGGCCTCCGCCGCGTCCTGCGCCAGCGCCGACCAGCGTGCGCGCTGTGCCATTTCCGGCGCGCACGGCAGAGGGGGCGTAGGATGCGATGCCATGTCCATGGCCTGGCCATAGACGGGAAAGATTAGGGAAAGCCTAAACGTCCCCCACGGTGGATCGACCATCCCGGCGCATAAGTCGCGCAAACCTCTTTACATCGGGTCTCGCAATGGGTGTGACTGGATGCGGTCCGGCATCCCTGCGCCGGGCTGGAAGGAGATGACGAGATGACGATTTTGATCACCGGCGTGGCGGGCTTCATCGGCCGTGCGGTGGCCGACCAGCTAATGGCGCAGGGGCATGCGGTGGTCGGCATCGACAATATGAATGACTATTATCCCGTCTCACTGAAACGCGATCGCATCGCCACGCTGCATGCCGCCCATGGTAAGCTGTTCACCTTCCATGAACTGGATTTCGCCGATCTGGATGCGCTGCACGCGGCGCTCGCCGATCAGGTGATCGAAGCGATCGTGCATCTGGGCGCACAGGCCGGGGTCCGCTATTCCCTGATCAACCCGCATGCCTATGTTCGCTCCAATCTGGCGGGCCATGTCAACATGCTTGAACTCGCGCGCGAACGGCGGGTGCGGCATCTGGTCTATGCGTCCTCATCATCCGTCTATGGCGGCAATGACAGCCTGCCATTCCGCGTGGAGGATCGTGCCGACCATCCCGTCTCGCTCTATGCCGCGACCAAGCGGGCCGACGAATTGATGAGCGAAACCTACGCCCACCTGTTCCGCATCCCCATGACCGGCCTGCGCTTCTTCACCGTCTATGGCCCATGGGGGCGGCCCGACATGGCGATGTGGATCTTCACGTCCAAAATTCTGGCGGGGGAGGCGATCCCGGTGTTCAACCATGGCCGGATGCAGCGCGACTTCACCTATATCGACGATATCGTCGCGGGCGTGATTGGCTGCCTCGACCATCCCCCCGCCGATGACGGCGCGCTCAAGGCAGGCGGCAGCCGCAGCCCGCACCGGCTCTATAACATCGGTAACAACCGGCCAGAGGAACTGATGCACCTGATCGCCGTGCTGGAGGAGGCGATCGGCATGAAGGCAAAAGTCGATTTCCAGCCGATGCAGCCGGGTGACGTCCATGCAACATTCGCCGACATCGGCGCGATCGCGCAGGACATCGGCTATGCTCCGACCACACGAATCGAAGCGGGCGTGCCGCAATTCATATCCTGGTATCGCGACTATCATGCCACAGGCTAGGGCATATGCTGCGATGCACATTCGATGATGAAAGACATTGCCCGATCACTGACCGTTACGACTGGCCTGACCCGTCAACTGCGCCGATGCGACGCGTTAGCACGCTCAACGATTGTTCGCAGTTGCGAAATAGATTGCGTTAACTAGTTGAAACGTCGTAGACAGACGTCGGTGCTGGTTGATAAAACTGGCTAGGGGTCGGTGAACGAGGTTAGGACGATAAGCCGAATTTGGTGGTTCGTCGCCGTGTGCGAAATCCGGGCAATCCGGGATAGCGGACGGAAAAAAGGGCAAATACGTGTCGACACTAGCATCGAAGATCGTCCCGTTCGGATCGGGCGGACGGATCATTGAAACAGCATGCCGCAGTCTCTCCATCGCGGCGTCTGGCCTCAATGCACTGGAAGCGCAGTTTGCGGAGCGTGACTTTTCTGCCACATTCCTGCGGCTGATCGGCGTAATCATGAACGTGCGCGGTCGGGTGATCGTCACCGGCATCGGCAAGAGCGGCATCGTCGCGCGCAAGATGACGGCGACGCTGACATCCACCGGCACACCGGCTATCTTCCTGCACCCCGCCGACGCCGGCCATGGCGATCTGGGCATGGTAACGCCCGACGACGTGGTGCTGATGCTGTCCCATTCGGGCGAATCGACCGAACTCGGTCCGATCATCCAATATTGCAAACGCTTCGCCATCCCTCTGCTGGGCATGACGGCGCGCGATAACAGCACGGTCGCGTCCGCCGTTGACATCTGCATGATGATGCCCGACGTGCCCGAAGCCTGTTCCAACACGCTTGCCCCCACCACATCAACTACGGTTCAGATGGCGTTCGGTGATGCACTGGCGATCGCGCTGATGGAAATGCGTGGTTTCTCTGCTGACGATTTCCACAAATTCCATCCCAACGGCCGCCTTGGCGCACAATTGCTCAAGGTACGCGAACTGATGGCGAAGGGCGATGATGTGCCCAGCGTGCAGGAAGGCGCTTCGCTGCTCGACGCGACGATCGAAATGACTCGCGCGCGTCTGGGCGGCACGGCCGTGGTCGATCAGAACGGTCGCCTGATCGGCGCGTTCACCGATGGCGATCTGCGCCGCGCCGTCACGGGCAAGCAGAACCTGACCGAAGCGGTCGGCCGTTTCATGACGCCAACGCCGCTGGCCGTCGCGCCCGACGAACTTGTCCATGAAGCGCTGCATCTGATGCACGAACGCAATATCATGCTGCTATTCGTGTGCGACAAGGGTGCGCTGGTCGGGGCTGTTCATATGCATGACCTGCTGAACGCCGGGGTCGCCTGACTCTCCTCGTCGTCATTCCCGCGCGGGCCGGATCGTCCCGCCTGCCGCGCAAGCCTCTGGCGCTCATCGCCGGGCGAACCCTGTTGCATCGGACGATCGCCATGGCGCGTGCCGCCATCGGCGCGCGAACCGGCGTCGCGCTGACCGTCGCCACTGACGATGACGAAATTGCCGCCCATGCCCGCGACGTCGGATGCGATGCGGTCATGACCGACAGCGCCATCGCAACCGGATCGGGCCGCGCGCTGGCGGCAGCGTTGCAGCAGGATGCGCCGCCGCATTTCGTCGTCAATCTTCAGGGCGATTCCCCCTTTCAGCCGCAAGGCGCGCTGGGTGCCGTGATCGCAGCGCTGGAATGCGGCGCGCAGGTCGCCACCCCGGTCATTGCCCTCGACTGGCCCGCGCTCGACGCCCTGCGCGATCACAAGACGCGCTCGCCCTTCAGCGGCACCACTTGCGCTCGCGCGCCCGACGGCCATGCACTCTGGTTTTCAAAGGCGATCATCCCGGCCATCCGCAACGAAGACAGGCTGCGCGCCAGTCAGCCCCGTTCACCCGTCTGGCGGCATGTCGGCCTGTACGGCTACACGCTGGACGCCCTGCGCCGGTTCGAGGCGGCCCCGCCGACCGATCTGGAAAATCTTGAGGGGCTGGAGCAACTACGTCTGCTGGAACTTGGCATCCCCGTCATGACCGTGGCCGTCAATCCGCCCATATTCGACAGCTCAGGCATTGATACACAGGCGGATATCAGCCGGGTTGAGGCGCTGATCGCTACCCATGGCGACCCGACGCCGCCACTGTAAGTCGATCCGACCATGCACCGTATCTTCATCATCCGCCACGGCAACACCTTCGCCAGCAGCGCGGACGCTCGCCGCATAGGATCGCGTACGGACATCCCCCTGGTCGAAAGCGGTCGCGCTCAAGCCGACAGGCTGGGCGCATGGTTCGCGAGCCAGAACTTCCCCATCGCCCGCCTGCTGTCCAGCCCCCTGCTGCGCGCAAGGGAAACGGCGCAGGCCATCGCCACCGCCTGCGATAAAGTGCTGGACGGCACGCGCAACTGGTTGGGGGAAATCGACCATGGCCCGGACGAAAATGCTCTTGAGGCTGACGTTCTCGCGCGCATCGGTGCGCCGGCCTTGGCCGACTGGGACGAACGCGGCATCGCTCCGGATGGCTGGATCGTCGATGCAGAGCGCCGCATCGGCGCTTGGCGCGCTTTCTTCGCAGAGGGTGGGAAAGGGGCCGATCTGCTCGTCACCAGCAACGGCGCCGCGCGCTTTGCGTTACTTACCTTGGGCCTGCCCCTCTCCACGCTCAAATTACGCACGGGTGCCTTTGGCGAACTGGCGGTGGAGAATGACGGCACCGTGCGCCTGATCCGCTGGGACGAACGCCCTTAGCGCGCCGCTCAGGCCGCCTCCGCCAGCATCAGCGAAAACAGCCCATCTGAATCGCTCCATTCCTGCACCGGGTTCCATCCGCCCGCGCGCAGCAGCAGGCGGCTATCACGCGGCCCATATTTATGGCTGCTCTCGGTATGGATCGTCTCGCCCTGTACCATGGAAAACCGCTCGCCGCTGACATGGAACGTCAGCGGATGAACCGCTTCCAGATGCATTTCGATCCGCGCCTTGTCATCGTTCCACACCGCACGATGGGCCAGCCCATCCATCGGCATATCGCCGTTCAGCTCGCGATTAATTCGTGCGATCAGATTTAGGTTGAACGCTGCCGTCACGCCTGCCGCATCGTCATAAGCGGCGATCAGCCGGTCGCGATCCTTGATCCGGTCCATGCCGATCAACAACTGCGCGTCGTCGCCCAGCAGCCGACGCATCGCGCGCAGCAGATCGACCGCCTCGCCCGGCTCCATATTGCCGATGGTCGAACCGGGGAAGAAGCCCAGACGCGGCATCGCGGCGATGGCGGTAGGCAGCGTGAGGGGACCATTGAAATCGCCGACCAGCGGCAGCACAGGCAAGCCAGGGAAGGCATCGCCCAGTGCCGCGCTGCTGGCGTGTAGAAAATCGCCACTGATGTCGATCGGCACATAGGCGGCGGGCGCAATGGCGCGCAGCAGATGGGGCGTCTTGCGCGCGCTCCCCGCGCCAAATTCCACGACCGCCCGGCCAGCGCCAACTGCGGCGGCAAAATCCGCGCCATGCCGTTCCAGCAACCCCGTCTCGGTCCGCGTTGGATAATATTCAGGCAGATCGGTGATCGCCTCGAACAGTTCCGAACCGCGCTGGTCATAAAACCAGATCGGCGGCGTCGCCTTGGGCGTGCAGGACAGGCCTGCCAAGATATCGCGGCGAAAGGCCGGATCGGCAGAGCGGGTGGGGGCGGGGGCGTCTTCAGTCAACAACATCGCGTTACAGATCCTTGGCAAGGCGCAGCCCGGTAAATTGCCAGCGTTGATGGGGGTAAAAGAAATTGCGGTAACTGGCGCGCACATGCCCACGCGGCGTTGCGCAACTGCCCCCGCGCAGCACGAACTGCCCGGACATGAACTTGCCATTATATTCGCCGACCGCACCGGGAGCGGCGCGAAAACCGGGGTAGGGGCGATAGGCGCTGCCCGTCCATTCCCACACATCGCCGAACATCTGTGTCAGGTTCGCATCGTCGCTCGCCGCATGTGGGCGCGGTGCCGTCGCATCGTCCAACTGCGTGCCGCTGATCGGCGCGACATTCTGCGCCGCGCTTTCCCATTCCGCCTCGGTCGGCAATCGGGCACCCGCCCAACTGGCATAGGCATCCGCTTCATACAGGCTGATGTGCGTCACCGGCGCAGCGGGGTTTACCGGCTGGCGCCCGTCCAGCCCAAAGCGCGTCCAGCCCTGTTCGCCCTGCTTCCAATAAGCTGGCGCGTCCACGCCCTGCGCCTGCACCCATGCCCATCCATCGGACAGCCAATGCGATGCCTCGCCATAGCCGCCATCCTCGATGAAGGCGATCCACTCGCCATTCGTCACCGGACGATGGGCCAGCGCATGGGGATGCAGCAACGCCTTGTGCCGTGGCCCTTCGCAATCGAACGCGAAATCGCTCTGTCCGCCATGGCCGATCTCGACCAGCCCCTCGCGTCCTTCGATCCAGTGCAGCGGCCCCGGCAGCGCGACTGGCGCGGCGGCGGGGGCAGCAAACAGGGCAGGCTCCATCGGATTGCAGGAAAACAGATGAAGCAGATCGGTCAGCATCAATTCCTGATGCTGCTGCTCGTGATGCAGGCCCAACGTCACCAGCGCCCGGACGGCTTGCGGCAGCATCGGCAGTGCGCGGACCATAGCGGCATCGACATGCGTCCGCCATGCCAGCACCTCGTCCAGCGACGGCCGCGTCAGCATGCCGCGCATGGCCCGCGCATGACGCGGCCCTTCCGCCTCATAATAGCTGTTGAACAGAAAGGCGTAGCGCGGGTCGAACGGCTGATAGCCTTCCACATGATCGCGCAGGACAAACGTCTCGAAAAACCACGTCACATGCGCCAGATGCCATTTGGCGGGCGACGCATCGGGCATCGACTGAACCGTGGCGTCAGCGTCCGACAGGGGCGTGGCCAGCGTCTGCGTCAGATGCCGGACATCGCGATAGCGCCGTTCCAGGTCATCTTGCCGGTTTTCGGTCCAGCTTTTCGCCACGCATGCCCCTTCCGATACGGTGATCTGCTCTCTTCCTATCCCAAAGCGCATGAATGGCCAGAGCGGTTCCCCATACCCTTAAGGGCAGGCGGTCTGTAACGGCACGGCGGCGCGGCAGATGCGGTCCCGACCCGCACCCTTGGCTTCGTAAAGGGCGGCGTCGGCAGCCTCGATCGCACGGTCCATGCCATCGCCGCTCCACCGGGACACGCCAGCGGAAAAGCTGATCGGGCGGCCGTTGATCCGGCCGATCGGGGTGTCGCGCATCTGGCTGGCGATCCGCGACAGCGACCAGCAGGCTTCATCCTCGATCGCGTCCTGAAAGAAGAGAAGGAATTCCTCGCCACCCCAGCGGGCAACGATATCCATCCGGCGCATCTGCGCCGACAGGCGATCGGCAAAGGTGGCTAAAATCCGGTCGCCCTCGTCATGGCCGAGTTGGTCGTTGACCTGCTTGAAATGGTCGATGTCGAGGATGGCGATGCAGCCACGACGGCGTTCATCGGACAATCCCTCCACCTGCGCCATAAAGCCACGCCGGTTGGCAAGGCCAGTCAGCGGATCTTCATGCGCGGCGATATGCAGGTCGTCGATCTGCGCGCGCGTCGTGGCGGCGGCGCGATGGACGCCGGTATAGAGCGTGTGAATAACGTCGCCGATGTCGGGCAGGGCGCTATTGTCATTGTCGCCCTGATGCAATCTATCGGCCAGTGCGTGGATCGGATTGAGCAGGGCGCCAATGCCAAACAGGGCGAGGCCCGTCCCGGCCACGGTCATGACAGTCAGCAGGATGAACTCCGCCAGGGCGATACGCCCGGTCGCCAGCCCCCACACGCAATAGGCGATCAGGGGCAGGTGGGTGGCGATGAAGCACAGGGTAAAGATACGCAGGCGCAGCGAGCGCGGAAATATGAAGGAAGTCGCGAGGTAAAATTGCATAAGCGGTCCCGAATGATTGGATCGGCCAAATGATTGGATCGGGACGCACGGTCGGGGATGTCAGGTAAACCGAAGCTGAAGAAACAGGATTAACGACGCGTAATAGGCTGACCCGTGCCGCCGATGAGTCAGGCCGTGGCGATCAGCGGGACGCGCCCGGCACCCACTTCACATCTGCCGCGCCATTGTCGTTCAACCGGCGCGCCAGCACGAACAGCAGGTCGGACAGGCGGTTGAGATAGGCGAGCGCATGGGCGTTGATCGCGATATCCACTGCCGCTGCGGTGGCGCTGCGTTCGGCCCGCCGCGTAATCGCGCGGGCCAGATGCGTTGCTGCGGCACCGGGCGATCCACCCGGCAGGATGAAACTGTCCAGCGGCGACAAGTCAGCGTTCATCGCGTCGATCTGTTGTTCCAGCCGGGCGACCTGCGTCGCGACGATGCGCAAAGCCCATGGTTCGTCCGCGCCGTCCGGTATCGGCGTGGCCAAATCCGCGCCCAGATCGAACAGATCGTTCTGAATCGTCGTCAACCAAGCTGCTTCGGGCGCATCGCCCAAAGCCAGCACCGCCAGTCCGATCGCGCTGTTGGCTTCATCGACATCGCCCACCGCCTGCATACGCGGCGCATATTTGGGCAGGCGCGATCCATCGACCAGACCAGTCGTGCCGTCGTCGCCCGTGCGGGTGTAGATCTTGTTCAGCTTGACCATGGAACAGGCGCTTTCGTCGGCGCTCCCACTTCAGCCATTGCCCTTGGCGAGCAGCAGGATGGCGACGATGATGATCGCCGCTGCCTGAAACAGGATGCGGTTCATCATCATCTTATTCTGTTTCAGCCGCGACGGGCCGGGACCGCTGCCCTCTGGCATATTCAATTCCTCCTTGGTGGTCTGGAGGAATGCGATGATGCCACGGATCAGCGCGAACAACGTCGCGGCCATGGCAAGGATGAGGGCGATGACAAGGACCGTATTCATGGCACCGACTCTAGGCGCTTCCCAAAGTGATTCCAACCGGAAAGCGATTGTCCCTTAGGTCATCGGCCAGTCGCGCCGGGTCCATCCCCTGCGCGCGCAGGTCGGCCAGCGCGATGGCACCGTCCCGTTTGGCCAGCCGCCTGCCATCGGGACCGACCAGCAGCGGATGGTGGATATAAAAAGGGGAGGGCAGGTCGAGCAGCGCCTGAAGCAGCCGATGAATGTCGGTCGCGCCGTAGAGATCACCCCCGCGCAGCACATGCGTCACGCCCATCGCCGCATCGTCCAGCGTGCAGGATAGATGGTAGCTGGCCGGCGCATCCTTGCGTGCCAGCACGACATCGCCATGGACCAGCGGGTCGGCGATGATCGGCGGAGAGGACGGCGCGCGCCATGTGATCTTTCCGGCTCGCGCCACCGCCCGCCCCATGTCGATCCGCCAGGCATGGGCATCCCCGTCCGCGATCCGCCGCGCCCGCTCGGCATCCTCCAAACCCCGGCATGTCCCCGGATAGATCGCCCCCTCCGGCCCATGCGGCGCGGTCAGGCTCGCCTGTATGTCGGCGCGCGTGCAGAAACAGGGATAGAGCAGCCCCATCGCCCGCAAGCGCCCGAGCGCTGCGTCATAATGCTCGATCCGCTGGGACTGGACCATGACGTCATTGTCCCACGCGACGCCCAGCCAGGCCAGATCCTCCATGATCCCCGCGACATGTTCGGGCCGACTCCGTGTCCCGTCGATATCCTCGATGCGCAGCCGGAAAGCGCCACCATGCGCGCGCGCCATGTCCATCGCCATCAATGCAGACCAGCCATGGCCGACATGCAACCGGCCGGTGGGGCTGGGCGCAAAGCGGGTCACCATATGCTGTGGCGGGGTGGCGTGCGTCATACAGGCTCTTGACGGACAATGCTGGTTAATGCTGTCATGCTCTTGTCACGTTGCTGGTGGATCAGCGGCGTTGGCAAGGGGGTAGAGTCTTTATCTATGTACCATCCCGACATCATACGACACCCGGAAAACTGTCCGGCGCTTGTTCTCAATGCGGATTATACGCCGCTCAGCTATTATCCGCTCAGCCTCTGGCCATGGCAGACGGCGATCAAGGCCGTGTTCCTGGACAGGGTAGACATCATCGCCAGCTACGACCGGCATGTGCATAGCCCCAGCGTGGACATGAAAATCCCGTCGGTCATCGCGCTCAAACAATATGTGAAGCCGTCCGAACATCCCGCCTTCACGCGCTTCAACCTGTTCCTGCGCGACCGGTTTTCCTGCCAATATTGCGGCACGTCCAGCGACCTGACCTTCGATCATGTGGTGCCGCGTCGATCGGGCGGCCGCACGACCTGGGAAAATGTCGCCACCGCCTGTTCGCCCTGCAACCTCAAAAAAGGCGGGCGCACCCCCAAACAGGCCGGGATGCAACTCTATGTGCAGCCGATCCGTCCGACCAGCTGGCAATTGCTCGAACATGGCCGCGCCTTTCCGCCCGGCTATCTGCATGAAAGCTGGCACGACTGGCTTTATTGGGATGTCGAACTGCTGGCGTGACGCAATGCGTCAGGTGGCGGGTAACCAATCCAGGTCCATGTCCTTGAGCCGGTTGGTATAATGGCCGACCTCCTCCAGCCGCGCCATGTCGATCAATGTGATGCGACCGCTCGACCGGCTGATCAGCCCTTCCTGCTCCATCTGGCGGATCATGCGGTTGACGTGGACCGACGTCAGCCCGATCGAATCGCCAATCTCCTCCTGCGTCAGCTTCAGGTCGAAACTGTCGACGATGGTTTCGTCTACCACCCGCAACCGGTCGAACATGTCGAGCAGAAAGGCCGCAACCCGCGCCTTGGCCGAAGTCCGCCCCAGCGCGGCCAGCCGGTCGGTCATCGCCACCCGCTCCGCAGTAGACAGCAGAAACAGCAGCGCGGCGACACGGGGGTGCGCGTCCAGCAATCGGCCCAGACTCGCCCGGTCGAACGGACAGATGATCGAATCGGACAGGGCGACCAGCGATTCCGGCGCCTTGCTGTAAATGGTGCTGGCCGATCCGATAAAGTCGCCGGGGAAATAGACGCGCAATATCTGGCGGCTGCCGTCCGGCAGGATGACGAAACTCATCACCCGCCCTTCACGCAGCACGAACAGTTCCGTCACTGTCTCGTTCACCCGCTGGATCATCGCGCCGCGCTTCACTTTGCGGGGATTTTCCTCAAGCCGGGCCAATGCTGTCTTTTCTGCATCGGACAGGGGCAGATAGTCCGCCAGCTTTTCAGCGAAACAGCTTGTCGCCACCAGTAAACCTTTTTGTCAGATATTGTCGTTTCGATGGCAGAACGCCTTGACTGTCTTTTGGCTGCATTTTCAGTTGCCGCACTAAACTCGATCAAGATGACGGCAGCTTTGTGCAATTGTTACCAGATGCGGCGCGAAAGGCCCGGTTTTGGCGGCCAATCTTCGTCCACCCGCCTTGCGTGATTGACGTTTGTTGCTATTACCCCTGACCAATGGACCGTATTCACATTCGCGGCGGCAATGCCCTCAATGGCCGCCTTCCCATATCCGGCGCAAAGAACGCAGCTTTGACGCTGCTACCCTGCGCCTTGCTGACGGACGAGCCGGTAACGCTGCGCAATCTGCCGCGCCTCGCCGATGTCGACAGCTTCGGGCATCTGCTGAACCAGCTTGGCGTATCGACCATGATAGAGGGTGCCCGGCCGGAGGATTTCGGCCGCGTCATGACGATGCGCGCAGGCCGCGTAACATCGACCGAAGCGCCCTATGACATAGTGCGCAAGATGCGCGCGTCGATCCTGGTGCTGGGACCATTGCTGGCCCGCGCTGGCGAAGCGCGTGTGTCGCTGCCGGGCGGCTGCGCCATCGGCAACCGTCCGATCGACCTGCACTTAAAAGCGCTCGAAGCGTTCGGCGCGATCATCGAGATCGCGGCGGGCTATGTCCGCGCCAGCCTGCCCGATGGCGGGCTTCCCGGTGGCATCTATACCTTCCCCGTCGTGTCCGTAGGCGCGACCGAAAACGCGCTGATGGCCGCCGTGCTGGCGAAGGGGACGTGCATCCTCGAAAATGCCGCGCGCGAACCGGAAATCGTCGATCTGTGCAATCTGCTTCTGGCGATGGGCGCGGATATCGAGGGTGTGGGCAGCGACAAGCTGATCGTCCATGGTCGTGATCGCCTGCATGGTGCGACCTATCGCGTGATGCCCGACCGAATCGAGGCGGGCAGCTACGCCTGCGCCGCCGCCATCGCCGGTGGATCGCTCGACCTGATCGGCGCCAATGCCGACGACATGCATGCCATCCTGGCCGCGCTGCGCGACGCTGGCGTTCAGGTGGACGTGCATAAAGACGGCATCCGCGTGTCGTCGGATGGCAAGCTGCGCCCGCTGACGATCTCGACCGCGCCATTCCCGGCCTTCCCCACCGACATGCAGGCGCAGTTCATGGCGATGCTGACCATGGCCGACGGCGCATCGGTCCTGACCGAGACGATCTTCGAAAACCGCTACATGCACGTACCCGAACTCGCCCGCATGGGCGCGGACATCGCCGTCAACGGGCGCACCGCCGTCGTTCGCGGCGTGTCGGGTCTCGTCGGCGCGCCCGTGATGGCGACCGACTTGCGCGCCTCCATGAGCCTCATTCTGGCGGGGCTTGCAGCCGAAGGGGAAACGCAGGTCAATCGCGTCTATCATCTCGATCGCGGCTATGAGCGGCTGGAAGAAAAACTGTCCGCCGTTGGCGCGGACATCGAACGGGTCAGCGATGGCTGACACATGCGGCGTGATGATCGATCGCACGAGCCTGCTGGCCCTGTACGATCTCGACGCAGGCGGCTTCCGCACTCTCGATGAAATCGCGACCTTTGCCGCATCCCTGTGCGACACCCCGATCGCGCTGGTCAGCATCGTGGAGGAAGAACGGCAGCGGTTTCTGGCGCGCACAGGTCTCGATGCCGATGGCACCCCGCGCGACGTGTCCTTCTGCGCGCTTGCCATGCTGGGCGATCACATCTTCACCGTCCCCGACGCCAGGCTTGATCCGCGCTTTGCTGACAATGCGCTCGTTACCGGCGCGCCGCATATCCGCTTTTACGCCGGCGCACCGCTGATTGATGCCGATGGCACGCCCCTTGGTGCGCTGTGCGTCATCGACACGGTCCCGCGCGAAGGGCTGACCGACCTGCAACGGCAGGGTCTCTCGCTGATGGCGCGGCAGGTCATGGCCGAACTGGAGGGCCGCCGCCGCCATCGCGAAGTGACGGAGCAGCAGCAACTCGACGCGCGCGCCGTTGCGGAAAGCGACCGCCTGTTCCGCACTCTGGCTGACGCCATGCCCCAGATGGTGTGGTCAACGCTGCCCGACGGCTTGCATGTTTATTACAACGCGCGCTGGTACGACTTTACCGGTGTGCCGGAAGGTTCGACCGATGGCGAAGGATGGAACGACATGTTCCATCCCGACGATCAGGAACGGGCTTGGAAGCGCTGGCGGACCAGCCTCGAAACGGGCGCGCCTTATGAGATCGAATATCGGCTGCGCCATCATAGCGGGGATTATCGATGGACGCTGGGGCGGGCCTTGCCGATCCGCGACGCGGACGGCACGATCACCAGTTGGATGGGCACCTGCACCGACATCCACGAACAGAAATTGATGCTCGAAGAGCGCGAAATGATCGCGCACGAACTGTCGCACCGCATCAAGAATATCTTTTCGGTCATCGCCGGGCTGATCGGACTGTCTGCACGCCAGCATCCCGAAATCCGCGCCGTCGCCGACGATTTGCGCGATCGCATCCTGGCGCTGGGCCGCGCGCATGACTTCGTGCGCCCGCACAGTGCTGATTCAGCGCCTCAGCCCGGACAGGGGCGGGGGCTGCTACGCGGCGTGCTGGACCAGATCTTCGCGCCCTATGATGACGAAGCTGGTCTTCGCATTCAGATGTCGGGCGAAGATGTACCGATCGACGATCGTTCAGCCACGCCGCTTGCGCTCCTGTTCCATGAACTCGCGACCAATGCTGCCAAATATGGCGCGTTGTCGGTGCCGGATGGTCGGATACTGCTGCATATCGATCGTGTCGAAGACGACATCCGCATCGACTGGCGCGAAGAAGGCGGCCCGACGGTTAAGCCAGGTGGAAGCGATGGTTTCGGCAGCCGCCTGATAACGCTCAGCGTCGAGCGTCAGTTGGGCGGCAGGATCACGCGCGAATGGAGGCCGGACGGACTGGCGCTCCGCCTCTCGATTCCTGCCCGTTCGATGAGCCGGGTGGCAGAAAAGGGATAAAGCCAGCAATATCCGCCATATGCGGCTCGGGCTGGTCCGCTGCCGCCAATCGCAGCGCAGCCGACACGCTATGCGCGCGAAATGGCTTTGTGATTACGCCCAGAGCCACGACCGAAGCGGCCCCAATCTGGGCAGGATTGGCGGTAACATAAATGATGCGCATGCCATGCTGCGCCGCCAGGTCCATCCCGATCGACGGCCCGGTTGGGCCATCCCGTAGGTTCAGATCGACCAGCGCAATGTCGCATCCCGCAGCGGCCTCCAGTGCAGCGGCCCTATCGGCGGCAATAGCTGCCACCTCGAACCCTGCATCTTCGACGATCTGTTCGATTTCCAGAGCAACGAAAATCTCGTCCTCAACAATCAGTATTTTCTTACACATTATATAGTCCGAGAAGTTGCCGACAGATAATGCTCCGTTCGGCAGCCCGGTTCCTGAAAATGCGAAAGAATCTACCGTCGTCTGGAACAAATGCAGATCATTCCGGCTGGTTGGTCCACACCGTCTCGAACGCGGTCCCCTCCATCACCAGCACCGATGCCGGATAGCCGCCGTCCCCTGCCTTGCGCGCTGTGTCGGTCGCACTCTCCACGGCGGCCGCGCGTGTAGGGAAGGGGCCGTAATAGCTGTTGTTCAGGTTTATCTTCCATGCGCCATCATGATGGACGATAATGTAGCGGGCGTGGGGCAGGACTGTCACAGAACCTCCGTATTATAATGGTGCCAGGCCAGGATGGCCACTGCACCGCGATGGGGACGCCATGCTTGCGCCAGCGCGCGCACGGTCTTTTCGCTTGGCCGTTCGGGCAGACCCAGCATCCGGCCGATCTCGATCTGCACGGCCAGGTCACCGGCTGGCCAGATATCGGGTCGTCCTTCGGCGAACAACAGATAGATTTCCGCAGACCAGCGCCCGATGCCCTTGATCCGCACCAGCTCTGCAATCGCGGCTTCGTCATCCTGCGGCAGCGCAAGCAGGTCCAGTTCCCCCGACAGCACCAGTTCCGCCAGACTGCGCGCATAACCCTGCTTCTGGCGCGACAGCCCGCAGGCGCGTAACGTATCGAAATCCCGCGCGATCAGTTGTTCGGGCGCACAGCCCACGCCCAGTCCCGCCTCCAGCTTGCGCCAGACCGCTGCGGCCGATGCGACGCTCACCTGCTGCCCCAATATCGTTCGCAACAATGTTTCATACCCCGGCGCAAGCCGCCGGGGCGGTGGATAGCCCACGCGGGCGATGGCGGCGGCAAATCCCGGTTCGATGGTGGCCAGCGCATCAAGGCTGGCGGCGATCTGGTCATGCGTGGCGATCATCGTCTTTCCTGCTGCCCCTTGATTTCCCTGCGCCTGTCAGCCAGAGCGACGAAGAAAATATGATAGGGACTGGATAAATGCCGAAACTGATCGTGGTCAACCGTGCGGGCGAAGAACAGGCTGTCGATGGCGACAATGGCCTGTCGGTGATGGAAATCATTCGCGACAATGGGTTTGACG
Organism: Sphingobium sp.; assembly: GCF_049304695.1. GTDB lineage: Bacteria > Pseudomonadota > Alphaproteobacteria > Sphingomonadales > Sphingomonadaceae > Sphingobium. The sequence goes on from NZ_JBAQOK010000081.1 coordinate 61,744, forward strand.
AATTGCTGGCGCTTTGCGGTGGCTGCTGCTCTTGCGCAACTTGCCATGTCTATGTCGATCCTGCCTTTGCCGACATCCTGCCTGCGCTCAGCGAAGATGAAAACGACCTGCTCGACAGCAGCGATCATCGCAACGAAGCCAGCCGCCTGTCGTGCCAGCTGGTGCTGACCGACGCGCTCGACGGTCTGCGCGTCACGATCGCACCGGAAGACTGATCGACGCTTGAAGCGGATCGGCGGCATCAACCTCATGCCGCCGATATAGCTGATTATCGACTGGCCGCAGCGTATAGCGCGATGGCCGCCGCGTTGGATACGTTCAGGCTCTCCATGCGCGGGCTGATCGGCAATTTGGCGATGATGTCGCAATGCACCATGCTGTTGTGGCGCAATCCTTCGCCCTCCGCCCCCAGCACCAGCGCGACCCGCGATTCGCCGATGGCGTCGCTCAATAACGTGTCCGCCTCGCCGTCCAGGCCGATGCGCCAATAGCCAGCATCCGCAATCTCATCGAGCGCACGGGACAGGTTCACCACCCGCACCCATGGCACGACTTCCAGCGCGCCCGACGCCGCGCGCGCCAGCACACCCGATTCGGGCGGTGCATGCCGGTCCTGCGTCACGATGCACAGTGCGTCGAACGCGGCGGCGGACCGCAGGATCGCGCCGACATTATGCGGATCGGTCACCTGATCGAGCACCAGGATCGGCCGTTTGTCATCGCGCCCCTGTTCCAGCACATCGCCCAGCCATACGTCGTCCAGCGCCTCGACTTCGGCGACGATCCCCTGATGCGGCGCGTCGGACGGCACCATGCGGCCCATGTCCGCCACATCGGCATAGACGATGGGCAGCACGGGCGGCAGATCGAGCGCGCCGAGCGCTTCGCGCGTGCCCCATATCTTGCGCACGATGCGATCGGGGTTGGCAAGTGCTGCAATGACGGCATGACGGCCATAGAAGCGGGGGAAGGCACCCTTGGGCTTGGTGGAACGATTAGCTTTTTTCATGGAAGCGCTCTTTTCACATCCTGCCATTGACAGGCAAGCCTCCTTTCGCCATTGAGCCGCCTCCAGCGTGATCGGGGGCGCATTTTTTCCCCGATCGGCGTAGGCACTGGACAGGTGGCCGAGTGGTTAAAGGCAGCAGACTGTAAATCTGCCCGGGTTTCCCGTACGCTGGTTCGAATCCAGCCCTGTCCACCATTCTCGGGCGCATAGTCGCCACTCTCAGCCCATCATAGCTATTACCGGTCGCAGGAAAGTCCGCGACAGGCTCCATGCGCACTCGCCAGCTGCCTGACTGGTCACACCCCGCCATTTCATACGCAAATACTATGCGTTGGCGCTGGCCTCCGTCTCGCATTCCAACGGCGGCCTGCACTATCTGATAACCGCAGCCCACGCATGCCGCACGCCGCGCGCAAAGGGCTGCGGGAGCATTTATCATGCAGGACATCCTCTGGATCGGCCTCATCCTCGCCTCGCTGGGGGCAAGCCTTGGCTATGTCGCCCTGTGCGGCAGGGCGTGAGGGAGGCCGCCACATGACACCCGATCTCTGGCTCGCGGCGATCACCGCCTTTGGCCTTCTCCTTTATCTGGTCGCCGTCCTCGCGCGGCCCGAACGCTTCTAACAAGGGAAGCCTCCATGACATTTCAGGGATGGCTGCTGATCGCGGCCTTTGTCGGCATATTGCTGGCGTTGACGAAGCCGATCGGGCTTTGGTTGTTTGCACTGTACGAAGGGCGCCCCACGCCGCTGCATGGCGTGCTTGGCCCGGTCGAGCGGGCTTTCTACAAACTCTCCGGCGTCGATCCGAACGAGGACCAGAGCTGGCGGCGCTACGCGATCAGCATGTTGATCTTCAACGCTGCCTTGCTGCTGCTGACCTATGCGGTCCTGCGCCTGCAATCGGGCCTGCCGCTCAATCCGCTGCACTTTGCCGGGCTGAGCGAGCCTCTGGCTTTCAACACGGCGGTCAGCTTCACCACCAACACCAACTGGCAAAGCTATGCCGGGGAATCGACCATGTCGAACCTCAGCCAGATGCTGGGCCTGACCATCCATAACTTCCTGTCGGCAGCCACCGGCATCGCGCTCGCCTTTGCCTTCTTCCGTGGCTTTGCGCGACGCAGCGCGACGGGGATTGGTAATTTCTGGGCGGATGTGACGCGGGTGACGCTCTATCTGCTGCTGCCGATCTGCATCGTCTATGCGCTGTTCCTGATCGCCAGCGGCGTGCCGCAGACGCTGGCCGGTTCGGTCGACGTGACGACGCTGGAGGGTGCGAAGCAGACGCTCGCGCTCGGCCCGGTCGCCAGCCAGGAAGCGATCAAGATGCTCGGCACCAATGGCGGCGGCTTCTTCAACGCCAACTCCGCCCATCCGTTCGAAAATCCCACCGCGCTCACCAATCTGGCGCAGATGCTCTCGATCTTCCTGATCGGCTTTGGCCTGACATGGACCTTCGGCAAAGCGGTGGGCAACACGCGGCAGGGCTGGGCCATATTGGCCGCCATGCTCACCATCTTCCTGATCGGCGTGACCATCGTCTATGCGCAGGAAGCGGCGGGCAATCCCATCCTCCACGGCATCGGCGTCCCCGGCGGCAATATGGAGGGCAAGGAAGTCCGTTTCGGCATCGCCGCGTCGGCGCTCTTTTCCGTCGTCACCACGGCGGCCAGTTGCGGCGCGGTCAACGCCATGCACGACAGTTTCACGGCGCTGGGCGGCATGATCCCGCTGTTCAACATCCAACTGGGTGAAGTCGTCGTCGGCGGCGTGGGCGCGGGCATCTATGGCTTCCTGCTGTTCGCCATTCTCGCCGTGTTCGTCGCGGGGCTGATGGTCGGCCGCACGCCCGAATATGTGGGCAAGAAGATCGAGGGGCGCGAGGTCAAGCTCGCCGTGCTGGCCATCGCCGTGCTGCCGCTCATCCTGTTGGGCTTTACCGCCATCGCATCGGTCACGGACGCCGGGCTTGCCGGGCCGCTCAACAAAGGCCCGCACGGTTTTTCGGAAATCCTCTACGCCTTCACCAGCGCAGTCGGGAACAACGGATCGGCCTTTGCCGGGCTGAGCGCCAACACGCCTTTCTACAATGGCTTGCTGGGCATCGCGATGTGGCTGGGCCGCTTCTTCGTCATCATCCCGATGCTGGCCATCGCAGGCAGCCTGGCGGCCAAAAGCTACACGCCCGAAACCGCCGGTTCCTTCCCGACGACCGGGCCGCTGTGGACGGGCCTGCTCATCGGCATCGTGCTGATCGTGGGTGGTTTGACCTTCCTTCCCAGCCTCGCCCTTGGTCCCATCGCCGATCATCTCGCGATGATCCACGGCCAGACTTTCTGATCGGAGCATCATCATGGCACGCACCGCGTCCAAATCGCTCTTCACCGCAGACCTGATCGTTCCGGCGATCGGCGACGCCTTCCGCAAACTCAGTCCCAAACAACTGATCCGCAATCCGGTGATGTTCACCACGGCGGTCGTCGCCGTCCTGCTCACCATATTGCTGGTCGTGGGTCAGGATGGCCTGACCACGGCGTTCAAGCTGCAACTCGTCATCTGGCTGTGGCTGACCGTGTTGTTCGGCACCTTCGCCGAAGCCATCGCCGAAGGACGCGGCAAGGCGCAGGCCGCATCACTCCGCGCGACCAAGGCGGACCTCACCGCCAAGCGGCTGAAGGGCGACGGACGCGACAGCGAAGCCGTCCCCGCCAGCGCATTGAAAATGGGCGACATCGTGCTGGTCGAAACCGGCGACCTGATCCCGGCGGATGGCGAAGTCGTGTCCGGCGTCGCATCCGTCAACGAAGCGGCCATCACCGGCGAAAGCGCCCCCGTCATCCGCGAAGCAGGCGGCGACCGATCGGCGGTGACGGCAGGCACGCGGGTCATATCGGATGAAATCCGCGTGCGCGTCACCGTCAATCCGGGGCAGGGCTTCCTTGATCGGATGATCGCTCTGGTCGAGGGGGCCGAGCGGCAAAAGACGCCCAATGAAATCGCGCTGACGCTGCTGCTGGTGGGCCTCACGATCATCTTCCTGATCGCCGTCGCCACCATCCCCAGCTTCGCGCTTTATGCCGGTGGCGCGATACCCGTCTCGATCCTCGCCGCGCTGCTCATCACGCTGATACCCACGACCATCGCCGCGCTACTGTCGGCCATCGGCATTGCGGGCATGGATCGGCTGGTGCGTTTCAACGTGCTGGCCAAATCGGGCCGCGCGGTGGAGGCGGCTGGCGACATCGACGTGCTGCTGCTCGACAAGACCGGCACCATCACCGTCGGCGACCGGCAGGCGACCGAGTTCCGCCCCGTGGGTGGCGCAACCCCCGCCATGCTCGCGCAAGCCGCGCTGCTCGCCAGTCTGGCCGATGAAACGCCGGAGGGCCGTTCGATCGTGCTGCTCGCGCGCGACAGGTTCGACCAGTTGACGGATGCCTTACCCGACGGGGCGGAGGTCATACCCTTCACCGCGCAGACCCGTATTTCCGGCGTAAGGATCGGCACGACCGTCATTCAAAAGGGCGCGGTCGATTCCATCCTGCGTGCCAACCCCGGTCATGACGCCGAACCAGCGACGCAGGAACTGCGCCGCATCACCGACGAAATCGCCCGCGCCGGTGGCACGCCACTGGCGGTCGCGCAGGATGGCAGGCTGCTGGGCGCGATCTTCCTGAAGGATATCGTCAAGGCGGGCATCCGCGAACGCTTCGGCGAACTGCGCGCCATGGGCATCCGCACGGTCATGATTACCGGCGACAATCCCCTGACCGCCGCCTCCATCGCGGCAGAAGCAGGCGTCGATGATTTCCTCGCGCAGGCCACGCCGGAGGACAAGCTGGCCCTGATCCGCAAGGAACAGGAGGGCGGGCGTCTGGTCGCCATGTGCGGCGATGGCACCAACGACGCCCCTGCACTGGCGCAGGCCGATGTCGGCGTGGCGATGAACACCGGGACGCAGGCTGCGCGTGAAGCAGGCAATATGGTCGATCTCGACAGCGACCCGACCAAGCTCATCGAAATCGTGGGTCTGGGCAAGCAGTTGCTGATGACGCGCGGCGCGCTCACGACTTTCTCCGTCGCCAACGATGTCGCCAAATATTTCGCGATCATCCCGGCGATGTTCGTGGTGCTCTATCCGGGGCTTGGCGTCCTCAACGTCATGGGGCTGGCCACGCCGCAAAGCGCCATTCTGTCGGCGATCATCTTCAATGCGCTCATCATCCCGATGCTGGTGCCACTGGCGTTGAAGGGCGTGACCTATCGCCCGATCGGCGCAGGGCCGCTGCTGGCGCGCAACCTTGCCATCTATGGGCTTGGCGGTCTGCTCTCACCATTCATCGGCATCAAACTCATCGACCTGGCCGTCAACGGCCTTGGCCTGGCATGAAGGAACCCATCATGGGCAAGGATATCCTCTCCACTCTCCGTCCCGCACTCATGCTGGCCCTGTTGTTCGCCCTGTTGCTGGGCATCGCCTATCCGCTCGCCATCACCGGCATCGGGCAGGCGCTCTTTCCGCATCAGGCCAATGGCAGCCTGATTATGGACAAGGGCAAGGCCGTTGGCTCCGAACTGATCGGACAGGGCTTTTCCGACCCTCGCTATTTCTTCTCCCGCCCCTCTGCTGCGGGCAAGGGCTATGACGGCCTTGCCTCATCGGGGTCCAATTTCGGCCCCACCAGCCGCGCGCTGATCGACCGCACGCAGGCTGACATCGCCAAATTTCGCCAAACGTCACCCGGTTCTCCCGTTCCGTCCGATCTGGTGATGGCCTCCGCCTCGGGCCTTGATCCCGATATCTCGCCCGAGGCGGCTTTTTATCAGGTGGAGCGTGTCGCAAAGGCGCGCAACATCCCGGCGGCGAATGTGCGCGCGCTGGTGGAGCGCACGATCCAGCAACCCCTGTTGGGCGAACGCCATGTCAATGTCGTAGATCTCAATCGACGGCTGGACCAGATCGGCGCTACCATAACGCGGTGAACGACAGCAACGACCGACCCACGCCCGAATCCTTCCTGCGCGCCGCCGCGCAGGAAGGACGAGGCCGCCTCAAGCTCTTTCTGGGCGCAGCGCCCGGTGTCGGCAAAACCTATGAAATGCTGACCGACGCCATGCGGCTCAGGACGTCGGGCGTCGATGTCGTCATCGGCGTGGTCGAAACCCACGGACGTCGCGAAACCGAAGCGCTGATCGCCGGGCATGAAGTCATTCCCCGCCGCGCGATCGATCATGTCGGCCACAGCGTCGGCGAAATGGACATCGACGCCATTCTCGAACGGCGTCCCGAACTCGTCCTTGTCGATGAACTCGCCCACACCAACGCGCCGAGCAGTCGCCACCCCAAACGCTATCAGGATATAGAGGAACTGCTCGACGCCGGGATCGACGTGTTCTCAACGATCAATATCCAGCATATCGAAAGCCTGAACGACGTCGTCGCCTCCTTCACCCGCGTCCGTGTCCGCGAAACCGTGCCGGACTCGGTGCTGGAAACCGCCGAAATCGAAGTCGTGGATATCCCCCCCGACGAACTGATCGAGCGGTTGAAGGAGGGGAAGGTCTATATCCCGGCCGAAGCCAGCCGGGCGCTCAACCATTTCTTTTCCAAATCCAACCTGACTGCCCTGCGCGAACTGGCCCTGCGCCGCGCGGCTCAGGCGATCGACGCGCAGATGCTCGACTATGTGCGGGGTCAGGCGCTGGCAGGCCGCTTCGCCGTCGGCGAGCGCGTCGTCGTCGCCGTCAGTGAACAGGCCAGCGCGCCGGGCCTCGTCCGCGCCGCCAAGCGCCTTGCCGACGCGCTCAAAGCCCCCTGGACCGCCGTCCATATAGAAACGCGCCGCGCGCAGGGCTTTTCCGATGCGGAGCGCAAGGCACTGGCCGATACGCTGGCGCTGGCCTCCCGACTGGGCGCTGCCACCGCCAGCATCCCGGCGGAAAATGTCGCGGAGGGCTTGCGCAGCTTCGCCGCCGACGCGCGCGCGACGCAGATCGTCATCGGCAAATCCAGCCGGTCGCGCTGGTTCGAACTACGCCACCGGTCCGTTGTGGACCGGCTGGTGCGCGAAATCGGATCGGTGGCGATCCATGTGCTGCCTTCGGATGAAGCCCCTCCGCTGACTCACGCGCGCCGAACCACGCCCGCCCTGTGGGGAAAGCCCGGCGACTATATCTGGTCGGCTTTGATGATCGCGCTGATGACGGCGGTTGGCCGGTTGCTGGTGCAGGCGATCGACCTTGGCAATATCGCCTTGCTCTATCTCGTCCCCGTCATGTTCGCCGCCGCCACCTATGGCCTGCGCGCAGGGCTTTTCGCGGGTCTTGCATCCAGCCTCGCCTATAATTTCTTCTTCCTGCCGCCCACCGGCACGCTGACGGTAAGCAACCCGGAAAATGTCGTGTCCATCCTCGTCCTGCTGGGCGTGGCGATCGTCACCAGCCAGTTTGCTGCCCGCGTACGCGATCAGGCTGATCTTGCTCGGTTCAGCGCGCGCCAGAACGCCGCGCTCGCTGGCTTCTCGCGCCAACTGACATCGGCGGCCAGTCAGGACGAACTGATGCAGGCGATCTGCGCGGAAATCGCCCGTCTGCTCGACGTGCGCACCGTATTGCTGCTCCCCTCACCGGGCGGGCCGGAACTGCGCGCCGCCCATCCGCCCGAAGACCGGCTGGAGGAGATTGAGCGGGCCGCCGCGCAATGGGCGATGAACAATGCGCAACCGGCAGGGCGCGGATCGTCCACCCTCACTGCGTCGGACTGGCTGTTCCATCCGCTGCGCACCCAGCGCGGCGTGCTGGGCGTATTGGGCCTTGCGCGCGAGGATGCGGGCGAGCCACTCCGTTCCGATCAGCTACCCTTGTTGATGAGCCTGCTCGATCAGGCCGCCATCGCCCTTGATCGCATGGCGCTGGAGGAGGAGATGCAGGGCGCGCGACAGGCGCATGAGCGCGACCGGCTCCGCTCGGCGCTGCTCTCCTCGGTCAGCCACGACCTGCGCACCCCACTCACCACGATCATCTCCGCGACGCACGAACTGCAAAGGCTGCAACCTTCCGAACTGCTCGATGTCATCGACGGGGAAGCCCGGCGTCTCAATCGCTTCGTCGCCAACCTGCTCGACATGGCGCGGGTGGAGGCAGGCGCCTTGCCGATGAAGGTGGAACCGACCGACCTGTTCGACGCCGTCGCCGCAGCGGTGCAGGACACGCGCCGGTCGCTCGCCGGTCGCGACATTAAAGTCGATATCCCGCCCGACATCCCGCTGGTCCGGGTCGATCCCGTCCTGCTCCATCACTGCCTCATCAACCTGCTCGACAATGCTGGCCGCTATGGCGATCCCGATACGCCCGTCACCATCCGCGGCCGCCGCTTGCCCGATGCGCTGCTCTTGTCCATCATCGACCAAGGACCGGGCATTCCCGCCGACGCGGAAACCCGCGTGTTCGACACCTTCATCCGGCTGGAGGGGTCGGATCGCGTGAAGCAGGGCACGGGCCTTGGCCTTGCCATCGTCAAAGGCTTTGCCGAGGCGATGGGCCTTGGCGTCGAGGCAACCAACGCCGTCGATCCACGGGGCGCCTGCTTCACGCTGCGTTTCCCCCAGAACCTTATCCTCACCGCTGTACCGGACGAAACCCCGCCATGACGATCCGCCACAAAATCCTCATCATCGATGACGAACCGCAGATTCGCCGGTTGATACAGGCCGCCCTGACCCGCGCCGACTATGCGACGGTCGAAGCCGGGACCGCGCGGGAAGCGCTCGAAAAACTGCGCACCGAACGACCCGATATCAGCCTGCTCGATCTGGGCCTTCCCGACCGCGACGGTCTGGAACTGGTGCCATTGTTCAAGCAGCAGAGCGACACCACGCTCATCATCATATCCGCCCGCGACGCGACGGAGGAAAAGGTGACGGCGCTGGATCTGGGTGCCGACGATTATCTGACAAAGCCGTTCGACACCGACGAATTGCTCGCCCGCGTGCGCGTGGCGCTGCGCAATCGCATGACCAGAGACGGCGGCGTATCGGCGGTGCGCGCAGGCGATGTGGAGATCGACCTGCTCAACCGGATCGTGAAGAAGGCAGGGCAGGAAATGCACCTGACGCCCAAGGAATATGCCGTGCTGGCCCAGCTTGCCCGATTCCCCGGACGCGTCATCACCCACAGTCAGATCATGAAACATGTCTGGCCCAACGATCATGACCATCATGTCGAATATCTGCGCGTCCTCGTCCGCACCCTGCGTCAAAAGCTGGAGGACGACCCCCAGCGTCCGCAGATCATCGGCAACGAACTGGGCATCGGCTACCGCCTGCGCACCGACTAGGGCCGATTCTCAACCCCGCCGATGGCGCGCCGTCAGCAGATAGTTGATCGCGCTGTTGGACGACAGCACGAACCCCTTGCGCGGGTCAAAGCTCAGGCCGCTGCTGTCGATCACCTCCAGCCCCGCCGCCTCCAGCAGCGCCGTCAGTTCGTCTGGCGTCAAAAACCGGTTCCAGTCATGCGTCCCCCTGGGAATCCCGCCCACGCTCTCGCCCACCGTAATCATCGCCAGCCGCGACAGGGGCGTGCGGTTGGGCGTGGACAGGATCATCAATCCGTCATGCGCCAGCCTGCTCGCCAGCGCGGCAACGAACGCGGCCGGGTCCGCCACATGCTCGATCACTTCCATCGACGTGACCAGATCATAGGCCACATCGCCGATCGCCTCGACCGGCGTCGCGCGATAATCGATCGTCAGTCCCTGACCCTGCGCATGGGCGCTGGCAACCGCGATATTCTCCGGCGCAGCGTCGAGTCCCGTCACGATGCCACCCATCCGCGCCAATGGCTCGGTCAGCAATCCCGCGCCGCACCCTACGTCCAGCACCCGGCGACCGGCCAGCGGCCGAAACGCCTGCGCATGTCCCGGCCAATGCGTGTCGATCGCCGCGCGGATATAGCCCAGCCGCACAGGGTTCAGCTTGTGCAGCATCGCGCTGGACCCCGCCGGATCCCACCAATCCGCCGCCATCGCACCGAAATGCGCCGCTTCCTTCGGGTCGATCGTCGCGATACTGCTGCTGTCTGTCATGCCTGTCCTGCCGATGTCGGGTGGCCGCCATCCTATCAGCACTGGCGGATCAGGCCAATGCGTTCCCGCCCGCGCCACGCCGTTGCTTGCCATATCCGTGAGCACTGCTAATAGGAGCGCCGTTTAGCCCTTTTGGGACATTTTCTTTCTCACCATAGGCAGGTTCGGCACACACATGGCGCGCATCGTGATGAAATTCGGCGGCACCTCGATGGCGGGGATGGAGCGAATTCGCAACGTCGCCGCGCGCGTGAAGCATGTCGTGAGCCAGGGCCATGAAGTCGCCGTCGTCGTATCCGCCATGGCGGGCGAAACCGACCGGCTCGTGGGCTTCTGCAAGGAAGCGTCCGCGCTTTACGATCCCGCCGAATATGACGTGGTGGTCGCCGCTGGCGAGCAGATCACATCCGGCCTGCTGGCGATGACGCTCAAGGCCATGGACGTGGACGCGCGCAGCTGGCTTGGCTGGCAACTGCCCATCCGCACGATCGAGGCTCATGCCAAGGCGCGGGTCAGCGATATCGACACGCTCGACCTGCTCGCCTCCATGCGATCCGGCACCGTGGCCGTGATTCCGGGGTTTCAGGGCATGATGGCCGATGGCCGCGTATCCACGCTGGGGCGTGGCGGGTCCGATACTTCGGCCGTCGCGGTGGCTGCGGCGATCAAGGCGGATCGCTGCGACATCTATACCGACGTCGATGGCGTCTACACCACCGACCCGCGCATCGTGGCCCGCGCGCGCAAGCTCGACCTCGTAACCTATGAGGAAATGCTCGAACTCGCGTCGGTCGGCGCAAAGGTGCTACAAACCCGATCGGTGGGTCTGGCCATGAAGGAAGGCGTCGTCGTTCAGGTTCTGTCCTCCTTCGACGATCCCACGCAGCAGGATTTGCCCGGCACGCTGATCGTCAGCGACGCGGAACTGGAAGCCAAGCTCAAGGAAGACAAGATGGAACGTCAGCTCATCACCGGCATCGCCCATGACAAGAATGAAGCCAAGATCATCGTGACGCGCGTGCCCGACAAGCCCGGCGCGGTCGCCAACATCTTCACGCCCTTGGCCGATGCGGCGATCAACGTGGACATGATTATCCAGAATGACAGCAAGGATAATGAAGAGACCGACGTCACCTTCACCGTCCCGCGCGCCGACCTGGCGCGCAGCGTCGATATTCTCGAAGCGAACAAGGATGCCATCGGCTTCCGCCGCATCATCACCGACACCGAAGTCGCCAAGATCAGCGTCGTTGGCGTCGGCATGCGCAGCCATGCTGGCGTCGCGGCCACCATGTTCAAGACGCTGGCCGATCGCGGCATCAATATCGAAGCCATCTCGACCAGCGAGATCAAGGTCAGCGTGTTGATCGACGAAGACGAAACCGAACTCGCCGTCCGCGTCCTCCACACCGCCTACGGCCTGGACGCGCCGGTCGCTTGACCTTTTCTCCCCTCCCCTTCAGGGGAGGGGCTTTTGTGCTTGTTGAGGCTAAACCAGATGACGCACGCGAAACTCACGTCCCTCATGGCGCGCGGCGCTGAATTTCTCGGCTGCGAGACCGCGATCCTGTGCGGCGCGATGAGCTGGGTCAGCGAACGCCATCTGGTGTCCGCCATCTCCAACGCGGGTGGCTTTGGCGTCATCGCGTGCGGCGCGATGACGCCCGAACTGCTCGACGCGGAAATCACTGCGACAAAGGCGCTGACGGAGAGGCCTTTCGGCGTCAACCTCATCACCATGCATCCGCAACTGTTCGACCTGATCGACGTCTGCGCGCGCCACGACGTGACCCATATCGTGCTGGCCGGTGGCCTGCCGCCCAAGGGCAGCATCGAAGCGATCAAGCAGAAGGGCGCGAAACTCATCTGCTTCGCCCCCGCGCTCAGCCTCGCCAAGAAGCTGATCCGGTCCGGCGTAGACGCGCTGGTGGTCGAAGGGATGGAGGCTGGCGGCCATATCGGCCCGGTTTCCACCAGCGTCCTGGCGCAGGAAATCCTGCCCGACATCGCAGAGCAGGTGCCAGTGTTCGTTGCGGGCGGCATTGGCCGTGGCGAAGCGATCGCCGCCTATCTGGAAATGGGCGCGGCGGGCGTGCAGCTTGGCACCCGTTTTGCCTGCGCCACCGAAAGCATCGCGCACCCCGCCTTCAAGAAGGCCTTCTTCCGCGCATCGGCCCGCGACGCCATTGCCAGCGTGCAGATCGACGCGCGCCTGCCGGTCATCCCCGTCCGCTCGCTCAAGAACGCAGGTATGGAAAACTTCACCGCCAAGCAGCGCGAAGTCGCCAACCTGCTCGACAGCGGCGCAGTAGATATGATGGAGGCGCAGCTTCAGATCGAACATTATTGGGCCGGTGCGCTGCGCCGCGCGGTCATCGACGGCGACGTGGATGGCGGGTCGCTGATGGCGGGCCAGTCGGTCGGCATGGTGACGAAGGAAGAGCCGGTCGCTGCCATCATCGCCGAACTGATGATGCAGGCCGCTGGTGCGCTGGAGCGGCGAGCCGCCTGAAACCGTGCGATGAACCGAGTCAAACGCGTATTTCCTCCAACGGCAATGCGCGGCATGACCGGAGCATGATCCAATCGCATATTCCGCTGTCCTTCACGCGCCGATCCGTGCCCAGATCCCTACGGCGTCTGTCCCTCGTGTCGCTGGCGGCGATCGCCGCCTGTTCGACGCCGCCACCCCCGCCACCGCCCACGGCCCCGCCGCCGGTCATCTCGACCATCCGCCCGGTCCCGCCGATGGGCGCGGTCGCGGGGATGAGCATTCCGGAGGTCGGCAAGGACGGCAAGTTCCTGACCGCCAATCGCGGCGTTACGTCCAACACCGCGCTCTGGCATGTCCGCATGGCGCTCAACGTCGCCGCGCTCTCCTGCAACGGCGGCGGCGATCTGGCGCGGCTGCAATATAACCGCCTGCTCCATGTGCATCAGCCTGCCCTGCGCGAAGCCAACGCGGCCGTCGATCGTAACTATGCCGCTGCCTATGGCACCACCGGCACCGCCTATCGCGAACGGCTCAACACCGTCGTCTATAATTTCTTCTCTCTGCCGCCCGTCACCAGGAGCTTCTGCCCGGTCGCGATCACGGTCGGCGCAAAGATGCTGGCGATGCCCTCATCGGCCCTGCTCGAATATGCGCCACAGGCACTGGCCGAACTGGAAAAGCCGTTTCAGGATTTCTACGCCGCCTATGCCGACTATCTGCGCCGTCTGGCCGAATGGCAGTCGCGTTTCGGCGCGACCGTAACGGTCGTCGTGTCGCCCACCCCCCTGCCGCCCCCGCCAGTTCCGCCCGGCGAAGTGCTGCCGTCAGGCACTGCGCAGCGCCTGCCAGCCCTGCCATCCAGCAGTCTGCCATTGGCCACCACGCCCCCGGCTGCGACTACGCCTCCATCGGCCACGCTCCCATCCGCCACCACGCCGCCTCCAGCCGCCCAGCCGCGTACGCTTCCGCCAGCGGTCGTGCGAACGCAGCCAGCCAGTCCCATCACGCCAAAATTGACGGTTCAACCGCTGCCCACCACCGGGGAATAACCACCGCCCAAAGCCGCCTTTCAAAGGAACGACGTCATGAGCCAGGAACGCCACGAACTGTCGGTCTATTGCTATATCGAAGCGCCTCGCGCGATCGTGTGGAAGGTTTGGACCGACCTCAAGGACGAATGGTATTGCCCCAAACCCTGGCGCGCGCAGGTGATCGAGCAGGACATGCGACCCGGCGGCCGCAGCGCGGTGCAGATGTTCGGCCCCGATGGCGAGGATACCGGCCCCATGGAGGGCATATTTCTGGAGGTCGTGCCCGGTGAACGGGTTGTCACCACCGACGCCTATGCCGCAGGCTGGGTGCCGCAAACCCCCTTCATTACCGCCATCTGGACCTTCGCCGATGCAGAAGACGGCACCCGCGTCACCGCCACCGCCCGTCATTGGGATGCCGAAGCGAAGGCCCGGCATGAGGACATGGGCTTCCATCCCGGTTGGGACCAGATGCTCGCTCAGTTCAAGGCGCTGAGCGAAACATCCGCCGCCAGCGCCTAGCGCCTCCTGCCTTCACCCCTCATCCGTTCGTCGCACCGCGCCCCTCAATGCGGCACGACGCCCAGTTCCACTCCGGTCTTGTCGTGCAGCGCAAAGCGGTCGATCAGATCGGCGCTCGCCCGGTTATAGCCCACAACCTCGACCACATGTCCGTCGCGCCGCAGCCGGGCGACGATCTTATCCAGCGCTCCGACGCCCGAAATGTCCCAGAAATGCGCCGCCGACACGTCGATCAGGATGCGCTCCGCTTTATCGTCGTCCTGAAACGCGCGCGTGAAGCGATCCACCGATGCAAAGAATATCTCACCCTTCACGCGATAGACGCTTTGCCCATCGGCGGCCGTTTCCCGATCGACCGAAAACATCCGCTGCACCTTGCCTGCAAAAAACACGCCCGACAGCAGCACGCCCGCCAGCACGCCCAGCGACAGGTCGCGCGTTGCAACCACCACGATCACGGTCGTCAGCATCACGACGGACGACGTGGGCGGATGGCGGCGCAAATTGGGGATTGAGTTCCAGCTGAACGTGCCGATCGACACCATGATCATCACCGCGACCAGCGCGGGCATCGGCACACGCCCGACCAGCGGACCCAGCATCGTAAGCAGGAACAGCAAAAAGGCGCCCGCCACAAATGTGGACAGCCTGCTACGCCCGCCCGACGTCACGTTGATGACCGACTGGCCGATCATCGCGCAACCGCCCATGCCGCCAAACAGGGCCGCGACGATATTCGCGCCTCCCTGACCCGCGCATTCCTGCCTTTTGTCGCTGTCGCTGTCCGTCATGTCGTCCACGATCTGCGCGGTCAGCAGCGATTCGAGCAGGCCGACCGCCGCCATCGTCAGCGAATAGGGCAGGATGATGCGCAATGTGTCGAACGTCATCGGCACATGCGGCCACGTCAGGCTGGGCAGTCCTTCAGGCAGTTTCCCCATGTCGCCGACCGTGTGAACCGACAGGCCCATGCCGATGCTGATCGCGCTCAGTACCAATATGGCTAGCAGTGGGGAGGGCACGGCCTTGGTGATCCGGGGAAAGCCATAGATGATCGCCAGCCCGCCCGCGACCATCGCATAGCTGTCCCAGCCCACATTGGTCAGTTGCGGCAATTGCGCCATGAAGATCAGGATCGCCAGCGCATTGACGAAGCCGGTAATGACTGATCGCGACACAAATTGCATGACGAGGTCGAGCCGCAGCAATCCCGCAACGATCTGGATCACCCCCATCACTATGGTCGCGGCGAACAGATATTCCACGCCATGATCGCGCACCAGCGGCACGACCAGCACCGCCACCGCTGCCGTGGCGGCGGAGATCATGCCCGGCCGCCCGCCGATCAGGGCGATGGTCATGGCGATGGCGACGGAGGCATACAGGCCCACGCGGGGATCGACGCCTGCGATCACGGAAAAGCCGATCGCTTCGGGGATAAGGGCGAGGGCGACGACGATACCCGCCATGACGTCGCGGCGCGCGGCGGCCCCGTCAGTAAACCACTGGCGAGAATAAAGAGTGAGTTTTGAAGACATGTAAATTCCACATCAAGGCACATGGCGCCGATATAAGGCGCGTTCACTTGTTCATGTGTGATGTTGTCCGGCGGATCGGCGGCCGGAATAGCCACCCGGAATTGCACCGGGTCCATGCGAATGTCCCGCCCTTAGCGGCATGCCGCTGTCCAATGCAAGTCCTGTCGACGCACGGCAAAAAGGGCGCCCGGTTTCCCGAACGCCCCTTTCACCTTCGCGACCTCTGATGCGAACCCTCAGGCCTTGTAGGTCTTTTCCACCGCAGAGCAGAATTTCTTCATGTCTTCGGCCGACCCAACGGTCACGCGCGATACGGTGGGCCAGATCGGCCAGTTGCGCCCGATCTGCACCTTTTCCGGCGCGGCGAGCAGCGCGGCCTGCATCTCTTTGGCGGGCTTGGTCTTCCAATCGACCATGAACATATTCGCCTGACTGCCCGGATGCACCATGATGCCCTTCTTGGTCAGCCATGCGATCGTCTCGTCGCGCGCGGCGATCATTTCGTTGCGCCGCGCGGTGATCAGGTCGGCTTCCTTATACACCGCATTGCCGCACGCCATCGCCGTGATCGACAGGCCACCGGCCGACGGGCCGAACAGCATGATCTGCTTCTGCACTTCGGGATCGGCAAAGGTCAGGCCCAAACGAATGCCCGCCATGCCAAACAGCTTGGAGCAGGTCCGCATGACGATGATGTCCTTGCGGGTGCCGATCAGCGACGCCGCGCTGGGCGCGCCGGAAAAGTGCAGATAGGCTTCGTCCACCAGCAGCATCGCGTCGGCAGGCTTGTTGTCCAGCAGCCACTTGATGTCGGCCACTGGCGTGATCGTGCCGGTCGGGTTGTTGGGCGTGCAGATATAATAGAGACCCGCATTGGGATTGGCGGCCAGCATGCCCTTGACGTCATGGCCCTTGCCGACGGCCTGCGGCACTTTCTTGATCGGCGCTTTCAGATAATCGGCCGAACGCCATGCGGATTCGAACGTCGGATCGGCGGTCACCAGCCCCTTGGTGGGCGAGCAATAGGCCGCCACGACGCTGACCAGCGGGCCACCCGAACCGGGCCAAAGCTGGATATGCGTTTCGGGCAGGCTTTCCACGGTCGCGACCGTCTTGATCAGGTCGGCGCGATAGGTGTCGGGATCATACCAGTTGCCCACGGCCCCGGCGCGCGCGATCGCTTCGACGCCCGATGGGAAGGGGCCGGTCCAGCATTCGTTGGACCCGATACGCACTGCGCCTGCGATGCCGCGTGCGGCCTGCTGCTGCGCCATTGCGACGTCGCTCATCAATCCGCTGACGGCAACGCCTGCGCTCAATACGGCGGCGATCTCGCCAAGCTGGCGGCGCGAATAGCCGCGCTCGATCAGATTATCCTTCGCATCCTTGTTCAACATCATGGTCATGTCGTCAGTCCCCTATGTCCTGCGTGTGTCGGGCCAGCGTCTGCAATCCAGGCTTCATTGGGGGAAACGAAGCCCGCGCATATTTCCACAATGCGCGTTCGTCGCTTTTACATTTTTTTTATGTCCCATGATCGGCGGGCCAGCTTTCGCGCCATTATGCGCGGCTGCGTGAATCGCCTTGGAAAGCGGGGCACCAATCTGTTAGCCACTGAAGCATGCCAGAAACGCCCGCCGCCGCCGCCCGTCAGATCCTCATCCGCCTTCAGGAAGTGATGGCGTCGCGCACCAGCGCGCAGGCGAAGCTGAACAAGGTGGTGGAGATCATCGGCGAATCGCTCTCCAGCGAAGTCTGCTCCATCTATCTGGTGCGCGAAGGCGTGCTGGAACTCTTCGCCACCCGTGGTTTGAAGCAGGAAGCCGTCCACGTCACCCGCATGGCGATGGGGGAGGGGCTGGTCGGCCTGATCGCCACCAATGTCGAAACGCTCAACCTCGACGAAGCCGCCTCGCACCCCGACTTTGCCTATCGCCCCGAAACGGGGGAGGAACTGTTCCACAGCTTTGCCGGCGTGCCGATCGTGCGGCGCGAACGGGCGCTGGGCGTCCTGTGCGTGCAACATGCCGACCCGCGCAGATATGAAGAAGTGGAAATAGAGGCGCTCCAGACCGTTGCGATGGTCATGTCCGAACTTATCGCCAACGCCGAACTGGCCGACGACAGCCCCACCGACCTGCGCGTCACCGACACCGGCACCACCCTGCTGCACGGCCTGCCGCTGGTGATGGGCATGGCGCGTGGCCATGTCGTCTTCCATCAGCCGCGCGTCCACATCGAACATACCGTGGCGGAAGATACGGAGGCGGAGCGGCAGCGCGTCATTTCCGCCTTCACCAAGATGCGCGAACAGATCGACCGCATGACTGGCGCTGCGGAATTCGGCATGGAGGGCGAGCATCAGGAGGTGCTCGAAACCTACAAGATGTTCGCCTATGACGAAGGCTGGACGCGGCGTATCAACGAAGCGATCGACAGCGGCCTGACCGCAGAAGCGGCGATCGAGCGGGTGCAGCAACGCACCCGCATGCGGATGCGCCAGATCGACGATCCCCTGCTGTCCGACCGGATGCATGATCTGGAGGATCTGGCCAACCGGTTGCTGCGCATCGTGTCGGGCCAGCTTGGCACGGCGGCGCAGATGGGCCTGCGGCAGGACGCCATCCTGATCGCCCGCAATCTTGGTCCCGCCGAACTGCTCGAATATGACCGGCGACGCCTGAAGGGCGTGATCCTGGAGGAAGGGTCGCTGACCGCCCATGTCACCATCGTCGCGCGCGCCATGGGCGTGCCGGTGCTGGGCCGTGTGCGCGACATTCGGCATCAGGTGAACGAGGGCGACCTCATCCTGATGGACGTGACGGCGAACGCT
The DNA here is from genome assembly GCF_049304695.1 of Sphingobium sp. Classification (GTDB taxonomy): domain Bacteria; phylum Pseudomonadota; class Alphaproteobacteria; order Sphingomonadales; family Sphingomonadaceae; genus Sphingobium. The sequence continues at coordinate 80,258 of NZ_JBAQOK010000081.1, forward strand.
TTGCTGATCCGTCCGACATCCGACATGGACGAAGCGTTCGATAACAAACTGCATGTGACGCAGAAACGCCGCGCCGAATTTGCCGCGATGCGCGACCTGCCTTCCGTCACCGCCGATGGGCAGCGGGTCGAACTGATGGTCAATGCGGGCCTGCGCGAAGATGCGCAGGCGCTCGACATGGTGGGTGCCGACGGCATCGGACTTTTTCGCACGGAATTTCAGTTCCTCGTCTCCGCCACCCTGCCGCAGCGCGAAAAGCAGCAGCGCCTCTACAAAGACGTGCTGGACGCTGCGGGCGACCGCCCGGTCATCTTCCGCACCGTCGATATCGGCGGGGACAAGGCGCTGCCCTACATGCAGCGTGAGGATGACGAGCATGAGGATAATCCCGCCATGGGCTGGCGCGCGATCCGCCTCGCGCTCGACCGCGACGGGCTGATGAAGGCGCAGGCCCGCGCGCTGCTGGAGGCCAGCGCGGGCAAGATCCTGCACGTCATGTTCCCGATGGTGTCCGAACCGTGGGAATATGAACAGGCCCGCGCTCTGGTCGAACATCAGCGGGCATGGCTGCAATCGCGCAAGAAAAAGCTGCCTATCGCCATCCGCTACGGCGCGATGCTCGAAGTGCCCGCTCTGGCCGAAGTGCTCGACATATTATTGCCGCAGGTCGATTTTCTGTCGATCGGCACCAACGACCTGACGCAATTCCTGTTCGCCGCAGACCGCGCCCATCCCAAACTCGCCGAACGCTATGACTGGCTCAGCCTCGCCATCCTGCGTTTCCTCGACCGCGTGGCCAAAAACTGCGCCGCCTATCAGGTTCCCGTGGGCGTATGCGGCGAAATGGGCGGCCGCACGCTGGAGGCGATGGCCCTCATCGGCCTTGGCATCCGCCGCCTGTCGATCACCCCGGCATCGGTCGGCCCGGTCAAGGCGATGATCCGCGCCATCGACGCGGCTGAACTGCAGACTCTGATGCGGCAACTGCTGGACAGTGGCGAACGCGACATGCGTGGGCGGCTGACCCAATGGGCGGCTGAACGCAACATCGAACTGGGCGCCTAAGACCATGAAAAGGTCCGGCTCGGCGTTGACAACATCCGTCCCACAGTGAGACAAGGCTGACCGACAAAGGTCGCGGAGCAGCATGGCAGACGAAATAAACGTGGACACCGGCACAGGCAGTGCGCCGGAAATGCAGCCGAATACGCCGGGTGGAAAATTGCGTGCGGGGCGGGAGGCGTTGGGCCTGTCTCTCCCCGACATCGCAACCCGCACGCGCATCGCCCAGCGCCAGTTGGAAGCGATTGAACGCGACGATTATACCGCCCTGCCGGGCATCCCCTATGCCGTGGGTTTCGCCCGCGCCTATGCCCGTGCGATCGACATGGACGATGTCGCCATCGCTGCCGACGTGCGCCGTGCCGTGCATGACAGCGACATGGGCGCAAACCGTTATGAAGCGTTCGAGCCGGTCGATCCGGCCCGCGTGCCATCCCGCGCGCTGGCCTGGACGGCGGCGGTTATCGTCGTGGTGCTGATCGCTGGTTTCACCATCTGGCGCACGCAAATGTTCACGGCCCCCACCAGCACGGAAATTGCCGCGCAGCAGGGTGATGCAGCACCCGTCGCCGCCCGTCCCGCTGGCACGACCGCGCCAGTACCGCCGGCGGCCCAACCGGTCGTCTTCACCGCCGTCGATGACGTCTGGCTGCGCATCTATGACGAAGCAGGCGAGCGGCTGAAGGACGGGCTGATGAAGAAGGGCGAAACCTTTGCCCTGCCCACCACTGCGCGCAATCCGATGATCCTGACGGGCCGTCCGCAGGCGCTGTCCGTGACCGTGGGTGGCAAGGCAGTGGCCCCGCTCGGCGCGCCGGACCGGACCATTGCCGACGTGCCGGTCAATGCCGAAGCGCTGCTGGCGCGCGGTGCGGCAACGGCAACGCCTGCACCCGGATCGCCGTCGCTGACCGGCACGGTCATTCCGCAGGCCGCAACCCCGCCCGTCGCGCCTTCGCCAAACCCGGCTGCATCGGCTACGGGCGCGAACTGAGCGGCACAGCCTCCTGACGCAGGTCGGGCTTTACCGCGCCAAATAACCCCTTATGGTTAAACGCGACATATTCAGTCGGGGAACATCATGCGTCACGCCTTTTTCGCGACATCTGCTCTGGTCTGGACCGCGCCGGTCCTGTTGGCCCTTGCGCCGCCCGCTCTGGCGCAAAATCCGGCGGTAGAGGTCCGCGTCGATCGGCTGGAAAAGGAAATGCGCGCGGTCCAGCGGAAGGTCTTTCCCGGTGGCACCCCGATCGAAGCGCAGATCACCAAACCCAATACGCCCAGCATCGCGCCCGGTTCGCCATCCTCTGCGCCCATCGCCGATCTGACCGCCCGCGTCGGCGCGCTGGAATCGCAACTGGCCTCCATGACTGGGCAGATCGAGGACAATAGTTACAAGCTGCGCCAGCTTCAGGACGCCTTCACCAAATATAAGGCGGAGGCGGACGCCCGCATGGCCTCGACGGATGCGCCGCCAGCCACTGGCCCAACGTCCGCGCCATCCATCACCACTCCCGCGCCCACCCCCTCGCGTCCGGCATCGACCAAGCCGACCGCCGCCGCGCCCGCATCGACCCCCGCCGCCAGCGAAGCGCGCAAGACCGCCGTCGCCGCGATCGAACGGCCCGACAGTGGCGATGCGGCGATGGACGCCTACTCCTACGGCTATCGCCTGTGGGACGCCAAATTCTATCCCGAAGCGCAAGGGCAACTCAAAGCCACGGTCGAAAAATATGGCACCGCCAATGTTGCCAGCCGCGCACAGAATCTGCTGGGCCGCGCCTATCTGGACGATGGCAAGCCTGCACTCGCATCGGTCGCCTTCTACGAAAATTACCAGAAGCGTCCCCGTGGCGATCGCGCCGCCGACAGTCTGGCCTATCTTGGCGAAGCGCTGATCCAGCTAAAAAAGCCCGCCGACGCGTGCAAAGTCTATGCGGAACTGGAGCAGGTCTATGGATCGAGCCTGTCGAGCAGCCTGCGCACCATGATGGACAAGGGCCGCACACAGGCGAAGTGCAGCTGACGATCGACACGGCAGCGGCGCACCTGCGCGCCGCAACGCTGGCGCTGGTTGGCGAAGGGCAGGGCGTCCGCTTCGGCATTGCGGTATCCGGCGGTCCCGACAGCATGGCGCTGCTGCATCTGGTCGCGCTGGCCTTCCCCGGTCAGGCAGAGGCGATCACCGTCGATCACGGCCTGCGCCTCGCCTCGGCGGATGAAGCGGCCATGGTCGCCCGCTGGTGCGACGCCCACGCCATCCCCCACGCCACGCGCCACCCCGAAACGCCGCTGACCGGCAATGTGCAGGATTGGGCGCGCACCCAGCGCTACGCCCTGATCGAACAGTGGCGCACGACACGCGGCATCGACTGGATCATGACAGCCCATCATGCCGACGACCAACTGGAAACCCTGCTCATGCGCCTCAACCGTGGGGCTGGCGTGGCCGGTCTAGCCGGGGTGCGCGCGCGCACGGGCCACATCATCCGCCCGCTGCTAGGCTTTCGAAAAGCCCAATTGCTCGCCATCGCGCAGGCAGAGGCATTGCCCTATGTCGATGACCCCTCCAACGCCGACCCCCGCTTCGACCGCGCCGCCCTGCGCACGGCCCTCTCCGAAGTCGACTGGCTCAACCCCTTGGCTGCATCGCGCAGCGCAGCCGCACTGGCCGAAGCGGACGCGGCGCTCGAATGGTCCGTCGCTGATCTCGCTGCTCACCACGTAACCCGGACGGAAGACGGCTACACCCTGACCCGCACCGACGTCCCCCGCGAATATCTCCGCCGCCTCCTGCTCCACATGCTGACTCAGGCCGACTCGGCTGCACCGCCCCCGCGCGGAGACACCATCGACCGCGCGATCGCGCTCGCCATGGCGGGCCGACAATCCAGCATCGGCGCATGGCTCCTGCGCGGCGGCCCCGTCTGGACCCTGCGCCCGGCACCCGCCCGTCGCGCTTGAACAGGTCGTTACGGAAAGGTTCCACGACCCATCCTGCAACCCAAACGGCCCGTCGATTTTGTGCGCTGCGGTGATCGTTCTTTAACCGCTGCCATGGTTAACCACTGACCATCAATTGCAGGGAATCGGCATATGGTGGAATTTGCGGCACTGACTTATGGCCTGTTGGCCAGCGTCATCCTTTCGGCGGCGCAGCGTAACAGCAAAATGGCGCGCCCCCATCCACCGCTGCTCCTATATTTGGGCTATCTGCTCTGCGGCCTGTCGGCTGGCGCGGCGCTGGGGCTGGGCTATATCATTCTGACCCGGTTCATCGGACACTGACCATAACGCAACGTCGGAACATCCGCGCACGGGTCGGCTTGCGCTTTGCCGCACGCACCCTATCTTGGCCGGTGTGAAAAGAGAGTGATGATGAACGACGAAAAAGACCCTCAGCCAAATCCCTGGATCAAGAGCGCCATGATTTGGGCGGGCGTCATCGTCGCCCTGCTCCTGTTCGTGTCGATGTTCGACGGCCGGACTGCGGCGGGCGCGGGCAGCAGTATCGCTTATTCCGAATTTCGCTCCAGGGTGCAGGAAGGCCAGGTCAAGGACGTCGCCATAGCGCCGGACAAGATCAGCGGCACTTTGTCGAGCGGCCAGAAATTCAGCACCGTCCCGGTCAACGACCCCGGCCTCACTGGCCTGCTGGACGATTATAACGTCAAATATTCGGGTCAGGCCGAAGAGGGGCCGAGCTTCTGGCAGATACTCCTCTATCAATCGCTGCCTTTCCTGCTGATCCTGGGCATCGCCTTCTTCGTCCTGCGCCAGATGCAAAAGGGCGGCGGCGCTGGCGGCGCGATGGGCTTTGGCAAGTCGAAGGCCAAGCTGCTCACTGAAAAGCACGGCAAGGTGACGTTTCAGGACGTCGCGGGCATCGATGAAGCCCGCGAAGAGCTGGAAGAAATCGTCGAGTTTCTGAAAGACCCGACCAAGTTCGCGCGTCTGGGCGGCAAGATTCCCAAGGGCGCGCTGCTGGTCGGTTCGCCCGGCACCGGCAAAACGCTGCTCGCCCGCGCCATCGCGGGGGAAGCGGGCGTGCCCTTCTTCACCATCTCCGGCTCCGACTTCGTTGAAATGTTCGTCGGCGTTGGCGCCAGCCGCGTGCGCGACATGTTCGAACAGGCCAAGAAGAACGCGCCCTGCATCGTCTTCATCGATGAAATCGACGCGGTCGGTCGCCATCGCGGCGCTGGCCTTGGCAATGGCAACGACGAACGCGAACAGACGCTCAACCAGCTGCTGGTCGAAATGGACGGCTTCGAAGCGAACGAAGGCATCATCATCGTCGCGGCCACCAACCGTCCCGACGTACTCGACCCTGCGCTGCTGCGTCCGGGCCGCTTCGATCGTCAGGTCGTCGTCCCTCGCCCCGATATCGAAGGGCGCGAGAAGATCCTGGCCGTCCACATGAAGAAAGTCCCGCTGGCCCCCGACGTCGATCCGCGCACCATCGCGCGCGGCACGCCGGGCTTCTCCGGCGCGGATCTCGCCAATCTGGTCAACGAAGCGGCGCTCATGGCCGCACGGCGCGGCAAGCGTCTGGTCGCCATGGACGAATTTGAATCGGCCAAGGACAAGGTCATGATGGGCGCGGAACGCCGCTCGATGGTCATGACCGACGATGAAAAGAAAATGACTGCCTATCATGAGGCGGGCCACGCCATCGTGTCCGTGCATGAAGCTGCGTCCGATCCGATCCACAAAGCGACGATCATCCCCCGTGGCCGCGCGCTGGGCATGGTCATGCGCCTGCCCGAACGCGACAGCTACAGCTATCATCGCGACAAGATGCACGCGAACATGGCCGTCGCCATGGGTGGCCGCGTGGCCGAAGAAATCATCTTTGGCTATGACAAGGTATCATCGGGCGCATCGGGCGACATTCAGTATGCGACCAAGCTGGCCCGCGACATGGTCACCCAATGGGGCATGTCCGACAAGCTGGGGCCGCTGCAATATGAAGAGCAGCAGGGCGAAACCTTCCTCGGCTATTCTCAAAGCCAGCGCACTCATATGTCGGACGAAACCGCCAAGCTGATCGACGCGGAAATCCGTGGTCTGGTGGAGCAGGGCTATAATCGCGCGCAGGAACTGCTGAAGGGTCATGAGGACCAGTTGCACCTGCTCGCCAACGCCATGCTCGAATATGAAACGCTCAGCGGCGAAGAAATCCGCGCTCTGCTCGAAAATGGCGAAATCACCCGCGAAGACGGCACGACCATCAAACCATCGGTCATTCCCGCCGTCGGTTCGTCCATCCCCCGCAGCCGCAAGCGGAAGGGTCCATTCGGCGACCCATCGCCAGCGGCGGTGTAAGCCACGCGAAAAGTTCAGGAAAAAGGGCGCGGACCAAATCCGCGCCCTTTTTCGTGAGCGCATACGTAAAGTTCCTCCCCTTGGAAGGGGAGGTGGCTGGCCGCAGGCCAGACGGAGGGGTGTCACCCTCTCGTGATAGGGCTACGCCCCCACCCCAACCCTCCCACAATAAACCCCCAATAAGGTCTGGCCGTCCGCACCCGAAATGGTTACATGGGCCGCCACAAATCCCTTGGGACGCGCCGCCTGATATTGGCCTGTCCCCGCATCAGAAAGTGGCTCGTTCCATGGAAATCCGCCTCGGCCTCACCTTTGACGACGTGCTCTTGCAGCCCGGCGAATCCGATGTGCTGCCCAGTCAGGCGGACACGTCCACCTATGTGACCAAAGCGATCAGGCTCAACATCCCGATCCTCTCGTCCGCCATGGACACCGTGACCGAAGCCGACATGGCGATCGTCATGGCGCAGCTTGGCGGCATCGGCGTGCTGCATCGCAACCTGTCGGTCGAGGAACAGGCCGCTGCCGTCCGCGCGGTCAAACGCTTCGAAAGCGGCATGGTCGTCAACCCCATCACCATCCTGCCCACCGCGACGCTGGCCGACGCGCAGATGCTGATGCAGCGTCACAGGATCAGCGGCATCCCCGTCGTGGAATCCAGCGGCAAGCTGGTCGGCATCCTCACCCACCGCGACACACGCTTCGCCGAAAACCCCAAGCAGCCGGTCAGCGAACTGATGACCAAGGAAAACCTCGCGACCGTCAATGTCGGCGTGGGTCAGGAAGAAGCGCAGCGCCTGCTGCATGCGCGCCGCATCGAAAAACTGCTGGTGGTGGACGACAGCTATCATTGCGTCGGCCTCATCACTGTCAAGGACATGGAAAAGGCGGTCAACTATCCGCAGGCGACCAAGGACGGCACCGGCCGCCTGCGCGTCGCCGCCGCCACGACCGTCGGCGAAACCGGGCTGGAACGCAGTCGTGCGCTGATCGACGCGGAATGTGACCTGATCGTCATCGACACCGCCCATGGCCACAGCAAGCAGGTGTCCGCCGCCGTCGAAGCGGTCAAGCGCCTGTCCAGCAATGTGCAGGTCGTCGCGGGCAATGTCGCCACCGCCGAAGCGACCAAAGCGCTGATCGGCGCGGGCGCGGACTGCGTGAAGGTCGGCATCGGCCCCGGCTCCATCTGCACCACCCGCGTCGTCGCGGGCGTGGGCGTGCCGCAACTCACTGCCGTCATGGATTCCGCCGCCGAAGCGGCCAAGCATGGCATCCCCGTCATCGCCGACGGCGGCCTGCGCACCAGCGGCGATCTGGCCAAGGCGCTGGCGGCAGGCGCAGGCTGCGTCATGGTCGGTTCGCTGCTGGCTGGCACCGCCGAAGCGCCGGGCGAAACCTTCCTCTATCAGGGGCGCGCCTATAAAAGCTATCGCGGTATGGGCAGCGTCGGCGCCATGGCACGCGGCAGCGCGGACCGCTATTTTCAGGCGGATATCAAGGATCAGATGAAGCTGGTCCCGGAAGGTATCGAAGGGCAGGTGCCGTTCAAAGGCCCGGCGCAGGACGTCATTCATCAACTCGTCGGCGGTGTAAAAGCGGCGATGGGCTATACCGGCAGCCGCACGATCCCCGACCTGCAGGAACGCGCCCGCTTCGTCCAGATCACCAACGCTGGCCTGTCGGAAAGCCATGTCCATGACGTCACCATCACCCGCGAAGCGCCCAATTATCCGACGCGGTAAATCCTCCCCGACACGGGGAGGGGGACCGCTGGCGAAGCCAGTGGTGGAGGGGGATCGCCGCAGGGCGCTGCCTCTTGAAAGATTGCGTTTGCCGCCGGCCCCCTCCATCACCCGCCTGTGGCGGTCGGTCCCCCTCCCCGTGCCGGGGAGGATATGACCCCCTCCGCCCGCATTCAGGCCGCGATCGACCTGCTCGACGCCATCATCGCCGCCGCGCGCGATGGCGGCCCGGCGGCCGACACGCTGATCGCCCGCTATTTCAAGGATCGCCGCTATGCCGGGTCGCGCGATCGGCGGGCCGTGCGCGATCATGTCTATGACGCCATCCGCCGCAACGCCGAACGCCCCGACACGGGCCGCGCTGCAATGATCGGCCTTGCCCTCGACCAGCCGGACCTGACCACCCTGTTCGACGGCTCCACTCACGCCCCACTGCCAATCGAACCCGGCGAAACCGGCACCCCCTCCGGCGCAGTCCCCGCTTGGCTTCAACCCCTGCTGGCCACCCCCGTGGAGCAGGACGCGCTGCTGGGCCGCGCCCCTGTGGACCTGCGCGTCAATCACCTGAAAGCCACGCCGGACCAGATCGCCGCCGCCATCCCCGAAGCCACCCCGATCCCGCACATCCCCGGCGCCCTGCGCCTGCCCGAAGGCTTCCCGGTCGAACGCCATCCCGTCTGGATCGACGGCCTCGTCGAAGTGCAGGATGTCGGCAGCCAGATGATCGCCATCGCCTGTGCCGCGCAACCGGGCATGACCGTCGTGGACCTGTGCGCAGGGGCGGGGGGCAAGACGCTGGCGCTGGCCGCCGCGATGCGTGGGCAGGGCAGGCTGATCGCCGCCGACACCATCCGCGCCCGACTCGCGCGCCTCACGCCACGGGCAGAGCGGGCAGGCGCACGACACATCGAAACCCTGCTGCTCGACCAGAATCACGAAGCGCGCGGGCTGGAACCGCTCACGGGCGAAGCCGACATCGTGCTTGTCGATGCGCCCTGTTCCGGCACTGGCACCTGGCGGCGCAACCCGGAGGCACGCTGGCGGCTCACACAGGCGCGGCTCGATCGCCTCGTCGCGGAACAGGCCCGCATCCTCGATTTCGCCGCGCCCCTTCTCGCGCCCGGCGGCACCCTCGTCTATGCCACCTGCGCGCTCACCGATCGGGAGGGGCGCGATCAGGTCGATGCCTTCCTGCGCCGCCATGACGGATGGAGCGCGCAGCCCTCCGATCTGCCCATCGGTCGGAACCATGGGGCGGGGCGGCTGTTGACTCCGGGCCACGATGGCAGCGATGGCTTCTTCTTTGCCTGCCTGCGCCGGGGGACGTGAAACAGGCCATGGACAAGCGCCCGCAAAATCGCGACACTTGTCAGTCGGCTCATGAGCCGCAATCAGTGCCTGAAACATGGCTGGAGATATGCATGCGTTTTACCCCTGCCTCGATCGCTCTTGCTGCTGTCCTGACCACCGTGTCGAGCATGGGCCTGAGCCAGCGGCCCGACAGTCAGATCAGCCCGCAGTCGATCGAATGGCAAAAGGCCGGTGAAGCCGCACGCCGCGCGGGCAATCTGTCGGGCGCGACCGACGCGCTCGAAAGCGCGCTGGCGCTCGACCCGCGCAACCGTGCTGCATTCGTCGAACTGGCCGAAGTCGCCCGCGCGCAGGGGCTTCAGGGTAAGGCGATCCGCCTTTACAAGGAAGCCCTGCTGCTCGACCCGACGGACATTGTCGCGCTCTCCGGACAGGGTGAGGCCATGGTCGAAAAGGGCGCGGTCGCGCGCGCAAAGGAAGTGCTGGCAGAGGCGCAAAAGCTTTGCAAGGCAGACTGCGCGCCCGTCACCCGCCTGTCCGCCGCGATCCAGAAAGGGCCACCCGTCGTCGCCCTGACGGCCAAGGATACGATCCCCGCACCCAAATCCTCACCCACCGAAACGCCATGATCGGGCGGGGGCTTGCTGCCCTGATAGCGTGCGGAGCCCTTCCACCTCCGTTCGTCCTGAGTAGAGACTGAGCGAAGTCGAAGGCTCGTATCGAAAGGCGCGCAAAACCGCATTTCGAGCAATTCAGAAAATATAAAAACGTATAAATATCAATAACTTATTGATAGGATCGGCCACCAAAACCGCAAAACCTGTGGTGCTCACTCTGGAAATTCGCAGTCCCGCTCCAGCCTCAGGCGCTCAGCAGCCGGGCCACCGCGACAAACTCCTCGACACTCACCGTCTCGGCCCGCCGCTGCGGATCGATCCCCACCTGCGCCAACGCATCCAGCGCACCGGGCAGTCCCTTCAAACTCTGCCGCAACATCTTGCGCCGCTGACCAAAGGCCGCCGCCGTCAGCCGCTCCAGCCACTTGAGCTGCACCCCCTCGGGCGCGGGCTTGGGCGTGATATGCACCACCGCCGACATGACCTTGGGCGGCGGGGTAAAGGCGCTGCGATGCACCTTCATCGCAATCTTCGCCTCGCTGCGCCATTGGGACAGAATGGCCAGCCGACCATAATGATCCGATCCGGTCGTCGCCACGATCCGCTCGGCCACCTCCATCTGGAACATCAGCGTCAGGCTCGACCACCAGGGCAGCGGCTCCCATGGCGCAGACAGCCATCCCACCAGCAGTGGCGTGCCGATATTATAGGGCAGGTTGGCGATGATATGCGCGCCATCCCCGGCCTCCGCCCGGGCGTCGATTTCCATGGCGTCGCCCGACAGGGTACGCAACTGGCCGGGAAACGCCTGCTCTAGTTCGGCGAGCGCAGGCAGGCAGCGCCGGTCCCGCTCCACCGCCACTAACCGCGCCCCGGCCCGCAAGATGGCGCGGGTCAGGCCACCGGGACCGGGACCAACCTCGAACGCGGGCGCGTCCTTCAACGATCCGGGTATCGCAGCGATCCGGTCGAGCAACTGTTCGTCCAGCAGGAAATTCTGCCCCAACGCCTTGCTCGCGGCCAGCCCATGAGTCGCGATCACTTCCCGCAATGGAGGCAGCGGGGGGGGCGGCGGCACTGGCGCTTCAACCATGGGCAAGACGCGCGCGCGCCGACTCCGCCGCCATGCGCAGCGCGGCGATCATCGCACCGGGATTGGCGCGATCGGTCCCGGCGATGCCGAACGCGGTGCCATGGTCGGGCGACGTCCGCACGATCGGCAGGCCCAGCGTGATGTTGACGCCATCGTCGAAATTCAGCGTCTTGATGGGGATCAGCGCCTGGTCATGATACATGCACAGCGCCGCGTCATAGGTCTCGCGCGCCCGTGCATGGAACATGCCGTCCGCCGCCAGCGGCCCGACAATGTCCAGTCCCTCCGCCCGCAGCATCTCGATCGCAGGTCGGATGATCTCGATCTCTTCCCGCCCCAGCGCGCCATTCTCCCCGGCATGGGGGTTGAGACCCGCAACGGCCAGCCGTGGACGGGCAATGCCGAAATTGCGTTGCAGCCCCTTGGCCGTGGTCATGGCGCGCGCGCGGATCAGGTCGATGGTCAGCGCGTCTGACACCTGCGCGATCGGGATATGGATCGTGATCGGCACGACCTTGAGCGACGGCCCCGCCAGCATCATCACCGCATTATGCGGCGCAACGCCGCACCGTTCGGCGATGAACTCCGTCTGGCCCGGATGGGTGAAGCCGACGCCGTACAATTGCTCCTTGCCCACCGGGGCAGTAACCAGACCCGCCGCCGATCCCGACCGGGCCAGCCCGACCGAAGTTTCGAGCGCCTGAAACGCCACGCGCGCACCATCGATGCTGGGCGATCCCGGCACGATCTCGCCCGCCTCCGCGATCTGGAGGCAAGGTAGCGCCTTGCCAAACGCCTCAGCGGCCTCCTGCGGCGATTCGATCATTACAATCGGGCCGAGCCATACCGCACGCAGCGCCGCAACGTCACCAACCGCGAAGAAGGGCGACAGATTACGCGCCTCGCGCATCACCCATGCCTTGGCGACGATCTCCGGCCCGATCCCGGCGGGATCGCCCAGCGGCACCGCGAACGGCGCGAGAGGCGTCGGATCAGTTATATTCGATGACTGCATCACGGCGAAGGTCGCGCAGGTAGATGCGTGCCCGCTTGTTGACCCGCTCTTCTTCCAGTTGCGCCATGATCTGGCTGGCGTCGGGCGCGTTGGCGGACGCCGGATCGTCGCGACCGCAGACCACCAATATGCGCACGCCATCGGTGATGGAGCCGAACGGCGGGGTCGACTGGCCGACCTGGAGATTGAGCAGGATGTCCTGCAACTGCGGTGGCAGATCACGCAACTTCACATTGTCATTATCGACAACGTCCGCACCGACCTTCGCGCCGACTTCATTGGCCTGGCCGCACCCCTTGATCTCCTTGACCGCACCGGCAAAGCTGGCGGCCTTGACGCTCGCCTGCTCCTTGGTGATGCCCTTGGGGAACAGGATCGACAACTGCTTGAGGCTCAGGAGCGAATCGCGCGGATCGGCGGTCAGCACCTTGCGCTTGTCCATGACGTAGATCAGCGACACGCCGCCTGCCACGTCGATCGGCCCGGCGATCTGCCCGACCTGCATGCCGTTGGCCGCCTGCGCCAGTTCGTCGGGCAACTGCGCCGGACGGACCCAGCCCAGATCGCCGCCAACCGCCGCCGTGGAGGCTTCGGAAAACTGGCGGGCATAGGCCTGGAAGCTGCCGCCCTGCTGAATCTGCTGGATGATGTTGCGCGCGTTCGCGACGATCTGCGCGTGATTTTCCGGCGTCGCCGACAGGTAGATTTCGCCGATTCGAAATTCGTCGCTACCCTTGGCCGCGTTCAGCCGATCGACGGTGGATTTGACCTCTTCTTCCGACACGTTGACGAACGGCTGGATATTGCGGCGCTGCAAGCGGCTCCATGCCAGCTCGCCTTCGATCTGGCGCTTGATGCTGGCGGACGAACTGCCCTGCGTGCGCAGATACTGGTCGAACTGCGCAGGGGACTGACGGAAATTCGACGCGACCCGCTCGTAACTCTGCTCGACCTCCGCCTTGTCCACCTTGATGTCATTGGCGGCGGCTTCCTGAATCTGGAGCGTTTCGTCGATCAGGTTGCGCAGCACCTGCACGCGCAGCCTCTCCTTTTCCTCCGCTTCCACCTTGCCGCCATTGGCGGTGATGATCAGGGCCAGCCGCTGGTCCACGTCGGTGCCGGTGATGATGCGGCCATTGACGATCGCGGTCGCCTTGCGAATGTTGGGGTCGCTCTTGCCAAAGACGGTGACGTCCTTGGGCAGGTTGAGCTGCTGGCTGGATACGCCGCTGTTATCGTCATCGACCGTCTGCGCGGACACGCCCTGCATCCCGACGCCGATCAGCGCCGATGACAGGAATAGGGTGCGCAGGGCCGAAAGAACGGCGGGGATCATGCGGTTGGGCGTGGAAACGACAGGCAGCATCGTCGGCAAAAATCTCCAATACGGTCGGCGCATGATGCGTCGAGCCGCCTTAACCAACCCTGACGGGCGGAAGGGACGCTGATCCTTATATCCCAATATTGCGGAAAGCTAGCCGAAGCTGGAAACCATTGCCCTTTCGTGCGTCGCCATTGGCCTGATAGTCACGCCGCCAGGTGATGCCCAGCGTCAGGCAGTCATCCTCATAGGCGATGCCAAGCCGATGCCGTACCGGGTCGAACCCGTCCGCAACACTCGTCGGGTCTTCCCGTCGCCCGGTCAGGTCGATCACGGTGGAGCCGAACACCGACCAGAAACGCGCGAATTGCACGCGCCCGCCCAGCCGCACTTCTTCCCGATCCTGCAAATCCTCCAGCGACGCCAGCGCGTTGCGGTTGAGGCGCAGATAGCCGACCATCGCATAGGTTTTCTTGCTGCCGATCGTCGCATCGATTTCGTTGCGGCGCACCGACAGGCTGTCCTTGTCCAGTCGGAACCGGTGGGTCAGGCTGACGAAATCCTTGTAGCGCACAGTGACGCGACCCACGATGTCGGACATGCGGTCGGACAGTCCGGTGCCGTCGGGCAGGATGCTGGTGCGGCTGTTGATCCGATAGCTTTGCCCGATGATGCTCTGAAGCGAAAAGTCGGGCAGCGACAGGCTATATTCCAGGCCATAGGTGATGCGGCTGGAATCTTCGAACCGGTCATAGCCGGCAAAGCGGTTGAGCGCGAAGAGGTTGCTGTCCTCCAGATCGACGGCGCGGGCGTCTTCATTGGGCAGGGACAGGTTGGCCAGTTTCGGCGCGGCGACGATCTGTACGCGCGGGGCGATTCGCTGCACGCCGCCAAATGCCTCACCCTGAAATGGCCAACGCAGGTCCACCGCCGCCGCCGCGATCCCGCGCGTCTGCCAGCCCGGAGAGCCAGCATAGCTGGCGGTCGATGTCAGTGCATTGTCGCTGCTGTGGTACAGATCGCCGCGCAGATATCCTGTGAAGGTAACTTCCTGCCCCATGGCGGTCAGCTTGCGCAAATTCCATTCGGCTGCGGCAAAGGCGCGCTGCGTATCCTGCCCATGCGTGCGGGTGATGGCCAGGGTGTTCGCCTGCAATTGCAGCACGCCGCCCAGCCATGGATCATTGAGGCGCAGGAGATAGTCCATGACAGGCAGGGCGATAGGGGTCTGCCCCTGTGAATCGCCCGCCCGCAACGTCTGGACCGCCCAGCCGCGCAGCGAGAAATAGCTGTTCTGCCCGATCCGCTGCGCACCGATGGTCGAACGCAACCGATCGTCGCGGCTGATATCGTAACGCCGCAGGAAGGTGCGATCGGACGCTACCCGGATGGACCCATCGACGCTCCATTCCGGCGTCAGCGCCAGCCCGCCACTGGCATCGAAATAGCCGCGCAGATCCTTTTGCGCCTGCGCAGGCGTGGGATCGGTCGATGTGTCCCCCGCCGCCACGCGGCTGCCATAGGTGGCAAAGCCAGTGATCTGGTAAGCGCCGCGATCTGTCAGGTGGCGGAAATTGCCTTCCAGCATCGGCAGGCTGTTGGTGTAGATATGCGGTGTAACGGTCAGGTCGCGATTGGGCGCAATCTTCCAGTAATAGGGGACCGCCACCTCGAACCCGTTATTGCGGTCGTAGCGCAGGTTGGGCATCAATATGCCGCTACCGCCACCTTCGCCCACGGGATGCGACAGGCCGGGCAGGGGGATGAGCGGCAGGCCGAACAGTTCGATATTGGCATTGGTGTAGGAAACGCGTTCTCGCACCGGATCATAGATGACCTTGACCGCATTGATCTGCCAGGTCGGGTTCTTGGGGCAACCGTCGCTGTCTTCGACCGCGCAACCGGTGTAAGCGGCCCGGTTGAGCGTATAGACGCCGTTCACGCGCGTACCCGTCGTGGAAGCCAGGCGCCCGCCGGACTTGAGCACCAACAGCATATTGTCCACCATGCCGTCTTTGAGCGTGTCGGTAACATCGAACCGGTCGCCATAGGCGATATTGCCGTCCGGGTCGGTCATCGACACGTTGCCGATCGCCTCGACCTTACCGGTCGTGCGGTTCCACACCACCTTGTCGGCGCGCATCCGGTTGCCTTCACGCAGCAACTGGACGCTGCCGCTGGCGGTCACGACTTCACTATTGCTGTCATATTGCAGCGCGTCGGCGGAAAAGCCGATCTGGTCGTCCGTCTGTGGCACTGGTGCATCCGGCGCGCTGATCGGGGCGACCGGTTCGTTGAGCTGCTGCGCCAGCGCGGGACCGACGATCGCCAGGCCGGGCAGGGCCAGACACGACAGGGCCGCGCTGCGCAGGAGTGCGGCACGAAGAGGACGGGGGAACAAAAGGGTCTGCAAGCGGTCGAGCCTTCAACGGGGCGCATCTGGCCCCCGCCTATCGCACTGATTGCCCCTCCGCAATCGCCTGACGATGCGGATTGGGCGGAAATCGTTCGAACGCCTTTGCCAGACGCGCAAAGCCGCACTATCTGACAGACAATATGGCGGCCCACCCGCCCCAGAAAAATGAGGAAAAAGCCCCCGATGGATATTCAGTTTAGTCCCGCCCGCCCCGAAACCGATACGCTGGTCTTCGCCGTGCCCAAGAACGGCTTTGACGCGCTACCCGTGAACGCGTCCGCCACGCTGGTCGCCGGTGCAGCCGCGGCCCGTTTTACAGGCGACGTCGGGGCGAGCTTTGAAAGTTTCGTGGATGAAGGCGGTCGCACCGTCCGCGTGCTGCTGATCGGCACCGGTGCGGCATCGGCCAGCGATCTGGAGCGGGCGGGCGCGACCTTGACTGCCCGGCTGCTGACCAGCGGCGCGACTCATGCGTCGGTCGAATTTGTCGGGGGCGGTGTCAGCGGCGATCTGGCCGCGCATCTGGGCATGGGGGCGCTGCTGCGCGGCTGGCGCATCGACACCTATCGCACGCGGCTGCCGGAAAAGGCCAAGCCGACGCTCAAGACCGTCACGATCGTCGCGACCGGCGCAGAAGCGGCCTGGGCGAAACTGTCGGCGGTCGCTGGCGGCGTCGCCTTTACCCGCGAACTGGTGTCGGAACCCGCCAACATCCTCTATCCTGAAAGTTTCGTGGAACGGTGCCAGCATCTCGCTGACCTGGGCGTCAAGATCACCGTGCTCGATCGTGCGGCGATGGAGGCGCTGGGCATGGGCGCGCTGCTGGGCGTCGCGCAGGGTTCCGTGCGCGAGGCGCGCCTGCTGGCGATGGAATGGGACGGCACCGATGGCGCGACCGATAAGCCGGTCGTTTTTGTCGGCAAGGGCGTCACGTTCGACACCGGCGGCATCTCCATCAAGCCTGCAGCCGGTATGGAAGACATGAAGTGGGACATGGGCGGCGCGGGCGCCGTTGCCGGCGCGATCAAGGCGCTGGCCAGCCGCAAGGCTAAGGCGCGCGTCGTTGGTATCTGCGGCCTTGTCGAAAACATGCCCGATGCCAATGCCCAGCGTCCCGGCGATATCGTAACGTCCATGTCCGGCCAGACGATTGAGGTGATCAACACTGACGCGGAGGGCCGTCTGGTCCTGTGCGACGTGATTACCTGGGCGCAGAAAACCTATGCGCCGGAAGTTATAGTGGACTTGGCGACCCTGACCGGTGCGATTCTGGTGTCGCTGGGCGATCAGCATGCCGGTCTGTTTTCCAACGACGACGGCCTGTCGGGCGATCTGACGGCAGCGGGCACGACGGCTGGCGAGCCTTTGTGGCGCTTCCCCCTGTCCGACGCCTATAACAAGATGATTGACAGCCCGATCGCCGACATGAAGAATATCGGCGGCCGCTACGCCGGATCGATCACGGCGGCGCAATTCATCAAGCGATTCGTCGATGATGGCGTCAAATGGGCGCATCTCGACATTGCAGGCATGGTCTGGGCGGACAAGCCCGGCGCGACGTGGGAAAAGGGTGCGACCGGTTTTGGCGTGCGCCTGCTCGACCAGTTCGTGACCGATAAGTTCGAGCGCTGATGCAGGTCGATTTCTACCAGCTAAGCCGCGACCCCGTCGATCAGGTGCTGCCTGCGATCGCAGCGCGTATCCTGCAGATGGGCGGTCGGCTGCTGGTGGTGGCGCAGGAGGCGGACCGGCTGGACCGGATTTCCACCGGTCTGTGGAACGGCCCGCCCGACAGTTTTCTGGCGCATGGCCGCGCGGGGGAGGAGCAGGAGGCTATTCAGCCCATTCTGCTGGCCCCGACCTGCGACCCTGCCAATGGCGCGCGCCATGTGGCGATCGCTGACGGCCTCTGGCGGAGCGAGGCGCTCACATTCGACCGCGCCTTCTACTTCTTCGACGCCGATACGATCGACGGTGCGCGGTCAAGCTGGCGGACTTTGGCGAAGCGGGACGATGTCGATCCACGCTTTTGGCGACAGGACGGACGCAAATGGGTGCAGGGACCGTAATCACGCCCCTTGCAGTGCAGCACGGCGGCGTCTAAAGGCGCGCCATATTTCCTAACAATTCGGAGTTACGAGGGCCATGGCCGTCACGCGCACCTTTTCGATCATCAAGCCCGACGCGACCCGTCGCAACCTGACCGGCGCCGTTGCCAAGATGCTGGAAGAAGCGGGTCTGCGCATCGTCGCATCCAAGCGGATCCGCATGAGCCGCGAGCAGGCAGAAGGCTTTTACGGCGTTCACAAGGAACGCCCTTTCTTCGCCGACCTCGTTGCTTTCATGATCTCCGGCCCGGTCGTCGTGCAGGTTCTGGAAGGCGAAAACGCCGTTCAGCGTAACCGCGACATCATGGGCGCGACCAACCCCGCCAACGCCGACGCCGGCACGATCCGCAAGGAACTGGCCGAATCGATCGAGGCGAACTCGGTCCATGGTTCGGACAGCGAAGAAAATGCGGCGATCGAAATCGCCTACTTCTTCAAGCCCGAAGAAATCGTCGGCTAAAAAGCGGTAGCGCTTTAACGCTCGAAAGGCCCGGCTCCTGCAAAGGCGCCGGGCCTTTTCATGACCGTGCTTTGACCGCCTTGGCCCAGCGCGCATCCACGCGCTCCTGCGGATCGCCAACCGCGCCGCGCGCCACCAGCGACAGGCCGCGCAGCGTCACTCGATGCCCGGCCAGCCACTTGCCCGCGATGCCATAGCCGATGTCGTAGAGCGCCGTGTCCACATGCGCCTCGCCATTCACGACAAAGCGGGTCGTGATCTCCACCGGCAATTGTTCGTCGCCCACGCTGTCGTCGGGCAGCTTGGCCTTCTCTCTCGCCTTTTTCAGCGCGTCGGCAAACCAGCCCGCTTCGATTCGCGCTTCGCCCGTGGTCGGCACAGGCGCAAGGCCCAGCGCCTTGGGAAAGAGGATGGTTTGGCTCTGGACGATCTGCTCCGGCGCGGCGGGCGACAGCAGCAAGCGATCGCTCCCGTCGGCTCTGGCGTTCAGCACCAGCTTGACTGACCGGGCTGACGCCTGGCGGCTTTCGCTCGCCTTGTCGGCGCGCTCTTCCTGCTTCTCCGACCAGTTGAGATACAGGGTCAACGCGGAAATCCCGACCGCCAGTACAGTCAGCATCTCGCCCAGCGTGATCCAGCGGCGGCGAATCGCGGCGGCTTCGGCCGCACGCGCTTCCTTGGGCGTTTCGGGCATTTCGCTCATGGGGTCACACCGTCTGGGGCGGGGTTTCGAACCGGTCGATCACCCAGTCTTCTGCCTGCGCGCTGCCGATCCATTCCTGCATCCACGGATGGGCGATCATCGCGGCCATATAGGGTTCGGCAAAGCGCGCAACGGGCAGTTGATAGGTAATCAGACGCGTCACTACCGGCGCGAACATAACATCGACCGCGCCGAATGCACCGAACAGGAAATCCCCTTCGCCGCCATGGCGGGCCCGTGCCTGCGCCCACAGCTGCATCAACCGGGCCAGATCCTGCACTACGGCTTCCGAAGGCTTTCCTGCGTCGTAGATGCGGCGGATGTTCATGCTATGCTCGCGACGCAATGCGGCAAAGCTGCTATGCATTTCCGCCGCCATCGACCGGGCCATCGCCCGCGCGGCGGGATCGGCGGGCCAGAACAGATCGCCATTGGTCTTGTCGTTGAGATATTCGACGATGGCCAGACTATCCCACACGACGATATCGTCGCCATCCCACAGGATTGGAACCTTGCCTGACGAAGGCGCAAACTCATCGCCCTCGCGCCGTTTCTCCCACGCCTCGTCATAGAGGGGAACGACCACTTCCTCGAACGGCAGGCCGGAAAGTCTGCATGCCAGCCACCCGCGCAGGGACCAACTCGAATAGGCTTTGTTGCCAATGAACAGCTTCATCATGCCGCCCCTCTTAGACGGGGGCGGGGCGACAAGTCGAGAAGGAAGAAATTGGCTGAGCCGGAATCCAGCCTACGATATTTTTGGTCTAAATTTCAAAGATGCAGTGAGATTCATACGAGCGATCAGGCCCTAACAAGGCCCGAATTCAGGGCCGAGAGGGCGTGGCCCTGAGCCTTTTTTACCTTAGCTGATAAGGACGGCGCCTGCACGGCATGGCTCATGTCACGCTGCCTCTTGATCAAAGTCGGTGGCTCCTCCAAAATACGTCTGCTTCAAAAATCTATGTCATGCTCGCTTGCTATCCGCTTGCTTAGCAGCCTGCGCATGCGCGCGGAACCGGCATCGGTGCGTAACAATACCGGGCGGCTGTCCATGATATCGCGGTTCCCGATTGACCGTTGTTGAGCCTCCAGCATCGGCTTGTCTTCGCCGGCAAAAGTGGCCCGCAACATTGATTGTAAATGGCTGTTGAATGCTGCGTCATCGGTCATGAAATTTCGGCTGTTGCAGAAGAAATAATGCGTTTCGAACGCATTTTTCGGCGTCATGATATGGGCGTTGTAGGTCATTGGTCCGCTATGGGCAGGATCGCCAGGCTGACTTGCCCCGAAATCCAGCTTCATCACGCCGGGCGCCCACCAGTCGACCCGCAGGCGCACGTCGCCGCGACCGTTGGGAAAGGCGGTGGCAAGCGCGGGGGGCACTATGTCATCAAGCGCTTCCCATTTGATCCGCAAACCGTCATCCGTTTCACTGACCGACGATTTGGCGCGGGTCGCAGATCCACCCCCCAGGGTCGATGGATGAAGATAGTCGGCATGACTGAGGTCCAGAATATTGTCCACACACAGCAGATAATTGGCCGCGATATGTTCGTAGCCCGCGCTTTTTGCCGTCTCTTTCGTCTGGTCGATGAAGCCCAGATC
This sequence comes from Sphingobium sp., assembly GCF_049304695.1. Lineage (GTDB taxonomy): Bacteria > Pseudomonadota > Alphaproteobacteria > Sphingomonadales > Sphingomonadaceae > Sphingobium. Next base: position 101,042 of record NZ_JBAQOK010000081.1, read on the forward strand.
CGGGATTAATGCCGGATCGGCCGACGACGCATCGCCAAGCCAGATCCACAAGCCGTCATGGCGCGCGACGACTGGAAAAGCCTGAACCCGCAACGCGTCGAGCACCGGGCCATGCGGGTTATGCAGGCACGCCCCATCGCGGCCAAATTGCAGGCCATGATAGCCGCACGTCACCCGGCCCGGTTCCACCTGCCCGCAGGACAGGGGCACCAGCCGATGCGGACATTGATCGAGAACCGCAGAAAAACCACCATCGCCGTCAGGGAAAATCAGGAGATTGCGATCGGCGATCGTCCTAACAATCTTGCCGTCGGCTTCCATTTCGGCAAGCCACCCAGCAAAATACCAGCAGTCTAGCAAAAATGACATAGAGCCTCCCAACGATGGCCTGCAACGCGTAGCGACACGCTGATCATTACCGATCAAAACCGCATGGTTCCCCGAACACCATAAGTACGCGGTGCTGCGAAAAACGTGTTCATCGTTCCCGCAACAGTCGAATTCAACTGGGCGTTCACCGGCACGTCGCGATCGCCAAGATTGCGGACCCAGGCATTGACCGACCAGCTTTTGCTGTGTGGCTCGAAATTGACGCTGGCATCGGCGGTGAAATGTTGCCCCGAATTTTGCTGCGGCAAATATTCAAAGCCGATAATCTGGTTGGAGCGATAGCGGCCATCTGCCGTAAAAGTCATGCGATAATCGCCGATGTCGAAACCCTGCTGGACGCCGATGTTGAACGCCCATTTCGGGGAATTGAGGCCCGGCTTTCCGGCGCAATCGACGCGGTATATGGCAAAGCCGTTCGCATCATTTCCGGGCGTATAGGGGCAGGAAACGATAGGTGGCAGTGCGGTCGGGCCGCGTGGTGTATCATAGACGAACTCGGCAAGCCTGTTGTCGAGATACTGCAAGGAGCCTGACACGATCGTGTCGCGAGCCAGTTTGAACTGAATATCGACATCCACGCCCTTTACCGTGGAGCGCCCCGAATTTTCCGTGAAGTAATTGCTCAGGCCGCTGCGATCCAGGCCGAAATGGGTGATCTGCTGACCGCTGTAGCGCCAGTGGAACGCTTCCATGTTCAGTTGCAGGCGATTGTCCAAGAACCGGTTCTTGATGCCCAGCGTCAACGCCTTGATATATTCCGGGTTGAAGGTTTCACGACCAAATACGAGCGAGAAGCCGCCTGACCGATAACCGGTTTCGTAGCTGGCATAGGCCAGCGAGTTGGCACCGATATCGGCCTCTATCGCCAGCCGGTAGGTGAAGCGATTATTCTTCTGTGTCCTGTTTACCGCATAGGGCGAGAAATACAGGATATTGCCTGCGGTGCCAAAAGGCCGCGCATTGGCCGGACCGGGTTCAGTGGGGAAGCCCGCAGGCAACAGGCTGCCTAGGATTGCGGCTGCAATTTCGGCGAGACTGGACCCGGCAGGGATGGACGGGCCACCGAAGCATCCGGCGCCAGCGGGCGGTGGCGGATTGGTGCAGACATTCAGCAAGGTGTCGACCGAACCGTCCAGGACTTTCTTGTCTTTCGTATATCGGCCCCCCGCCACGAACCGAACGGAATCGGCCAGATGAAAGGTCAACCGTCCAAAGGCAGCGAGCGACGTCGTCTCGATATCGTAGCGCTGGATAGAGGTGACCAGATACTGGCCATAAGAGGCCGATCCACGGGTGCGCTGATCGTAGAAATAGCCACCGACGAGCCAATCGACCGGACCTATACGTTCGCCGTCAAACCGGATTTCGGTGCTGACCTGACGGTCTGTTTCGTCAACCAGGCCGAAGCGGAATGCCGGGCCATTGAGATTGTCGTCCATCGTCGATTTGCGGTAGGCGGGAAGGATCGTCAAATCGCCAACCGCTGTTTTCAGGTTGATTTCCGAATAGACGCCCCAGTTGGCGTCATCGCGATAGGGCCGGGTCAGCGGGGCGGGAAAGATGAACGATCCGCCGATCACCTGCTGGGCAAAATAGGCCTGGGCAGCCGGGGTGAAATTGCCTTCCCGATTGCCCAGTCCGGATGTTTCATAGACATAGTTGGCTGGCGCGGTCGCGCTGGCGGGTGCGCCGGGCGCAAAGTGGAATTCACCCAACATGGTGCTGGCTGGCCCGGCACCGCCGACATGACCGTAATCGGCGGCCAGCCGGATGCGCAGCGTATCGGTCGCCTGGGTCAGCAATTGTATCCGCGCGGACTCATTATCATTGTCCTGCGAGCCATCCCGGTTGAAGCCATCGCTGCGCACGCCCCGCGCGCCGATGCGGAGCGCGGTGTTATCGCCCAGCGGCGCGTTGAGTACGGCCTCGCCTTCAAACGTATCGTAATTGCCATATCCGGCGGTCAGGTAGCCACTAAGTTCGCCAAGCACCGGCTTGGCCGGAAGGACGTTGATGGCGCCGCCGGTCGCATTACGTCCGTACAAGGTGCCTTGTGGCCCCTTAAGCACTTCGACACGCTCAAGGTCGAAGAAGGCGCCAATGGTCGATGTCGTGCGGCCGATATAGACGCCGTCCAGGTTAAAGGCGACGGCAGAATCGCTGTAGGCGTTATTGGTGTAATTGCCCACGCCGCGAATGAAGTAGCTCGCGCTGGCGCCGCCGCCCTGCACGACCGCCAGCGAAGGCGCGACCGCGTTTAGAGTGCTGGTGTTCGCAACGCCCGCCTGAGCCAGGGCGTCGGCAGAAATGACCGAGATCGCTAGCGCGGCCTTCTGGACGTTTTCGGTCCGTCGCTGGGCGGTTACGACAATATCGGCCAGTCCGACGCTATCCTGCACCTCTGAATTGCTGGCGTCCTGCGCGAAAGCGGGCAGTGTCGAAAGCGCCATTGCGCACATCGCTACACCGCAGAAATATGGCTGTCTCATCAGCACCCTCCCTGAAATCTTCTATTCTTTTGAGCCTTGTGGGGCTGATCAATAGCTTCACCAGAAGGCGGCAGGTTACAAATGATTAAATGATATCCAGAATATCCAGATATGGTATAATGTCGAAGATGCAGGAGCGGACGGTCTCATGGGCGAACTGAATCTCAATAATATCGATCTCAACCTGCTGGTCGCGTTCGAGGCGCTGGTGATCGAAGGCCATGTTTCGCGGGCTGCGTCGCGGATCGGTGTCAGCCAACCGGCGATGAGTCGCTCCCTGCGCCAGCTTCGCGAGATGTTCGGCGACGCTCTGTTTCGTCGCACATCCACCGGGATGTTGCCGACGCCAAAGGCGATCGAACTGGCAAGAGCGGTGCGTCCGGGGCTGGACATCATTGCCGCCGCCGTGGGGCGCAGGGTCCAGTTTGACCCTTCCACCTCGGCCCGGCGATTTGTGCTGTCGATGCCGGACATGGCCACCCATCTGGCCTTGCCGCGCTTTGAACGAGGATTACGGCCACGCGCACCGTCAATCGATCTGGTCGTGCATGGCTATGGCAATCAGGAGGCGATCCGGCGGATCGAGACAGGGCAGGTCGAACTGGCGTGGGGCGTTTTTGAACATCTCCCCCCTTCGATTGTCAGCGAAAACGCGCAGATGATGAAAGAAGTGTGCATCGTCGATCCAGCCAACCCGGCGATCGCAAAGAATGATTTCAGCCTCAGCACATTTTTGACACTGCCGCATGTCGTTGTCGCAATGAACGACGATTTCGGAACGCCTATCGATACCGTGCTGGAAACCATGGGGCTGAAACGGCGGGTGGCCTTGCGTGTACCGCATTTCCTGCCGGTTGCGCGTCTGGTCGTGGGGACGGACATGATCGCCGTCATGACCGAGGCCTTGCTCGACAGCTTGCCCGAAGCCGGGCTGTTGAAGCGGTTCGCCATACCTTTGCCGGTGGAGCCGGTCATGGCGCGCATGATCTGGCATCAGCGATCGGAACAGGATCCAGGGCATATCTGGTTGCGCAAACAGGCGATGGAGTTGATGGGATAATATACGTTTTCTGAATAATGCTAATATCAACATTCTATTGGATGTTGATGGGCATCCCACTCTACAGCCCGACCCAAGGCCAGACAGGCGTGACGGGAGTGGAGACGGACATGAATGAGCGCACGCCTGCGATCGCCGTCGCAGACCATGACAAGGCGCTCGAAGCGCTGCTTCGCGGCCTGCCTGTGACGCGGCTGATCGATTATGGCGTCAGTCGGGAAAACGCGCTCTCGCTGGTCCAACAGGCATTGGATGTCGATGCCTGGATCGCGCGTGCATGCAGGATTGCCGACCATCAGGGTGGTTTGGCGCAAGCGGCGCTGGCGGACGGTTGCCCCTTGCTGGCGGCGCAATATCTGGAATGGCAGGCTGCGGTGCTGAATATCGCCCAGCTTGCCTATAATGCCGACGTCCCCCACAAACTGGCGCTGTATCGTGCCGCCGTCGAGACCTGGGCACGCAGTGGCGCGCTGAGCGGAGAGTTCCGCCTGCTCGATTATGGCATCGGCACGTCCCGCGGCAAAGTCTGGGCGTTCGGCCCAGGCAATCCCGTGGGCTGCGTCATCATATGGGGCGGCCTGAGCGGGTGGGGCATGAGTTATCTCGGCATGGCGCGGGCTTTGGCGCGGCGCGGGATGGCCACGCTGCTGGCTGAACTGCCGGGGCAGGGGTTGACGCGGATGGAGGGCGGCGTGGCCCTGCGCAGGGAGAGGCTGGCTGATCTTGGACCGCTGATCGACCTTGCCGGTTCCATGGCACCGAAAACCGGCGTGATGGGCAACAGTTTCGGTGGCCTTCTGGCGGCGCATGTCGCCGCGCAATATCCACGGCGGGTTGCGGCCTGCTGCATTAATGGGGCAGCCCCGGTGATTGCCGTGCCGCAGCATCGCGCGCCGCGCGAACAGATGCTGGCGGCATCGGGCCTGAACGACGCGGATATTGGCCAGTGGCTGTCTGAGTTTAATTTCGATCACCGGCAGACGCCGTTACGATGCCCGGTCCTGGTCGTCGAAGGCGGCGCGGACCCGCTCGTCCCCGTCGGCGCACAGGCCGACTTCCTGTCCGGCGGATCGCCTGGCAGCCGCCTGCTGCATTGGGCCGATGGCGAACATACGATCTACAACCACGCAACCGATCGCAACGCCCTCGTTTCGGCGTGGTTTGCGGATCGGTTCAGCACGGCACAGGGCATCCATCATGAATAAGACCGCATTTGACGTTGCGATCATCGGCTATGGTCCAACGGGACTGGTCCTGGCTTCGGCGCTGGGACAGTTGGGCCATAGCGTCGTGGTCATCGAGCGTTGGCCCACGCTGTACGGTATGCCACGGCTGAGCCATATCGACGATGAAACCGCCCGGATCATTCAGGCGACCTCTGACGTCGATCATGCCCTGCGCGGTTCGGAAGCCATTCCTCATTTCACTTTCGTCAATGCCGAAGGTCTGATGCTGACGCAGGCAGGGGAAGGCACAAAGCAGGGCAAATGCGGGTTTCCGGCCGACATTTCCATCTATCAGCCCGATATCGAAGAGGCGATCGACGCGCGGGTTCAAGGCCTGCCGTCCGTCACCCGGATGATGGGATGTGAACTGAACGGCTTTTCGCAGACGGCTGGCGACGTTCAACTGACCGTGACGCCCAAAGACAGCGCGGTAACGCAGGAAATTTCGGCGCGGTTCGTGGTGGGGTGCGACGGCGCGCGTAGCACGGTGCGCGAATTGCTGAACATCGGGCGGAGCGATGAAGGGTTTAACGAGCGGTGGCTCAATATCGATACGCGGATACTGCGTCCGATCGACGCGGCGTTCCGCAAGACCATCCAATATTGCGATCCGGCCCGCGGCCATATGCACCTGCCGATCGGAACCGAACGGCTACGTTTTGAACTGGCGGTGCTGAAGCATGAAGATGCCGACGCGTTTCTCCGGCCGGAATTCGCCTGGCAGTGGCTGCGCACGCAACATGATCTGGGGCCTGACGATGTGCAGATCATCCGGCAGATCGTCTATCAGTTCGGGGCGCAGATGGCGGATCGCTGGCGCAGTGATCGCATATTGATTGCCGGAGACGCGGCCCACACCATGCCGCCCTATATGGGGCAGGGGGCCTGTTCCGGGATGCGCGACGGATATAATCTGGCGTGGAAACTCGACCTGATTTTGCGGGGCGTTTCGCATCCTGATCTGCTCGACAGTTATGAAACCGAACGGCGTCCCCATGTTGCTGCCATCACCCAGATGTCGCTGGGGCTGGGACGGATTGCAAATGAACATGATGCTGAAAAGGCCCGTCAGCGCGACGCCTATATGAGGGCCAATCCACCGCGCAAGCCCGTGATACCGGGCATGGTTGCGGGCATTGTCGATCTGGACCGGTCGCCCATGGCAGGCGAAATCTTTCCCCAGGGCAGGGTGCGGCTGGGCGAAATGGAGGATCGTTTCGACACGGTGATGGGTAACGGCTTCGTGCTGCTCTCCCGCACCGATCATTCGACCGCATTTGGCCCTGACCGATTGGCACTGCTCCGGCGTATCGGCGTAAAATTTGTGGCGCTGGATATGCCCGCATTTGTCGATATTGACGGGGTTTATGGCGATTTACTGGGCGAAGGCCGGGCGGCGGTACTGGCGCGGCCTGATTTCACCCTGTTCGGCACTGCCAACGGGCCGGATGACGTGCCGGCTCTGGTGGATCGGCTGCTGGCGCGGCTGCATGTGCAGGAACAGGCATCGGCCGACGCCGAAGCGCGACATGGGCAACTGACGGGCTGATGCGCGTGCCATTCGTCCACCTGACGCATGCTGCCCGTGTCGTTTTTGGCGTGGGTACGCTGGATCGCCTGTCTGCCGAGGTCGAACTGGCAGGGCTGGAGCGCTTGCTCGTGCTGACCACGCCGGGCCAGGCAGCCTTGGGCGTTCGCGTCGGGGACATTTTGGGGTCGCGGGTCGCGGCGATCCACCCGCATGCAGCGATGCATACGCCGGTCGATGCGACCTTGGCGGCTGTTGCGCGGGCGCAAAGCCTGTCGGTGGACGGCTTGTTGGCCATTGGTGGCGGGTCGACCATCGGCCTTGGCAAGGCGATTGCGCGCCGTCTTCACCTGCCCCAGATCGCCGTGCCGACGACCTATGCCGGATCGGAAATGACGCCGATATCGGGCGAGACGGAAAATGGTTTGAAAACCACCATGTCCGACGACCGCCTGCGTCCGGCGATGGTGCTATATGATGTCGATTTGACGATCGGACTGCCCGCCTCGATTGCCGCCGTCAGTGGTCTCAACGCCATCGCCCACGCCGTCGAAGCGCTGTATGCGCGCGATGCCAATCCCGTGACCGCCCTGTTTGCGCGGGAGGGGATTGCGAAAATGGCCGGCGCTTTGCGTGTGATCGCGCGGGCACCGGGCGATGTCGCAGCCCGTTCCGATGCCCTCTATGCGTCGTGGCTTTGCGGGATGTGCCTGGGTTCCGTCGGGATGGCGCTGCATCACAAATTATGTCACACGCTCGGCGGCTCCTTCGGCCTGCCCCATGCACCGACCCATGCCGCCGTCCTGCCGCACGCCATGGCCTATAATGCGCCCGCTGCACCACAGGCAGACCGGGCCATCGCCGAAGCGCTGGGTTCGCGATCAGCAGCGCAGGGACTGTTCGATCTGGCAGCCGACATCGGCGCGCCAACCGCCCTGCGCGATATCGGCATGGCCGAACAGGATATTGAACCTGCGATCGAAATCGCGCTTGCCAACCCCTACTGGAATCCGCGCCCGATCGAACGGGCACCCCTGCGCGCGCTGTTGCGCAATGCCTGGTCGGGGCAACGGCCGGAGATCATGTCATGACCGAATATCCGCTGTTTTCCGAAGAAAAATCGGTCGAGGCGGTCAACGCCCGAATGGGGGACGCCGTATCGCCCCGCATGCGCGCGGTGATGGCGACGGTGGTTCGACATCTGCATGAGGTGGTGAAGGAGTGCGACCTCAGCCGTGAGGAATGGGCCGCGGCTATCCAGTTCCTGACTGACACCGGGCAGATGTGCAGTGACTGGCGGCAGGAGTTCATTCTTCTGTCCGACGTGCTGGGCGTTTCCATGCTGGTGGAAGCGATCAACCATCGCCGGCCACAGGGCGCCACGGAAAACACGGTGCTGGGTCCGTTCCATGTCGAAGGCGCGCCGGAATATCCCAATGGCACCGACATCAGGCTGGACGGCAAAGGGGATCCGATGCGCGTGCAGGGGCGTGTCGCGGACGTCGAGGGCCATCCATTGCCGGGCGCGCTGCTGGATGTCTGGCAGACCAACGATGCCGGATATTATGACGTCCAGCAGCCCGAATGTCAGCCGAAATGGAATTTTCGCGGTCGGTTCCGCGCTGATGCCGATGGCCGTTATGCGTTCGTAACGGCGCGGCCCCGCTATTATCCGATCCCTGACGATGGTCCGGTCGGCAAGCTGCTGGCCCAGTTGGGACGGCATCCCAACCGCGCGGCGCACATCCATTTCATCGTGACGTCACCGGGTTTCGATCCGGTCATCACCCACATCTTCGATCCCGACTGCCCCTATCTGACGGAAGATGCGGTGTTCGGCGTAAAGGATTCGCTGGTTGCGCGGATCGAACCGGCTGTGGACCAGCAAGGATGGGCTGTCGAATGGGACTTCGCCCTTATCCCGGCATCGACGCTTCAGCCCGGCCCGGTTGCCCCCAGTTCCTGAGCAGCGCAGCGTGGGCAGATAGCGTGTCTGAGAATCGGTGATCGGCACGCGCGCTGCCTGGGGCCTGCGTTCTTATCCGAGTTCATGGCGGCATGCAGCCAGACCGCGAACATGCATCGTTAGCAAACGACGGAGACGTTCGTGAAACATCTCTATATCGACCGCATCGTTCGCCCAGTCGCGCAGGCAGTGCCAGTAGGCTGAGAAGGCAAGCGCGGCTATGTCATCGGATGAGAATTCGTTGGCAATGTCGCCTCTCGCTTTTGCCCGATCGGCGATGATGGCAAGGTTGATCATCAGCGGAATCTCACTGAATCCATAGTCTCGCTGTGGGTCGCGCAGAAAACCTACTTCGCGCAAAAACGCCTTTGCCAGCACGACGTCCGCATCATGATAGGCAAGGATATAGCCGAAAAAGACTATCATCTGATCGATGAAATGCGCCGTGGGATCGATCGCCTCGAAAGCGTCGGAAGCAACCTCTCGCATCTCGTCGGTAAATGCCAGGATCAGCAGATCCTCTTTTCTGCTGACATATAGAAACAACGTGCCTTCAGCGATTCGCGCCCGTTTTGCGATCTGCGCAATCGTGGTCGCTTCGAACCCCTGCTCGTGAAATAATGCGCGGGCAGCCAGGATGATACGGCGGCGTTTCTCCTGCTTGTTGTGCTCGCGCCGCCCGATCGGTTTGAGGCTCGATCCATCCGCCATTGTTCATCCTGCTATTTTCCCGGAGCCGTCAGATAGCTGATCAAGGCGGCCCGGTCTTCCGCTTTTGAAACCGAGACGACCATCCGTGTTCCAGGAGCAACTTTTGCCGGTGCCGCCAGAAAAGCGTCCAAGGTGGTAGGATTCCACTTGATCGTCAATTTACGAAGGGCGGGCGAATAAGGGTAAGTCGTCCCAGCCGCCTTGCGGCCCACTACGCCCGTCAGGTCTGGTCCAACTTTCCCCCCTTTGCCTGCGACGGCGTGGCATACGGCGCACCGCTGAGCGAAAATCTTGTCTCCAGAAGCCGCTGAAGCGTCATGGGAGGTTACAAATCCGGCTGCTGCCATGAGGGCCAGCGCCATTGTTCGAACATATCTCATCCATCTTCCTATCCATTACGACCCCCATCTTGACGATGAGTGTTCGGTTCGATACATAAATGAGCATACTCATAAATACGGAGAGGGCAATGGCTACGCGTCGTGATTTCATGATAGCAATGGCGGCGGCAACAGCGGGAGGCATGACTTCTCAGGCCGCGTCTGGGTTTACGCCTGCGCCAACCCATCTGGATAGATTTTTGTTGGATCGCACCCATTCGCAAGCTGCTGGCTTTGCTGGCCGCGCGCGCAGCGCAGGTGCGCAGATCCACGAAATATGCGGTGACGCAACGCCTCTGTGGCGGCGTGTGTTGGATCCCGGCATAGGCGGCAAAGGCCAGTCTTTTGCCGGCCTGACCTGTCCTACAGCCCTATTCTGTCTGGAGCGGATGGCTTGGGACCGGGGTATGCGCGTGATGTTTCGCATCGACCATGCTCGCGACTCGGAGGGCCGCTGGCGTCATATCTCCGCAGCGCCGATATCCGATGTGATGCTCAACAAGTTGATGGCTGATGGCGACGGCTTTGGCAGGGCCGCGTTCGACATTCTCGTAGCCAGTGGAGCCTATTGGGGTGACGCTACCAACGCGGCGCCACTCTCCGGTGCCTCCAGTCAAGCCACCGCACCTTTAACCAGCTGGGTTATCGCCCCGCTCGCTCGCGCCTGATCTAGGAATTAGCCATGACAATGCCCCCCAATGTCACAGCAGCCCAATGGGAATCTGCGCTGGCCGGTTTTCGTGCCGCCGTAGGCGCGGCTTGGCTATTTACGTCCGATGAGGACGTGGGCCTCTATCGTGACGCCTATTCCCCGGTTTGGGGAGAAGCCGAGGAGCGCCTGATTTCCGCAGCGGTGGCCCCGCAAAATGTGGAGGAAGTGCAGGCGGTCGTCCGTGTCGCCAATCAACTTGGCATTCCGCTCTACCCGATTTCGACCGGAAAAAATCTGGGTTATGGCGGTTCCGCGCCCAATCTGTCAGGCAGCGTCGTCGTTGATCTGAAGCGTATGAACCGGATCATCGAGGTGGACGACAAACGCAATTTCGCGATTGTCGAGCCGGGCGTATCCTATTTCGACCTTTACCAATATATTCAGGACCATAAGCTGAATGTCTGGGTCGATGTGCCCGATCCGGGCTGGGGCAGTGTGGTCGGCAATGCGCTCGATCATGGCGTGGGTCATACGATGGCCGGCTATCGCGATCATTTCAACGCGCATGCGGGCCTGGAAGTAGTGCTGCCCAATGGAGAAGTGATGCGTACCGGCATGGGCGCCATGCCAAAGGCGAAAACCTCTGCTGCATTTCGCTACGGGTTCGGGCCTTCGGTCGATGGGCTGTTCGCCCAGGCCGGTTTTGGCATCGTCACACGCATGGGCATCCAGTTGATGCCGCAACCCGATGCCTATCTTCAGGGGCGCATAGTCGCACCGCGTCGCAACGACTTCATTGCAATGGTGGAGATCGCCAATCGGCTGGAGGATATTGGCCTGATCGGCATGCCGCTTTATGATTCGCCCATGTTCATTCATCAGTTCCAGGATCCGGAACTGCGCGCGCTCGGCAAATCAAAGGACGTGTGGAATGGCAATGCGATCGACCGCTATTCTGCGGATAAAGGCGTTGCGCCCTGGGGATTGAACCTGAGCTTTTATGGCCCGGAACCGGTGATCCGAGCCAGTTGGGACTATGCCAAGTCCTGTTTCCAAAAGGCGATACCCGGCGCGCGATTTGAAGACATCGAACTGCTGCATTTCCCGCTCAGTCTCGTCGAGCAGGAAGCGGTGAAGCACAAGGTCCTGGTCGGCATTCCGAACATGAACGCCTTTGCGCTTTCGGCGCGGTCCCAGATCAATCCCGAACCGGCAGATGGGCATTTGCTGTTTTCGCCGCTGGTCGAGCGATCCGGTGAAGCGGTCATGGAGGCGCAACGGATTTTCACCGATGCGATGGCCAGCATGAATGTGGATTTCCCATATTCCTATGGTCCCTTTACGGCACCCTTCACCTGGATTGAGCGCAATTTCGTTCTGGCGACCGGCCTGCCCACGTCGCGCGCTGATCCGGCCGTCAACAAGCTTTCGCGTGATACGATGAGCAAGCTCATCGCTGTAGGTGCGACCCATGGTTATGGCGAATATCGGACGCCGCCCATGTTCCAGGATCAGGTGATGGAAACCTATGATTTCAACAATAATATGCTGCGCCGTTTCTGTGAAACCTTGAAAGACGCGGTTGATCCCAAGGGCATCATCGCGCCGGGGCGCGGCGGATTCTGGCCCAAAGCGATGCGGGGAGCAAAATGATGAAGCGGTTGTTTTTTACGCTGGCCGTTGCCGCCAGCACCACCGCCTTGGCCGATGCGCCCAAAAAGGGTGGCGACGCGACGATTGAACAGGGGCGTCGGGTTTTCGAGGCCCATTGCAGTTCCTGCCATGGAGCGGGTATTGGCAATCCGGGCGCACAATTCCGCACGGGCACGGATGCGCTGCGCGTCAAATATAAAGGGGAAATGCCCGCGCTCCTGACCGAACGAACCGATCTTACGCCCGACACCGTGGCATATTTCGTACGCAATGGCGTTTCCGTGATGGCACCGTATCGCAAAACCGAGATTGACGGCGCGCAGCTCGCGGCGCTGGGTGCTTATCTCAGTCAGCATAACCCGGACCTTAAAGGTACGAAAGGTAAGCAACGTGGTCGTAAATGATACGGATATGGCACAGGGCCAACAGCGTCTGAGCGGAAGGGTTGCGGTTGTTACCGGCGCCGGTGCGGGCATTGGCCAAGGCTGCGCACTGATGTTCGCTGCGCAGGGCGCCACCGTCATCGCGATCGATCGCGACCTCGATGCGCTGGCGGAAACCGCCGCGCAGGCCAATGGCACCCTGCTGACCCGCCAGTGCGACTTGCTTGACGAAGCCGGCACGAACGCCATGGTGGAGCAGATCGGGCGCGAGCATGGCCGCATCGACATTCTGATGCCTGCGGCCGCCATCTCCTTGTTCAACTGGATCGAAGAGATGAGCTACGCGGACTGGCAACGCACGCTCAGCGGGGAGCTGGACATCGTGTTCCTGGTGACGCGCGCGGCATGGCCGTGGCTGAAACAGAGCGGCAGCGCATCGATCATCAACTTCGCGTCCGCCAATGCTCATATGACGCTGGAGGGGTCGGCTGCGCTCGCCCATTGCGCGGGCAAGGGCGGCGTGTTGGCGATGACGCGGCAACTCGCGATGGAAGGCGCTGCACATGGCATTCGCGCCAACACGATCTCGCCGGGCATGATCCTGACCCAGCAGACGCGCAAGCATATGGCAGCGGTGCCGGAAATCAGGGAGGCCGCGTTGCGGCGCTCCATGTTGAAGCAATTGGGTGAACCAGACGATATCGCATGGTGCGCAACCTGGCTTGCATCCGCCGAATCCCGCTTTGTCACAGGCGCGGATATTTGCATCGATGGCGGGGCGACGGCCTGGTAAGTACGCCCCAACGCTTGCGCGGTACTCAGCGCAGGCCGAACAGCCTGTCTCGCACGGAGCGCAGATGGTCGCGCATGATGGTTTCGGCGCCCGCTGGATCATGGCTGCTGATCGTTTTGACCATCGCGACATGTTCAGCTTCGGTATCGGCCTTGGGGCTGGGCGCTGAGCCGAACACCTGATCGATACGGCGGTCCAGCGTATGCTTCATGTGGCTGCGCAACGTATCGTAAAGGGTCAGCAGCAAAGGGTTATGCGTCGCCTGAGCGATCGAACGATGGAGGCGTTCGTCCAGCCGCTTCCAATGCAGCATGGATGGTGCGCGTTCCATCTCCTCAAGGCATGCCTGCATCGTTGCGATATCGTCGGCGGTGCAGTGCATGGCGGCTTGCCTGGCGAGTTGCGGTTCAAGCGCGAGACGCGCCTCCAATATGGCATCGACACTGTAGGATGTACCGACCGTTGCTGTTTCAGTCAGCTTGCGGGGGCCAACAAATGTGCCCTTGCCAACATGGCGCCAGATCATGCCCTCGCTTTCCAGCTTCTTGAGCAGCGTTCTGAGCCGACCGCGCGATACACCCAATTCCTCGCTGAGCCGGGGTTCGGGCGATAGACGCTCTTCACCGCGCTCGACCGCCTGATCGACCAGCAGGCGAAGGCGTGTGAGATCACTCTCTTGTTCTGGCAAAGCGTCCTCCTTGGGGTCCGATTATCATATCGCCACAAAATATAAAATCTAATCAATTCGATTATTGACGCATGTCAATTGCTCCAATAGACCAGCCAATGAAGCAGCCGGACTGTCCGGCACGCTGAGTCTCGGACGCGGAGGATGCCTTGCTCGAAACCCTTTTATTGAGCGATGACGACGTCTGCGCCGCCTTCGACTGGGCGTCTGCCGTCGAAGCGCTGGCCGTGGCCTATGGTGCCGGTGTGGATGAAGCCATGTTCCCGCCCCGGTCCATGGCGCGGGGCAAGGGGATGTGGCTGCGGACCCTGACCGGGATATTGCCGGGCCAGAAGGTGTTCGGCGCAAAGATGATTGCCGCGTCGATGACGGCGCGCGCGGCGTCCTACCTCATCCCCATATTCGATGGTGAAACCATGGCGCTGACCGCGCTGATTGATGGGGCATCGGTCACGGGGTTGCGGACGGCGGCGACATCTGCGTTGGCCGCTCGCAAGCTGTGCGTGGAAAAAGCGCCGCGCGTTGCCGTCATCGGCTCGGGCTTTGAAGCCCGCACGCATCTGGAGGCATTGGCCCGGTCGGGCGGGCTGGGCGATGTGCATGTTTTCAGCCCCCGCGAAGCAAGCAGGGCAGCATTTTGCGCCGCCATGGCGGGCAAAAATATTGCCGTAGGCATGGCGGACAGCGCCGAAGCGGCGGTTGCCAACGCCGATCTGGTGATCTGCGCGGCGCGGTCACGCGACGAAACGCCGACGATGCTGGGCAGCTGGCTGCGGCCGGGCATGACGGTGGTGTCGATTGGTTCGACCTTGCCCGAACAGCGCGAACTTGATCCTGAAGCGATTGCACGGGCCGACCTGATCGTGGCGGACATGGTGGAAGAGGTCGCGCACGACACCGGGGATATGATCGCCGCCACTCAGGCGGGCGTGCAGTTTGCCGACAAGATCGTCAGCCTGACCGAAGTCGTTTCGGGCACCCATCCGGGACGCACAGGGGCTGAACAGGTCATGCTCTACAAATCGGTCGGTGGTGCGATCCAGGATCTCGCCGTGGCCGCGATGTGCGTGGAGCGCGCCACCGCGCTGGGGCTTGGCACTACCATTCCCGCGCCGATCCGGCCCGTCGACAAAAGCAAATAAGCGTTTTTCGCGAAAGGACTATAAATGCCCAGCTATATCCGTACTGAAGCCCGCGCCTGGGCACGGGAAAAGATGTTGGGGGTCGCCAATGTCGTGATCCCGACGATGACAGGCGATTTCAAGGCGTTGAATGAGGCCGCGGCCCGCCACGACGTCGAAAAGACCATCGAGCATGGTTTTGTCGGTACGCTGTCCTGTTCGGAAGTGGCGATGACGTTCGACGAATATCGTCGGTTCGTGGAAGTCATGGTGGAGCAGGCCGCCGGTCGCATCTTCGTGGTTCATCATGCGGTGTTCAACACGCTGGAGGATAATATCGAGGCTGCACTGCTGGCGCAAAAGGCGGGCGCCGAACTCGTGTTGCTCGGCTATCCGCCCTATTTCCATCCCAAGTCGCTGGATGAGGTTTACGCCTACACCAAGGCGTTTTGCGACGCGGTCGATATGGCGGTGATGCTGTTCCCGATTCCGACCTGGGGCTTTGGGCGGTTCAGCCCGATCGACATGCCTGTGGACCTGCTGCGTCGCCTGGTCGATGATTGCCCGAACGTGGTGGCGATCAAGGCCGAAGGCGGAATGCCGCACATCATGGGTCCGATCGAGGTGCATCGGGCATTCCATGAAGAGGTGGTGATCTCCTTCCCCATGGAGCATGAATATACGCCTCTGGCGCAGCTGATCGACGTGCCATTTTGCGGCACCAATTTCTCATCCTTCTACGGGCCGGTCCTGCCGCGCGTGTTCGACATGATCCGGGCGGGTCGATTTGACGAAGCGACTGCGGAATTTCATCGCATCGACGCCGCACGCAAGGCCTTTGCCAGCGTGCCGCAGGCAGGCAACGGTTTGATCAACCGCATGATGTGGAAATATGAAGGCTGGTTGCAGGGCTATAATGGCGGCCCGCTGCGCCACCCCACGGCGCGCGTCTATCAACGCGACATGGTCGCGCTGCGTCGCGGTCAGGAGGCTGCAGGCCTCAATCCCACGAGCGACGAGGACGCACTGTTCTTCGTCGGCCGAAACCCTGCCTGAGGTTCGTAGCATCATGGAAACCCCAACATTGTTGCCGCTCAAGGATACCTCGCTGCTGAAGCAGGCGATGCTGATCGATGGTGACTGGATCGATGCCGATGGCGGCGAGACCATCGACGTGCGTAATCCTGCGACGGGCGCACTGATTGCGCGCGTGCCCAAAGGCGGCGCGGATGAAACGCGGCGCGCAATCGATGCCGCCGCCCGCGCTTTGCCGGCCTGGCGGGGTACGCTGGCCAAGGAACGGTCGGTGACGCTGCGCCGGTTCTACGACCTGATGATCGAAAATATCGACGATCTGGCGCTGATCATCACATCGGAACAGGGCAAGCCTCTGGCGGAAGCGCGGGGCGAGATATTATACGCCGCCAGCTTTATCGAATGGTTTTCCGAAGAGGCCAAGCGCGTCAACGGCCAGATCATTCCCGAGAATCTGCACGGTCGCCGTATCCTTGTCCAAAAGGTCGCAATCGGGGTCTTTGCAGCGATCACGCCTTGGAATTTTCCAGCGGCGATGATTACCCGCAAAGCCGGACCGGGCTGGGCGGCGGGTTGTACCGGCGTGATCAAACCGGCCAGCCAGACACCGCTGACCGCATTGGCGCTGGGCGTGCTGGCCGAGCGGGCGGGCCTCCCCGCTGGCGTGTGCAACATCGTCACGGGTGCCGCCAGCGCCATCGGCGGCGAATTGACCGCTAACCCCATCGTGCGGAAGCTGTCTTTCACGGGATCGACCCAGATCGGGGCGATGCTGCTTGAACAATGTGCGCCGACGGTCAAGCGTACCAGCATGGAACTGGGCGGAAACGCGCCATTCATCATCTTTGACGACGCCGATCTCGACGTGGCAGTCAGCGCGGCGTTGATGGCGAAATATCGCAACAGTGGCCAGTCGTGCATCGGTGCCAATCGCTTCCTGGTACAGGCAGGTATCCACGATGCCTTTTCCAAACGTTTTGCCCAGGCAACCAGCGCGCTGAAGGTCGGCGTCGGCACGGAAGCCGGGACCGCCATCGGTCCTTTGATCGATCAGGCAGCGCTGGCCAAGCTCGAAGAGCATATCGCCGATGCGGTGGCCAAGGGCGCGCAAATCGTGGCGGGAGGAAAGCGTCATCCATTGGGCGGCAATTTCTTTGCGCCGACCGTATTGGCGCAGGTACCGCGCGAAGCCATGATCTTTGGCGATGAGACGTTCGGCCCCGTTGCGCCGATCTTTCGTTTCGAAACGGAAGAGGAAGCGATCGAGATGGCGAACGACACGCCCTTTGGCCTTGCGGCCTATGTTTGCGCACGCGACCTGGGACGTGTTTTCCGGGTGGTCGAAGGACTGGAGTTCGGGATGATCGGCGTAAATGAAGGCCTGATTTCGACCGAGGTTGCGCCATTTGGCGGGGTTAAGGCGTCAGGATTGGGCCGTGAGGGCGCGCAAGCTGGTATCGAGGAATATCTCGAAACCAAATATGTCGCACTCGGCGGCATTTGACTGACGCGCACATTACAACCGCGGGCCTCGCCTGTAATCTATCGGACAGATAGGTCCGCGCCTTTGCTATCGATTGGACAGGCATGATGTGACGGAAGATGGTTCCCCGCGCGATAGGGAAGACATATCGCGCGGGGAGAAACAGGTACAGATGACTGCCATGAAACAGCCAGGCGTGATGACCGGCATTGCGCTTCTTCTTCCGATTACGCTGACGACTATGGCGGTCGTTCTGCTCGCACCGGTCCTGCCGCAGCTTATGGCGGAATTTTCCACCGTCAGGGGCCACGAATATCTCGTCCCGATGGTGTTGACGATGCCGTCGCTATGCGTGGCATTATTATGTCCGTTCGCCGGGATGCTGGGCGATCGCTTTGGGCGGCGTCAACTGTTGCTGACCGCTTTGCTGTTATATGCTGCCGTCGGGATGGCGCCCTTGGTGCTGACCGACCTGACCCACATCCTGATTTCCCGCATCGGCGTGGGTGTGGCGGAGGCGCTGATCTACGTATTATCGACCACGATGATCGGCGATTATTTTCGCGGTGCGGCGCGTGATCGCTGGCTGGCCGGACAGACCGCCTTCGCATCGGTTTCTGCCCTCATCTTCTTCAATCTGGGCGGCGTGTTGGGCGAGGCGGGATGGCGGACGCTGTTCTGGGTCTATGGTTCGGCTCTCATCATGTTCGGCTTAGTGGCGAAATATACGTGGGAACCATCGCGCGAAGCGGCACGGGCGGATGCAGCGGAGCCATCCGGGCACCAGGCCGGTGCGGCTTTCCCATGGGTGAAGATGGCGGGGATCGCGGCGGTTACGATCTATGGCTCGGTGTTTTTCTATACTGTACAGATTCAGGCATCGTCCGGGCTTGCCCTGCTGGGCCTGAGCAGCGCGGCGCGGATTGGCTTTCTGACATCGCTGGCCAGCATCGGTGTGCCCTTGGGCACGTTCATCTATTCGCGGATCAGTCGCATCGGCGTCTCGCGCCTGCTACTGATAGAGTTTGGTTTGCTGGCGGTGGGCTTCATGCTGATGGGGCGGACAGGCCATGTCACCGGGTTCCTGGTCGGCTGTTTCATCAACCAGTTGGGGGCCGGCATGTTACTGCCCACATTGCTGGTGTGGGCGATGAATGTCCTGCCGTTCGAAGTGCGTGGGCGCGGCACGGGCCTGTGGCAATCGGCCTTTGCGCTCGGCCAGTGGCTAAGTCCGCTGGTCGTGACGTTCGTAGCGATCCGCATGGGCGGATTAATGCAGAGCTTTGAGACGCTGGCTTACCTGGCAGCTGCCGGTTTCGCCGTGGCCTGTGGCCTTTATTGGACGGCACGCAGCGATAGCGCGCAGCGGCACCATCGCTGATCGACTGACCGCAACTGCGGACATCATTGCAGGGGGAGCGGCGCGCTGAATTCGCCCATGCCAAAGATCGAAAAAGGGGACTGCTGGCGCAATGCCAACAGTCCCCTTTTTACGCTGGGCAGGCGGAGGCCTGCATAGGAATGAACACGTTCCTTCTCAGGACTGATTTCAATAGGGTTCGTTGAGCCGCTTGAGGGCGTCCTGAAGCATATGGGCGTGAATATTCGGGTCGCCATGCTCCAGTTGCAGCTTGCCCACGGCGACACTGGTTTCGATGACGTCGCGGCACCGTTCAAAGCGACGCTCCTGATAGGATTTGAGCGCAATGGCCACGTCATCTGCGCGGGCCAGTTCCTCTGCCAGCACGATCCCGCTTTCCACCGCCATGCCAGCGCCCGACGCCAGATGAGGGGTCGTCGCATGGACCGAATCGCCTACCAGCACGATCTGCCCATTGAACCAGTCTTTGGGTTGCAAAGCTGCATTCAACGGACGGTAGTTGACCCAATCGTCGCGGGTCATGTTGTCGCGAATCCAGCCGATATGGCCTCCATAGTCCGCCAGCAAACCCTTCAAAGTGGCAAATAGCTCCTCGTCGGACATGAAAGATTCGCGCTCAATATGCGGTGTGAGCAACCACATATAGACCATGTCCGGCGCACAGATCGTGATGCCGCACGGATTGGCATGACCCAGATAAAATTCGGTCATGTTGAGCGTGGGAGGCTTGCGGATCGAAACGCGCCAGCAGCCCTGACCTGTAGATTGTGCCGGGGCCATGTGCGGAAACGCAATCTCGCGGACGCCCGAATAAACGCTGTCAGCACCGACGACTAGATCGTAGCGGTTCGTGCTGTCGTCGGAGAAGCGGACATCAACCCCACCGTCCCGGTTCACCAGAGAGGTTACGGTAAGCCCCAGGCGGACATCAACAGGCAGCGTGCGCAGGCGGGCCTGCATGATACGGTGAAGGACAGGCCGCATGATACCGCCATTGCCAGGTACGCCTTCTTCAAGCGGCGGTTCCTCCAGGTCGAGCATATGCGTGCCATCATAGCGAAACAGCCGGGTCTTGATGGTAATCGCGCCCTGGCGCTTGATGTCTTCCAGTAGGCCAAGATGCTTGTATGCGCGCAATGTTGGGCCGGTGATCGTGATCCCGGCACCATAGACCCTCCATTCAGGATCGAGGTCAATCAGGTCAACCGATACCCCACGCTCGGCCAGGCTGATCGCCGTTGCCATGCCGCCAATGCCCCCCCCTACGATGAGAGCGGTGCCGATGCTGCTTATATGTGCCTTGTTCATGGCACCCCGGTCTAACGACAAAGGGGACGCGCACAAATCCAAATGGTGGATAGGAACCAATCCATACAAAAGACGAGATGTTTGGCGTGGGGAGGCCTATCTGCGCTCTCATCTCATCAAGAAAAACGACAAATCGGGGAGGACACTATATGTATCTCAAACTTTTGGGCGCAACTTCGCTTCTCGCTGTGGCCTTTTCGGCCCCTGCCCATGCGCAGGAGGCGCAGGCGGATGCTGCCAGCGGTGACGGGATCGCCGAAATCGTCGTAACCGCGCAGCGAAAGTCGGAATCGCTCCAGAAGGCGGGTATCGCGATCGACGCCGTTTCGGGCGATAATCTGCTTCAGCGCGGCATCACCAACGCCGTCGATATCACCAAGACTGTGCCAGCACTGTCTGTCCCCTCGAACGGCGGTGCCAACGCATCGGTCTTCATTCGCGGGGTGGGTAACGTCACCAACAACAGCTATAATGATCCAGCCGTCACGCTCAGCTACGACGGGGTCGTTCTTGGCCGCGCCGGCGGCGTCTTTGGCGCAGCTTTCTACGATCTTGAGCGTGTCGAAGTGCTCAAGGGGCCGCAAGGCATTCTTTATGGTCGAAATGCCACCGGCGGCGCGATCAATATCATTCCGGCACGCCCGGTCATCGGTCGCGATTCGATGGGCTTCAATCTGTCGTACGGCAACTACAATGCGATTAGTGCCGACACGCACGTAAACCTGAGCGTCAGCGAAAACAGCGCTTTGCGCCTGGGCGCTGCCTATGCCGTCCGTGACGGGTTCAACCGCGACGGCACGGACGATGCCAAGCGCGGTTCGCTGCGTGCGCAATATCTTTTCGAGCCGACAAGCGACCTGTCGCTGCGCATTGGCGCCGATTATACGCATGTTGGAGGCAAGGGCGTTGGCGGCAATTATGTCGGTAGCTACGCCCCCGACGGCGCAGGCGGTTATGTGTTCGTCCCATCGGGCCTCAACAACAGCGAAGGCTTCAACACACCTGCATCGAATGCCTTCCGGACGCAAAATATCGGCGCCCCCGCATTTGGTTTCCTCAGCCCCATGAATGCCGAGCAGAAGCAGGACAGCACCTATTGGGGTGTGAATGCCGAGCTGAACTGGACAACCGGAATCGGCAAGCTGACGGTGATCCCGTCCTACCGCCGGAGCAAGGATGACACCTTGTTCTACGGTCCGGCGTTCAACACGGCACATACCAAGGAAAAGGTGAGCCAGAAAAGCCTTGAAGCCCGCCTGTCAGGCAATGTCGGCATGATCGATTATGTTGTGGGTGGCTTTTATCTGAATGAGAAGATCAGGGCGAATACGGAGTATAATCAGGAATTCGTTCTGCCGATTTCCAATTATGTTCAGAAGACCGATAGCTATGCCGGGTTCGGGCAACTGACTGCCAACGTATCGGACCGATTCCGCCTGATCGGCGGCGCGCGCTATACCCATGACAAGAAGGCGATGAACGGCGGCATCAACAACTTCATCACTTTCTGTGGCGGACTGCCACCAGCGAACCTGACCCCGCCGGCGTCTTTCGGGGCCGGTTGCGCCACGCCTGGTAACGTGCCCTACTATCCCAATTTCCTGAACACGACCGACACGATCAATTGGCTCAAATCCAATGGCTGGATTTCTCCAGCGAGCAGCGACCAGGCCGGCTATCAAGTCTTTCCGCTTCTCAACGGCGTGGGCACGATCCTCAAGACGGACAATCCCGTGGTCGATTCCCGAACCTATTCACGGGTGACGTGGAAAGCGTCTGCCGAGTTCGACGTGTCGCCGCAGAACCTGCTTTATGCCACGGTTGAAAGTGGCTATCGGGCAGGCGGACTCCAGTTGACCGAGAGCAAGACGAGCTACAAGCCCGAGTTCATCACCGCCTATACCATCGGTTCGAAAAACCGTTTCTTCAACAACCATGTCCAGTTGAACCTTGAAGGCTTCATCTGGAAATATCGTGACCAGCAGATCACCTATTTCACGGTGGACACATCCGGTACGCTTATCAATTCCAGCGAAAATGCAGGCAAATCGACCATCAAGGGTTTTGATGCTGATCTGGTGGTCAATCCGATGCGCGGGACGACGTTGACTGCGAAGGTCCAGTATCTCGACACGAAATATAATGACCTGCACCTTTTCACCGCCGCACCCCGCGACAATATCGGATGTCCTTTCACCTTTACGGGGGGAACTGCCGGGGGAGCACCGGTCAAGGATTTCAACTGCTCGGGTAATCCGCTGCTGTTCAGTCCGAAGTGGACGGTGAACCTGGGCGCCGAGCAGGTCGTGCCAATGGGCAATGGTCTTGAACTGGTGGGGAACATCGATACCGCCTGGCGCGACAGCCAGTGGGGGGCATTCGAATATCTCGATTTCGAACATATCCCGGCTTATTGGACCAGCGACGCGTCGCTGACGATCCGTGACGCGGAAGGCGGCTGGGCGCTGACTGGCTTTGTCCGCAATATCGAGGACAAACGCCGGAACCTCGCACCGCAATCTTCGCCCATCGGGCTTGCGGTTGGCCATTATTCGGCACCGCGCACCTACGGCCTGCGCTTTTCCGGCAACTTCTGAAGGACTGATGACAATGAACATAGTGGTCACCGGCGCTGGCGGATTTGTCGGACGTGAACTCGTCAGGCAACTGCTTGAATCTGGCCACCATGTCATTGGCATCGACACGATAGCGGGCGGCATTCCTGAGGGCGCGCAGGTTATTACCGGCGACCTCAGCGATGCCTCCGTGCGGGCTGGCGCATTAGCTAAGGGCTGCGATGCGCTGATCCATCTGGCAACAGTGCCGGGCGGGGCGGCGGAAGCCGATCCGGATGCATCGCGCCGGATCAACATCGACGCCATGTACGATCTTCTATTGGAAGCATCGGCCATCACGCCGGGCTTGCGGGTCGTCTACGCCAGTTCCATCGCCGTGTTCGGCGATCCATTTCCCACGCATGTCGATGATGCGACGCCATTGTCCCCCAAGATGATCTATGGTGGACATAAGGCTATGATGGAACATGCGGTGGCGATGTTCTCTAACCGTGGCATGATTGACGGCGTGACGTTGCGCCTGCCGGGGATTGTCGCCCGGCCCAAGGGACCGTCCGGCATGAAGTCTGCTTTCATGTCGGACCTTTTTCATGCGCTCAAGGCAGGCCAACCGTTTACTTGTCCCGTTTCTCCGGCAGGGACGATATGGGTGCAGTCGGTTCAGCGCTGTGCAGCCAACTTCGCGCATGCTTTGACGATGGACAGCAGGCTTCTGCCACCCACGCGCGCGGTGACGCTTCCAGCACAGCGGATCGCCATGGGCGACCTGGTGGGTGAGATTGCGCGCGCATGCTCGGTTCCTGCGGAACTCGTGACTTATGTGCCGGATCAGGCATTGGAAGCGGCCTTTGCCTCCCAGCCGCCCCTGGAAACTCCCGCAGCAGAGCGCGCGGGTTTTGCACATGACGGCAATCTTGCTACACTAGTCGCCAGCGCTCTCGATACGATGGCACAGGCCACGATTTAGCGGAGCGGGGGGGATGGCAATGCGCTTCGGGCGACTCGATCTCAACCTGTTGGTGGCGCTGGACGCGCTGCTGACGGAACGTAGCGTCAGCCTTGCCGCCGACCGGCTCTGTCTGTCACAATCGGCCACGTCGAGTGCGCTGGGCCGTCTACGCGATTATTTCGGCGACGAACTGCTGGTGGTAAAGGGCAGGGCGATGATCCTGACCGCGCGGGCGGAAGAATTGATCGAGCCGGTGCGCGCCGTTCTGGAGCAGATACGCACGACTGTTTCGGTAGCGCCGCCATTCGATCCGGCTACGGCCGACCGCGTCATACGGATGATGGCGTCGGACTATTCCACCGAAGTGTTGCTAGCGGGCGTATTGGTGGATCTTGAAAAAGACGCGCCCCATATGCGCTTTGAAATCCAGCCGATGCACGACAACCCGGTCGAGGCGATCGAGCGCGGTTATATCGACCTCCTATTGACCATCGATTATGCTATCTCCCCCGATCATCCGAGTCAGGTATTGTTCGAGGATGATTATGTAGTGGTCGGTGACAGTCGCAATCCCGCGCTCGCCGGGGCGATGACGCGTCAACTCTATTTCGAACTGGGGCATGTTTCACCGCGTTTCGGAAAGGCGCGGGTGCCTGCGTTCGAAGACTGGTTCGTGCGCCGCCAGAAGCAGCAGCGCCGCGTTGAAATCGTGGCGCCGACGTTCCTCTCCTTGCCAGGCCTGGTGGTCGGCACCAAGCGCGTGGCGACGATGCATCGTCGCATGGCCGAGATGGTGGTTCGAAAATTTCCGTTGGTCATCCGCGAAATTCCGTTCGACATTCCGCCCATTCGCGAAACCGTTCAGTGGAACATTACCAATAATCACGACCGCGCGCTCCGCTGGGTGGTCGAACGGATGGCTGCCGCCGCCAATGTCGTGATCGCCAACACCGGAAATGTGGTTCCGCTCGATTCGGTGGAAGGGGTATACCGGCATCAGATCGAGGCGGAATATCGCATGAATCAATTCAAGGTCTGACGGCGTCAGTCTGTAATTTGGTCGAACTTGGCGCGCGCCAGCCTGATGGCACTCTCGCGCGCATTGACCCATTTGATGAGTAGGTCCGCTTCCGAATGAAGTTCTCGACCCAGAGGGGACAGCGCATAGTTGACCTTGGGCGGTATGCTGTCAATCACCTGTCGGGTGACCATGCCTTCGCGTTCGAGCGTCCGCAATTTGAGCGTCAGCACGCGCTGCGAAATCCTTTCCTCCGCACCTAAACGGCCCAGCACACGGCGCAATTCGGCATGGCGCCATGTGCCAAGTGACAGGACCAGCAAGATCAGCGTCGACCATCGATCGCCCAAAAGACCAAAAACGCTCCTGACAGGATCGTCACGCTGTACGCCGTGGTCGCTCATATTCCGGTGAAGCGCGGCGACATCGGCGTGGAAACAGGCATCGATGCCGGATAGATCGATTGTGCGGTCCTCTCCCATATCGACGCCGCTTTCCGCTCCTGCACCAGGCACTAAAAAGTGCCGTCTTACCGTGGTTGGCCAATGCTCTAAACCGGCATGGAGCAAAGGATCAAGCAGCGTCCTCAATAAAAGAATGTGGGTTTTTGCAGGAGATGGACATGTTTTTGCGCAATTGCTGGTATCTGGCCGGATGGGCCGATGAAGTGCGCCCCGAAGCCATGATAGGACGTCAGATCGCGGGGCAGCATGTCCTGTTGGCGCGCGCGCGTGATGGCATGATCCACGCGATGGCCGATACCTGTCCCCACCGGCTGGTGCCGCTCTCCATGGGGCAGTGCGCCGATGATTCCATCAGATGTGCCTATCATGGATTGCGCTTCGCCCTGAACGGCGTGTGCGTGGAAAACCCGCACGGTCCGGTGTCTCGGGCGCTTTCGGTAGGGACGTTCGCGTGCGAGGAGCGCCATGCCGCCATCTGGCTCTGGCTGGGGGATGAAACGGCGGACCCTGCGCTGATACCGGACTATGGCTTTATCGATCGGACCCCGGTTGAAGCGCGGGTGAAGGGCTATCTTCATTCCAACGCCGACTATCGATTGATGGTCGACAATATCATGGATCTGACGCACGCGGATTATCTCCATGCCACACTGTTGGGCGGGGGTATCAATACCCGCGCGCGTGCGTCCGTGCAGCAGGATGGCGACGCGATCACGATCAGCTGGACCGCAAACGACGATAAGCTGGCACCCTTACATGCTCAGGCGCTGGGCGTGGCGGATGGGAAGGGTGATTTCTACAATAATATACTCTGGCAGGCACCTGGGAACATGGTGCAACGGATCATGCTCGCCCGACCCGGTGAAATGGCCACTGCGCCGATGGACAGCATGACATGTCATGTGATGACGCCGGAAACCGCGACGACGACACATTATTTCTTCTGCCACACCAGCGACGCCGTTTCTGCTGATCCAGCGATCGCGCCCGTTGTGTTGCAGGGTCTCAACCAGGCTTTCGCCTTTGAAGATAAACCGATGCTGGAGGCGCAGAGCCGCCGGATCGGGGGCAGGGATTTTTGGGAGCAGGGGCCAGCAATGCTGCCATCCGACAAGGGTGCGGTGATGGTGCGCCGCGCGCTGGACCGAATGATCGAACAGGAAAGGACCGTTAAGCCATGACAGGTGACGCAATTCGCATGGATGGGAAGGTCGCCATCATAACCGGCGGCGCGGGTGGCATCGGCGCTGCGACGGCACGGTTGATGACGGCGCGCGGCGCGCGCGTCGTGATTGCCGACATCGCCGCAGACCGGGCTGCCTCGCTCGCGGCAGAGCTTCCGGGGGCAGTGGCGATCGCGCTCGATCTGGAACAGGAAGCCTCGATAGAGGCGCTGATCGCCCAGACCGTAGCACAATTGGGCAGGTTGGACGTCCTGCACAATAATGCCGCGCTGCTGGAACTGGAGGTCGCCCGGCATGACGGCGATATCGAACATATGACGACGGCGCTATGGGACCGTACATATGCGGTGAACGTCCGCGGCACGATGATAGCCTGCCGCGCGGCACTGCCCCATATGGTCCAGACGAGAGGCTGTATCGTCAACACCGTGAGCAATCTCGCCCTGCAGGGGCACGTCATTCAGTCCGCTTATTCCAGCAGCAAGGCGGCCGTCATCCAAATGACGCGCGCGATTGCGGCCAGCCATGGACATCTGGGCGTGCGTTGTAATGCGGTGGCACCGGGCATGACGATGACGCCGGCCTTGCGCGCAGCCTTCCCGCCGGCGTTGCGCAAGGTTGTGGAAGACGAAACGCTGCGCGATCAACTGGGCGATCCAGAGGATATTGCGGAGGCGGTAGCGTTCCTTGCCAGTGATGCTGCGCGTAACATGACTGGCCAGGTGTTGGTCTGCGATGGCGGCGCAGCGAGCCATGTGCCCGGCATTTCCGGCTTCCGCAGCTTTTTTTCCGGAGATCAGGCATGAGCCAGTATGACATCGTGGTGATGGGGGCGGGGCATAATGGCCTGACCGCTGCAGCCTATATGGCGAAGGCGGGCAAGAAGGTGCTTGTGCTCGAACGCAAACCGCACCTTGGCGGCGGCGTTTCGACGCGGGAATTGCTGCAACCGGGCTATTGGCATGACGAACATTCCGCCGTCCACATCATGATCCAGGGCAACCCCATGCTCCGCGATGACGAGTTGGGGCTGCTATCCAAGTTCGGCCTGGAATATATCTATCCCGATCTCGTCCATGTGAGCATCTGGGACGATGGCACAGTCATCCGCAGCTACAAGGATCTGGACCGGACGTGCGAGGAAATCGCACGGGTGGCCAGCCCGAAGGACGCTGAAAGCTATCGCAAATTTGTCAACATGAGCCAGATGGCGCTGCCAATGCTGGTGAGCGGCCTCTACAGCCCGCCGTTCCCGCTCGGCGCTTTTGTGGCGATGATGGATCAGTCAGACGAAGGGCGCTTTCTCCTCGACCTGATGCAACGCTCTGCGCTGGACATCGTGGACGCCTATTTCGACAGCGAATTGCTCAAGCTGCACATCGTACGCATGGTGACGGAAAACCTGCAAATGCCCGATGAATTGGGTACTGGCATGGGCGCTTTCGTGATGCCGGGGATCGTTCACACCTATGGCTGTTCTACCCCCAAGGGCGGCTCCGGCCAGCTTACCAAGGCACTGATACGCGCGATCGAGCATTTCGGCGGTGAAGTCCGTTGCAACGCCGAAGTATCGCGCGTGCTGGTTTCCGGCGGGAAGGCCGTAGGGCTTGAACTGACCGATGGGGAGACGTTCATGGCAAAGGATGGCGTGATCGGCGCTATCCATCCCCATGTTTTGCGCAAGTTCGTGCGTGAGACGCCTGAACCGGTCCTCGACAGGGCCGAGCGGGTCACCCAATCCACTTTCTCCATTAATCTGACGCATTTGACGCTGAAGGAGCAACTGCGGCTGAAGGTCGGCAACGATGCCAACGCCCTGATGACGGAGCTGATGGATTTCTACACCGTCCGCGACATGTCTCTGGAATATGACAAGTTGCGGCGTGGCGAGGTGAGCGACCGGCTGATTGCGGGCGGCGACCCGTCCATTTTCGATCCCAGCCGCGCACCTGCGGGCGCAGGCCTGTTCTACGGTGTGAACTTTGGGCCTTACAATCTTTACCCCGGTGGCCCCCCTACCTGGGATGAGCGCAAGGACGAGATCGCCGAGAAGGCATTGGCGCAATATCGCAAATTCTACGCGAACCTTGATGACGACAATATCACAGGGCGGCTGATCCGTTCACCTCTGGACCATGAGCGCGACAGTCCCGCCAGCTTCATTCGCGGCGATGTTCATGGCTGCGCGCCGTTCTTCTATCAATCGGCGGGCCATCGGCCGACGGCCGATCTGGGGTCGTTCCGTGTGCCTGGGGTGGAAGGCCTCTATCTTGTTGGACCATTCATGCATCCAGGTGGCGGCGTTTTCGGAGCAGGGCGCGCCACGGCGATCCAGATGATGGACGATATGGGCATCGACTATGACAAGATATGCGGGAGGGCCTTTTGATGAACAACACGAAAAAAGTGCCGGTTGCCAAGATCCTCGATGCCCAGGATAAGGAATTGATGGCGATCCGCAAACTGGAGCGTGATGGCAATGCTCTGGTGATCCGAGGGAAGATATTCGGAGCGATGCCGATGGTTGCCAAGCTCACCCCCGCCGAAGCGCGGGCTGCGTTGAAACTGATCGATTTCAAGACCTTCCTGTTCTTGCTGACAATCCTGTTTCGGAAAGCCTGACGGGCGCATCAGGAACTGGAAACCCTATCGGTCGACCATCCATCGGTAGCGTCGATAGCATGGCATCGGAAACTTATGTTTCTGTATGGGCGCAACGGGAGGCAAAAAGGATGCCTGACAGATTCCAGGAGATCCTATGCCCCCCATTTCGTCAACGGCCGTGCTTGGCGTTGAAAGCGTTGTTTTCGGCGTCACCGACATTGCCGAACATATGCGCTTCTGGGCTGATTTTGGACTGCCGCTGGATAGTGCGAGCGATGACAAGGTGGTTTTCCGCCTCCAGTCCGGCAGCCGCGTCATCCTGTTGCGGCACGGTGATGCGCGATTGCCATCACCCGACCCATTTGAAGGCGACGGGCTCAAGGAAACCGTCTGGGGCGTGAATACTGCGGAAAATCTGGAGCGGATCGCCAGCAGCCTTGCCGGGGAAGTTCCCGTGACGCGCGATGATGACGGCACTGTGCGTTGCGTGTGTCCCGATGGGCAGCCGATCGCCCTGCGTGTGTGGGCGAAGCAGGCGGTGGTGTCGGAAACCAGCCCGGTCAATACCCCATCGCACTGGCCACGCTTCAACCAGCATCGCATCTGGCGCAAGCGGGCTATCCCCAAGACGATCAATCATGTGGTGTTCTTCAGTCCCGATTATGTGGGGAGCTTTGAATTTTACGAGCGCCACATGGGCTTCCGTTATGTCGATCACAGCAAGGGCACCGGCATCTTTTCCCGCGCCCCTGGCACGTTTGAACATCATTCGATCTTCTGGGTGAACTGTGACCTGCCGATCGCGCCCGACCATTTCAAATTCATGCACATCGCCTTTGGCTGCGATGACATTGACGAGGTGATGCTGGGCGCCAACATCATGGACAATAAGGGGTGGAAGAATACATCGATGAACACCAGCGGCGGCATTTCACGCCATCGCGTGTCCAGTGCCATCTATTATTATTGCGAAATGCCCGGCCATGCGGGCGAAGCGGAATATCATGCCGATACCGATTATCTGGACGATCATTGGGTGCCGCGTGCGTGGGACTTCAAGTTCGGCTCGCTGCTGTGGTCGGCCAATGCGCCCGCGATTTTCCGGGGCGATAATATACCGTGGGACATGGCATTCGATGCCGATCGCAAGAGCTTTGACGCTTTTCGGCGCTCAAAGCCCGGCAAGCAGCCGATCGGCGGCGACCTGGCGAATCTGACCCAGGACGATGAGCACGCCATTTGAATCAGCCAGATTGCGCCCGCCGCGCTTTTCTGAAAGCCAGCGGGCGCATCTGATGCGCCTGGACGAACGCCTCACGAAAGGCCCGCTCGGATCGGTAGCCGCATTGTAGTGCGATGTCCGCTATGGGCAGGTCGGTTTCGTGCAACAGTTCATCGGCCCGGTCGATGCGACAGGCCGCAAGGTAGCGAAATGGCGTCGTGCCTGTCACATGGCCAAAATATTCGGCGAAGCGCGTACGCGACATGCCTGCTTCGCGCGCCATGCCGATCAGGGTCCATCGCCGTTCCGGGTGCCGCTGCAACCTGCGCATCAACCCGGCCAGTGCGCGGGACTGGCCCTTGTCCAATATGTCGGTCAACGCGGGCGCATGACTGGCAAGATGCGCGCGCAGGATCTGCGCCAGTATCAACTGGGCGATGACCGCACTGATCGCAGCAAATCCGTCGGATGGTTGCTTGCCTTCTGCAGCCAGCGTCTGGAGCAGGGCATCGGTCCAGAGAGTCAGTCCGCTTTCGTCCCCCCGCATCAGCAGGACGGGCGGCAACGCTGCCACGATCGGTAAACTCGTGGCCAGATGCGATAGCACCATCACGCTGCCCAGTAGGACGCAGCCGGGCGGGCCGTCGCCCCAATCGATATCCACCGGACGTTCATAACCCTCGATCGAAGCCGGGGGGGCGGCATTGGCCCGCCACACCTCACCCATGTCGGCGCAGTGGGCAAAGCCATCGCTCGCAGCGAGACGCGCAACAGCGCCGCCCAACGCCAGCATTGCGTCGCCAGGCTCCATCTTGACCTGCCGTCCATCCGGCAGGTCTGCGTGGCAGGAGCCTTGAAGCGCGACGAAGAGATAGGGCATCCCATGCATGGCCAGACTGCCCGTTTCGCGCAGTGTGAAGCGGGCGATTGACGCACCCGCCAGCCGGACATCGGCCACCAGACCGCTGATCATGCCGGGGGCTGAAAAATCCGGACGGAAAAGCCGTTTTTGTGAACTGATCGCCATGCCGTTCAGCATTCGCACCGGTTAAGAACAAAGCAATGGAAAAAGCGTGGCCCTGCCGATGTTGGTGGAGCGCACGGCGAGAGGATAGATATATGCCCTTCATCCGCGAAAGCTGGTATCCCGCGACCTGGTCGTCTCTGCTGGGTGCAGAGCCGATGGCCCGGACATTTCTGGGTGAAGAGGTGGTGCTGTATCGCACTGAAGGACAGGTTGCCGTGGCGTTGGCGAACAGCTGTCCGCACCGCTTTGCTGCCCTGGCCAATGGCAAACTGCATGGCGATTCCATCGCCTGCCCCTATCACGGGCTGCGCTTTGGACCCGACGGACGATGCAGCCACAACCCGCACGGCCCCGTTACCGGCGCGATCCGCGTGCGGGCCTATCCGCTGGTGGAACGATATGGCATGCTGTGGATATGGATGGGCGATCCGGCCAACGCAGACCCCGCAACCATAACGGCGCTGAGCGCACGGGAAGACGCCCGGTTCGACTGGGTAACGGGCTATCTGCACGTCGAGGGCAATTACCAGCTGGTCATCGACAATCTGCTGGACCTTACCCATGTCGAATTTCTGCATCCCTTCCTGGTCGATCCGACCGATACCTTTCCGACCAAGGTCATATGCTTTGAAGAAGGGGATGAGGTCGTATCGCGCTATACCCGCCCGCAATGTAACCGCACCCAATTGGTGATCGCGCTGTGGGATGATGTGCCGCCTGTCATGAGCCTTATGGCTGAAATGCGCTGGAGCGCGCCGTCCAACCTGATTCAGCGCAACGGCTTCGACGTGGCGCATCACGCGGATATGGACGATACATATGTGCAGGTGCCCTTCTGCCATTTGCTGACGCCGGAAACCGAACGGACCACGCATTATTTCTGGGCCGGCGGGCGCAATCTCAAGCAGGGTGACGAGCAGGTGTCGCAGGCCTTCACCTTTGGGGTAGAAGGCGCATTCAAGAATGAAGACGAGCCGATGATCGCCGATATTCAAAAGCGAATGGGTTTGCGCGATCTGCTTGAGATGAAGCCGCTTTTACTGCCGATCGACAAATCGGCGGTGCTCGCACGTCGCCGTGTGGCGGATGTGTTGAAACGGGAACAGGTTTAGCACCGGCACGGCCTTACGGCTCTTCGACGAATTCGATCAGATTGCCCGCGCAGTCGCGAATGAAGCAGCCCTTGCCGAACGCTTCGCGCACGACAAGGGCGATGTCTGCCTGCTTATCGGCCATTTCGACAAGGAATGCATCCAGATCCCCCACGCGAAAGGCGACATGCTTATTGCCGTGGGTCTGTACGTCGCGCGGGGGATGGCGGCGGTCTTCGGGCAGCGGTGCAGCCCCTTCCACCTCGAATATCTCGAACCGCAGCGCGCCTTTGCGTATCATGGCGGTGTGACTTTTCGCCGCTTCGATGTAGAACCGCTTTTCCAGCTCGAAGCCGAGAACGCGGCCATACCAGTCGATCGCTTCGTCAAGGCTGGGGACGGAGACCCCGCCATGGTGAAAGGCGAATTGCGCCATCAGTCCATCTCGGCGAAGGTTTGGGCGCACCAGTCCGCGATATAATCGCGCATGCCAGTACCATTGTCGGCGCCGCAATGCTCGACCTCGAAATCCGCTTTGGTGAACATGCGTAAAGTGCGCTTTGAACTGTTTACGGCCTGATCATAGGACATCAGGGCGTTATAGGCGGGGATCTGCCGATCATTCTCGCCATGCGTGATCAGGAACGGCACCTTGATCTTTTCCACTTGGCCATCCAGCGTAATCTGATCGGCATAGTCCAGAAACGCTTGCCTGTCATTGATGCCGAACACCCACATGACATGATCCCAATAGTGGGGCACGGGATTCTCGCCCTCGTTCGACACGCGTTCGCGCTGACGCTGGCCCCAGACATGGTTCGCGCCCATGACCGCGCAGAGCGCATAGCGTGGATCGTTCGCCGCGATGCGCGGGGCGTGGTATCCGCCAAAGGACAGGCCGAATATACCGATCCTGTCATGGATCACGTCGCTGCGTGTCAACAGATAATCGAAGGCCGGGCTGCCCCAGCGTTCGGCGTCATAGACAGCGGGCAGATTGCGCTTGCGGATCGCTTCCCCTGTGCCCGGCTGATCGACGAACAGGGTGTTCATGCCGCGCTCCAGGTTCGATGCGCCGTGACCGCCCATATCGACCTGTTCCTTCATCGAATCGAGGCCGTTGACCGAAACCAGCGTCGGCCGGGGGGTGCCGCTGCCATCATGGATGAAGATCGCAGGATAGGCGCTGCCTTCATACGCTATCTCGACCTTGTCGACATGCAGGCCGCGCATCGCGGCCCCCTTGTGATACAAGGTGAGGCCCATCTCATACGCCGCCCAGCGCGGGGCATAGTCCCGGCTCTGCATGCGTTCGGCGGCTAGATAATAGCCCGAGGCGCGCAGATATTTGGTGCCAGCCGACAGGATGAAACCTTCCGCCTCGTCGCGCTCGGCATTGCGCCTGACCTGATCGGCGACGCGTATCCAGCTGTCGAACAACGCCGCCGAACCCGCGTCCGCGCCCGATTTGGCAGCATCCATCAGCGGGCGGTTGGCTTCATCAATCTCGCCATGATTGCCACCGCAAACCAGCGCCAGGTTGGTGGCCAGGTTCCAAACATAGTTTCCGGGGAAAGGCTCGAACATGAAGGATCTTTCTATCAGGCGGGAATGAGATCAATCGGCAGCGCGCCAACGGCGTGCAGGGTGTTATTGAGGCGATGCCTGACCGGCCCTGCGCTGCGGATTTCCGAAACGCGGGGCAGCATCGCGTTGATCACGGCCTCGGTTTCCATGCGGGCAACCATCTGGCCAAGGCACTGGTGGATGCCAAAACCAAAGCCGACATGGCCGCTGGCCTGCCGACCGATGTCGAACCGGTCTGGATCGTCCCACCGGCGCGGATCGCGATTGGCAGCGGCGAGGAAAAGCAGTATTTTCGCGCCTTCCGGTATCGTTGAACCCGCGACATCCACATCGCGCGCGGTGGTGCGGAAAAAGGTCTGGACGGTGCTGCCCCACCGCAACGATTCTTCGACCGCTTTCTTCGTTAATCCTGGCTCCGCGCGCAGGCGCTGCCACTGATCGGGGAAGGCGGCAAAGGCCTTGATCATGGTCGCAATGCCATTGACGGTCGTATCGACTCCAGCAGTGAGGAACGAGCGCACCAGCCGCTCCGCTTCGTCATGGCTGCACTCGCCACGGTCTGCCGCCTCATAGACCTGCATGCCCCAACCGTCCGGTTCCAGCCTGTCGCGATGGCAGCTTTCCGCGACCCAGACGGTTGCATCGCGCGCATCATCCATCGCCTCTGCAAGCAAGGCATTGCGTGGACCGAAGGCGTTGAATGCGACGGTGGCGTAAGGGATCAGATTCTCGCGCCCTTCTTTGCGCAGGCCGATCAGGTCGGGGAAAACGGAAAGCGGAAAGGCCTCGGCCAGGGCAGGCACCGCGTCGAACGGGCCGGTTCCTGCCAGGCTCTCGATGAGCATATCGGCTTTCGCCTGCCATTGCGGCATGACCTTGCGCAAATTGGCCAACGACGCGATCCGGTTCATCAACCCGCGCGTGCGATCATGCAAAGGCGGATCGGCTTCAAGCAGCAGGGAAGGCGCGCGCCAGGGTTCTTCGCGGGCAAAATCGGCAAGGCCCACGCCGCGCCCGGACACGAACGTGCCATGGTCCTTGAGCGCGGCCGTTACTTCGGCATGTCGGGCCATCGCATAGCAGCCGGTGGAAGGCAGCCAAAGCAGGGGGGCCGTGTCGCGCAGGAGCGGGTGGTAGGCGAATGGATCGGACAGGAAGGCCGTGTCGAACGGGTCGATGTCCAGTTCGGGGATGGTGTCCAATTCTGTCATCGCGTTGCCCTATTCTGCTTCGTTCCGCCGTCCATCCCCCGTCGATCACGAGGCTCGATCCGGTCATCATCGCTGAGGCGTTGGAGGCGAGAAACAGAATCGCTCCCATGAGGTCTTCCACCTGACCGATCCGACCCAGTTTGATCTTGGAGAGAACCTCCGCCCTGAAGGCCGTATCGGCGAACATCGGCTGCGTCAGCGGCGTTTCGATAAAGGTGGGGGCAATGGTGTTCGAACGGATGTTGTGGACGGCCAGATCGAGTGCGAAACTCTTGTTCATGCCTTCCATTGCCCATTTGCTGGCGCAATAGAGGCTACGGTTTGGCCCACCAACATGGCCCATCTGGCTCCCGATGTGGATCAAAGACCCCGGCGTGGCAGTGTCGATCATCCGCCGCGCGCAGGCTTGCGCTACGAAAAACGCCGCTTTTAGGTTGAGGCCCAGCACAGCGTCATAGTCCGCTGGCGTCACGTCCCACATTGGCTTGGGACGATTGGTGCCCGCATTGTTGACAAGGATGTGGAATGGGTCTCGCGCAGCGAAGAATGCAGCGATCCCCTCTATATCGGTAACGTCGAGCGTTTCGGCTACCGCTCCGTTTCCGATCGCCTGCGCAGCGTCCTCTATTTCCTGTGCTGAACGCGCTAGCAGCGTCACCGTCGCGCCAGCATCGGCCAGTGCGGCGGCAGCCGCGAGACCGATGCCGCGCCCCGCGCCGGTCACCAATGCGCGTTTGCCGTCAAGGCGAAACGATGGCGTGCGGGGCAGGGCTGTCATGCGCGGGTCAGTTCAGATGCTTCGGCCTGACCAGCATATGGAACATTGCGACCTCCAAACCGGCGCAGGCGAATATTAGCCTGTTCGCCGTGCCCGGAGAAGCCCTCCATCGCGCACAAACGACTGCAATATTCGCCGACAAGCGCCGATGCCTCGTCGGTCAGAACCTTCTGATAGGTGCAGGTCTTGAGGAACTTGCCTACCCACAGACCACCGGTGTAGCGCGCCGCCTTCCGGGTCGGGAGGGTATGGTTGGTGCCAATCACCTTGTCACCGAACGAAACATTGGTACGCGCGCCCAGGAACAGCGCACCATAGTTGGTCATATTCATCAGGAAATAGTCGGGATCGCGGGTCATCACCTGGACGTGTTCGCTCGCGATTTCGTCGGCGATCGTGACCATCTCTTCATAGGATTCGGCAACGATCACCTCACCAAAGGTCTCCCAGGCCTTGCGGGCATAATCGGCGGTCGGCAGTATCTGGAGCAGGCGGTCGATTTCAGCCATTGTTTCACGGGCGAATTTTTCGCTGTTGGTGAGCAACACGCCGGGGCTGTCGGGGCCATGTTCGACTTGGCCAAGGATATCGGTCGCTGCCATTTCGGGGTCACAGCCGATTTCATCGGCAATGATCAGGGTTTCGGTGGGGCCAGCAAATAAATCGATGCCGACGCGACCAAATAGCTGGCGCTTCGCTTCCGCGACAAAGGCATTGCCGGGACCGACGAGAATGTCGACCGGACGGATGCTTTCCGTGCCGAGGGCCATCGCACCGATAGCCTGGATGCCGCCAAGGGCGTAGATCGCATCGGCTCCCGCCATGGCTTGGGCGGCAACGATCGCGCGGGCAATTTTCCCCTGAAAGGGCGGAGCGCATGTAATTACCCTCGGAACGCCGGCCACCTTGGCGGTGATGACCGACATGTGAGCGCTCGCGAGCAGGGGATATTTACCTCCCGGCACATAGCAGCCTGCGGCGTTGACTGGCAGATTCTTATGCCCAAGCACGACGCCAGGCATGGTTTCTACCTCGACATCCAGCATTGATGCGCGTTGGATCTGAGCGAAGTTCTTGACCTGCGCCTGTGCGAACTCGATGTCCTTTCGCTCCTGCGGGGTCAGGCTGTCGACCGCCCGGTCGATCTCTGCCTGGGTCAGGCGATAATCTTCCCGATCCCAGCCATCGAACTTGATGCTCATTTCCCGAATGGCGGCGTCACCACGTTTTTCGATATCGGCCAGCGCCGCTTCCACTGTATCGCGAACCTTCCGATCCGCCTCTGCCTTGACATCTGTGGTGGCGCCGCGCTTGAGCCAATTAGCCATGTTTCGATCCGCACATTCGGTTG
The DNA here is from genome assembly GCF_049304695.1 of Sphingobium sp. Lineage (GTDB taxonomy): Bacteria > Pseudomonadota > Alphaproteobacteria > Sphingomonadales > Sphingomonadaceae > Sphingobium. The sequence goes on from NZ_JBAQOK010000081.1 coordinate 138,351, forward strand.
CAATTGCGACCTTAAATGCATGACTGTAGGAAAGCCGACCATCGCATTATATCGATGCGAGCCTATCGACCGAATGCCTTTGCCCCTGCCCGTCGTGCTGCTTATCGCCAGAATCTGATAAGAAATCGGGAGAATATGCGGCATGCGTCTGGCGACTTTGCGCGATGGTACGAAAGATGGGAAACTGGTGGCGATATCGCCTGACGGCAAGCGCTATGCCGTGCCCCCGTTGCAAACCATGCAGGAAGCCTTGGAGCGTTGGAGCGAGACGATGGCGCAATTGGCCGCAATCGATGAATTTCCCGAGGCGCTAGATCAGGTAGAGCTTGCAGCGCCCCTCCCGCGTGCCTGGCAGTGGCTCGATGGCTCTGCGTTTCAGAGCCATGGCGACCTCATGTCCGCTGTTTTAGGTGTCGAGGAGTCAACGTCCCAGGCGCCGCTAATGTATCAGGGTACGTCCGACAAATTCTACGGTCCCCGCGACGATGTGAAATTTCCCGATGAGGCATTGGGTATCGATTTCGAAGGTGAATTCGGGGTCATCGTGGATGCAGTGCCTATGGGGACAAGCGCAGAGGACGCGATGGGCCACATCCGTTTGGTGGTTCAGATCAATGACTGGTCCTTGCGTGCGCTGGCGGGGCCGGAAATGAAGACTGGCTTTGGCTGGATACAGGCCAAGCCGCCGTGCGGGATGGCGCCCTTTGCGATCACGCCGGACGAACTGGGCGGCAATTGGCGCAATGGCCGGGTCTGCCTGAACCTGAACGTCGACTGGAATGGCCAGCGTTTTGGCGCTGCCAATGGCGAACCGATGGGCCACGGCTTTCACGAACTGGTGGCCCATGCCGCGCGCACGCGGGATCTGGTGCCCGGCACGGTGATCGGTTCGGGCACTGTATCGAACGCGAATTTCCGGGAGATCGGCTCTTCCTGCATTGCCGAACGGCGGGGCATCGAATTGATCGACGAAGGGGCGGCGCGCACGGCATTCATGAAGTTTGGCGACACCGTGCGGATGCAGGCGGTGGATGAGCATGGGCATGCGCCATTTGGTGCAATCGAGCAGAAGGTGGTAAAAGCATGAGCGTGACTTCCGATTCCGGACTTCCACCGGTCCAGCGTGTCGTGACCGGTCATGACGATCACGGACGTGCGGTCTTCAAATCGGAAGACGTCACGCCGACGAAGATGATCCCGAGCGGGGATGCCTCATTCCTGCTGATCTGGACCACGCCAACCGTTCCAGCCGACAATAATGACGAAACCGACGGCCGCCTTCGTGATGCGGGACTGACCCTGGACGGCGGATCGGTGATCCGTGTGGTCGACATGATGCCTGGGCGGGCAAGCCCCATGCATCGCACCAACTCCATCGATTACGGTATCGTGCTGGAGGGTGAAATCGAACTGGAGTTGGACGACGGTGCCAGGAAAACGGTGGGGCAGGGCGGTATCATTATCCAGCGCGGCACCAATCATCTGTGGCGCAATACGACTGACAGGGTCTGCCGCATCGCGTTCATCCTGATCGAGGCGCCAGCCTATCTCCATGATGGCGAGCCACTTCCCGAAGACAAACCATAGCGGGCATTCGCACTGATCGAGCCTGCCTTCGAAAGCCGAAAAGACGGAAAATCTATGAATTCGATTCTATCTTTACCGCGTTATGTCCTGACGCTGGCGTGCCGGGATGTTCCAGGAATCGTCGCCAGCGTCGCGACGAATTTGTTCGAGGCAGGCGCCAACATTCTCGAAGCTCGTCAATTTGACGACGTTGATAGCGGACGCTTCTTCATGCGCATGGAGTTTACCGCGGAGGCTGATGCTGGCACGCGCCTTTCCTATCACTTCGCGTCGGTAGCAGAGCGCTTCGATATGGAATGGTCCCTGCGCGATCTTTCCCGCAAGAAGCGCGTACTGCTTCTCGTATCGAAATTCGACCACTGCCTTGGCGATCTCCTCTACCGCTATCGCCTCGGAGAGTTGCCGATGGATATCGTTGGAATAGTATCCAACCACCCGCGCGAGGCGCTGTCGGTCAGCAATGTGGGCGACATTCCCTATCATCATCTGCCAGTCACCAAAGACACCAAGTCGGAGCAGGAAGCCCAGATTAAGGCGATTGTTCAGGACACTGGTGCGGATCTGATCGTCCTCGCGCGGTACATGCAGATATTGTCTGATGATCTGGCCGGATTTCTGTCGGGGCGCTGCATCAACATCCATCACAGCTTCTTGCCGGGCTTCAAGGGCGCCAAGCCCTATCATCAGGCGCACGAGCGAGGGGTCAAGCTGATCGGCGCGACCGCCCACTTCGTGACAGCTGACCTGGATGAAGGTCCGATCATCGAACAGGACGTCGAACGGGTGAGCCATAGCGACAGCGCTGACGATCTTGTGCGCAAGGGGCGGGACATCGAACGGCGCGTCCTGTCTCGCGCAGTTCTCCTTTTCCTGGAGGACCGGGCAATCATCAATGGCCATCGTACCGTCGTGTTCGCCGGTTAATCCTTGTCGCGGAGAGAGATTATGAAACCCATCGAAATGCGTAAGACGCCCGAAGGCTATTTCACGACCCGTTGGGGCCTGGCCGAATATACGGACTGGATCGATGAAAGCATGTCGTGGAAGGACAATTGCTATATCGGCGATTGGTCCTTCCTGTGGCAGCGCCGCTACAAGGGCACCGACGTGCTGAAGCTCTTCTCGGATTTTTCCGTGAACAGTTTTGCCAAATTCGACATCAATCAATCAAAGCATGTCACCCACACGAATCGCCGTGGCAAGGTCATTGCCGAAGGCATTCTCACCCGTCTGGCCGATGACGAAGTGCGATTGTTCGGTCGCGGGACGTTTTGGATCGACTATCAGCTCAAACATGGCGCCTATCAGGTCGAGTCGATCGCAGAGGAGGGCTATAATTTCCAGGTCGCCGGTCCCAAGGCCGCCGCTGTCATGGAAAAGCTCGTTGGCGAGGCCATTCGGGACATCAAGTTCATGCGCAATGGCGACTGCGTCATCGCCGGTCGCCCCGTTGTGGCCTTGCGACAGGGCATGTCAGGCGAGCCTGGCTGGGAACTACAGGGGCCATCGGACGATGCCCAGGCCGTCTATGACGCTGTGGTAGAAGCAGGCGCCGAATTTGGCATCCGAAAGCTCGGAGGGCGTGCGGCGTTCATCAATCATCTCGAAGCCTGCTTTCCGACCATCGTCACGGACTATCTGCCCGCCATATTTGACGAAGAACTCAAGGATTATCTTGCCGATTTCAAGGCAGGCCTCCCTGCCTTCGCGTCCACGTTCAATATCGCCGGCAGTTTCGAATCCGACAGTGTCGCAGATTGGTATCGAAGTCCGGTGGAGTTGGGCTGGGGGAAAAATATCAAGTTCGACCATGATTTTCTGGGCCGCAAAGCACTCGAAACGGAAGTCGCGCAGCCGACGCGCGTCATTCGGACTCTTGTGTGGAATGCCGACGACGTCGTCGATATCTATGCCTCGCTTTTCCGTTCCGGAGAACCCTACCACTTTATCGAAATGCCGCGCGATCAGCGCGGCTTCATGTACGCCGACAGTGTCAGGATTGGTGACAAGGAAGTCGGCGTTTCGACATCGAGAGGGTACAGCTATTATTTCCGGCAGATGCTTTCGCTATGTGTGATCGACGTCGATCACGCCGAGATAGGGTCGCAAGTGACCGTCATCTGGGGCGAGCCGGGGCATGCGCAAAAGACCGTCCGTGCAACCGTTGCGGCCGCTCCCTACAAGACCGACAATCGTCGCGTTGACATGCACGCCGTTTAACTCGCCGGTATCATTAGCTGACTGAAGGCGGAGCCGTGACCAAAGAGAGGAAAGCTATGCAAGTCGATCGACGGTCGTTCCTGGGAGGTGCTGGCGCAATCTGCGCGGCGGCCGTCGCTAGTGAAACGCATGCAGCGACCGCAAAGGCAAAGCGCCCCAACATCATCTTCATCATGGCCGATGACCTGGGCTATGCTGACCTGTCTTGCACCGGGTCTCATCATATCAGGACGCCGGCGATCGACAGCATCGGTGCCCAGGGCGTTCAGCTGCGGCAAGGCTATGCCAACAGCTCGATCTGTTCGCCGACGCGCACCGCTCTCTTGACGGGTTGTTATCAGTATCGCTTTGCCTTGGGGCTGGAGGAGCCTCTCAGTCCGACCGCGCCGGAAGGCGTTGGTGTACCGCTCGCGCAGCCGACCATTGCTTCGGTACTGAGAGATATCGGGTATCGCACCAAGCTCGTGGGTAAATGGCATCTGGGAGACCCGCCAAAACATAGTCCACTACACCACGGCTATGACGAGTTTTTCGGCATCGTAGAAGGCGCTGCCGATTATTTTCGCCATCATATGGTAATTGGGGGCAAGGATGTCGGGATCGGCCTCGCTAAGGGAGATACGCCTTTAGAACGCAATGGTTACCTGACCGATCTGTTCGGGGACGAGGCGGTGAAAACGATCCAGGCGCCCCACGATAAGCCCTTTTTCCTTAGCCTTCATTTTAATGCGCCACACTGGCCGTGGGAAGGGCGGGAGGACGCCGCAGTGGCGCAGACCTTGGGGTCCTCCTATCATTTCAATGGAGGCAACCTGGCCAAATACAAAGAAATGGTCGAGGCTATGGACCAGAATGTCGCCAAAATTCTGGCGGCGCTGGATGAGGCGGGTAAAGCTGACAATACCATCATTGTCTTCACCAGCGACAATGGCGGAGAGCGTTTTTCTGAAACATGGCCGTTCATCGGGGTAAAAGGTGAGTTGCTGGAGGGTGGCATCCGCGTTCCGCTGCTGGTGCGCTGGCCCGGCAGAATTGCGGCAGGGTCTAAATCCGAACAAGTAATGATCTCGATGGATTTCCTGCCGACGTTGCTGGCAATGGCGGGCGGGGATGTGACCAGAGCCGGCACATTCGATGGAATGGACCTGTCAGCGCACCTCACCGGCAAGGCCGCTCCGGCATCCAGGACGCTCTACTGGCGCTTCAAAAGCAATGCGCAAGCGGCACTGCGCGACGGCGACTGGAAATATCTGATGCTGGGCGGCAAGGAGCATCTGTTCAATCTGGCTGAAGACGAGCGGGAGCGTGCGGATCATGCATCTGACGCCCCTGCGCGGGTCAAGGCGATGCGGCTGCAATGGGATTCCTGGAATGCACAAATGCTTTCCTATCCGCTCGGAAGCCTGAGCGAGGACGTGAGAGAACATTACGCTGATCGTTATTAAGTTCGCAAGACCATCATAAAGCACGGCGGCGCTCTTATGTGACAGCGAAATGCCCAGCGACCGGCTAGCAAAAACAAGGGGAAAGACATGATTTACGAAGTCGCCGATCTGGAAGTCGCGCCGGATGCCGCACAGGAATTCGAAGCGGCCGTGGCGCTGGCAGTTCCGCACTTTCGCAATGCCAATGGGTGCCACAGCTTCAGGCTGGAACGATCGGTTGATCGACCGGGCCGATATCGGCTCGTTGTGAAATGGGATAGCGTAGACGCGCATATGATCGATTTTCGCGGTTCGCCCGGTTTTGCAGCCTGGCGCGCCTTAACCTCACGGTTTTTTGCCTCACCACCCATGGTCGACCATGTGGAAGTGGCGATAGAGGGGTTTTGATGCTTTTCGCGCGACTTGAAGGTCGATCTGGTATCGTGACACGTCGCGGGCAGAGTGACTCGGCTTTTGGCGGCGTCAGCGCTCGATACTCGATGGTGGGACCGTTTGCGCCTGCATTTGGAGCGGAGTTACGCGCGTGCCGGCACGTATCATAGACGGTCGCGCGATCGCAGAAGACATTCGCGGGCTTTGCGCCACGCGCGTCGCCGATCTCGTGAATCGCACCGGCGTGACGCCCGGCTTGGCGGTCATTCTGGTAGGGGAGGATCCCGCGTCGCAGGTCTATGTCGCGAACAAGATCAAGGCTTGTGATAAGGCTGGAATACGCTCGTTCAGCCACCGGCTCGATGCCGCAGTCAGCAACAAGGTGCTTATCGATCTCATTAACCGGCTGAACGATGATGATGAGGTTCATGGCATTCTGGTGCAACTACCGTTGCCCCCGCATATCGACATGCGCGCAGTGCTGGAGACCATCTCGATCCAGAAGGATGTGGACGGGTTTCACTTGTATAATGTCGGCGCGCTCGTCACCGGGACTACCATTTTTTCTCCATGCACACCCTATGGCGTGGTCAAACTTCTTGAGCATGAGAAGATTGAAATCGAGGGAAAAAATGTCGTTGTCGTCGGGGCCAGCAATATCGTTGGCAAGCCTCTCGCGCTCATGTTGATGGCTCGGGAAGCAACGGTTGCCATCTGTCACGCAAAAACACGGGACCTGGCCCAGTTCACGATCCTTGCGGACATCCTCGTCGTGGCTGCGGGCAGACCTAACCTCATCCTGCCGCAGATGGTCAAAACCGGCGCGGTCGTGATCGACGTCGGTATCAACCGCCTTCCCTCAGGCAGGATCGTAGGGGACGTGGATTTTGACGGCGTTCGCGCAAAAGCATCATTCATCACCCCCGTGCCGGGTGGGGTGGGTCCGATGACGGTGACGATGCTGATCGAGAACACACTGCAATCGGCTGAGCGCTTGGCAAATGCGCAATGAATAAATTCTCAGAGAATTTGCCTGGTACGGTCTGTCCAACGTAAAGCTGGCCGAGCCGCCTGATGATCGCGCTTCCTGCCGCCGTTTTTTGCGGTTTTCCGGATACGTAAGCGACGCCTGAGCGGACAGCGTTCATGTGCTGGCCGCCCATAAACTACCGGAAATCAGGGATTTTCAACTGTTGGCAGACGTCGCCAGACAGGATTTTTGGAGGCCCGAGCCGGGTTTCATGAACCACGGTGTCCTGCGGCATGCGCCTGTCTAACCAATAAGGTTTCCCCCACGCAGTATCTAGGCGTTCGGTTATCAGTGTCTAACCGCGTGAAGGCAATTCACCGTGGATAGCGGCGAGCGCTGGAGTGGCGGCAACGTCACCATGCTTCACCCCGGCAACACCCCGCTGCCAATAACATCAACAGGCATTTGGGACGGCAAGACGGCGAACGCTCGCCTATGGGTCGTGGAGGAATGGATACCGCTTCGCCGGGCAACTTTGCTCACCGGCGAAGGTGGGTCGGGCAAATCCTTGGTGTCCCAACAAATCGCAACATGCGTGGCGCTGGGCTTGCCTTTCATGGGCCTGAAAACGAGGCAACTCAAAGCGCTCTATATCACTTGCGAGGACGATATTGGCGAACTGCAACGCCGCCAGGAAGGGATTTGCCGTGCAGTCGGCACGAGCATGGCAGAGCTGGATGGCAACCTGTTCTTCCTGTCGCGGTGCGGCGACCTGAACAACTCCCTACTGCATTTTCACAATGACGGTGTTGAGCAGTCGCAATTCTATCATGACATCGCAAACTTCGTGTGGACCAACCAGATCGGCTTTTTGGTGCTGGATAACATTGCGCACCTATTCGAGGGCAATGAGAATATTCGCAATCACGTTGCCATCTTCTGCAATGCGATGGAGGCGCTGGCGAAGGAGGCCGGTGCAACGGTCGTGTTCCTTGGCCATCCTGCCAAAGCTGCTGGATCGCAGTTTAGCGGTTCGACGGCTTGGGAAAATCAGGTTCGTTCGCGTCTCTATCTGTCGCGCCCCGATGGCAATGAAGGCGCATATGACGATGATGCGCGCGTCCTGACCAGAGCAAAGTCCAACTATGCCAAGACCGGTGACGCCATCAAATTCCGATGGAAGGATTGGGCCTTTGTGGAGGCGATCGACACTGGCGAAAGCTGGCACGAGCAAGTGGGCAACACCAGCAAGGCGACGGGCGAGAACAAGCTATTCCTTGCCTGCCTTGCCAAGGCCACTCAGGAACGCCGCGCCCTCAGCCACAGCCCCCACGCGGGCAATTATGCGCCCAAGGTCATGGAGGGGATGCCCAGCGCCAAGGGGCTGAAAAAGGAAGCCCTGCGGATGGCGATGGAGCGACTGCTCCACCTTGGCGAGATCATGGCCGATCAACCCCTTTGGGCGGGACAGTACCGCAAGTGGATGAAGGGTATCGCAGTGGCAAATCAGGACTGCGGGACGGTTGCGGGACGGTCCCGGAACCATCCCGCAAATGGGGGGCAACCCTTTGAAAACACTTGCGGGACGGTTGTGCGGGACGGTGTGCGGGAAGGTTCATCCATTTTGCGGGACGGTTCCAGCCAAGTGACTGATTTCATTAGCGGGACGGTTGCGGGAAGGTTGCGGGGTGGTTCTGGTGCTTCGGGTGGGCAGGGGAGCCCCCCTATAGGGGGGCTTCCCCAGCCCCCCATTCCCGAAGCGGGGGACATCATCTGGGACAGTGCCGATGACGAGGAAGGCCAGTGATGGGGAACACCACATCGGCACGGGTGCGGGCGCTGGCAAGGGAGGTAGGCAGGCTGCATCCCGACTGGCGCAACCCTGAACGCTATTTCGAACGACGGGACGAATTGAGGCGCGAGCTTCACCAACTGGCAAATGCGATGGAGCAACGGCATGGCTGACTGGCCCTACAACACCGCGACGTGGAAGCGTCTGCGCGAGGCTCACCTGTCGCTGCACCCGATGTGCGAAGGATGCGAGGCAATGGGGAGCATGGCGATGGCGAACACCGTGGATCATCGGGTGCCGATCAAAGCGGGCGGCGATCCCTTCCCCTCACATGATGGACTGGCGAGCTATTGCCCTAGCTGCCACAGCGCCAAGACAGCGCGCGGCATCGAGGCAGGCGCGGTGCGGACGAAGAAGCCCCGGCGTGGGTGCAACCCGGATGGGTCGCCACTCGACACGGCTCACCCGTGGCATGAAAAATCTCTCAGGGCTGAGCGGGTAGGACCGAGCCACGTCCTCTCTTTAGAGTTAGTTTCCAAACGGTTAGGCGAGGATTTCGGCTGATGGGAAGGCGCGGCCCCGGCGCATCGCGGATGAAGGCGGCGGCGGCGTCGGCGCCGGTGGGCCAGTCGGGCAGCTATGGGCTGTTTGCCGAGTGGGAACCGCCCAAGCCTGAGCCGCACCCGTGGGAGGACGCAGGATATTCTCGCGCCGAGCGGGTGATCGCCTTTGTCGAGTCGCTGCCTATCACCAAGGGCTTTGGCGCTGGCGAGCGGGTGCAACTCCTGCCGTTTCAAATCGACTGGATAGCTGCGATCTACGGCACAGATGCGGACGATCGCCGCCGTGTCCGCACGGGCCTGTTGAGCGTGGCGCGCGGACAGGGCAAGACGGTGCTGGCCGCGATGCTCTGCCTGGCGCACTTGGTAGGACTGGAGGAGGAACCGCGCGGCGAGTGCTACAGCGCCGCCGCCACGCGCGACCAGTCGGCGCTGATCTTTGCCGAGATGGAAGCCATCATCCTGCAAACCCCATGGATCGCCGCCCGCGTCAACGTGCAGCGGTTTCACAAGCAGATCGAGGACATGGCAACCGGATCAAAATTTCGTGCGCTGGCGAGCGATGGTGCGTCGGTCCACGGCCTCGCATCGTCCTTCGTCGTCTGCGATGAGCTGGCGCAGTGGAAGAAGCGTGAGCTGTTCGACGTGCTGCGGACCTCCATGGGCAAGCGCCGCGAGCCGTTGATGTTGGTCATCGGCACGCAAAGCCCGCACCCCGAAAACCTCATGTCGGAGCTGGTCGATTATACCGATCGGATCGCCAGTGGTGAGATTGACGATCCCAGCTTTCACGGCGTGGTCTATGCCGTGCCGGAGGATGCCGACCCATATGATCCTGAAAACTGGCGGCTCGCTAATCCAGCCATGGGCGTGTTCGTGTCCCAGGAGCAGCTTGCCGATGAGGCGGCGCGGGCGAAGCGGATGCCGACATTCGAACCGGCGTTCCTCAACCTCCATTGCAACATGCGCGTGGACGCGGAGCCGAAGGCGATCAACCCTGCTGAGTGGCAGGCGTGTGGCGGGGCCGTCGATCCCGACACGCTGCGCGGGCGTCCCTGTTTCGGCGGCCTCGACTTGTCCAGCGTGCGCGACCTGTCATCGCTGGTCCTGTATTTCCCGGAGGACGGCGGCGCGGTGCTGGCGTGGTTCTGGTGTCCCAAGGCGGGGCTGACGGCCAAAGAGGAACTGGATCGCGTGCCGTATCGCACATGGGCCAATCAGGGCCATATCGAGCCGACACCGGGCAGCGCGATCGACAAGGGTTTCATTGCTCAGCGCATGGCCCAGGTCGCCAGCATGTTCGATGTGAAGGGCATCGCCTTCGATCGCTACGGTTTTCAGGATTTGAAGAATATCCTCGATCGCGAGGGCGTCGATTTGCCGTTGACGGAATGGGGGCAGGGCTTCCTGTCCATGGGGCCAGCGGTTAATGCGTTCGAGGTAGCGCTGTTGGCGGGCGAGTTGCGCCACGGGATGCACCCGGTGCTGCGCTGGAACGCGGGTAATTTGATTTTCGACACCGACCCGGCAGGCAACCGGAAGCCGAATAAGAGCCGCTCAATCGACCGTATCGACGGGATGGCGGCTCTCATAATGGCTTGTGGACTTGCGGCTAAGGATGAAGGACCGGAAGTCTACAAGGGGGCTGGCCTGTCGTGGATTTAAGTCACTCCGAATGCACGCTTAAGGAACTCAGCAACGCCGTCGCCACCGGGTTCTTTGTGCATTTTGCCGATGAGATCAGCGACCATGTGTTGAATTTCACCTTCGCTAACCAGTCCTTTGGCAACAAGAAGAGTGAAAAGGTGCTGCTGCAACTTCACAGAAGCCATCGCAATATCACCTGCGGTCCAAGGATTTTCTGCCATTACGTCACTCTCCTTCAAGTAAAAATTGCTCAACTTCATCGAGAGACTTTGTGAATGGGGTTGTCTCTTGATGGCTGTCAAGGTCTCTGTGATTGACCAGCAGGCGATATTTCCCAAAGTCTTTTGCTTTAGGATCGCGTCGGCGTGATTTCTCTAACAGCCAACCTTGACGTTCGGCCATGCGCCGCAACTTGTTTTCCCGAACCTTCATCTGTTTGCCTATGCTGGAAGATGTGCTTGACGGTATGCCAGAAGGTATGCCAGAAGGCAAGCGGAACGGAGCTGCGCGCCAACGCTGCCCCGTTCCTGACCAACAACGTCCTACGGAGACGATCATGGCTTACACCCCTCTACGGGCGGACTCCGCTCACTGCAATGTCGTGCGGCTTTCGACCGCCGCCCGTCGCAAAATCAATAACCCTGTCCGCGCGGCCCGCGAATATCGCCGGTCACAGCCGGAGTTTCCGCGTTTTCCGATGACGCCAGCGCGATCGGACGCCAAAGCCATCACGGCGCAGAAATCCCCGGAGCTGCTTATTGCGCTCTGCATCCTTAAAGCCCTGCCGCCAGAACAGCGCCGCGCCGCCCAAGATGCCGTGCATTGGATGGCATTCCATGCCGACGATGACATCTCGCAGCTCGCGTCAATGCTCGTTTTCCGGATCGGAGGTGCAGCATGAGCTATCATTTCGCACTGCCCGTTCCTGTCTCCCGCTCTGCCGTCGAAAACCAGATCGAGGCACTGATTGCGGTGTTGGACGCTCTGGATGGCGACGCCGATGATACGGATTGTTCAGATGCAGAGGATGATTTTGCGGACTGGAGCTGGATGCCCGGCGTCGGTTGCCCCGTGGCCGATCCCGGCGGCGGCAATGTCGAAGACGAACGGCAAGCCGGTGAGGGGCAGGACTTCTACAGTCTTCTGCCCGAATATCGCATTGATCAATCATTGGGGCCGATCAACGAACACGCGGCTTTTCGCGCCCATCAGCGTGAAATCTAACGCTTTCGCCAACCTATTGACAATGACAATAGGTTGGCCTAGCTATTGCGTATTCCCATAGGAGTCTAGAATGGTTCTCCAGCTTACGACAATGGCTGCATGTCGCGTGGCTCGCCTCAACCGGCAGCGGTTCAACGAATATGTTGCGGGTGGCGATTATGCTTGCGCGCCCAAGACAATTCCTGGTCGATCTCGCCTGTTCGGCGAAGCCGATATGATCGCGCTTTGCATCTTCGCTCAAGAGATCGAAGATCAAATGACAAAGCCGTTCATGGCCGGTCTTAATGCGCATGCCGTTTTAGAGGCTTTGCGCCAGCATCCTGATGCTGACCAGCTAACCTTCGCACATATCTGGCAAGAGCCAATGCTGCGAGTGTTGGTAGATCAGCCTTTGAGGGCTGGGGAAAAAATCGCCGGTAAATCGGTGATGCGCTATTCTCTCTACGACATTGAGACGGTGCGAGCATTCGTGCGCAAAAGTGTCGAAGAAGAACGGTCGACCATCGGACAAGAAGACTGATGTTCGCAAGGCTCCCCTCCTTATGCGGCCGCAGCGGCGCGGCCAAAAGCGAAAAGCCCGATGCCCGGGGAGCGGCGCGCTTGCGCGCTACACGCATGGGTTCAATCGGACGCCGCCGCAACCAGTTCCCATCGTCGCGAGACAGACGGCAATCACAGTGCGGGGGGCTTCGGTCCCCCGCCAGTTTGAAGGACATGACATGAAATTGGGTGAACTCCTCGAAAAGCGGGCGGCGGCGTTCGCTCGTATGAAATCGGCGCAGGGTGAAGGCGGCGAAGCCTTCGACCAAGCCGAAACCGAAGTCCGCGACCTTGACGGCCAGATCAAGCGGTTGCGTTCGATTGACGACATGGAGCGCCGCGAAGCTGGCACTCCGCTGCATGGCGACCGCCAGCTTGATACCGAAATCCGTTCGCGTTTCAGCCTTGCCCGCGCCATCGCCGGTGCCGCTGGTCTGTCGGTCGATTGGGGTTTCGAGCGCGAAGTGCAGCAGGAATTGCAGCAGCGTTCGGGCCGTGCGCCCAAGGGCGTCCTGATCCCGACCGAGATTTTCGAACGCCGGGTGCTGACTTCGACCGGCGACGGTGGGGCGATTGTGCCGACCGACCATCGCCCCGAACTCTACATTTCCGCCCTGACCGCTGCCAGCGTCGTGCGCGGCCTTGGGGCTACCGTGCTGACCGGCCTCACTGGCAACCTCGACATTCCGCGCGAAGCTGCTTCGCCTGCCATTGGCTGGGTTGCGGAAAATGCCGCTCTGCCCACGGGCGATCCCGACTTCGATAGCGTCACGCTGTCGCCCAAACATGCCGGTGCCATTTCCGAATGGTCGCGCAACATGGTTATGCAGTCGTCGCCCCAGGTGGAGCAACTGCTCCGCAACATGCTGGCGCGTGACCTTGCGCTGGCGATCGACCGCGCCGCGATCAAGGGTGGTGGTGCCAATGAGCCTGTCGGCATCCTCTCCACCGCTGGCATCCAGACGGTGGCTTACGACGATGGCCCCTTTGGCCTAACGAACACGTCGGCGGATATGATTGCGAAGGCAGACATCGCTAATGTCGATGCGCGTCGGTCGTTCCTGACCACCAACGGGGTGAAGAAATCGGTACTGAAAACGAGGGACGCTGACGGTCTACCGATCCCCACTTCAACCATTTTCCACAATGAGCCGGTGACGTTCAGTAACCAGGTGCCGACCAACCTCAATCCGACCGCCAACAAGCATGGCTTGATCTATGGAGACTGGAGCGAGTTGCTCATCGGCATCTGGTCCGAACTCGACATTCTCGTAAACCCCTACGAGACCAACGCATACGCCAAGGGCAATATCAGCATCCGTGCCATGGCGACGGTCGATTGCGCTGTCCGTCACCCTGCCGCCTTCGTGTCGGCTACTGGCGTCGTGGTGGCATAATGACGGGGGCGGCAAGCATCGAGCGGCGGGCGTTCACCGAGCTTCGCGCAAGCGGGCGTCGGCTCGAAGGCTATGCCGCCACCTTCGGCAGCGAGGCGCGTATCGGCTCGATCGTGGAGACGATCGAGCGGGGCGCGTTTCGCACGTCATTGGGGGAGGATATTCTTGCCCTCATGGACCATGACCCGGCCCGCGTGCTGGGTCGCACCCGTTCCGGCACCCTGCGGCTCAGTGAGGACACGCGCGGCCTGTCCTTCTCGCTCGACCTGCCCGATACGCAGCCGGGGCGCGATGTGCTGGAGCTGGCGCAGCGCAATGATCTTGGCGGCATGTCGTTTGGCTTCATCGTTCCCAAGGGCGGAGATAGCTGGAACGGCGAGCGTCGATCCCTCCGAACGGTAACGCTGCGAGAAATTTCCGTTGTGTCGTCGTTCCCGGCCTATCCCGATACCAGCCTTGCCTTGCGCTCCAGGCCGTTCCCAGCGGTGAATGAGGCGCGCCGTCGCAGGCTCATCATTGCGGAGTTGGGCGTATGAGCATCATGAACCGCATGGCTTCCCTGTTCGGCTATGAAAAGCGCGCAGATGATCCGTCTTGGGCTGCGCTTGCGCCCAATATCGGCGCATCGTCTGCCATGTCGGTGCGGGCTGCGGAAAACCTCTCCACAGTGCTGGCGTGCTCGACTGTCATTGCCAACTCGCTGGGCTGCATCCCGGCGCTTGTCTATCGTCGGGAAGGTGAAAACCGTGTTGAGGCTGCCAATCACCCGTTGCTGCGCCTGACGCGCCTTGGCGTGACAGACGAAATGACATGGCCGGACTTTGTGGAGCATCTTGTCGCGTCGGCGCTGCTGACTGGTAATGGGCTTGCCGAGATCCTGCGTAACGCGAATGGCAGCTTGTCAGGGCTGCGCTTCATCCCGTGGAGCTGGGTGACGGTAGCGCAGCTTGCATCGGGCAGGCTGGCCTATGACGTGTCGGACGGACGCGGCAAGAGCTGGCGGTTGCTGAGTGGCGAGGTCATCCATCTTCGCGACCGCACCGATGATGGCAGGATAGGGCGTTCGCGCCTGAGCCGCGCCGCTGACGCGGTGGCGGCGGTTTCGGTGAGCAACGCCTTTGCGCGCACGTTCCTTGATCGAGGAGCGTCTCCCAGCGGCGTGATTGAGGTTCCAGGGACGTTGACGCAACCCCTGCGCGACTCGATGCGCCAGCAAATGAAGGACCGGCATAGCGGCGCGGCCAACGCCGGTTCGACGTTAATCCTTGATGGTGGGATGCAGTGGAAGGCATCGCAGATCAGCCCGGAGGATGCGGAGCTGCTGGAAACGCGGAAATTCGGCGTCGAGGAAATCTGTCGGCTGTTCCAGGTGCCGCCGCCGCTGGTGCAGGATTACAGCCATAACACCTTTACCAACTCCGAAACTGCTGGCCGGTGGTTCGCTATGTTCACGCTGGCCCCGTGGGCGCGGAAGATCGAGGCCGAGTTTGCGCGCAGCGTGTTCCCCAGTGGCGGTCCTTTCGAACTGGAGCTGGACCTGTCCGGCTTCCTGCGTGGCGATCCCGCAACCCGTTGGCAGGCCCATGCCGTCGCCCTCCAACACAAGGTTCTGGATACCAACGAAGTGCGCCAAATTGAGGGCTGGAACCCGCGCAAGCAAGAGCCCGCGCCCGATCCTGCGCCAATCGCCGCGCCGCAGCCGTCCCTGCCTGAGCCGATGCAGGAGGCTGAAAATGCCTGACATCGTAGCTTTGGATGAAACTAAGCTGTTTTTGCGGGTGGATCATGACGAGGAAGATACGATCATCGCCACCATGATTGCGGCGGCAACCGACGCTGTTCGGGACGTTGCCGAATCATGGATTGGCACGGGCGACGCGCCGGCACGCCTTAAAATGGCCGTTCTGACCCGCGTGGCGATCATGTTCGACGATCGGGCGAGTGTTGCGCCAAGCGCGGGCGAGGATCGCCTGTTGCTTCCCCTGCGAACGCTGGAGCTATGACAATGCTCCCCGATACCATGTATCGCCAGGAAGTCCTCGAGATCGGCCGCTGCGATGACATAGGGCTGCATACCAAGGTCTATGGCGTGTGACCGCGCGCCGCGCGATCTTTAAGCAGGCAGATGCCACACGCGCCTTGCGTGCGGCCAAAGCTGCAGGCTTCCGGCCTACAGGCTACAAGATAGACCCGACAGGCGCGATCGTCGTGATGCTTGCGGATGGAGCGAGCGCGAAGTCGGCCAGCGCCAACCCTTGGGATGAGGAGCTATTGCGATGAGCAATCGCCGTTTGCGATCCAATCGGTTCCTGCCGGAATATGTATCACGGTTCAAAGACCGGCATGGCAAGGAGCGCCTGCGCTTTCGTCGCAAGGGCTATCCATCGCAATATTTCACAGCGGCACTAGGGACTGAGGGTTTCCGAGAGGAATACCATCGCTTCAATAGTTCCGACGCGATAGCGCAGGCGATAGAGGACGCGCATTTGGCGCGGACGATACCTGGCAGCATCGGTGATTTGCTGCGTCGTTATTTGTCGGTCCCTGAGAGGTTAGGGCCGAGCGAGGTAACGCAAACTAAAGTGCGACATATCCTCGAACGCTTTGCCGAGGGGCGCGAAGATCGGCCCGTCAAGGGCGTAGGCTTCGAGCATATCGACGCGATCATTGCCAAAGCGCGTATCAAGTCGGTCGATGCCAAGGGCAGAAAGGTGGGCGGCCATGAAGCTGCACGCAAACTGCGTAAGGAGCTGCGCCGGTTCTTCGCGTTCTCACGCAAGTTGGGCTGGATCACTGCAAACCCGGTGGATGATTCGCAACCCATAAAGGTTGCGCCCAATGAGCGATCGACCGGCTTCTACACATGGACCGAAGATGACATCGCGGCTTATCGAGCGCACTGGCCGCTAGGCACAAAGCAACGCCTCTGCATGGAGTTGATGCTGTGGACAGACCAGCGCAAGGTTGATGCAATTCATCTTGGCCGCCAGCACATTCGCAATGGCAAGTTTGCTATCCGTCAAACCAAGACGGGTAAATTGCTCACTCTGCCGATCGCCCCGCCTCTTGCTGCTGCTATAGCGGCGATGCCCGCTTCGAACGCTTTTTGCTTCATCGTCACGGAGTGGGGCAAGCCGTTCTCCGTAAAGGGATTCGGCGGGTGGTTCCGCCAACAGTGCGACGCGGCAGGTTTGCCGAAATGCACCGCCCATGGCCTGCGCAAAGCGACCATGCGGCGCATGGCCGAGCTGGAAATGCCGAACAAGACGATGAAGTCTGTAAGCGGCCATACCAAGGATGATGAAGTCGCTCGCTATACCGAAGCGGCCAATCAGGAGCGCCTAGCGGACAGTGCAATTCGGCAATTGGTAGAGTGGGAAAAGTCTAACCCGTTGCCGGGGTTAGACGCCAATTCAGCGTAAGGGATTGAAAATGGGAGATTTTCCCAAAGTGTTGGAGGCCCGAGCCGGAATCGAACCGGCGTGCGAGGATTTGCAGTCCTCTACGTCACCACTCCGCCATCGGGCCATCCATGCGGTGGACGCCGCAAATGTGCGGGTTCGGCGGCAAAGTCAAGCGGCAGTACACGGCTCCATCGCAAGAATCTGTCATCATATCATGCAAAGCCGCTTGGCGTGGGCCGTGCGCTGATTTAGAGGTTCGGCTATTCCCTTGCTGTATTGCATTACCAATACAGTTGTGCCAAGTCCCGACGACGAGCGAGGAACTATCGTGACCGAGCAGAATTTTTCATCGATGCGGGCCGCCATGGTCGAAAGCCAGTTGCGCACCAGCGACGTTAGCGATCCACGCGCCATCGCTGCTATGTCGCGTGTCCCGCGTGAGGACTTCGTGCCTGCTCAACGCCGCGCGATGACCTATATCGATCGCCCCATTCCGCTCAGCAGCACCCGCGCGCTCAATCCCCCGCTGGTCACTGGCCGCCTGTTGAGCGAAGCGCAGGTCGCGCCGGGAGACAAGGTGCTGCTGATCGGCGCGGCGACCGGCTACAGCGCCGCGCTGTTGATCGACATGGGCGCGGATGTGACGGCGATCGATGAAGTGGACGGGCCGCATGCGGCTGCGACGTCTGTGATACGCGGTCCGCTGGCGGTCGGGCATTCCGACGGCGCGCCCTACGACCTGCTGTTCATCGATGGCGCAGTGGAGGAAGTTCCTGCCGCGCTCGTTCAGCAGATTGTCGATGGTGGCCGGGTCGTAACGGGCATCGTCGAACGGGGCGTGACGCGACTGTGCAGCGGTCGCGTGGTCGATGGCGTGCTGGGCCTGTCCAGCCTCATCGATATGGAAATGGTAGTGCTGCCCGGATTTTCCGCACCGGAACAATTCGTATTTTGAGACGGGGTTCATGACAGCAAAGCGACTTTTCCTTCGGCGGTCCGCCGCAACAGCCTTGCTGTCGGTATCCACCTGTCTTGCGATGCCAGCTTTTGCCGAAACGCTGCAAGGCGCGCTGGCCAAGGCTTATGCTTCCAACCCGACGCTGACTGGCGCGCGGGCGGGGCAGCGCGCGACGGATGAAAACGTCGCCATTCAAAAGGCGGGCGGTCGTCCGGCACTGGACGTGCAGGGAAGCTATACCGAAAGCATCCTCAAGCCCACGATCAGCTTCACCTCTCCGCAGCGCACGCTGAATGCGCAGACGCAACTGACTGTACCCATCTATCAGGGCGGGGCGGTGCGTAACGGCGTCAAAGCCGCAAGGACCCGCGTTGAGGCGGGGCAGGCGCAGTTGCGCGGCACGGAGATGAGCATCTTCTCGCAAACGGTTGCGGCCTACATGGACGTGATCCGCGATTCCGCGATCGTATCGTTGAATCAGGCCAATGTGCGGGTGCTGGAGGTTAATCTTCAGGCGACGAACGACCGGTTCGAGGTCGGCGACCTGACCCGCACCGACGTGGCCCAGTCGCAATCGCGCCTCGCCCTTGCGCGGTCGGACCTGCAGACGTCGCAGGCAAATCTCATCACCAGCCGGGAAAATTATATCGCGCTGGTCGGGGAGGCGCCCGACAATCTGCAAGCACCGCCGCAACTGCCGGGTCTGCCTGCCGAGCCGGAGTCTGCCGTTCAGGTCGCGCTGCGCGACAATCCCGACATCCTCGCGGCGAACAAGATTCGTGAAGCCAGAGCCTATGAGGTCAGGACGGCGAAGGCGTCGGTTCGGCCGACCCTGTCCGCCTTCACCTCGGCGGGCTACACCAACTATCTTCACTCGCTCAACGGTTCGGCGCAGGACGCGAACGGCAACGTCGTGGAGGGGCCGCAGATCAACAAGCAGGCAGCGGCCGGCGTGCAACTGAACATCCCGCTCTATCAGGGCGGGCGTCCAGCAGCGCAGGTGCGTCAGAGTCAGGCGCTCGAATCGCAGTCGATCGAACAGGCGATCGAGACGGAACGCAGTGTCATCGCGCAGACACGCGCATCCTACGCCAGCTGGCAGGCGTCGCTGGAAACCATCAAGTCCAGCGAAAATGCGGTCTCCGCTTCATCCCTGTCGCTGGAAGGCGTCCGGGCGGAAAATTCCGTTGGCAGCCGCACGATCCTGGACATTCTGGACGCCGAACAGGAAGCCTTGCGGGCGCGGGTGCAACTCGTCTCTGCGCAGCGCAACGCTTATGTCGCGGGCTTTTCCCTGCTGGCTTCCATGGGCCATGCCGAAGCGGACGATCTTGGCCTGAATGGCGGCACGCTCTACGACCCGATGGTCAATTATAAGCGGGTGAAGGGCAAATGGTTCGATTGGGACTTCGACCGCGCGCCAAAGCCGGTCGCCACGCGCACCGTTGACACTCTGCCACAAAACGCCAATGTGAGTCCTGAAATGGCACAGCCGCAGATAACAAAGCCCTGATCGGCGGTGTTGGCGGCACGGACCGGCGCGACAAGCAGGGGACATATGGGCGATATGAGCAAGGAACCGTCGATGGAGGAGATACTCTCGTCCATCAAGCGGATCATCGCCGAAGAGGGTGAGGAAGCCGTTCAGGCGGGGCCGCGTCGCGGTCGCGCCGACGCTGCGCCCAAAGCTACGATCGAACCGAGCACTGCGGCTGCGCCCTCCGGCTTTGTGCCCCTCGTTACGCCGGGGGTTGATGAAGTGCTGGAACTGACCGACGAAGCGGAGGTTGAGGACGCCATGCCTGCTGCCAAGCCCACGCCGGAAAAAGGCGCGCCTGCCGCTCCCGCTGAAACGGCGGAGGGTGAAACCATCCTGTCGGTGGAAAGCGAAGTCGCCGCCCGCCATTCGCTGTCGGCGCTGTCATCCATGCTGGTCACGCCGAGCGCGGGCGGGGACAATACGCTCGACGGACTGGTCCGCTCGATGCTCAAGCCCATGCTCAAGGAATGGCTGGACGCGCGCCTGCCAGCGCTGGTCGAAGATATGGTGGCAAAGGAAATCGCGCGCATTACCGCGCGCTGACGGTCCGATCGCGCCTTCACCCTGCGCTCGATACTTGCGCCACCGTATGAAGCGGTTAAAGCGCGTGCCATGACCGATCTGCCCAAAACATTCGACCCCGCCGAAATCGAAGCCCGCTGGTACGCCCATTGGGAAAGCAACGGCCTGTTCCGGCCCGAACGCCCCGATGCGCAGCCTTTCACGATCGTGAACCCGCCGCCCAACGTCACGGGCAGCCTGCATATCGGCCATGCGCTCGACAATACATTGCAGGACATCGTGATCCGCTACGAACGGCTGCGCGGCAAGGATGCGCTGTGGGTCGTGGGCACCGACCATGCGGGCATCGCGACACAGATGGTGGTCGAACGGCAATTGAACGCACGGCAGCAGAAGCGCACTGACTTCACCCGCGAAGAGTTCATCGCAAAGGTGTGGGGGTGGAAAGAAGAGAGCGGCGGCACGATCACCGGCCAGCTGCGTCGTCTCGGTTGCTCGATGGACTGGGCCAATGAACGTTTCACCATGGACGAGGGCTTTTCGAAGGCCGTCGTGAAGGTGTTCGTGGAACTGCACAAACGCGGCCTGCTTTACCGCGACAAGCGCCTCGTCAACTGGGATCCGCATTTCCGCTCCGCCATTTCCGATCTGGAAGTGGAGACGAAGGAGACCAAGGGCGGCTTCTGGCACTTCCGCTATCCGCTGGCCGATGGCGTGCGCCTGCCCGATGGCGCGGATCATATCGTCGTCGCCACCACGCGCCCCGAAACGATGCTGGCCGACATGGCCGTCGCGGTGAACGCCGCCGACCCGCGTTACAGCGCCGTCATCGGTAAGGATATTCTCCAGCCGATCACCGGCCGCCGCTTCAAAATCGTCGCCGACGACCATGCCGACCCGGAACTGGGTTCTGGCGCGGTCAAGATCACGCCGGGCCACGATTTCAACGATTTCGAAGTCGGCAAGCGCGCCGGGCTGAAAGCCACCGACATGCTCAACATGTTCGACGCCGACGCCAATGTCGTCCAGACCGCCGACGGCCTGATCCCCGACCGGTTCATCGGCCTCCACCGCTTCCGCCGCGACGGCGTCGATGGCGCGCGCGAACTGGTCGTGGCGGAGATGAAGGGGCTCGGTCTGCTTGTCCCCCACATCACCAAGGACAAGGATGGCGAACCGCAGGAAGCCGACTTCGAACCACGCACCATCCAGACGCCCTTCGGCGACAGGTCCGGCGTGGTCATCGAACCCTGGCTGACCGACCAATGGTATGTCGACGCCGCGAAGCTGGCCGTTGCGCCGACCCAGGCCGTGCGCGACGGCCGCATCGAAATCATCCCCAAAACATGGGAAAAGACCTTCTTCAACTGGATGGACAATATCCAGCCATGGTGCGTCTCACGGCAACTCTGGTGGGGGCATCAGATACCGGCGTGGTTCGATGAAGACGGCATCCCCTATGTCGCCGAAACCGAAGCGGAAGCGCAGGCGCTTGCCGGGAACAAGCCGTTGACCCGCGATCCCGACGTCCTCGACACATGGTTCTCCTCCGCTCTCTGGCCTTTCGGCACGCTGGGCTGGCCGGATCAGACCGATGCGCTCGCTCGCCACTACCCCGGCGACCTGCTGATCTCTGGCTTCGACATCCTGTTCTTCTGGAACGCACGCATGGCGATGATGGGGATGGAGTTCATGGGTCCCGAGCGGAGCGACCTGCAAGACAAAGTCCCGTGGAAGAAACTCTACCTCCACGGTCTCGTCCGCGCAGCCGACGGACAGAAAATGTCCAAGTCCAAGGGCAATGTGGTCGATCCACTCGGCCTGATCGACAAGTTCGGCGCGGATGCGCTGCGGTTCTTCATGAGCGCCATGGAAAGCCAGGGCCGCGACGTGAAGATGGATGAAAAGCGGGTCGAGGGCTACCGCAACTTCGCGACGAAGCTGTGGAACGCCGCGCGCTTCCTGCAATCCAACGGCGTCACCGCATCGACCAGCGTCGAAGCGCCCGCCGCGCAACTGCCCGTCAACCGCTGGATCATCGCCGAAACCGTGGGATGCGTGCAGGCGATCGACACCGCCATGGCCGAACTGCGTTTCGACGCGGCGGCCAACGCTATCTATCATTTCGTGTGGGACCAGTTTTGCGACTGGTATATCGAACTGACGAAAGGCGCGATGGATGAGGAAACCCGTGCCGTTGCGGGTTGGACCTTCGACCAGATCCTCGTCATGCTCCACCCCTTCATGCCCTTCATCACTGAAGAATTGTGGCATCTGACGGGCGAGCGAGCCAACGCCCTGATCGTCGCGCAATGGCCACATGCGCTGGCCGCGATCGACACGGATGCGCAGGCGGAAATCGACTGGTTGATCCGTCTGGTCAGTGCGATCCGCACTGCGCGCACCGAACTCAACGTGCCCCCCGGCGCGAAACTGCCGATGGTGGTTTGTGACGGTGCGGACGAAACGCATCGCCGTCTCGATCGGCAGGGTGCAGCGTTGGCGCGACTGGGTCGGATCGAAAGCCTGACTTTCGGCGATGCGCCCGACGGCGGCGCAGCGCAGATCGTTGTCGATGAAGCGACCTTCATCCTGCCGCTCGAAGGCGTCATCGACATCGCCTCTGAAAAGGCCCGCCTCGCCAAGGCGCTGGCCGCCGCTGAAAAGGAGCGCGACGCGCTGGGCGGACGCCTGTCCAACCCCAGTTTCGTGGAAAAGGCCAAGCCCGAAGCCGTCGCCAAGGCGCGCGAGGATCATGGCGAAAAGACAGCCGAAGCCGAAAGGCTGAAGGCCGCGCTGGACCGGCTGGGCTGAGCAGGTAAGAGAGGGGTGCTCCCGCGCAGGCGGGCGTCCAGTTGCAAGGCTGGCAATATAGTGGAAGGGGCAGGCTGATGGCGGCAAGCAGACCGGGCGCGAAAGACCTGACGCAGGGGCCAATCGCATCGACCCTGCTTATGTTTGCCGTCCCCACGCTGGCGTCGAACATCCTCCAGTCGCTCAACGGGTCGATCAACGCCATCTGGGTCGGGCGCTTTCTGGGCGCACAGGCACTGGCCGCGACTGCCAATGCCAATATCATCATGTTCCTGATGTTCTCGATCGTTTTCGGTTTCGGCATGGCATCGACCGTCCTGATCGGTCAGGCGATGGGACGGCGCGACATCGACGCGGCCCGGCGCGCCTTCGGGTCAGCCGTGGGCTTCTGCCTCGTACTGGCGGTCATCGTGGCCACGGCGGGATGGATCGGCGCGCCCGCGCTGCTGCGTCTGCTCGCCACTCCGGCCGAAGCGTTCGACATGGCACTCACCTATCTGCGCGTCATTTTCATCGCCATGCCCGCTACCTTGTTGTCAGTCATGATGATGATGGGCCTGCGCGGCGTGGGTGATGCGCGCACGCCGCTTATCTTCATGATCGTGTCCGTCGTCATCGACCTCGTCCTCAATCCGGTCCTCATCCTGGGTCTGGGACCGGCACCCGCCATGGGCATTGCCGGATCAGCGACGGCAACGGCAGCGGCGGGCATTATCAGCCTGATCGGCCTGGTCGCCTACACCTATGCCAAGGATCTGCCGCTGCGGCTGCGCGGTGCGGAACTGAACTATCTGCTTCCTGCCGCCGACCAGATGCGCGTGCTCCTGAGCAAGGGGCTGCCCATGGGCATGCAGATGATCGTGATGTCGGCATCCGGTCTGGTCATGATCGGCTTCGTCAATCGCGAGGGTCTGCTGGTGACCGCGGCCTATGGCGCGTCGCAGCAGCTATGGACCTATCTTCAGATGCCCGCGATGGCGATGGGTGCGGCGGTCAGCGCCATGGCGGCGCAGAATATCGGTGCCGGACGATGGGACCGGATCAGCCGCATCACCGCCTACGGCATCGGCTATCAGCTACTGATCACCGGCGCGATGGTTACGGTAATGCTGGTCTTCCACGAAGCGTTGCTGGCGCTCTTCTTGGGCGATAATGTTTCGGCGATCGCGGCGGCATGGCACATGCAGTTGCGCGTCAGCTGGAGCTTCCTGGCCTTTGGCTGCACCATGATCCTGTTCGGGGTCATGCGGGCGAACGGCGTAGTGGTAAAGCCGCTGCTCATTCTGGCCTTCACCCTGTTCGTGGTGCGGATCGGCTTTTACCATGTGGGCTTTCCGCTGATCGGCGTCGATGCCCTGTGGTTCAGCTATCCGGTTAGCTCGTTCACCGCAATGCTGCTGGCGGTCCTGGTCTATGCGCAGGGCGGATGGCGCAAGGCCAAGCTGCTGGTGCCGGTGCATGAAGAGGAATGTCGCGAGACCGTGAACAGTGACGCGGAACCGGCAGGGCGTTTGAACCCGACGGGCTAGGGCGATTTCCAGTCAGATGGAATAATCGGACGATTCGGAAATCGCGGTAAGCATAAGGCGACTTATCGCCCCTGATTGCGCCAGCGGGTGATGGTGCGGTCGAGGATGTCGGCCTCGCCCCCCGACTGCCGCCATAGTTCGGTAAAACTGGGGTCGCCCGACGCGGGGCGGCGATGTTCTTCCAGATTGTCGAGCGCCACGCGGATCGGCACTGCGACGCCCTCACCACAGATGATCGCCTCGCGATTGCGCAGCGCCGGAATCGAATCGAGGAAACCGCGCGCGCCCTCTGGCATGGCGGCCTTCACAAAGGCCTGATCGCGATCATTGTTCAAACGCATGGAAATGATCGTGCCGCACTGCGACAGAACGCCTTCGGCCAGATCCGACGGACGCTGCGTGATCAGGCCCAGTGATATGCCATATTTGCGGCCTTCCTTGGCGATCCGCTCCAATATCTTGCGCACGGCCTGCCCGCCGCCGCTGGTGCTGCTGGGGATGTAGCGATGCGCTTCCTCACACACCAGCAGGATGGGGCGCTGCGGTTCGTCGCGCGCCCAGATGGCGTAATCGAACACCAGCCGCGACAGCACCGACACCACGGTCGACGTGATGTCCGACGGCATGGCCGACACGTCGATGATCGAAATGGGCTTGCCGTCCGATGGCAGGCGGAAAATCTTGGCGATGAACGCCTGCATCGTATCGGCGACCAGCATCCCTGAAAACATGAAGCCGTAGCGGGGATCGGCCTTGATCTCGTCGATCTTGGTTTTGAGCCGCATGTAGGGCAGCGAGTTGGTGCCCTTGTCCAGCTTGCCCATCTCGTTTTGCAGGATGTTGGTCAGGTCCGACAACAGATAGGGGATCGGCGAATCCACCGTCAGCCGCCCGATCTGCTCGGCCAGCCGGTTCTTCGTGCGCGCCGCCAGCAGGCATTTGGCCAATATGTCGCAATCGACCGTGCGTTCCGAACCCGACGATGTGACGAACACTTCACAATGTTCTTCGAAATTCATCAGCCAATAGGGCAGGGCCAGATTGTTGACGTCATAGACTGCGCCATTGGTGGCGAAGGCCGCGCCATATTCGCCATGGGGGTCGATCATCACGATATGCCCCTGCGGCGACAGGTCGCATATGCGGTGCAGGATCAGTGCGGCGCTGGTCGATTTGCCCGTGCCGGTCGATCCCAGCAGGGCGAAATGCTTGCCCAGCATCGAATCGACATAGAGCGCGGCGCGCGTGTCGCTGGTGGGATAGACGGTGCCGATCTCGACATGGGGCCGGTCGTCGGCGGCGTATATCTGCTGCATGTCCGCACCGGACACCGGGAAAATATCGGTGCCGGGCGTGGGATAGCGAGTAACGCCGCGCCGGAAACGGAAAATCCGGCCGCTCGGCTGCTCCTCATCGCCTTCGCCCAGAAAATCGATGTCGGCGATGATGCTCTTGGTCGCATGATCCAGCGTCATCGTCCTGACGCTGGCGATCAGCCAGCTTGCACCCACGCGCATCTTTACCTGGCTGCCGACCTGCCCCGCCATGGCGATGCACGGATCCAGATCCTGCCCCAATATGGCCAGCCGTTCCGTGTCGATCAATATCTTGGAACTGGATCCGGCGATCTGGAATACCATGCCCATAGCCTCGCGGACGCCGACATGCGCGGATGCCGCTGCGGCCGTGAAATGTTGCGCTCCAGGCATATGGGTCATGAGCCTTATCGTCCCTCCCGCCGGAAAGGCTTCCGGTTAACAGGAACTGATTAAGGCATAGAGGTAAATATTGGCTTATCCTTGCCCGGACCCAGCGCTTGCCGCGATCATGATGCGATAGGAGATGTTAAGGCGCAGTAAGCACCGGTCCAAAACGGATCGACATCATCCTCCCGGAACGGGTAGGACTTTGAGGGATTATACAGGCGAAACGATCAACGCTTTGGCTTGTCCTGTAGGTTTGCCTTTCGATCCGTCAACAACAACAGGACGTCTGCTTGCCCGAAACAATATACGCCGCCCGCCCGCGCCGATCCGATGCGATCGCCATCGCGCGGGTCGTTTGCATATTAGGCGTCGTCTATGTCCATGCCTGGACTGGTCGCAGTGGCGAAGCCCTCGCCGAACTGCGTGGAACGGGGCAGGATGCGCTACGCTGGGGCTTGATGGAAATTTTCGGACGCAGCGCCGTGCCATTGCTGGGCCTGATTTCCGGCTGGCTTGTCGCGGGATCGAACCGAACGCGTGACTTTTCCAGCCATATCCGGCGCAAAGCGCGCACGATCGCCCTGCCGATGATCCTGTGGAACATCATCGCCATCATTCTGGTCGGCGGTGCTGCGCTCTGTCTGGATTTGACCGCGCCCATACCCAAATCGTTTGAGTGGGCGATGCAGGAAATCTTCATCCTGACCCGCAATCCCGACATCAATGTGCAGATGCCGTTCCTGCGCGACCTGTTCCTGTGCATGGTCGCAGCGCCCTTGCTGGTCAGGATGCCGACATGGGGGCTGGCGCTTGTCGCGCTTGCCGCCGCTGTCGCCCATATTGCTGGCATTGGGCCACCATTGCTGATGCGGGCGTCCATCCTGTTCTTCTTTACCGGCGGTATGATCGCCCGTCGCAACGACTGGGCGGAGCGGGCGGTCGCCATTCCGGCGATAGCGGCAATCGCGCCTTTTGCCCTGCTCATTTCAGCGCAACTTTACGTCGCGATCATGGTCGGCGACGCGATGCCACGTAACGCTGCTCTCGCGCTTGATCTGGCCGTGCGGGTTACAGCGGCGCTGGCCTTCTGGCGTCTGGCATGGGCGCTGGCAGGCAGCCGCATGCGCAACGCGTTGCTGCGGATCGAACCGTTCGTTTTCTTCCTGTTCTGCGCGCACCTGA
This sequence comes from Sphingobium sp., assembly GCF_049304695.1. GTDB lineage: Bacteria > Pseudomonadota > Alphaproteobacteria > Sphingomonadales > Sphingomonadaceae > Sphingobium. The sequence goes on from NZ_JBAQOK010000081.1 coordinate 165,760, forward strand.
TCCTGATCTGGCTGGGCGGGCCATTTCTGGGCAAGCTGTTCGGGCGCATGGGGTCGCCGCTCTATCCGCTCTACCTGCTGCTCCAGCCGCTGATGGTGCTGGCTGTCGTCATCGCGATCGCCACTGTCCTGCGCAGGATTGCGCCACGCTCCGCCGCGATCCTCAGCGGCGGACGTCTATAGCGCGGGTTCGGCCATTGTGATGGCCTGCGCCGCCGCCATGGCGATGGCAAAGCTCCGCTTGCGCGCCACAGGATCAAATATCTGGCCCGTTACGATAATCTCATCCGCCTGCGTACGCCGCAGGAAGGCCGCCATGTCCCGCTCGACATCCACCTGCGTGCCGATGCTCGATACGCTCAGCACATCGGACAGCATCGCCTGCGCTTGGCCAGGCAGCGACTCATAATAGCCCGCCACCGGCGGCTGGAGCTTGCCGGGCTGCCCGGTGCGCAGCCGCACGAACGCCTGTTGCATCGAACTGGCAATCAGCTTCGCCTCATCCGCGTCATCGGCGGCAAAGACATTATAAGCGGCCATGACATAGGGATCTTGCAGCTGCGCCGAAGGACGGAAGTCGCGCCGGTAAATCGCAATCGCCTCGTCCAGCGCGGCAGGCGCGAAATGCGATGCAAAGGCATAAGGCAGGCCCAATGCCGCAGCCAGTTGCGCACCATACAGGCTCGATCCCAATATCCACAATGGCACGTCCGCGCCCGCGCCCGGCGTCGCCTTTATGCCGACCCGATCGTCGCCAGCAAAATAGGCCTGCAATTCCATCACGTCGCGCGGAAACTGGTCCGCTCCGCCACTCAGGTTCCGGCGGATTGCCTGTGCCACGCGCTGATCGGAACCGGGCGCTCGGCCCAGGCCTAGATCGACGCGACCGGGGAACAGCGCGTCCAGCGTGCCGAACTGTTCGGCAATCACCAACGGCGCATGATTGGGCAGCATGATGCCGCCTGCGCCGATGCGAATGGTGGATGTCGCATGGCCGATATGGGCCAGCACCACGGCGGTAGCGGCTGACGCAATGCCTGCCATGCCATGATGTTCGGCCACCCAATAGCGATGATAGCCCAGCGCCTCTGCATGCGCAGCCAGATCGGCGGCATTGGCAAAGGCGGTGGAAATGTCGTCGCCTTCACGGACGGGGACAAGGTCGAGCAGGGAAAAGCGGGTCATGGCCCTCATATGGGGTCATAAACCGTTGCATTTCAATACGTGTTTTATCTTAAAGCGCGCGGCCGAAACTGCTGACGGTGGTATCGGCCCGACGACCAAAGGTCGCAGGCCGCCGCGCGACCACCGGGCTGGCGTCGCGGTCGAGCAGCGCCATCGTCTGCGCAAAACAGGGTTTCAGCGCAACGACGATTTCGATCAGTTCCTCCGGCCCTTCATGCGTTTCCACACACCGGCGGGCGACCATTTCTATCTCTTCGGCCATGCCGCTCAGGCGATAGGCGCCGAACTGGGCGGCTTCGCCCTTCAGAGTATGGGCCGGCGTCACTAGCGCAGCGGCGTTGCGCGCGCGAAACGCATCCTCGATCGCCCGAATCGACTTGGCCCCGTCTTCTCGAAAATAGCCCAATATGCGCGCGAATGCGGCGCCCAACTCGGCGCGGGTCTTGGCAAACTCAGTTTCGTTTACGAAGTCTGCGTCTTGATGAACCACGCGCACCGCTCCTTGATAGACCGATCATTTCATAGCGACCGGACGTAAACAGCCGGTTAAAAGTCCAGCCTTCACCCCTTGTGGATCAGGGCAAAGCGATGCGGGGCAATGACGATGAATTGCCAGCCATGCTGGACAGCCAGCGCCTCCAGTTCACGCCCCGCGATCGGATCGTCAGCCTCGATCTCAATAGCATCGGCCTCCCGCATCGCACGCGCCGCGCGCAGGGCGGGCCAGGGACATTTCATGCCCCTGGCGTTGACGACGACCGGATCGGCGGCAGCCATCCTTATTTGGTAGCGAACGGGTTCTTCTGGCTGCGCAGCGTCATGCGCACCGGCACCGCGCCAAAACCCAGTTCCCGCCGAATGCCGTTCACCAGATAGCGGCGATAGCTTTCCGGCAGATCGTCCAGTCGCGTGCCGAACAGCACGAACGTCGGCGGGCGAGTCTTGTTCTGCGTGATGTAGCGCAACTTGATCCGTTTGCCGCCCGGAGCAGGCGGTGGATTGGCCTCCAGCGCGGTTTCGAACCAGCGGTTGAGTATGCCGGTGGACACGCGCTGCGACCATGCCGTGCGGGTTTCGAACGCGACATGGATCAGGTCGTCCAGACCCTTGCCGGTCGATGCCGATACGGTCATGATCGGCACGCCGCGCACCTGTGCCAGCCCGTCGTCCAGCGCTTTCTTGATGCCCTGATACAGGGCCGAACCATGTTCGACCGTATCCCATTTGTTGAGCGCGATGACGAGCGCGCGCCCTTCTTCCAGCACCTTGTCGGCAATGCGCAGATCCTGCGCTTCCAGCCCACGGGTCGAATCGAGCAACAGCACGACGACTTCGGCGAAGTTCACAGCGTTCAGGCCGTCGGATACCGCCAGCTTTTCCAGCTTGTCCTGCACCTTGGCATGTTTGCGCATCCCCGCCGTGTCGATCAGGCGGACAGGGCGATCCAGCCCGTCGCGACTGGTCCACATCCAGTCGACGGCGATACTGTCGCGAGTGATGCCCGCTTCCGGTCCTGTCAGCAGCCGGTTTTCGCCCAGCAGCCGGTTAATCAGCGTGGACTTGCCCGCGTTGGGACGGCCGACGATCGCCAGCTTCAGCGGCGCGCTTTCGTCGTCCTCGTAAAATTCCTTCTCATGCGCGAACTCTTCGCGTTCCAGATGCGGCAGCAGCGCCTGGAACAGGTCGCCCATCCCCTGACCATGTTCGGCGGAAAAGGGGATCGGCTCGCCCAGCCCCAGGCTGAAGGATTCCATCACGCCATCGTCGGCCGCTTTGCCTTCGGCCTTGTTCGCGACCAATATCACCGGCGCATCATTGGCGCGCAGCCAGCGGGCGATTTCTTCGTCCAATGGCGTGATGCCCGCGCGCGCGTCGATCATGAACAGGGCGACGTCGCAATTCTCCACCGCCGCTTCGGTCTGCATCCGCATCCGGCCGGGCAGAGTGTTGGCGTCCTCATCTTCATAACCGGCGGTGTCGATGATGGTGAAGTCGAGGCCGATCAGATGCGCCTCTCCCTCACGCCGATCGCGCGTCACGCCGGGCTGGTCATCGACCAGCGCCAGCTTCTTGCCGACCAGACGGTTGAACAGGGTGGACTTGCCCACATTGGGCCGCCCGACAATGGCTACTGTGGGCAGCATGGAGGCCCGTTCCTTCAATAAATGATCCTCCCCTGGCAGGGGAGGTGGCTGGCGAAGCCAGACGGAGGGGTGGCACGCTCTCGATAGCATGACACCCCTCCACTGCTTCGCGGTTCCCCTCCCCTTGCAGGGGAGGATGTTTTATCAACGCAGCGCCGTCAATTTTCCATCGTCGGCGAGTACGTAAAGCATATTATTGGCAACAACCGGCGACAGCGACATGGACCGATCCATGTCCACCTCCGTCTGCACAGTGCCGTTAGTCGGATCGACATAGACCATCTGGCCGCGCGTCGAAACCACGATCAGGCGACCACCGGCCAGGATCGGCCCGGTCCAGCGGATCGCCTTGTCCTTTTTCTTTTCCTTCTGCCAGCGGCGCAACTGGCTGATCCAGCGGATCTTGCCGGTAGCACGCGCCACGCAGAGCAGGCGGGCGTCGCTGGTGACGACGAACACCCACTCGCCGATGACCGTCGGGGTGGAAATGCCTGCGATGTTGATTTCCCACAGGCGCTGCCCGCTGGTCAGTTCATAAGATGCCATGCGGCCGCCCTGACCAATCGCAAATACGCGACCCCGATCGATAACCGGATCGGCATCGATGTCCGTCAACGACGCGACGGCGGTAGAAATGCTGGTACGCGAAAGAGCGTCACCCCACAGCGTCCGGCCATTTTCGTAGCGATAGGCATTGAGTTCGCCCGAGCTATAGCCCGCGATCACCGTACCCTGCGCAGCGGCGGGGGCAGCGACGCCGAATACGCCCGTCACCTGCAACGTACCGCTGTCGGTCCACTGGGTCGCGCCATCGGACTGGTTCAGCGCGAAAATCTGGTTGTCCTGCCCCATTAGATAGACATGGCCGTTTTCCAGCGTCGGCGCGCCGCGCAACGGCCCCGACAGATGCTTTTTCCAGATCACTGCCCCGTCGGCGACATTAAGCGCAAACACGTCGCCCATGCCGGTGCTGGCGAACACGCGATCACCAATCACGCTGACGCCACCGCCAAACAGGGCGCGGCCATTGCCCTTGCCTTCGGATGGAAGGGGGGTCTGCCACAGCTTGCTGCCGCTGGTCGCGTCGAACGCCATGACATGCGCACCCGCATCGGTGACGAACAGCTTGCCGCCCGATATGACGGGCGATGCGGCCAGCCGCGCCTGCGGCGAACTGCCCTCGATCGATGCGGTCCAGACGCTGACAGGCGAAGCGCCCAGCGCGACGTTGCCCATCGCCTTGGACGGATTGCCGCCGGGCTGTGCCCAGTCCTGATTGACATAGGGGGCAGGCAGGGAGACGGGCACGTCGGCCAGCGCCGGTTCGATCTCGACACCCTGTTCGTTGTTCAGGATGGACGTGCGATTGCCGACTACGGGCGTTTTCGGCCCGCCCTTCTTACCGCCCACGATGCCGCATCCCGCCAGCAGCGCAATCATGGCGGTTAGGGTTATGGCGCGGCCGATGGGCGCGATCCTGTTCATGCTGTGCATCGCCATCCGCTGTTTATCCCTGTACCTGTTCGGCGGGCAATTCGACCGCATCGATTCCCAATAGTCCGGCCATCTGTCGCGCACGTGAACGGATCGACTGCGGCACGTTCGGATCTTTGGCAATGCCCGCAAAAAGCGGCCCGGCCAGATCGGGCTTGTCCATCTTCATATAGGCGATGGCGACCAGTTCGCCTGCGCTGCCGAACCACGGCGCACCCTCAATCGCGAGGGGCTTTAAGCGATCGACGATCTGCTGGGGCTTGAGCGTTTCATATTCCAGCGCGGTCTGGCGGATCAGCGCCAGATCGCGATAGGGCTGGTTCAGCCCCGTGTCGGCGGCCATCGCGCTGTACATCGCGATCGCGGCCTTTGCGTCGCCCTTGCGCGACGCCACGCCAGCCTTCACCAATTGCGCGGATGCGCGATAGCCCGGCTGGCTGGCCTGCGTCAGCGCGTCGAGCTGCTTGGGGTCGGGTGTCCCTCCACCGGTCGCGGTCGCCAGCACGGCATCCATCTGCTCGGACACCGCTTCGGACTGCGTCTTGCTGTGATGCTGCCAATAAAGCCAGCCACCAAAGCCAGCCAGAGCAACGACAATAGCGACCAGGATCCAGCGACCATAGCGCTGCCAAACGGTCAGCAACTGGTCCTGCCGGACGGCTTCGTCGACCTCCCGCATGAAGGCTTCACTATTTTGCGGCGTGAGGGCCACGGGATTCTCCAAGAAATGGATCAGACATGTTTGCCGGAACCGGCGACCAATAGCGGTGCTTATGCGACAGGCAAATCACTTTTTCGGGCGATACACCTGTTCTTCGGTCGGAAAGCTGCGGTTGCGCACATCGGTGGCATAGCGTTCCGCTGCCGAAGCGATCGTTTCGGCGATGTTGTCGAAGCGTTTGACGAAGCGGGGCACACGCTCGAACATGCCCAGCATGTCCTCCGTCACCAGCACCTGCCCGTCGCAATGGGCCGACGCGCCGATGCCGATCACGGGAATATCCACGCTGTCGGTGATGGCGACGGCCAGTTCCTCCATCACGCCCTCCAGCACCAGCGCAAACGCGCCTGCACCTGCCACGGCGCTGGCGTCGGCCATGATCTTGGCATGTTCCTGCTGGCTCTTGCCCCGCGCGCCATAGCCGCCCAGCGCGTTCACCGCCTGCGGCGTCAGGCCGATATGCGCCATCACCGGGATACCCCGCTGGCTCAGAAAGGCGATGGTGTCGGCCATGGCCTGCCCACCCTCCAGCTTGACCGCCGCCGCACCGGTTTCCGCCATGATGCGGCTGGCGCTGGCAAAGGCCTGCTGGGGCGATGCTTCATAGCTACCGAACGGCATGTCGACGATCACGAGGCTGTGATAGCTGCCCCGCACCACCGCCGCGCCATGGGCGCACATCATGTCGAGCGTGACGGCCAGTGTGGAGGGCAGGCCGTAAATCACCTGACCCAGCGAATCGCCGACCAGCAGCATGTCGCAATGGGGGTCGAGCAACTGCGCCTGCCGCGCGGTGTAGGCGGTCAGCATCACCAGCGGCTCGGCCGTCGCCCCTTCGAACTTGCGCCGCTGGATCGCGGGCACGGTCAGGCGCTTCATCGGCGCAGGGGTGGGATTGGCGCGGCTGGTCGACGTGTCGATCGTAAAGGTCGTGGACATCGCCGCGCTTTAGCGCACCGCGCGCCATGCCGCAAATGCAACTAAAGATCCTCCCCTTGCAGGGGAGGGGGACCGGCGGAGCCGGTGGAGGGGTGTCACCCTATGATGGCGGCAACACCCCTCCGTCTGGCCTGCGGCCATCCAACTCCCCTTGCAGGGAAGGAATACCCTAAAACGAAAATTTGATCGTGCCGCCCCATGTCTGCGGATCGCCGACTTGCCCGGCGATCAGGCCAGTATTGCCCGGTGCGACCTGAAGGTTTTCGATATAATTCACGTCGAACGCGTTGCGGACCCACCCAAAGACATCGAACCCGTCACCCCGGAAACCAGCCCGGAAGTTGGTCAGCGCATAGCCCTTCACCTGCGTATAGATGGACGGCGACGCGTTGGAGTTCCAGCGCGATCGGTAATTGCCGTCCACGCCCAGATAGACCTGCCCCTCCTTCGCCAGCAGCGTCACAGGCTGGTTGACCTCCGCGCCAAAGGAGAAGGCCCATTTCGACACACCGGGCAGGCCTTGCCCCGAAATATCGCACTGGCGCGGGCTAAGCGCGCCGGGAACGCCCGGCTGCGAATAGTTGGCGGCCTGACCCAAAGGCTGCAACGTGCCGCCGGACAGTTCGGGCGGGCAGGGGGCGTTGGTGAACTTCTCGTACTCGGCGTCGGTATAGGCGCCATTGGCATAGGCGGTGAAGCGGTCGCTCGCTACGATCTTGAAGTCCGCCTCTATGCCCTGCGACCGCACCTTCTCCGCATTGGCAAGGTATCCGCGCACCGTGCCGAACTGGCCGCCATTCACCGTCGCCTGGAAATTCCTGATCTCCGTGCGGAAGGCCGACAGGTTGAACGTCGCCCGACGATCCCAGAACTGGGTCTTGAGGCCGATTTCATAATGGTTGACTGCTTCCGGCTTCACCGTGCTGGCGTCGTAATTGACGCTATTGTCGGCGTTGAGCGGCAGGCCGTTCTGGTTGATGCCCAGCGTCTTGAAACTCTTGGCATAGGTCGCATAGGCCAGCACGTCGCGGGCCAGCGCATAGTTGACGTTGAAATCGTAAGTGAAGTTCCACGCGCTGTCGGACGGCGCACTGATCTGCGGCTGATACACGCCGCACTGCTGGGATGTGCCAGCGATCGTGCCGGGCGTGGGGACCGTAGTGCAACTGATGGCCTGCCCCTGCGCGTTGGTGACGACGCGCTGGTAGAAACCCGACTTCTTGTCATAATTCAGGCGCACGCCCGGCTGGATGGTCAGCGCGTCCGTCACCTTCCAGCTCAGTTGCCCGAACAGCGCGGCGCTGTCGGCCTTCAGATATTGCGTATTGCTGGCGGTCAGGCCGTCCAGCGTCGCGGGCCGGTTGGCGGCATTGTTCGGGTCGGTGGACGGGGCCAGACTCCATTGCGCTGCGGCGCTGCCCTGCTGTTCGGTGCCTTGGGTGTCGATCCGCTGCCTGAAACCGAACAGGCCGATGACGAAGTTGACGTCTTTGCTGTCGTAATTGTAGCGGAATTCCTGGCTATACTGGTTCTGTTGCGACGGATTCTGCGATTTCGCCACGATCGGCAGGCCGGTAAAATCGCGGTCATTTTCCGGCTTCCAGTCCCAGAAGCGCCATGCAGTCACGGAGGTCAGTGAGCCGGGGCCGACGTCCCACTTCACTTTGGCCGATACCCCGCCAATCCTGTTACCTGCGTTCAGATTGCTGTCGAGGTCAGACAGTCGATCATAGGGATTGCGGCTCGGGACGACATAATTTTGTGCGGCGGCCAGTGCGTCATATTGGCGATTAAGCGGACGCTGGGTGCGACCGACCCGTACGAAGGTGGTGCCGCAACATTCGGGGTCCTGCTTGCTGTAATCGCCCGACAGGGTGACGCTGAAATCATCGTTGGGTTTGAACAATAATTGCCCGCGAAAGCCGACATTGTCCTGCTCGTTGATCCAGCGCTGACTGGTGACATTGTACAGCGTTCCGCGACGCGTGGTCGACGCGATGGCAATCCGCGCGGCGATCGTGTCGCTCAACGGCCCGGATACAGCCGCCTTGGCCTGCTTATAGTTCAGGTTGCCCACGGTCAGTTCGGCGCGCCCTTCGAAATCGAACGTCGGCTGGTTGGTGGTGATATTGATCGCGCCAGCGGTGGTATTCTTGCCATAGAGCGAACCCTGCGGCCCGCGCAGCACTTCGACCTGCGCCACGTCCAGAAAATCGAAGGTCGCGGCGGCGACGCGGCTGTTATAAACATCATCGACATAAATGCCCACGCCCTGTTCGAACCCGTCGCTGGTCAGGCCGAACGGCACGCCCAGACCACGGATGTTGACCGACGTGTTGCGCGGGTTGGTGGTATAGACCTGCAATGTCGGCGCCAGTTGTTGCAGTTTGACGATGTTGAAATTGCCCGTCGCTTCGATGCTGTCGCCCCGGATCACCGATATTGCCAGCGGCACTTCCTGCGCGGTTTCCTGGCGGCGGCGCGCGGTGACGACGATGACGTCGCCGCGCGGGCTTTGCACTGTGGGGTCGGCCTGTTCAGGCGCGGCATCCTGCGCAAAGGCGGCAGGCGCGATGAAGGAGGCGCTTGCCACGCTGGCAAGCAACAGAAAACGCGCAATCATGATGGTCCCCTTTTTGTCCGGAAGTCCGGTATTCATGCGATGGCCGCCTTGCCGGGGTGCCGGTCAAAGCCGTGAAATAATCAGGTCAGGTCGTCAGCCGCGTCTTTTCAGTGACGTCGATCTGCACCACGCGGGCGTCGTGGACGGTCAGCGTGATCGATCCGAAACGCAGGTCCGCCAATATGCCCTTCACCTTGTCGATGCTGGCGGCGATGTCGATGCGCTGGCTATCGCTTCGATCGCCGCGCAGGTCATGATGTCTGATGTCTGTCATATATGGCCCTCTGGCTCTGCTTATTATCTCAACCTAATAGATAGACAAAAAAGCAAATATAGGGGACGCGCAAGTTTGCCTTGTCGCGTCCCGCCCGTGACGTGTTTCATGGATTGGCGGGCCAGACCGTCGCTTTATGGGTGGCGATGCGCATCGGCATGGCGGGCCGCGACTGGCGCATGGCCGACGCCTGCTCCTGCGCATTGTCGATCAGCCGTTCCAACAACGCCTGACCAGCGCTCCATTCGCCCAGCCCCGACGCGGCGTTGATATGCCCGGCATGGCCAGCATCGACAAATTCGCTACCCCAATATTTGCCGATACTGTGGGCGCGCTCAAAGAAAATATAAGGATCGTCGCGGCTGGCGACGAGAATGGAGGGGAAGGGCAGTTGCGCGCGTGGCGTAGGGCCAAAACCGCCAATGCTCTCGGGCGTTTCCATGCGATCGCAATCGGGCGGCGCGACCAGCAGCGCGCCGGTGACGGGCCAGCCATAGGCCTGGCTCTGCAACGCACCCCACCATGCGACCGCCAAGCAGCCCAGACTGTGCGCGGCCAATATCACCGGGCCGTCCGCCGCACGGATCGCCGCATCCAGCCGCGTGACCCAGGCATTGCGATTGGGACCGGCCCAACTGCCCAGGTCCACGCGCTCGCAATCGCCGCGCTTGTTCTCCCACATTGTCTGCCAGTGATCTGGCCCGCTATTGTTGAGGCCGGGAATGGTCAGCACCACCGGCTGACGCGCATCACCCGAAAAACCGAATCGCTCCATGGTCTGGTCCTCGTCCCTGACTATCGAGCCTTCTACCTAATTCTATTATTATGGTAGACAATAGTTTGGAGACCAAATGTGTCATAATCTGGGCAGGCGGATGCGGCGATCGGATGCGCGCATCCGCCTTGCTCACGCGACCTACCAGGGATAGGCCAGCCCATAATATTGATAGACGTTGCGGCCATAGCCATCGTCATAATCGGGGCGATCCTCCCCGGCATAGCGCGGCGCGGCGTCTAGCACCTGCTTGTCCAGTTCGACGACATAGCCGCCCTGTTCCGTGTCATAGTTCAGCATCGACCAGGGCAGGGGGTAATAGTCGTTGCCGATCCCCATGAACCCGCCAAAGGACAATGTGGCATAGCGTACCTGTCCGCTGCGCTTATCGACCATGAAATTGGCAATCTTGCCGAGTTTTTCGCCCTGCCGATTGTAGACCACAGTGCCTTCAACCCGGTCGGACGCGATCAGGTCGCCGTGGTTTTCCGTCGCAAATTGCGTCATCGTCACTCTCCTGCAATGATTATCCCATCCTTATGCAACCATGGCAGGCGGCAGGGGTTCCCCGGTCATCTCAACAGGAGCATCGACATGAAAATCAATCGCAGCGGTTCGGCAGCATGGAGCGGCGGGCTGAAGGATGGCAAGGGTACGATATCGACCCAGAGCGGCGCGCTGGACGCCTATCCCTACGGCTTTGCCACCCGGTTCGAAGGCGTCCCCGGCAGCAATCCGGAAGAACTGATCGCTGCCGCCCACGCGTCCTGCTTCACCATGGCGCTGTCCATGATCCTGGGCGAAGCCGGACTGACGGCGGACAAGCTGGAAACAAGTGCGGTGGTCACTCTGGAAAAGAAAGACGACGGCTTTGCCGTGACCGCCAGCGCGCTGACGCTCAAAGCGACCATCCCCGGCGCGGACGACGCCACGTTTCAGGAACTGGCGGCCAAGGCCAAGGCAAACTGCCCCATTTCCAAATTGCTGAACGCAGACATCAGCCTGTCGGCGGAACTGCTGGGCTGATCCGCATCGCTCTGGCGCGGCGATGTTCGCGCCAGGCGATATACAGGCCGCTGGCGATAATCAGGGTCGCCCCGATCCAGGTCGTCGCCTGCGGCCAATCCTCGCCGATCGCGACGCCCAGCAGGGTGGTCCAGATGATCGCGCTATAATCCATCGGCAGCACGACCGACACTGGCCCCCATCGCAGGGCAGCGGTCAGGCAAATCTGCGCGATGCCGCCCACCAGCCCGATCAGTACCAGCAGTCCCCACGTCGCCGGATCATGCATCTGCGCAAAGAAGGGCATGACCAGCCCCAGCGGCACCATCGACAGGGCGGTGAACCAGAACACGATGACACCGGCATTTTCCGTGCGCCCCAGTTCGCGCAGGACCAGACTGACGCTGGCGGTGACGAACGCGGCGGCGATCGCGACGGCCACGCCCTGCATCGGGAAATGCCCGGCATCGGGTCGCACCATCACCAGCACGCCGACAAAGCCGATCAGCACCGCGCTCCACCGATGGATGCCAGTGACCTCGCGCAGGATCAGCGCCGACAGGATCGTACCGAAAATCGGCATGGTGAAACCGATCGTCGCCGCTTCGGCGGGCAGCAGCAGGATGTAGGACAGGAAATTGAGCATCATGCCGGTCAGGCCCAACATCATGCGGCTGGCATGAACGGAAATGCGGCGCGTGCGTACCGCGCTTAAGCCCCCGGTCATGGCGATCCAGGCGAACACGAACGGCAGCGCCAGCGCCTGTCGGTAAAAGAGCGATTCGACCAGATGCACACCGCGCTGATCGACCACGCGCACGGTCACGAACATGATCGACAGGCAAATGACGGCCGTCAGGCGCAACCCAATGGCAAGCAGCGGTCGGTGCGGGCGCGCAAGGGGAACGGCGGCAGTCATCGCGCCGCCTTAACCCGGTTGCGCCAGCGCGCAACCGGGCAGGGGCATGCGCGACTTATTTAACCGGCTTGCGGAATTTCAGCGTCATCCGGTCGCTTTCGCCGATCGCCAGATATTTATCCTTGCCGACATCTTTCTCGGCCAGCACGGGTGGCAGCGTCCATACGCCCTTGGGATAATCGGCACGGTCCTTGGCGTTCGCATTCACTTCCGACGCGCCGACATATTCGAAACCTGCCGCCTGCGCGATGCGGCGAATGGTCGATACTTTCAGATAGCCGCTGCTTTTTTCCAGCGCGGTGTCCCGGCTTTCAGGCAGGCGATGATCGACCACGCCCAGCGTCCCGCCGGGCTTGAGCATCGTAAAGAAGGCATTGAACGTGTCCGCCTCCTTGCCGCCCATCACCATATTATGCACGTTGCGGAACGTCAGCACCGTGTCCACGCTGCCTGCGGGGATGGTCGCTGTTGCGTCGGGATAGATGACCAGCTTGACCTTGTCATAGGCGGCAGGCTGGGTGGCCAGGAATTTCTTATAGCCATCGACATAGCTGCCTGCGGGCTGGAGCGCGTAAAACGTCCCCTTGTCGCGCAGCAACGGTGCCAGAATTTCCGAATACCACCCGCCGCTGGGGCTATATTCCACGACCGTCTGCGTCGGCTTGACCCCGAAAAAGGCCAGCGTTTCCTTGGGGTGACGATATGTGTCGCGCACCACATTCTTGGGGGTCCGGGTAGGCGCGGAGACGGCGGCGGCGATCGGGTCCGCCCCCTTCTTCATGGCATGGCCTGCATGCTGGGCGGCAAGGGGCAGGACGGGAAGGGCAAGGCCGGTCAGCACGAGCGCGGCGCGGGCGAGACGGTTCATCGGGGATCCTCTCATTCTGGGGAGAGAGGATGTGTGCCGTCCGGCGCAGTGGGATGCAAGCGCGCGATGCAAATACGGGCGAGGAACATGCCTCGCCGCGCTTTATTTTACAGGCATGCTTCCAGAAACGGCTGGTCGAACCCGAACATCCGCGCCTTGTCCAGCGTATAGGGACGCAGGCCCATGGAGCGATATTCACCGACGATTTTTCCGCTGTCGTCCTCGTCATGATATTCGAACTTGAAAAGTTCCTGGGTGACGATGACGTCGCCTTCCATGCCGATGACTTCGGTCACATTGGTCACGCGACGCGACCCGTCGCGCAGGCGCTTCACCTGGATGATGAGGTCGACCGAATCGGCAATCTGCTTGGAAATCGCTTCCTTGGGAATTTTGATGTCGCCCATCAGGATCATATTTTCCATACGGCCCAGACACTCGCGTGGGCTGTTGCTATGGAGCGTACACATGGACCCGTCATGGCCCGTGTTCATCGCCGCAAGCAGGTCGAAACATTCCGCGCCACGAATTTCGCCCAGAATGATGCGATCCGGCCGCATACGCAGGGCGTTCTTGACCAGATCGCCGATGGAGATCGCGCCATTGCCTTCCAGATTGGCGGGCCGCGTTTCCAGCGGCAGCCAGTGCGGCTGTTGCAAGCGCAATTCGGCCGCATCCTCGATCGTCAGCACGCGCTCGCCCGGATCGATCATCTTGGACAGGGCATTGAGCATCGTCGTCTTGCCCGAACCGGTGCCGCCCGAAATGACGATGTTGAACCGGCAAGCGCCCGCAATCTTCAGCGCAGTGGCCATCTTGGGCGACATCGCGCCCCATCCGGCCAGCATGTCGATGGTGATCGGCTTGGCGGAAAATTTACGAATGGAAATGGCCGTCCCGCGCAGCGACAGCGGCGGCACGATCACGTTGACGCGGCTGCCGTCGGGCAGGCGGGCGTCGGCCAGCGGCGTGGTTTGATCGACGCGGCGACCGACCTTGCTGACGATCCGCTGGGCGATCTGGAACAGATGCTCTTCATCGCGGAACTTGATGGGCGCGATGATCAGCTTGCCCTTTTTTTCGATATAGGTCTGGTCCGGGCCGTTGACCATGATGTCGGTGATATCCGGGTCGGACAGCAATTCCTCCAACGGACCAAGGCCCAGCAGTTCATCGACCAGCACCTTTTCCAGCGCGAACTGTTCGCGCCGGTTCAGCGTCAGCTTCAATTCCGCCAGCACTTCCATGATGATCGGGCGGAATTCCTCCGCCAGTTCATCCTTGGTCAGCGTCGCGGCGGCTTCGGGATCGACGCGTTCCAGCAGGCGGGGAAGAACCTGCTCCTTGATCTTGTGGACGCTGGCTTCGAAACCCTGCGGTCCGGCGTCGGGCGCATGTTCGGCATTGGCGCGATCCGACAGGCGGGCCATCGCATCGGCGTTGCGCTGCAACTGGCTGGTCGGCGCGGCCAGCGTATCGGGCGCACTTTCGCCGGGCAGGGCGGCAAGGTCGATCGGGGGAAACTGATCGCCCCCGCGCGGTTCTTCCTTGCCCCCACCGTGCATCGGCCGGGCAACGCCAAAGCCGGATTTCGTGCCGGCAGGTCCATTTTTCCGTCCAAAGGCGCTCATATATCTCCGCCAGCATGTCGCGACCGATTGCGCCACAAAGGCGGCCGGTCAAAGGGGTCCGATAAAGGTGAATAGGCTGGAAACTTTGATAAAAGCCTAATGGCGCGCAGATGCATCAATGGGGGGCTGGGATGGGATGATCGCGGTACCGCGTTGCGCCTGCAATAGGGATGCGCACCTCATTATAACGCCGAGCTACTGACCTCGATTGCCCGAGTTGGAGCGGCGGGGAGATCAGCGCGAGGGGGTCTGAAGCCTTTACGCCACATCCGTTCGCTTCGAGCGAAGTCGAGAAGCCAGATGCGCCAGCCTCACGGCCTTAACCGGCCCGTAAAGGATCATGATAAACGGAAGGCTGGCATTCATTGCAAGGCATCATACGATAGAAAGATATGCGCGGGAGGCGACGATGCACCAGCCACAAGCTACGATGCCCGCGAAGCGGAGCAGCAGCAAAGCGATCCGTCATTCACGCCAAAGAAAAAGGGGCGCAAAAAGCGCCCCCGGTTTTAGCTATCACAAGCAATAAGGCGGGATCTGACCGGGCCGCCTCGATTGAACACGATCAGCCCGCCTTTTCCGCCAGGACCGTCAGGCCCTTTTCATTCACTTCGGCAAAACCGCCCTCGACCTGAATGATTTCGGGGGGTGCGCCAGCGCTGGCGATAATCTGAAGCGCGCCATCGCGTACCGTGGACATGAACGGCGCATGGCCCTCCAGCACGCCGAAATCACCATCGGCGCCAGGCACCACGACCTGCCATACATCGACCGAACGGACGAGCTTTTCCGGGGTCACGAGTTCAAAATGCAGTGCCATTTTTCAATCCTCTTGCCCTCTCCCGCGTTTGCGGGAGAGGCTACGAAGGCTTGGCAGCGTGCTGCCTAGTCGAAGTCGGTGAGGGTCTTCCTTCCTGCACTTACAGAAATGAAAACAGACCCTCACCCAACCCTCTCCCACGAAAGCGGGAGAGGGTTGGATAAGACGCTTTAAGCCGCTTCGGCTGCCAGCTTCTTGGCCTTTTCGATGGCCTCGTCGATGCCGCCGACCATGTAGAAGGCGTTTTCGGGCAGATGGTCATATTCGCCATCGACCACGGCCTTGAACGACTTCACCGTATCCTCGATCTGGACGAACTTGCCGCTGATGCCGGTGAAGACTTCGGCGACGTGGAACGGCTGCGACAGGAACTTCTGAATCTTGCGCGCGCGCGCGACGGTCAGCTTATCCTCTTCGCTCAGCTCATCCATGCCCAGAATGGCGATGATGTCCTGCAACGACTTATACTTCTGGAGGATCGACTGAACCGCGCGGGCGGTGTCATAATGTTCCTGCCCCACGGTGCGGGCGGTCAGCATGCGGCTGGTCGAATCGAGCGGATCGACCGCAGGATAGATGCCCAGTTCCGAAATCGCGCGGTTGAGGTTGGTCGTCGCGTCCAGATGCGCAAAGGACGTGGCAGGCGCCGGATCGGTCAAATCGTCCGCAGGCACATAGACGGCCTGGATCGAGGTGATCGACCCCTTGTTGGTGGACGTGATGCGCTCCTGCAACTGACCCATGTCGGTCGCCAGCGTCGGCTGATAGCCCACGGCCGAAGGAATACGGCCCAGCAGAGCGGACACTTCCGCGCCCGCCTGCGTAAAGCGGAAGATGTTGTCGACGAAGAACAGCACGTCCTGATTTTCGACGTCGCGGAAATATTCAGCGATGGTCAGGCCCGACAGGGCGACGCGGGCGCGCGCACCTGGAGGCTCGTTCATCTGGCCATAGACCAGCGCAACCTTCGATCCTTCGCTGATCGCATTGCCGTCGGCATCCTTGGCGATGACGCCTGCGTCCAGAAACTCGTGATAGAGATCATTGCCTTCGCGGGTGCGCTCACCCACGCCTGCGAACACCGACGTGCCGCCATGGCCCTTGGCGATGTTGTTGATCAGTTCCTGAATGAGAACCGTCTTGCCCACGCCCGCGCCGCCGAACAGGCCGATCTTGCCGCCCTTGGCGTAGGGGGCCAGAAGGTCGATGACCTTGATGCCCGTGACCAGAATGGCGCTCTCGGTCGACTGGTCGATGAACTCGGGCGCCTTGGCATGGATGGGCGAACGCATGTCGGTCAGCACCGGGCCACGCTCGTCGATCGGCTCGCCAACGACGTTCAGGATGCGACCCAGCGTCGCGGGGCCGACGGGGACGCTGATCTGCGCGCCAGTGTCGGTCACTTCCTGACCGCGCGTCAGGCCTTCGGTCGAATCCATCGCGATGGTGCGGACGGTGTTTTCACCCAGATGCTGGGCGACTTCCAGCACCAGCCGCTGGCCGTTATTGCTGGTTTCCAGCGCCGAAAGAATGGACGGGAGCGCATCGGGGAAGGTCACGTCGACGACGGCGCCGATGACCTGCGAGATGCGGCCTACATTGTTGGTTGTTGCCATGACTGCTTCCTTGCCTGCGTATGCTTTAGAGCGCTTCCGCGCCCGAAATGATTTCGACCAGTTCGGTCGTGATCGCGGCCTGACGGCTGCGGTTATACTGGATGGTCAGCTTGCCGATCAGGTCGCCCGCGTTGCGCGTGGCGTTATCCATCGCGTTCATCGACGCGCCCTGTTCGGATGCGTTGTTTTCCAGCAGCGCCTTGAACAACTGTATCGCGATGTTGCGCGGCAACAGGTCGTCCAAGATCGCTTCTTCGCTCGGCTCGAACTCGACCGTCGCGGGGATCGCGTTGCGATCCGCATCGGCCGGGATTTTGACCGGGATGATCTGCTGTTCGGTCGGGATCTGCGCCAGAGCCGACTTGAAGCGCGAGTAGAAGAGATGCGCGACGTCGAACTTGCCGTCCAGATACATCTCGCTCAGTTCCTGCGCGATGGCCTGCGCCTGATCGTAACCGGGCTGCTTGGCGCCAGTCGTATCGAACTGCGCGACGATCGCACCGGGATACATGCGGTTGATGACCGGACGGCCCTTGCGACCGATCAGGTAGAATTTGACGGTCTTGCCCTGCTTGAGCAGTTCGTCCGCCTTGAGCCGCGCGGCCTTGACGATGTTTGCGTTGAACGCGCCTGCCAGACCACGGTCGGAGTTGGCGACGACCAGCAGATGCACGTCATCCTTGCCGGTGCCAGCGAGCAGCGGCGATGCGCCTTCGCCCGAACCGCCCGCAATCTTCGACGCGAGCGACGCGACGACCGCCTCCAGGCGCGTGGAATAGGGACGCGCGGCTTCCGCAGCGGCCTGCGCCTTGCGCAGTTTCGCTGCGGCGACCATCTGCTTCGCCTTGGTGATCTTCTGGGTCGATTTGACCGACCCGATCCGGATCTTCAGTTCCTTGAGGCTTGCCATCTCAATCCCGAATTCAGTGTAGGGAGGCCGCCAGTCGCCCGGCGGCCTTCGTCAAATCAGGCGAACGTCTTGCCGAAGCTGTCGAGCGCGGCCTTCAGCTTGCCCTTGGCATCGTCGCCCAGATCCTTGCTGTCGCGGATCGCGGTCAGCACTTCGGGGTGATCGTGCCGCAGATAGGCGAGCATCAGTTCTTCGTAGCGGTTCACGTCGCTGACCGCGATCGTGTCCAGATAGCCGTTGGTGCCAGCAAAGATCGACGCGGTCTGCTCTTCGAATGGCAGGGGCGAGAATTGCGCCTGCTTGAGCAGCTCGGTCAGACGTGCGCCACGGTTCAGCAGCTTCTGCGTCGACGCGTCGAGGTCCGAACCGAACTGGGCGAAGGCCGCCATTTCGCGATACTGCGCCAGCTCCAGCTTGATCGAGCCGGACACCTTCTTCATCGCTTTGGTCTGCGCGGCGGAACCGACGCGCGACACCGACAGGCCCACGTTGATGGCCGGACGGATACCCTGATAGAAGAGGTTGGTTTCGAGGAAAATCTGGCCGTCGGTGATCGAAATCACGTTGGTCGGGATGTAGGCCGACACGTCGCCCGCCTGAGTTTCGATGATCGGCAGCGCGGTCAGCGAACCTGAGCCATTGTCCTTGTTCATCTTGGCCGCACGCTCCAGCAGGCGGCTGTGCAGATAGAAAACGTCGCCGGGATAGGCTTCGCGGCCTGGAGGACGACGCAGCAGCAGCGACATCTGGCGATAGGCCACGGCCTGCTTGGACAGATCGTCATAGACGATGACAGCGTGCATGCCGTTGTCGCGGAAATATTCGCCCATGGTCACGCCGGTGTAAGGCGCGAGATACTGAAGCGGAGCAGGCTCGGAAGCGGTCGCGGCGACGACGATCGAATATTCCATCGCGCCATTTTCTTCGAGCTGCTTGACGATCTGCGCGACGGTCGAACGCTTCTGGCCGATCGCGACATAGATGCAATAGAGCTTCTTGCTCTCGTCATCGCCCGCATTTGCGGCCTTCTGGTTGATGAAGGTGTCGATCGCAACGGCGGTCTTGCCGGTCTGGCGATCGCCGATGATGAGTTCGCGCTGGCCACGGCCGACGGGAACCAGCGTGTCGATGGCCTTCAGGCCCGTCTGCACAGGCTCATGAACCGACGTGCGCGGGATGATGCCCGGCGCCTTCTTTTCCACGCGCATGCGCTGGTCCGCAATGATCGGCCCCTTGCCGTCGATGGGATTGCCCAGACCGTCCACGACGCGGCCCAGCAGGCCCTTGCCCACGGGCACGTCGACGATGGTGCCGGTGCGCTTGACGGTGTCGCCTTCCTTGATCTCGCTGTCGGACCCGAAGATCACGACACCGACATTGTCGGCTTCCAGGTTGAGCGCCATGCCCTGCACGCCATTGGCGAACTCGACCATTTCGCCCGCCTGGACGTTGTCGAGGCCATGGACGCGGGCAATGCCGTCACCCACGGTCAGAACGGAACCGATTTCGCTAACCTGCGCTTCGGTGCCGAAATTGGCGATCTGGTCCTTGATGACCTTCGAAATTTCTGCGGCGTTGATATCCATGTTCAGCCTTTCATCGCCATAGCGAGACTATTCAAACGGGTACGAATGGAGCTGTCGATCATCTGGCTGCCGATCTTGACGACCAGCCCACCCAGGATCGCGGGGTCGACCTTGGCATCGACCTTGACGTTGCGGCCGACGCGCGCCTTCAGGCTGGTCGCCAGCGCGTCGATCTGCGTAGCCGACAGGGGGTGCGCGCTCGTCACGTCGGCGCGGGCCTCGCCCTTGTGATTCGACAGCAGGGTTTCATAAGCGCGGATGACGGCGGGCAATTGGTCCAGGCGGCGGTTGTGCGCCAGCACGCCCAGGAATTTCGTCGTCAGTCCGTCGATCCCCATGGAGGATGCGACAGCGGCGATCGTCTTGCCTGCTGTGTCCCGGCTCAACACGGGACTGTTGATAAGCCCCTTGAAATCAGGGGATTGGACGATAGCGGCCTTCAACCCGGTCAGGCTGTCGGCCACCGTGTCGAGTGCGTTCGCGTCGCGGGCCAGATCGAACAGCGCCACCGCATAGCGGCCGCTGAGGCTAGCTTGAATACCGCCGGTAGTCTCCACGCGCTTACCGTCCTCCACTTGAAATTCGCAGGTCATGCAAAGAGAGGGGGGCAGTTACGCCGTCCCCCTGTTGTCGGGCCGGTTAGCAGCGCGATTATGACTATGCAAGTCATGGTGCGCGATTCGGTGGATACTATCGAAGCGCGGCTATTTGCCTGCGTTTTTCTGTCGCGCCCGAATTGCCTATGGCGCAGGATCGACCGGGGCGAGCCGTCCCTTCTGGCAATGATAGATGATCCGCTCGTTGGGCTGGGCCGGGACCAGCGCTGTCACGTCCGACCGCAGCGCCGCGATACGCGCCAGAGCGTCCGCGCCGCCGCCGCACGCAGGCAAGGGCTTGTCCGCGATCAGCGCGCGCAGCTTGTCCATCGTATCGCCATCGGGCAGCCAGCGCTGGACACGCAGCAGGCCGGTCGCAGGATCGAAACTGCTGTCGGACACATAATTGCCCTCGGTGGGGACATGCGTGCGCTGCCATGTCGTGCCTGATGCGACATATTGCGTGTCGCCATTGACGCAGCCACCTTCCGCCCATTTGAAGGCGACATCGTGGGGCTGCGACACGGTCAACCGGCTGCGATTGAGGTCGATCTTGCAGATGTTGTCGCCTGCCCAGGCGAACGCGCCATTGCCCACCACGCCCTGATCCTGCGCTACGGCGATCCGTTCGTCGATGCTGGAAAAACTGGGCTTGAAGAAGAAAAGGCCAAGCGCACCGAACAGCAGCACGCCGCCGCCCCCCAGGAACCACGTCGCATGTTTTTCACGCCCCTGGCTGTAGAACAGGCCCCCCGCGCCCAAACCCAGCACCGCCAGCGCCAGCAGCACGGCGGCTCCTGCCATCGCGTTTTCGCGCGCCGAAATCACGTCGCGTTCCGCCGTGTCGCGGGCGCGGGCCAGCGCCTCTCCGCGCGCCGCGTCGCTCGCCCGGCTTTTCTGGTCGCTCGCCTGCGCCTCACGCTGGGTAATCGCCGCTTCGGCCGAATCGGCGTCGGCCATCGACCGGCACGGGACGACGGTATGGAGCGAGGATACGCCCGCCTGCCGCAGGAAGGACGCAACCTCGCGCCACGATACCGCAAAGCCGAACTCCGCGTCATTGCCGTCCGACACCGACCCAAAGCTGTTGACGCCCAGCACCCGGCCGCAATCGTCGATCAACGGCCCGCCGCTGTTTCCGGCGGCCAGCGGCGCGGTATGCAGCAGCGTGTCGAAACTCTGGCCGGATCGCCCGGCGGATATGTTGCCGCTGGTCTTCACCGTCGCCAGCGGCTCGACCAGTTGCTTGAGGCTCAGCCCCTGCGCACGATCGACCGTGCCGGGATAGCCGATGGCCGTGACATGCTGCCCGTCCGCGACTGAGCCTGCGTAAAATGTCGATACCGGCATCGACCCTTCCTCCAACTGGATCAGGGCCAGATCGTTGCCGGGGGAAAAGGCGATGATTCGCCCGCCATAGGTCTTGCGCCCTTCCGAAGGGATGACGCCGATGACCAGATTCTTTTCCTCGCGCGCCAGTTCCACGACATGCGCATTGGTCAATATCTTGTCCGGCGCGACGACGATGCCGCTGCCATGCCCCACGAAATAGGCGTCGCTGCCATTGGTCGCGACCAGCGCGACACGCACCACCCCGCGCGCAGCCGCAGCGATGTCCTGCTGTTCGGCATGAAGCGACGCTGGCGCAAGCAGCGCGAGCAGAAGGGCGAAGCGGCGGATAAAGGGGACCATGTCCCGCGCATACATATTGGAAGCCTGTCGCGGCGCAATCGGGAAATGTTTCGCTTCCCGTTCAAAATGCTCGTTTGAACGCAAGCAACGGGAAGCATGGCGGCGCGAACATATCTATCGCATATCCATGCACCAGATGACTCGCCCCGATCCGACCAGTGCTTTGCCAGTAATGCCCGATGCCGACACCTGCTGGGCGGCGTTCCTGCGCCGGGACCGCGCGATGGATGGGCTGTTCGTCGGTTGCGTCGTGACCACCGGCATCTATTGCAAGCCAAGCTGCGGCGCCCGTCATCCCTTGCGGGATAATATGCGCTTCCTGTCCGATGGCGCGGCGGCGCGCGCGGCGGGCTTCCGCGCCTGCCTGCGCTGCCGTCCCGACGAAGTGGGCCGCGACCGGCGCGCCGTGGACTTGGCGATCGCACTGATAGAGGGCGCGGAAGAACCGCCTGCGCTGGCCATCATAGCTGCCCATGTCGGCTATGCCCCCCATCATTTCCATCGCCTGTTCAAGCGGGAAACCGGCCTCACCCCTGCCGCCTACGCCCGCGCTCTGCGCGCTGATCGCCTGAAGCTGGCGCTTGAGCAGCCGGGCAGCGTCACCGACGCCATCTACGCGGCGGGCTATAACGCGCCCAGCCGCGCCTATGCCGATGCACGCGCGCAGTTGGGCATGACGCCCAGCGCATGGCAGGACGGGGGCAGGGGCGTGACGATCCGCTGGCGGACGATCGACACAAGCCTTGGCCCGATGCTGGTCGCGGCCACCCCGCGCGGCCTGTGCCGCATCAGCTTCGATGAAGGCGAGGAGGACTTTCGCGCTCGCTTCCCCAACGCCGACCTGCGCCCCGCCGACCCGGAGCTGGATCGTCTCGCCACCGCCGTGGCCGCACTGGTGGATGATCCCACCGCCACGCCAGACCTGCCCACTGACATTGGCGGCACCGCGTTCCAGCAAGCCGTCTGGGCCGCCCTGCGCGCCATCCCTCCGGGGCAAACCCGCAGCTACGCCCAGATCGCAGCAGCGATCGGGCGTCCGGGCGCCGTGCGCGCAGCCGGCACGGCCTGCGGCAGCAACACGCTGGCCATCCTCATCCCCTGCCATCGGGTCGTGCGCGGCGATGGCGGCATCGGCGGTTATGCCTGGGGACCAGAGCGAAAGCAGACGCTGCTGGCGAAGGAACGGCGGGACAATATGGACTGATTTCGCCTTTTCTTTCCCGCCGCGCTTTGCCAAACCTGGCGTGGGGATGATCGGGGGGCAGATGACGATGCGGTTTGGAACAGCGGTGCTGGCGGGCGTGATGCTCGCGCTATCGGGAACAGCGCACGCGGCCTGGTGGCAGGCGCAAAGCCGCCACTTCACCGTCTATAGCGAAGGCAATGACGCCAAATTGCGCAGCTTCGCCGAACGGCTGGAAAAGTTCGACTTTCTGCTGCGCACCGTCACCGGCGTGACCGATCCCGAACAGGGCAGCCCGGTAAAGGTCTATCTCCTGTCGACCGAGGCGAAGGTGCGCGACCTGGCGCGCAATCCCAATATCGGCGGCTTCTACACCACGTCGGATCGCACCGCCTTCGCCGTGCTGTC
Organism: Sphingobium sp.; assembly: GCF_049304695.1. GTDB lineage: Bacteria > Pseudomonadota > Alphaproteobacteria > Sphingomonadales > Sphingomonadaceae > Sphingobium. Next base: position 189,148 of record NZ_JBAQOK010000081.1, read on the forward strand.
GCGCGAAGCCAAGACCGGCAAGTTCGATTTCGGGGCGGAGGAAATCCTCTTCCACGAATATACCCATCATTTCATGCTGCACCATTTCCCCGCCGCCTATCCCGCATGGTATGTCGAGGGGTTCGCCGAATTTTTCTCGACCGTCATATTCAACAAGGACGGGTCGATCGATTTTGGCCATGCGCCGCTCGCCCGCGCGCCGGGTCTCGTGCTGGGTTCGCCCTATCCGGTGGCCAATCTTTTCGCGCGCGACACTGGCGGTCTCAGCCGACGGGACGGCGATCGCTATTATGGCACGGCATGGCTGCTGACGCATTATTTCCGATATACGCCGGCTCGGAAGCCGGAAATCGCGCGCTATCTCACCGACGTCGCTAACGGCGTCAAAGACATCGATCCCAACAGCTATTTTGCGGGCGGCCTTGCGGGTTTGGAAAAGGACATCAAGGTCTATATGCGGCACAGGATGTCGGCATCCCGTCTGACGCCCAGGGAAATGAAGCTGGACCCTATCACGGTCAGCGCCCTCGATCCCGCACAAGGCGCTGTGATGGAGCCGGAACTGCGCCTGATGAACCGACCTCGGACGGAGGATTTGCCCGCCATCGTAACGGCGATCCGCGCAGCCACCGCGCAATATTCCGCAAGCGCCTATGTCCTCGCCCTGCTGGCGGAAAGCGAGGCGGCGGCCGAGCAGCAGGATGCCGCGCTGGTCGATGCCGACCGGGCGATCGCGATCGATCCCAAATCCGCGCGGGCTTATGCGGTGCGCGCCTCGATCCTGCTGGAACGCGCACAGGGCAGCGACAGGGCGGAGGATTGGAAGGCGGCGCTGACCTCCATCGTCCGTGCGAACCGCGCCGACACCGAAGACCCGGTGCCGCTGGCGCTTTTCTATCGCTATCACAGAATGCGCGGCGGCACGATGCCCGACATCGGCTATGACGGTCTCTACAAGGCGTTCACCCTGTTGCCGCAAAGCCCCAATTATCGCATCAACTTCGCGCAGGCGATGGCCGAACGCGGCGACTATGCGACCGCCTCGATCCTGCTCGACCCTCTCGCCTATTCGCCCCACGCCTCGGATCTGCGCGCCGCCGCTCTTAAAATGAAGGCGGACCTAGATGCTAAGGCCCCCGCAAAGGCACCCAGTCCTTCACCCGCGCCATGACGGCGGCGCGCGCATCATTACCGATGCTGCGCCAATGCACGATCTCGTCGGTCGTCCGCCCGCATCCGGTGCAAAAGGCGCGCGCTGCATCCAGCGCACACTGGTTCCGGCACGGCGTCTCCATCACATGAAGCTGTAAGGATCGACGTCCACAGCCACGCGCGTCCCCGATTTCCACGCCAGATTGCCCAGCCATTCGCGGATCGCCGCCTGCACGTCCACGCTGCGCGTCGCGTGGATCAGCAGGCGGTGCCGGTGCCGCCCGCGCAGGACGGACAGCGGCGCGGGCGCAGGGCCATAGACGCGCATCCCCTCGATCAGGGGCGCGGACTTGCCGATCAGCCGCGCGGTCTGCGCCGCCTCGTCCGCATTCTCGCTGGAAATGATGATCGCGGCGAATCGACCGAAAGGCGGGGCATTGGCCCGCCGCCTGTTCTCCGTCTCGACCGCATAGAAACGCTCGGTGTCGCCCTCGATCAGCGTCTTGATGACTTCACTTTCCGGCATCCGCGTCTGGATGAAAACCCGCCCCGGCTTGGCCCCGCGCCCCGCACGCCCGGCGACCTGCACGATCTGCTGGAATGTCCGCTCAGCCGCACGCAGATCGCCTCCCTCCAGCCCCAGATCCGCGTCGATCACCCCCACCAATGTCAGATTGGGAAAATGATAGCCTTTGGTGACCAGTTGCGTCCCTACGATGATGTCGATGTCGCCCGCTTCCACCGACTTGACGAAATCGGCGACGCGCGCTGGCGAACTGAGCGTATCGGACGTCGCGATCGCCGTGCGCGCCTGCGGCCACAGCGCCTTCACCTCATCGGCGATCCGCTCGACCCCCGGCCCGCACGCGACCAGGCTGTCCTCCTCCTTGCACTCCGGGCATCGGCGCGGCGCGGGGACGACATGGCCGCAATGGTGACAGGCCAGCCGATGCGTCAGCCGATGTTCGACCATCCACGCCGTGCAATTGGGGCACTGAAACCGGTATCCGCAATGGCGGCACAGCGTCAGCGGCGCATAACCACGCCGGTTGAGAAACAGCAGGCTCTGCTCCCCCTTGGCCAACACGTCATCGATCGCCACGACCAGTGGCGGCGCGATCCAGCGGCCCCGCTCGGGCGGATCGGTCAGCAGGTTGATGCCCTCGATTCCGGGCATTTCCGCCCCGCCATAGCGCGACGGCAGCTTGATTTCCGCATAGCGGCCCAGTTCCACCTGATGCCGCGTCTCGATCGCCGGGGTGGCGGACGCCAGAATGACCGGGAATTTCTCGATCAACCCGCGCATCACCGCCACGTCGCGGGCATGATAATGGACGCCGTCCTCCTGCTTGAAACTCGCCTCATGCGCTTCGTCCACGACGATGAGGCCAAGGTTCGGGTAGGGCAGGAACAAAGCCGACCGCGCCCCAACCACCACCTGCGCCTGCCCGCTCGCGATCGCGCGCCACGCCCGCCGCCGCTCGCTCTGGCGCAGGCCGCTGTGCCAGTTGACCGGTATCGTCCCGAACCGCGCCTCGAACCGCTCCAGAAACGGCTCCGTCAGCGCGATTTCGGGCAGCAGCACCAGCACTTGCCGGTCGTCGCGGATCGCCGCCGCAATCGCCTCGAAATAGACCTCGGTCTTGCCCGATCCCGTAACGCCGTCCAGCAGGAAAGGCGCAAAGTCCTTTGCCCGCACCGCGTCGGCCATCGTGGTTGCGGCCTCCTGCTGTGCCTCCGACAGGACAGGCTGCGCATGACCCGGATCGGGCATGGGAAAGGGCGTATCGACGCTGACTTCCACCGGCTCGAATATATCCTGCTTGATGAGGCCACGGATCACCGCGTCGCTTACCCCGCCGATCATCGCCAGTTCGCGGATCAGCCCCTGCCGCTGGCCGATCCGCTCCAGCGCCTGCGCGCGCTGCTCGGTCATGCGCTCCGGCACGGCCCCGGTCGCCTTATATTCGATGACCGTGCGCACCCCCTCCAGCGCCGCCATCGACGCCAGCGCCATGCGCAGCACGGCGGCGGGCGGGCTGAGATAATAGTCCGCCGTCCATTCGATCAGGCGGCGCAACGGTGCGGGCAGGGGCGGGGCATCCACCACCTCCACCAGATTGCGCAGCCGGTTGTCGCCGACTGTATCGACGTCGGGAAAGCTCGCCTCCTCCCACACCACGCCGACCAGTTGGCGCGGCCCCAATGGCGCGACGACGATGCTGCCCGGCTGGACGCTCATGCCATGCGGCACGCGATAGTCGAGCGGGCCTAAAGCGGCGTTGAGGATGAGGACACGAGCGCGGGACATGTGCCTCCATGTAGGACAGGCGGGGTGCAAGACGCTATAGGCGCGGGCAACGAATCACTTTTTTGGGCAAAGGGCATAGCCATGAAATTCTTCGTCGACACCGCCGACACCGCTGAAATCCGCGATCTTGCCGCCACCGGCCTGCTCGACGGCGTCACCACCAACCCGTCGCTGATCGCCAAGTCCGGCCGTCAGTTCGTAGATGTGGTCGCTGAAATCTGCGGGCTGGTCGAAGGGCCAGTGTCCGCCGAAGTCATCGCACTCGACCATGAAACGATGATGCGGGAAGCTGAAGTCCTGCGCAAGATCGCCGACAATGTCTGCATCAAGGTGCCCCTGACGATCGACGGCCTCAAAACATGCAAGGCGCTGACGGACGAAGGGACGCAGGTCAACGTCACCCTCTGCTTCTCCGCCAATCAGGCGCTGCTTGCGGCGAAGGCCGGGGCCAGCTTCATTTCGCCTTTCGTCGGCCGTCATGATGATAATGGCTTCGATGGCATGGCGCTCATTCAGGACATTCGCCTGATCTACGACAATTATGGCTTCGACACCGAAATCCTCGTCGCCTCCGTCCGCCACCCCATCCATGTGCTGGAAAGCGCGCGCATCGGTGCCGACGTGATGACTGCGCCGCCCGCCGTCATCAAATCGCTGTTCAACCATGTGCTGACTGACAAGGGCATCGCTGGTTTCATGGCCGACTGGGCCAAGACCGGCCAGTCCATCCTCTGATCGAACGATGCGACCGGGCGTGGCATATGCGCCCGGTCGCCATCATGGATTGCCCAAAATATTGCGGATGTCCCCGGCCAGACGCAGCGGGTCGAATGGTTTGCGTATGACGCCGATCGCCCCCATCGTTAGGTAGCGTTCCACATCGGACTCGCGGCCCTTGGCGGTCATGAAGATAACGGGAATACGCGCCAGTTGCGGTCGTTCCCTGACCTTGGCCAGCATGGTCGGGCCATCGATACCTGGCATCATCACGTCGAGCAATATGACATCTGGCGACCATGTAGTCAGCAGGTCCAGCGCGGCTTGCGCCGTGGACATTGCCCTGACCCGGACATCGCCGTCTATGCCCAGAGCCAGTTCGACGATCGTGCGAATATCGTCGTCATCGTCAACGTAAAGAATATCGATCCGTGTCATGGCTGATCCGTGTCGTGACGATCGAGAACGCGCCTGATCGTCGCACGCAGGTCTGGAAAGGATCCGCGCGATTTGATGAGGACGGCATCGACCATGCGGGCGGCGTCGGGACCAACATCATGCGCGGAATAAAGGATTGTCGGTATCGCCCGCCCATGATGGTCGATCAGCATGGGCAGCAGGTCGAGGCCGCTGCCCTGCGCCAGATGCAGGTCCAATATCACGACGTCGGGCATGTCCGACTGGATCAGCGCGCGTGCCGTCGCCAGGTCCGACGCACGCAGGACGCGGGCTGTCGGTCCCAGCGCGGCAGCTGTGATTTCCAGCACATCGCGATCATCGTCCAGATGCAATATGGTGGGGCGCGCGATGCTCGACGGGCGCAGCGCCAGTTCGATCGCGCTTTCCAGTCGTCGTGGATCGACGGGTTTTTCGATCCACTCGACGATGTCGAAGGGAATAGGCTGGGCCAGTCCCTCGCGCGCCTGTCCTGACACGATGATGACTGGCATGACTGAATAACCGATTTCGCTATACAGCCTGTGGGCGAAGTTCAGGCCGTTTTCATCCGGCAGGTTCAGGTCCAGCAGCAAGGCCGAATAGCTGTGCTTTTCCAGCGCCTCGCGCGCTTGCGCGGCGCTGCCCACGCAATGGGCGGTAAAGCCGATCGCGGATACCATGTCGCACAGCACGCCAACCATGTCGGGGTCGTTTTCGCAGATCAGGATGGATTCGCCGCCCGCTGCGTGTTCGGGCACCGGGCGCAGGACGTCCAGTTCGAACGCGAAACGGGTGCCCTTGGGCGATCGGTCCTCGAACCAGATACGCCCGTCATGACGATGCATGATCTCCTGCGAAATGGCCAGGCCCAGGCCCGTGCCCACGCCGTCCTGCACATCCGCCCGCTCGAACCGGCCGAAGATGCGATCACGAAAACCGTGCGGTACACCCGGACCTTCATCGTCCACCGTGATTTGCGCCTTGCTGCCTTCTTCGTCCAGCCAGCAGCCGATCGTCACCGCGCTGCCCGGTGGGGCCGCCCGGATCGCGTTGGACACGATGTTGGTGACGACCTGCAACAGGCGTTCGGCATCGCCCGACACCATGACAGGCTCGTCGGGCACCAGCGCGTCGATCCTCACATGGGCGACCCCCGCCAGCCCCTCGCTGCCTTCGCACGCGCGGGTGACGACCTGGCGCAGGTCGATGGGCACGCGCTCGACCTGCAGCCGTCCCGACTGCAAACGGTCGATGTCCAGCATGTCGTTGATCAGGCGGATCAGGCGGCGGCTGTTATTTTCCGCAATCTCGATCAGCCGGGTTGCTGTTGCGGGCAATGCGCCTGCCTGCCCGCCACGCAGCAGGCCCAGCGCACCGACCACCGACGTCAACGGGGTGCGCAGTTCGTGACTGACGGTGGAAATAAACTCGTCCTTCAGCGCCTCGGCCCGCCGCCGCGCCGAAATGTCGCGCAGCGACGCGATGACATGATCGCCGCCGGGTACGCGCATCGTGCCCATCGCGATGTCCACCGCGACTTGGTGCCCATCCTTGTGCCGGACTTCCCGATCGGGCAGGAAATGATCGCGCAGCACTCCGTCGATCAGGCCGATGCGTTCGTGAAACGTACCCTTGCCGTCGGCCAGCGTCAGCAGGATGGACAGGTCGCGCCGCTCCAGCTCCCCGGCGCTATAGCCCAGCATGCGTTCGGCGGCGGGATTGACTGACTCGATCGACCCGCTGGGGTTGACGATAATCAGTGCGTCGATCGTGCTGTCCAGAATAGCCCGGTTGCGAGCGGCCGAATCATAGGCTTCCACCTGCGCCAGATGGCGCGACAGCCGCTGACGCCAGAGCAGGAACATACCGGCCGCCAGCACCATGCTCACGATGCCAACGGCGATCCAGATGATCGTCTGCATCTGCACGGCGTGGCGGTTATAGGCCGCAACGCGGGCGACACGAATGCCTTCCTCCGTCATCAACATCGCCTCCGCTCGGGTGCGGATGATGTCCATCAACTTGCGCCCATCGCCTTCCTTGACCCGTGCGATGGCGGCGGCCAGACCCTTGTTCCTGCGTTCCGCGATGACGCCATCCATCTCGCGGAACTTCCGGCTGACGACGGCTGACAATGTTTCAAGCCGCGCATTTTGATCCGGCGAGTCGGCGAACCGGCCTGCCAGCTTCGCCAGCGACTCCTCTGCCTGTCGCCGCGCGGGGAAATAGGGGGCCAGGAACCGCTCGTCGCCGGTCAGGACGAAGCCACGCTGGCTGGCCTCCGCGTCGCTGACGTGGGCGATCAGCGATGCCGCGCGCGTCGCCCGGTCGAACGAAGCGTTGGCATGACTTGTCAGCCGATCGGTCGCACTGAACTCCGCGCCCAGCCACAGGGCAAAGCCCGCCAGGACGATGGGGACGAGCAAAGCGATCGCCAGGAATCGCCGCCGTCCCGTCGTCATGGATGGCGCACCGATCATAGTGCGCTGTCGGGTGCCGTGTCGCCGAACAGGGGCTGCATCGCCAGCAACGCCTGCGTGCGGTTGGTGACATGCAGCTTGCGGAAAATGGCGGTCAGATGCGCCTTCACCGTGGCTTCGCTGATGACCAGATCACCCGCAATCTGCTTGTTGTTGCGCCCGTCCGCCATCGCCAGCAACACCCGCATCTGCGCGCCCGACAGGGCGTCCAGCCGATTTCGCGCGTTGGCGATTTCGGACATGTCATGATTGGCGATGGCCGGAAAGATCACCGTACCTTCCGCGATTTTGCGAATGGCCTGGCTCAGTTCGTCGATCGAACTGGATTTGAGCAGATAGCCTGCCGCGCCCAGCGCGCGCGCCGCTTCGACCAGCCGGGGATCGCGATGGGCGGTGACGATGACGATGGGGGTGCGGCCCAGCCGATGTTGCAGCCGTAGGAAACCGGAAAATCCGTGCGCGTCGGGCAGGCCAAGGTCCAGCAACGCCAGCCTGTAATCGCCGCGCCGGGCGATCGCCGCTTCGGCTTCTTCGATCGATCCGGCATTGTCGATGCCGATGCCGGGAAATGCGGCGCGAGCGGCAAGGCCCAGGCCCTCGCGCGTGAGGGGGTGGTCGTCTGCAACCAGGACGTTACGCGCCTGCATCGCCTCGTATCCCCTTTGCTTGCCCGTTACTTGCCGGGTATCGCTAACATGCAATAGTGACAGATGATAAAGACTTGTCGACCCCTAATATGGTTCCGGTTCATGTCTCATACATTTCCTGGGAGTTGCTTGTGACTTCATCGGCGATTTTGCTCATCGGCGACGATGCGTCGGCTCTGGACGCCCTGACTCGCGCGCTTATGGGCAGACAAGTTATGGTCATCAACGAGTTCGCCTGCGCCCCGGCCATGCTGGAACAGGCCGTGCCCAGCCTCATCATCCTGACCGACGCCCCCCAACAGGCGGCATGGGCGCAGGCGATCCGGTCGGGGGCAGGGCGCTGCGCCGCCATGCCGATCCTCGCCTGTGCGGCCACAGGGCACGCGGCAGTTCCCGCCGGTTGCGACGCCATACTCCCGTTCCCCGCTTCACCCGCCTCTATCGACAGTCACGTCGCCGCATGGTTGCCGCAGGACGATATGGCCCGCGCCCGCGCGCTTGCCGAACGGTTCGGCGCGGCGCAGATCATGCCGATGGTGGACCGCCTGCGTGGCGAACTGGAAACCGCGCTGGCGTCACTCGATCGGGGCGAAGACGCAGGTCATGCGCATCGCATCGCCGGGGTCGCGGGCACACTGGGCTTTGCAGCGGTCAGTGAAAGCTGGCTGATATTGTCGGAACAGGGCGGCAAGGATGCGCAGAAAGAAGCCCGCCGCACCGCGCGAATCGCCATCGCGGAAATTAGTCGTGGAACCGAAACCAACGACGCGTGTTAGACTCTGGTCTTAAACCAGCCAGTTACGGTTGCGCTCGTAAGGTTTCATTTACCTGAAGAGCATTGGTGGTCTCCACGTTCAAAGGAGCTGCCACGATGTCCCACCTGTTCAAGTCCTCCCGCCGTCGGTTCGCGCTGGCTGCAGCAATCGCCTGCGCCGCCTTCACCGCCCCTGCCTATGCCGACAGCAGTTCAGGCACGATCGGCCTGTTGCTTAACGTCACGAATGCCTGCGTCGTCAACGGCGCGGCCAGCGTGCAATCCAACTTCGGTTCGCTCGGTTCCATCAATTTCCCTGACCAGCCGGGTATCTTCGGCAATGTCGATGGCCAGCTTGTCGGCACGCTTGGCGCGTTGCAGGTGCAATGTTCGCCCAATGCCACGCCGGTCCTGCTGATCGGCGCGGGTGCCAACGACGCGGCGGGCGCACGCCATATGGCGTCGAATGGCACCACGGTCGCCTATCGCCTCTTCTCCGACGCGGGCCGCACCACCGAAATCACCATCGGCCAGCAGCTTCCTCTTGGCACCGCCACCACGGCGGCGATCACCGTGCCGATCTACGCCCGCGTCAATTCAGGCGGTCTGGTCCTGCCTGCAGGCGCCTATACCGACACGGTGCAGGTCACGCTGAGCTGGTAAGGGCGATGCAACGCGGTCTCCTCGCACTGTCCCTCGGCTTCGCGCTGACGCCCATGTCAGCGCTGGCCGAAACGACCAAAGCGTTTCAGGTCAGCGCCGACATCGTTCAGGGCTGCATCGTTGCCACCAATAGCAACGGACAATGGGGCAGCATCGATCTGGGCACTGTATCGGGCGTGGCACGCGGCACCGTCACTGCGGATCTGCTGTCGGGGGGCGTCGCAGGGATCCAGATCGACTGCACGCCCAATATGAGCGCCACGATCAGCGCCGACAACGGCGTGCGCGGGGTGGCGGGCGTCCGCGCGCTCGGCCTGAACGGCTCGTCCGTCTCGACCATCCCCTATCAACTGTTCGCCGATGGCAGCGCCACGCCATGGACCACCCAATCCATCGCGCTCGTCTTTGGCAGCGGCGCGACCCGGCGGGTTCTGCCCATCCGGGGTGTGGCCACCCTGTCCGGCGCCATGGCGGCGGGCGCTTACAGCGACACGGTTCGCATCACGCTCAGCTGGTGAGCCAGCCGGAAGGCCAAGTCCCATGTTCTCCCTGTCCCGTTTGATCCTGATCCCCTTGTTGACCACCCTGGCGCTGGCGACCCCCGCATTGGCATCGACCGTCGTCATCTGGCCCGTCGATCCGGTGCTCAAACCGGGCGAACAAACCACTGGCCTGTGGCTGGAAAACAAGGGTGACAAGCCTGTCACCTTGCAGGTCCGTTCCTTCGACTGGGCGCAGCGTAGCGGGGAAGATCAGCTCAATCCGCAGGACGATGTCGTCGCCAGTCCGCCGATCGCCACGGTCGAACCGGGCAAGCGCCAGCTGGTCCGCCTGTTCCGCCGCGCCGCCACATCGCCCGATGGCGCACCCGAAAAATCCTACCGCCTGATCGTCGATGAACTGCCGCAGGCCGCGCAGACCGGCGGCGGCGAAGCATCGGCGGGGCTTGCCGTCCAGATGCGCTATTCGATTCCCCTGTTCGTCTATGCCGCCGACGTCGCAACGCTCAGCCCCCGGCTGGTGCCGACCTATCGTGCCACCGCCGATGAACAGGCCGTCGAAATCCACAATACAGGCGCAGTCCATGCGCGCCTCACCGACCTGCGCGTCGGCATGGGCGGACAACAACGCATGGTGAAACCGGGTCTGGCGGGCTACATCCTGCCCGGCGCGACCCTGCGCATCGCCCTGCCTGACAATGCGCCCGGCGTCGTCACCGTCGGCGTCAATGGCAAGGATGTGACGCTGACACCGGCTATCTGAGCGGTGTTGGTCGTCGGCTCCCCCTCATGCAGATCATGTCCCTCCTCGCCGGATGGCTCGTGCTGGCCCTGCCGGTCGGCGCGGCGCAGGCCGCATCGGCCGACAGCCTGCTGCCGCTGGCATCAGGTGCGTCCATGACGACTGGCGCGCCTGTCCATCTGTTCGTGGAACTGACGGTCAACGGCGCCTCCGTTCCCGGCATCGCCGAAATCGTCCAGCAGGACGGGCATATGCTGGTGGACGCCGCCACGCTGCGCGCGGCCCATGTCGCGGTCAGCGGCGAAGGCCTGCTGGACCTTACGCAGCTGCGCGGCATCGACGCGGATTATGATGCGCAGCAACAGCGGCTGCACCTGACCGTTGCCGACGATCTTCTGCCCATCAACGCCGTCGCCCCCGACCATCGCGCGCAAATGCCCATCACCACCAGCCCCGGCGCGCTGCTGAACTATGATCTGTTCGCGCAACGGGCGGGCGGGCGCACGAGCGTCTCTCTCTGGTCCGAACAGCGGCTGTTCGGACCCCTGGGCATCCTGTCCAACACCGGCGTCCTGCGAACCGGCGGCTTCACGCGCAGCGGCTATATCCGCTACGACACGACCTATCGCTATATCGATGAAAGCCGCGCACTCGTCGCGACTGCGGGCGACACCATCACCGGCGCGCTGCCATGGAGCAGCGCCGTGCGCATCGGCGGCCTGCAAATCGCGCGCAGCTTTCGCACCCGGCCCGACCTCATCACCATGCCGTTGCCGGATTTCCGGGGGCAGGCGGCCCTGCCGTCCAGCGTGGACCTGTTCGTCAACGGCTATCGCCAGCAACAATCGCAGGTCGCGCCGGGCCGCTTCGTCCTGAACAACGTCCCCGTCGTCAATGGCGCAGGCGAAGCGCGCGTCGTCACCACCGACGCGTTGGGGCGGCAGGTCGCGACCGTCATCCCCTTCTATGTCGCGCCCGATCTGCTGCGTCCGGGGCTGACCGATTTCTCGCTCGAACTGGGCGCATTGCGCCGCGATTACGGCATCGCCAGCCTGTCCTATGGCCGCATGGTCGCCAATGCCTCGGTCCGTCGCGGCATCACGCGCCATGTCACGCTGGAGGGGCATGGAGAGGCCGCCCGCAACCTTGCACTCGGCGGCATCGGGCTTGTCTGGTCGCCCGGCCTGTGGGGCGCGGTCAATGCTTCGGTCGCAGTCAGCCGTCGTGCGGGCATGACGGGCAGGCAGGCGGTCATCGGCTACACCTATTCGGGCCGCCGCTTCACCATCGGCGCGGAACATCGCGAACGCAGCGAAACCTTTGCCGATCTGGGCAGCTTCGACCTTGGCCGCTGGCGCGGACGATCGCAAAGCGACCGCGTCAGCGGCAGTCTGGCACTCGGTCGCCTCGGCAGCATGGGCGCGGCCTATATCAGCGCCCGGACGCGTGACGGCAACCGCGCGCGCATCGCCACGGCATCCTGGTCCGTCTCGCTGCGCAACAGCCTCTCGGCCTTCGCGGCCGCCGACTATGACCTCGCCACCAATCGCGCCAGCGCTCAGGTCCGCCTCGTCATGGCGTTCGGCCCCTCGGCCGCCAGCGTCGGCATCAGCCGCCAGCCCGGTGGCCGCCTGCGGTTCGAGGGCGACTATGCCCGCACCCTGCCCAGTGACGGCGGACTGGGTTATGGCGCGAGCGGCGCTGTGGACCAGCGCGGCGCCTTCACGGGTCAGGCCAACGCAATCTGGCGCGGCCCTGCCTTCGAAATCACCGGCGGCGCGGCCCGCTCCCCCGGCGCAAGCAGCGTGTGGGCCGGGGCCAGCGGATCGGTCGCCTTTCTGGGTGGCAAACCCTATCTCGCCAATCAGCTACCCGCCGCCTTCGCCGTGGTGGAAACCGGCATGGCCGGCGTGTCGGTCTATTATGAAAATCAGCGGATCGGCGAAACGCAAAAGGACGGACGCCTGTTCGTCCCCCGCGTCACGCCCTACCACCCCAGCAACTTCACCATCGACATGATGGACCTGCCCGAAGGGGTAGAGGCCCGCACCATCGAACAGCGTATCGCCGTGCGTGAAAATAGCGGTGCGGTCATCGCCATGCCCGTGCGCCTCGTCCGCTCGGCCACCGTCGCGCTGACTGACGGCGCAGGCCGCCCGCTGCCTCCCGGCACGCCTGTGTCGCTCTCGTCGGGTGATGGATCGGTGTCGATGGTCGGCTGGGACGGCATCATCCTGTTGCAGGGGATGACCGGGCCGGTCGTGCTCACCGCCCGCATGGCAAGCGGTCCCTGCACCGCCCGCCTCGCCATCGCCGCCGATACCGGTCCGGTCGCCAATCTGGGGAGCGTTTCATGCCGATGATCGCTCGCCTGATCCTGCGCGCCATGCTGTTCACCTTGGCCATGATCGCCGCGCCGCAGGTGCAGGCCGCCTGCACGCGCACCCCTGCGACCACCACGACCTTCGCGCCCGCCTCCTCCTACGACATCCGCGCCGGTTCGGTCGCCACCGTTGCTGCGCCATCCTCCTTCGGTTGCAGCGGCACCGCGATCGTCATCCTGTCCAGCAACAATGCGACGGCGACCGTCAACAGCACGAATAATTTCACCCTGAGGAATGCGGCGGGCGACGCCATCGCCTATCGCCTCTCTGCGGACTCCGCCGGGACGAAGGCCTTCACGCAGGGCGGCTCGATCAACTATTTCGATCCCGCATTGCTCGCCCTGCTGGGCATATTGAACGGCGGCAATTTCACGCCCACCATGTACGCGGCCATCACCAACACGCCCAATATTTCGGCTGGCACCTACACCGACACCATCACCGTCAACTGGAACTGGAACGTCTGTCACCTGCTCAACGTCGCGGGTCTGCTCTGCCTCATCGGCGAAAGCGGCAGCGGCACTACGGTCATGACCGTCACCCTGACCGTGGGCAAGGATTGCCGCATCAGCGCGCCCAACCTGTCCTTCAACAGCGCGCCGCTCGCCTCGCAATTTGCCAGCGTCACCCAGTCGGTCGCGGTCGATTGCACCAAGGACGCCACCTATTCCGTCGCCTTCACCAACGGCAACAGCGGCTCAGCCCGCCCATGGCGCGCGATGAGCGACGGGGCAGGGCATGGCTTGCAATATAATATCTATCAGGCCGATGGAGTCACCATCTGGGACCAGACCAGTGCCTTGCCCGGCGGCCTGCCCGGCACCGGCGCGCTGGTTCCTGCCCAGATGCAGGTCTACGTCGCCAGGGTGAACCCGGCGCAGGCGACGCCGCCTGCGGGTCGCTACACCGATACGGTCAGCGTGGTCATCACTTTCTGATCTGTGACTGGACCTGCTCCAAACACATTTCGTCGTAAACGAACTTTCCTGCACCCCCGTCGTTACAAGAATATGATGCTAAGCCGAATTCGGCGCGCGCGGGGGTGGAGGGGTGTGCTTTGGCCGACAAATTGACGATCTTGTTCGTGGAGGATGAAGCGGACATCAGGGATATCGTGATGCTCGCCATGCGGGCGGACGAGGACATGGAACTGGTCTGTTTTCAAAGCGGCGTGGACGCGCTGGACGCGGTGATCCAGACCGGCCGGATATTCGACTGCGCGCTCCTGAACCTGCGCCTGCCATTCATGTCCGGCATCGAACTGCACGAACAACTGCGCCAGCTACCCGGCATGGCCGACCTGCGCACCGTTCTTATCACTGCCGCGGTTCGCCCCAACGATGTCGAAGCCTATCGCCGCGCGGACATAGCCGGGATCATCTCCAAACCCTTCGATCCCATGACGCTGCCCCAGACCGTTCGCGGCCTCCTACAGCCCCGCTCGCAAGGCCCGACGGGATAAAAGGGGGGGGAGGGATGGTGACCCCGGCTGGATTCGAACCAGCGACCATCCGCTTAGAAGGCGGATGCTCTATCCTCTGAGCTACGGGGCCACGCGTTTGCCGCGATAGCGATGCGCGCGCGCGCTTGCAATCACTCGCCGTCGCGATATGCAGTTACCCATGCGAAACGAAGCGGGGCAGGGCGTGATAGACAGGATCGACGCGGTAACGCTGGGCGCGCGACCGCTGCGCTATTTCGACTTTTTCATGGCGGCCTTCGTCACCATCCTGCTGCTCTCCAATCTCATCGGCGCGGCCAAATTGTCCAGTGTCGGCGGCTTCACCTTTGGCGCGGGCATCCTTTTCTTTCCGCTCGGCTATGTCATCGGCGACGTGCTCACCGAAGTCTATGGCTATGCCCGCGCCCGCCGCTGCGTCTGGGCAGGGTTTGCCGCCATGCTGTTCATGGCGGTGATGAGCTGGGTCGTGGTCGCGCTGCCCCCCGCCGTCGGCTGGCCCGACCAAAAAGCCTATGAGGCCGTGTTCGGCAACACATGGCGCATCGTCTTCGCTTCGCTCATCGCCTTCTGGGCCGGAGAACTGGCCAACAGCTTCGTCCTGGCGCGCATGAAGATCCGGACGCAGGGCCGCCACCTGTGGCTGCGCACCATCGGATCGACCATCGTGGGGCAGGGCGTCGACAGCCTCCTCTTCTACCCGCTCGCCTTCTACGGCAACTGGACCACCGCGCAGGTGCTGACCGTCATGGTCACCAACTGGGCGATGAAGGTCAGCTGGGAAGCGATCCTGACGCCCTTTACCTATTTGGTGGTCAACACCCTCAAACGTCGCGAAGGGCTGGACGTCTACGACACCGGCACCAACTTCACCCCGTTCAGCGCGCGGCTTTGACATCCTGATAGATCCTCCCTGTCGCGCAGCGATGGGGAGGTGGCTGGCCGCAGGCCAGACGGAGGGGCATTGTAACGCTGCGTGGAAGCCCCTCCACCACCAGCTATGCTGGCGGTCCCCCTCCCCATCGCTGCGCGACAGGGAGGATCAGGCCGACCTACTCCCCCGGATAATCCGCCCGCAAAAAATACAGCCCATCGGGCGGCGCATTCAGCCCCAATGCCGTGCGGTCCTTCGCCGCCAGCGCCGCGCGCATGTCGTCCACGCTCCACCGGCCTATCCCCACCAGCACCAGACAGCCGACCATCGATCGCACCTGATGATGCAGGAAGGACCGCGCATCGGCATGGATGTCGATCCGGTCGCCGGTCTGCACCACGTCCAGCCGGTCGAGCGTCTTGACCGGGCTTTGCGATTGGCAATGGGCCGACCGGAATGTCGTGAAATCATGCAGGCCGACCAGTAGCTTAGCCGCCGCCTGCATCGCTGCCACGTCGATCGGCTGGATCACCTGCCACACGAGCCCCCGCTCGAACGTCAAAGGCGCCCGGCGATTGGCGATGCGATAGACGTAACTGCGACCCAGGCAGGTGAAGCGCGCATGCCAGTCGTCCGCCACGATGGCGCAGGCCGTGATCGCCACCGGATGCGGGCGCACCCGTGCGTTGATCGCATCCATCATGCGATGGGGCGCGATGACCTTGGCGATATCGGCATGGGCGCGCATCGCCAGCCCATGCACGCCCGCGTCCGTGCGCCCGGCGGCATGGACGGCCACCGCTTCGCCGGTCACGGCCGTGATGGCCTCCTCGATCGCCTGCTGCACGCTCGGCCCATGCGCCTGCCGCTGCCACCCCATGAACGGGCGGCCATCATATTCGATGGTAAAGGCAAAGCGCGTCACCTCTTAACCCCCCTCCCTTTTAGGGAGGGGTTGGGGGTGGGTAAGATCGCGCAGCGATCGCCCCCCGACATCATCACCCATCCACCCGGCTCCCCACCGGCATATCGAACCCGCGCAGCAATTCGCCCACGCTCATCGCCGCCTTGCCCGCCCGCTGGATCAGCACCGGGCGGATCGCGTCCTGCCCGCACCCGATCAGCAACGTGTGATCCAATAGTTCGCCGGGCGCGCCATCATGCGCCTCGACATGGGCGGACAATATGCGAAACCGCTCGCCCTGATATTCGAAAAATGCGCCGGGGGCGGGGTTGAACGCCCGGACCTGCCGCTCGACCTGCCGCGCACTGTGGGTGAAGTCGATCCGCGCCTCCGCCTTGTCGATCTTGGCGGCATAGGTCACGCCGTCCTCCGGCTGCGCCATGGGCGGATGCAGCGCGATGTCGTCCAGCACTTCCACCATCAATGCCGCGCCCGCCTGCGCCAGTTCATCGGTCAGCGCGCCCGCCGTTTTGTCCTCAATCGGCGTGACATGCTTGGCCCGCATCGGCCCGGTGTCCAGACCCGCCTCCATGTCCATGATCGTAACGCCGGTGACATTGTCCCCCGCCAGTATCGCGCGCTGGATCGGCGCGGCCCCGCGCCAGCGTGGCAGCAGCGACGCGTGGATGTTCATGCACCCCTGACGCGGCGCATCGAGTATCGCGCGCGGCAGGATCAGGCCATAGGCCGCCACCACCGCCACATCGGCGTCCAGCGCCGCAAACGCGGCCTGCACATCTGCGTCCTTCAATGACACCGGCGTGCGCACCTCCAGCCCCATCGCCTCTGCGCGCGCCTGCACGGGGGAGGGGCGCAGCGCCTTGCCGCGACCGGCCGGACGGGGTGGCTGGCTATAGACCGCAACGATGTCATGCCCGGCCTTCGCCAGTGCTTCGAGCGCCGGAACGGCAAAATCGGGGGTGCCCATATAGATGATACGCATGATGGATGCTCAAACCTCTTGTCGGGACATGTTGCAACCCCTTATCTCACGTCATGGCTTCACCTGAAATAGATGCGCTGACGCAGGCGCTGTCCCGCTTGCCCGGTCTTGGTCCCCGTTCGGCCCGGCGCGCGGTGCTGCACCTCATCAAGAAACGCGACGCCGCGATGGGACCGCTGCTGCGCGCGCTGGAGGCGGTGAACGAACGGCTCGTCACTTGCCATGTCTGTGGCAATGTCGACACGATCGACCCCTGCGGTATCTGCGCCGACCCGCGCCGCGATCCGCGAGCGCTCTGCGTGGTGGAGGATGTCGCCGACCTGTGGGCGCTCGACAAGTCGCGCCTTTTCCCCGGCCGCTTTCATGTGCTGGGCGGGCGACTGTCTGCGCTGGAGGGGATCAGGCCGGAGGATCTGACCATCGATGCGCTGGTCACGCGGCTGGAACAGGGCGGGGTGGACGAAGTCGTGCTCGCGATGAACGCCACGCTGGAGGGCCAGACGACCGCTCATTATCTCGCCGAACGGCTGGAACGCTTCCCCATCCGCCTGACGCAACTGGCCCATGGCATGCCGGTCGGCGGCGAAATGGACTATCTGGACGAAGGCACGCTGGCGCAGGCACTACGCGCCCGCCGCCCCGTGGGATAAGCCCTCTTCATCATTGCCAGCGAAGCACGGCAATCCACTGGTGCAACCTTCCCCACCACGCCCGTTCGCTTCGAGCGAAGTCGAGAAGCCCGCGCCACTGCCCGCCCAACGCCCTCTGACACGACCAAAGGGACAGCGTGGCTGTCGCTTGAAAAAGTCCCGCGCTTTCGCTATTTTACGAAAATGGCCATTCTTCCCATCCTTGAGGCGCCCGATCCGCGTCTGCGCACCATTTCCACGCCGGTCGATGTGATCGACGATGATTTGCAGCGGCTGATCGACGACATGTTCGAAACCATGTATGACGCGCCGGGCATTGGCCTGGCCGCGATTCAGGTCGGCGTGCCTAAACGGGTGTTGGTGATGGACCTTCAGGAACCGGAGTCCGACGCGGAAGACGCCCCGCCGGTGCGCAAGCCGCTGGTGTTCATCAACCCGCAGATCCTGTCCGGGTCACAGGACATGGCCATCTATAATGAAGGCTGCCTGTCCGTGCCCGAACAATATGCAGAAGTCGAACGCCCCGCCGGCGTCCGCGCCAGTTGGATGGACCGCGAAGGCCGCATCCATGAAGAACAGATTGAAGGTCTGCTGGCCACCTGCCTCCAGCATGAGATGGACCATCTCGAAGGGGTGCTGTTCATCGACCACCTCTCCCGCCTGAAACGCGACATGTTGCTTAAAAAACTGACCAAGATGCGCAAGGCGGCCTAAGGGCTTTCTGCCAGGCCTATAAAATCCGTTCGTCCTGAGTAGCCCCTTCGACTGCCTGCCAAGGCAGGCGCTCAGGACAGGCATTGAGCGAAGTCGAAATGGCGTATCGAAGGATCGTGCGTGTAGGCGGCGCGTCGTAGATGGACCTTCGGCACACCTGATCGTAATCCGGTGCGAACTGCCGGACACGACGTTTCGTACCTATAGCCTACTCACACCACATCCGTTCGCTTCGAGCGCAGTCGAGAAGTGTATAGCGCCGTGCCACCGTTTCTCGACTACGCTCGAAACGAACGGATAATATACAATAGCGCGCTATAATAAACGTTATATATCAACAGCATAGGCGTTACGCCAAACCCTAACTCCCGTAACACCCCTATGTCTCACTCTGGAAATCGCACCCTCAACTCGCGCTGTCGGTGTCCAGTGCATAGCCCGCCGACCGCACCGTGCGGATGATGTCGGTATAGACGCCATCGGCATTGATCGCCTTGCGCAACCGCCGGATATGGACGTCCACCGTGCGCAGTTCGATGTCGCTGTCCTGACCCCATACGCTGTCCAGCAACCGCTCGCGCGAAAAGACCCAGCCGGGATGCTCCAGAAAATGGCGCAGCAGGCGAAATTCGGTCGGACCCAGCGGAATGACCTGACCCGCGCGCCGCACCTTATGCCCCACGGTGTCCATCTCGACATCGGCAAAGCTGAGTGACTCGCCCGCCAGCGCAGGCCGCACCCGTCGCAACACCGCGCCGACCCGCGCGACCAGTTCGCGCGGTGAAAAGGGCTTGGTGACATAATCGTCCGCGCCGGTTTCCAGACCGCGTACCCGATCCTCTTCCTCGCCCCGCGCCGTCAGCATGATGATCGGCACATTGGCCGTCCCGCTCGCCCGGCGCAGCCGACGGCACACTTCTATCCCCGACAGGCTTTCCACCATCCAGTCGAGCAGCACGATGTCCGGTACATTCTCCTGCGCCATCAACAGCGCCTCTTCGCCATCGGCCGTATGGGCGACGTCGAAATCCTCGCGCTTGAAATGCCAGATCAGCAATTCGGCCAGCGCTGCGTCATCTTCGACCAGCAGCATCTTTGCCCGAGCCATGGCTTATTCCTCCATCAGGGCGCTGCCGCCACGTTCGCGCTCTGGCAGGGTGTTGCCGGTTGCGGCATAATAGACCATCTCCGCGACGTTGGTCGCATGGTCGCCGATCCGCTCGATATTCTTGGCGACGAACAGCAATTGCGCGCATTCGCTGATCGTCTTGGGATTTTCGACCATGAAGGTGACGAGTGTGCGGAACACGCTGTTGTAGAAATCGTCCACCACCGTGTCGCGCTCCACCACCGCCAGCGCCAGATCGGCGTCGCGCGCGGCAAAGGCGTTCAGCACATCATGCACCATTTCGCCTGCAACCTGCCCCATGGACGGCAGCAGCGAAATAGGCTCCATGATGCGCGTGTTGTTCGATATCAGCGGCACGCGCTTGGCGATGTTCTTGGCATAATCGCCGATCCGTTCGACCACGCTGACGATCTTCAAGGCCGCGATCACATCGCGCAGGTCGTTGGCCATCGGCGCGCGCAGGGCGATGATCTGGATGACCAGCTTCTCTACCTCCGCCTCGATCGCGTCGATGCGCTTGTCGCCCTCGACCACTTCCGCCGCCAGCACCTTGTCCTGTCGTTGCAGCGCCAGCATCGCATTTTCGATCGCCGCTTCGGCCCGACCGCCCATTTCGGCGATCAGTCCACGCAGCCTGTCGATTTCCTCGTCGAACGCCTTGATCGTATGTTCAGCCATATCCGTCTCTCCCGCGATCAGCCGTACCGACCGGTGATATAATCCTTGGTCCGCTCCATGCGCGGATTGGTGAAGATGTCCGATGTCACCCCATATTCGACCAGATCGCCCAGATGGAAAAAGGCGGTGCGTTGCGACACACGCGCGGCCTGCTGCATATTATGGGTGACGATGACGATCGCATAACGGCCGCGCAGTTCGTGGATCAGCTCCTCGATCTTGGCCGTCGCAATCGGGTCAAGCGCCGAACAAGGCTCGTCCATCAGGATAACTTCAGGTTCCACCGCAATCGCGCGCCCGATGCACAGCCGCTGCTGTTGACCACCCGACAGGGCCGTGCCGCTGTCATGCAGCCGATCCTTCACCTCGTCCCACAGGCCCGCGCGCCGCAGCGACTTTTCCACCATTACGTCCAGGTCCGCCTTCGCATGAGCCAGGCCATGGATGCGCGGGCCATAGGCGATATTTTCGTAGATCGACTTGGGGAATGGATTGGGTTTCTGAAACACCATGCCGACCCGCGCGCGCAACTGCACCACGTCCATCGACGGGGAATAGATGTCCTCGCCATCCAGCGTGATCGTGCCTTCGACCCGCGCGCTCGCCACCGTATCGTTCATGCGGTTCAGCGTGCGCAGGAATGTCGATTTGCCACAGCCCGACGGGCCGATGAAGGCGGTGACATTATCCATATCGACGTCGATCGATACGCCTTTGATCGCCTGCTTGTCGCCATAGAAGACCTTGACGTCGCGAGCGGACATCTTGGGATTGACGATGGTCAGGTCTGGTCGTTGTTCGTTCATGGGTGCGTTTACCACCGTGTTTCAAACTTGTTGCGCAGGTAGATAGCGAGGCCGTTCATCGCGAGCAGGAAAGCCAGCAGGACGATGATTGCGGCAGAGGTTTTTTCGACAAAGCCCTTGGAAACTTCATCGGACCACAGATAGATTTGCACCGGCAGCACGGTCGCGGGGTCAGTGATGCCCCCCGGCGGCGTCGCGATGAACGCGCGCATCCCGATCATCAGCAGCGGCGCGGTTTCACCCAGCGCGCGGGCCATGCCGATGATCGTGCCGGTCAGGATGCCGGGCAGGGCGAGCGGCAGCACATGGTGGAACACCACCTGCACCGGCGACGCGCCAATGCCCAGCGCCGCGTCACGAATGCTCGGCGGCACCGACTTGATCGCGTTGCGCCCGGCAATGACGATGACCGGCATCGTCATCAGCGCCAGCGTCAGCCCGCCGACCAGCGCGGCCGAACGCGGCAGGTGCAGGAAATTGAGGAAAATCGACAGGCCCAGCAGGCCGAATATGATCGAAGGCACCGCCGCCAGATTGTTGATCGACACCTCGATAATGTCGGTGATCCAGTTCTTGCGCGCATATTCTTCCAGATACAGCGCCGTCGCGACACCGACAGGGAAGCTGAGCGCCAGCGTGACGATCATCGTCAGCAACGATCCCTTGAACGCGCCCCAGATGCCGACCTGCGTCGGATCGGTGCCATCGCTGGCAGTCATGAACCCCCAGTTGAAGCCCGTCGTCAGCAGACCCGCCTGTTCGAGCCGCGCAACCTGCGCTTCGGCTTCCGGCGGACCGTTGCTCTTGGCAGCCAGATCGATGCCGGTCGATGCGGGAACGGCGATCGTCACCGTCTTGCCCAATATCGCCGGGTCGGCCTTGATCGCATCGCGCACGGCGATCCACGCGGTCGGGGCCAGCAGAGCATCAGCGTCGGCGCCCAGCGCCTTCTTCGCGATCGTGCTCGTCACCATCGGCAGATTGGCCTGATTGAGCGATTCATCAGTGATCGCAGCGGGATCGAGCAGCAGCGGAGACGCTGGGAAATCGATCTTGAGCGCGATTTCCGTGATCGTAAAACCACGCAGGCCATTGCCCATCATCGTGAACAGCAGAAAGGCGAGGAACGCGGCGGACAGCGACACCGCAAACAGCCCGGCGAACTTGAACCGCCGTTCGGACGCATAACGCCGCGCGATCCGCTTGCGCATTTCGTCCGACGACCAGTCGGTGGGGTTGCGAACTGACATTATCGTTTTTCCCCGTTCGGGCTGAGCGAAGTCGAAGCCCCCGGCAGAGCGCAGCGAAGCACAGAGCCTTCGCTCCGCTCAGGCGAACCCTTCGACAGGCTCAGGGCGAACGGCGTTTGGGGCGCACTCATTCGTAAGCCTCGCGATATTTCTTCACGACCCGCAGGGCCACGATGTTGAGCAGCAGGGTGACGATGAAAAGCACCAGCCCCAGCGCGAAGGCGGCCAGCGTCTTGGCGCTGTCGAACTCCTGATCGCCGGTCAGCAACTGGACGATCTGCGTCGTCACCGTCGTCACGCTGGCAAAGGGATTGAGCGTCAGGTTGGCGGCCAGGCCAGCGGCCATCACCACGATCATCGTCTCACCGATCGCGCGGCTGACGGCCAGCAATACGCCGCCGACCACACCGGGTAGCGCGGCGGGGATCAATACCTTGCGGATCGTCTCGCTGGTCGTCGCACCCATCGCCAGGCTGCCGTCGCGCATGGATTGCGGCACGGCGGCGATGCTGTCGTCGGCCATGGATGATACGAACGGGATAATCATCACGCCCATGACCAGACCAGCCGCCAGCGCGCTTTCGGAACTGGCCCCATGGATGCCGATCATCACCGCAAAATCGCGCAGCGCCGGCGCAATGGTCAGCGCTGCGAAATAACCGTAAACCACCGTCGGCACGCCCGCCAGCATCTCCAGCGTGGGTTTCATCCACTTGCGCACCGTGGGCCGGGCATATTGAGTCAGGTATATGGCGCTCATCAAGCCGAGCGGAATGGCCACGACCATCGCGATGATCGCACCGATGAACACGGTTCCCCAGAACAGCGGCACCGCGCCGAATGCGTCGTCATTGCCATATCCCATGGCGGCGGACTGGGGCGACCATTTGGTCCCGAACAGGAAATCGATGGGATTGACCATCGAAAAGAAGCGGAAACTTTCCCACAACAACGACGCGACGATGCCCACCGTCGTTACGATCGCCAGCAGCGACGCGATCAGCAATGTCGCCATCACCAGCCGCTCGACTCGCGTGCGCGCCCGGAAATCGGGGCGAATGCGGGTAAAGGCATAGGCGCCACCAGCAAAGGCCAGCACCAGCGCCAGCACCGCGCCCGCCATGCCATATTTGTCGAGCGCCGCGCGATAGGGTTGGACCAGCCCCTGCGCCATCGGATTGAACGCGCCTGCCTGCTGCCCCGTCGCGATCGCCCGCGCTTCACCCAATATGGCGGAGCGCGAAAAGCCATCGACGGGCAGGCTCTGCGCCGCCGGATCGGCCAGCACCGATTGCGTCACCAGACCGGGCGCGACATTGGCCCACACGGCCAGGAATATCGCGGCGGGGATCAACGTCCACAGCGCGACATACCAGCCATGATAGCCGGGCAGGCTGTGGACGGCATCACGCCGCCCACCGCTCGCGCGCGCCACCGTTTGCAGACGCATCGCGCGGGCGCGGGCGCTGACCCAGGCGATCGCGCCCAGGCCAGCAAGCAGCAGCAATATTGCAGGACCAGTCATGGGTCGCCTTACTTAAGCTGCGAACCGTCAAGCACGGTCAGCGCCTTGACCGTGTCGGCGCTGGATTTGCGCACTGCTTCGGGGGCCGCGACCATGCCGCGCTTGGTCAGCGCGCCATCGGGGCTCCAGTTGGCGGTAAAGGCGTTCAGGAAGCCCTGAAGCCCCGGAATGGCCGTCATATGCGCCTTCTTCACATAGATGTAGAGCGGACGCGCGCCGGGATATTGGCCGGTCGATACGGTTTCGTAGGTCGCCTCGATCCCGTTGATCGAAACGTCCTTCAACGTGTCCTTATTCTCTTCCAGGAAGCTGTAGCCGAACACCCCGACCGCATTGGGATTGGCGCCCAGCTTCTGGACGATCAGATTGTCGTTTTCGCCGGAATCGACATATTTGCCATCCTCCCGCACGCGGGTGCAGGTGGCCTTATATTCGTCCTCGCTCTTGTCTTTCAGCGCCTTCATCGCCGGGTCCGACTGGCACCCTTTTTCAAGGATCAGTTCAGCCAGCGAATCGCGCGTGCCGCTGGTGGATGGCGGGCCGAACACGGAAATGGTGATGGCGGGCAGGCTGGGGTCGACATCCTTCCAGGTCTGCGCCTTGTTCGGACCCTTGCCATAGGGATTGGCGGCCAGCGCTTCATAGACGATCTTGGGCGTCAGCTTCAGGCCGGGACCATTTTTTGCTTCGGCAAAGGCCAGGCCATCGACGCCGATCTGAACCTCGACAATGTCCTTCACGCCATTCTTCTGGCAATCGTCAAATTCTGACTTCTTCATCCGGCGCGATGCGTCCGCAATGTCCGGGAACTGTGCGCCGACCCCTGCACAGAACAGCTTCATGCCGCCGCCGGTGCCGGTCGATTCGACGATCGGTGACTTCATGCCCGGATTGCCCTGAACGAACAGTTCGGCAACCGCCGTGGCAAAAGGATAGACGGTGGACGATCCGACCGCGCGGATCTGGTCACGGGTGGAACCCGCGCCGCCGCTACCCGATTGGTCGCCGCAACCGGCGAGCGAGAGCGCGGCAACGGCGCTCGCGGCGAACAGGAAGAAATGCTTCACGGGAACCTCCAGTAGAATTGGCCGCGATTCGAACATTCGCCGCCCCCCTTGTCAGGACGCGACCTAACCGCGCTTCGTCGCGCATTTGTGACAGTCGGGTTGCGGTTTTATGACAACGACCCGGAAATGCAAAATACTGCGCCATTGCTGGATTAGGAAATCGCCTTGGCACTTGGGCTTTCGACTTGCGCAGGGGGCAGCAAAACCGTGATGCTCGTCCCCTTGCCCAGCGTGCTGGCGATGTCGAACCGCCCGCGATGCCGCTCCACGATATGTTTGACGATGGCCAGGCCCAGCCCCGTGCCGCCCATCGCCCGGCTGCGCCCCGAATCGACGCGATAGAATCGCTCGGTCAGGCGCGGCAGATGGTCCGGGCCAATGCCTTCGCCTTCATCGGTGACGGTCAGCCGCGCCATGCTGCCCGGCCCCTCGTTCAAGATGACGTGAATGGGCGTGCCGGGTCGGCCATATTTGATCGAATTGCCGATCAGATTGTGGAGCAGCTGCGACAATTGCGCCCGATCCCCCTGAACGCCGGGCAGGGCAGGGGCGATGTCCATTTCCACCTCCCGCCCCCGGTCGCCATGGCTGGATCGAAACACGCCGACGACTTCGGCCACCAGTTCGGACAGATTGACGGTGCTGTCGGGCGCGCGATATTTTTCCGCTTCGATCCGCGACAGGGAAATCAGATCGTCGATCAACCGCTGCATCCGCCGCGCTTCGCCGTCCATGATTTTCAGGAAACGTTGCCGGGTCTCGTCATCCTTGCCCAGTTCAGGGTCGGCCAGCGTTTCGATGAACCCTAATATCCCGGCCAGCGGCGTGCGCAGTTCGTGGCTGGCGTTGGCGACGAAATCCACCCGCATCCGTTCGGCGGCATAAGCGCCGCTGCGATCGACCAGATGCACCAGCCGCCGCACCTGCGCACCTTCGCCAAAGGGGGCAAGCTGCATCTGCCAGCGCTGGTCGCGCGTCCCAAGGCCGACCAGTTCGACGACCGCAGGTTCCGCCATCGGCCCGGCGTGGGCCAGCCGTTCGGCGGCGGCGGGGTGGCGGATGGCGATGCGCGCATCCTCTCCCTCGATATGCGCGCCCAACAACCGCTGCGCCGCGCGATTCGCCCGCAGGATGCGCCCTTTGTCCACCAGCATCAGCGGATCGGCAATCGCTTCCAGAAAGTCCCTGAAGTCGGGATGGTCGGCCAGTTCGGGCGGGTCGATCATGACCGTTCGGGCCGGTTCGTCCCTCCCTTGCCCTCGCGCGCAGATCAGCAGCACGGCGACGCCGGCCAATATCGGCAACAGGATGGATTGCGGTGAAGCGCCCGTCATCAACGCTGCGCCAGTGCTCAGCAACAGCATGGCGAGCGAGGCAGTGATCTGGGAAGTCGTCAATCTATTCATGGTTACCGCGCTGGATTTGTCGAGCATTTGCTGCGATGACCTGACCCAATAGCCGGCAATCTTTACGCTTTGGCAAGCGGGATCACGGATCAGGACGATTATGGACGAACCCAAGCCCGATCAGGACGCAACCCCGACGCCGGACCCGGCCGTCGCGTCCCGTCGTCAATTGTTGATGGGCGGCGCTATGGCGGCTTCCGCGATCGTGTCGATCCGTCCGGCCCTCGCCAACACTGCCGCGTCCGTGCTCAACTGCACCATTTCCGTCCCCGATCAGGGACGCGCCGCCAACTATATCGCGCCCAATGGGCAAATCGTGCCATCCGGCACGCCGGGCGCCTTCCCCGGTACGGCACGCCCTTTCACGGGCGAACAGGTGAAGCAGGCGCTGCGTGGTCGCCCGCTGCCGGGCACCAGCTACGACCAGAATCAGGCCTATCTCAACTATATCCGCCGCCTGCAATCGGGGACGAGCGGCTTTACCTGTTACGCCTCGCTGCAAATGCCGCGCTGAGGCGGCGTGGTCTGTTATCGGCGCGATGCGGCGGATGCGGTGCGCCTTTGCGTCCTCGCCGACATCGTCCTCCTCTATCATCCGCGATCGGGCCAGACCCATATGGTCATCAGCCCGGTGCCGGAAATACTCGACCGCATGGGCTTTGACGAAGCGATCGACGCGCGGGCGATGCACGACCGGCTGGCGCAGGATTTCGATCTGGGACCGGCGGACGTGGCCATGGCGGATATTGCGGCCCATCTCGACGCGCTGGTCGATCTGGGGCTGGTGCGCCCGGCATGAAGCACGCCCTGACCCTGGGCATCGGTCCCGCGACCTTTCGCATCGGGTCCGCATGGGCGCAGCCGATCGAGCAACTGGCGCGGCTCTACAGTGATTATCCCGACCAAAGCGGGGCGACCGCTGACTTCACCGTGCGCCTTCAGCCGACCAACCTGCTGCGCCGATGGGTGCGCCCGTCCATTTTCATCACCGGCGACCATGGGTTAGCCGACGCCGCGCCGATGAGCCTGGCCCATGGATTGCTGGCGGCCGAAATGGGCATGAACCTCCAGATGGCTCTGGGCTGGCGGCGACACCTGTTGCTCCATGCGTCCAGCGTCGAAAAGGATGGCCGCGCGCTGGTGATGACTGGCGAATCGGGGTCCGGCAAATCGACACTGGCGGCGATGCTGGGCGAACGCGGCTGGCGCTTCATGGGCGATGAATTTGCGCTGCTCGACCTCGACAGCGGCGCGATCCTGCCATTCCCGCGTCTGGTATCGCTCAAAAACCGCGCGATCGACGTGGTGGCCGGGGAAGTCGGCGAAGGCCGGATGGGACCGCTGCTCGCCGCCACGGCAAAGGGCGACATTCGCCACATGGTCCCCCGCGCCGACGCCGTGGCCCGCATGGGGCAGGGGGCAGTCCCCAAACTCCTGCTCTTCCCCCGCTTCGGCCATGCCGCCGACGTGCGAGCGGTGGGGCAGGGCGAAGTCTTCATGCGCCTGACTCAGGCATCGACCAACTATGTCGCGCTGGGCGAACCGGGCTTTGCCGCGCTGACCCGCTTCGTGACGCACGTCCCCGCCCGCGCGATGGACTTCCCCAGCGGTCCCGACGCGATCGCCATGGTCGAACGCCTGTGGGACGAAACGGCATGAGCGCCAGGCTGCTGGTGCAGGCCCTGCGCGATCCCGCGTCGCTCGCCGGGCTGGACGCGGCAGGCTGGAACGGCCTGATCGCCGCCGCCCGCGCCGAACGGCTGATTGGGACGCTCGCCGTGCGACTGGATGGCATCGCCGTCCCCGAAGCGATGGCGCGCGTGCTGGCCGACGCCCGTTTCGACGCAGTGCGCGAATCGCGCCAGGCCCTGTGGGAAGCGGACCGCGCCGTACACGCCCTCGCGCCGCTGGCCATCCCGGTCGTGCTGCTCAAGGGGACGGCCTATGCTGCCGCAGGGCTGACAGCCGGGCAGGGCCGCTTCATCGGCGACCTCGACATATTGGTCCCCCGCGACCACATCGCCGCCGTCGAACAGGCTCTGTTTGCCGCCGGATGGGAATGGGCCAAGCCAGACCCCTATGACGACGCCTATTATCGTCAGTGGATGCACGAACTGCCCCCGATGATCCACACCACGCGCGACCGGATGATCGACGTGCATCACACGATCCTGCCCCTGACCGCGCGTCCGCATCCCGACCCCGCCGCCCTGATCGCGGACGCCATGCCTATCGCCAAAGGCCTGTCGATCCTCTCACCCGAAGACCGCATCGTCCACGCCGCCGCACACATGCTGGCAGACGGCGATCTACAGGGCGGGCTGCGCAACCTGTGGGACATCCACTGCCTGCTGCCGGAGGCCGATCCGGTCCGGCTGAAAGCACGCGCGGCGCTCCACCATCTCCTTCCCCATGTGCAACAGGCGCAACGGCTGGCGGCTGCGCTCTATGGCACGGGCGCGCCCTTGACGCTATGGGACCGCATGGTGCGCGCACGCCTGCTGGCCCGCGACGGCTGGGGCCGCGAAACGCGTAAAGCTCTCGTCTTCGCCTTCTTCATCCGCTCTCACTGGCTGCGCATGCCACCCCTGATGCTGGCCCGCCACCTATGGACCAAGTGGCGCAGGGGTCACCGCCCGCAATAAAGCGCCTATTGCTTCTTCAATATATCGAGCGCCAGCACCGTCATCGCCTCGCTCGCCGTGGCGATCACCTTGTCGGCTTCGGGCGCCCAGAACGGACTGTGGAGCGAAGGCAGGCTCGCCTGTCCCGCCTGCGCCGCCGCCATCTTGTCGGCTGGCACGCCGCCCACCCAGAATATGAAGCTGTTGATGCTCTTGTCCGCGCGATAATAGCGGCTGAAGTCCTCGCCCCCCATCACCGCACTGGTCTTGACCACGCGCCCCTGCGGGAACTGCCCGCGCAGCACGGTCGCCATCTTTTCGGCAAATTCGGGCGGGTTGAACGTGGAGGGCGTGAACTCGTCCTTCACCGTGACGATCGGCATCTTGTCATCCGGCACGCCCGCCGCGATCGCCTCGCCCCGCGCGATGCGCTTGATCCCCTCGATCAGCTTCGCGCGCGTTTCGTCCGAATAGCTGCGGATGGTCAGCAGCAGTTTGGCCTCGTCGGGAATGATATTATGCTTCGCTCCCGCCTGAAAACTGCCAACGGTCACGACGGCGGGATCTTGCGGATCCTGTTCCCGGCTGATCAGTGTCTGCAGCGTGGTGACGATGCGCGCGCCGAGCACGATGGGGTCTTTGGTCGTCTGCGGATAGGCGCCATGGCCGCC
This sequence comes from Sphingobium sp., assembly GCF_049304695.1. Classification (GTDB taxonomy): domain Bacteria; phylum Pseudomonadota; class Alphaproteobacteria; order Sphingomonadales; family Sphingomonadaceae; genus Sphingobium. The sequence goes on from NZ_JBAQOK010000081.1 coordinate 218,696, forward strand.
CAGCCCCTTCACAATGATGTCCACGCTATCGACATTGGCCAGCGCATAGCCGGGCGTATAGCCGATCGTGCCAGCCTCCAGATTGGCCGCGTCATGAAAGGCGATGGCATCGGTCGGCTTGGGAAAGCGCGTATACAGCCCATCCTCCAGCATCAGCCGCGCCCCGCGCCCAACCTCTTCGGCGGGCTGCAGGATCATGACCAGCGTGCCCTTCCACTCATCCTTGCGCGCAGCGAGCAGTTTGGCCGTTTCGATGAAGGCGGTCATGTGCGTGTCATGCCCACACGCATGCATCACGCCGGTCTCCACGCCTTCGGGCGTCTTGGTGCGGACCTTGGACGCGAACTCCAGTCCGGTCTGCTCGACAACCGGCAGGCCGTCCATGTCGGCGCGGATCAGCAATACAGGGCCGGAGCCATTCTTCATCACCGCAACCACGCCAGTCCCGCCGACCTTTTCGGTCACGTCATATTTCAGCGCTTTCAATCGCTTGGCCAGCTTGGCGGCGGTATTGACTTCCTTTTCCGACAATTCGGGATTGGCGTGCAGGTCGCGATACAGCGTCATCAGCCCGTCCATATCCTTGGCCACCGCCGCACCGATCGCGCTCTGCGGCGTCGCGGCGGGCGCAGGGCCAGTGGCAGGCGCAGCGTCCTGCGCGCTGGCGATGGACGAAAAACTGGCGGCGGCCAGCAAGGCGGTGAGCGCATGGCGCATAGTGAAATCTCCCTTGTTGCGGCCAAGCATAAGGCGATTTTGCGTCCGCGAAAGAGGGTCTTTGCCCAGCCGCCCGGCCAGAGCGGCACGCCCTTGTAAATTCGCCGCATAAAGCGCATATAGGCTATGAAAGGAACGATCCGTCGCATCTGGCGACCGTATGATCGTCCGTCCCTTTTCCGGCCACATCGCACGCGCGGGTATCGTCCCAGCCGACGTCATGTCGCCGCCCCTTCCCCTTACTGAAAGGAGCCTGTCCCATGGCCCAGACATCCGCATTCTGCCTCGCCCAGCAGTCTATTCATATGGCGCGCGCGGAATCCGAAACGCTGCCCAACACCCGGCGGATCGCCCTGTCGGCGGCTGCTGCCTGGGGCAAGGAAGCGATGCTGGCCGCCGGGGCAGAGCGCCGCCGCGCCACCCGCACGGTCGAAAGTGAAGATGAGGCCATCGCCGCAGAATTTCGCGCTGAGGATGAAGCGGGGGCCTGAACGCCCTTCTCCGATCTGAAACTATCGTCAAAAAAGGACTGACCCATGGCCAAGAGCCAGAAGAAATCGAGCAAAGAAGTCCGCAAACCCAAGGCGGAAAAGCCGGCCAAGGCCAACGCATCCAACCCATCGACCAAGCCCGCTCCGGTCGGCATCGTGACGTTGAAGAGCTGAGCATGGCCGACGATACAGAAGCCGCCGCAACAGCACCCGCGCCAACCGGCCGCACCATGCCCGGACGGCGCTTTACCGCCTATAACAGCGTTCGCCTGACCCCGGCAGAGGCCGAACGGCAGGGGCGCGTCACGCGCATCGCCATCGAAACGCTGGGCGCGAGCGCCGCGATCCTGTTCCTCAACAGCCAGCATGACGGCCTGACCGACCGCCCGCTGCCGATGGCGACGGGCAGCGAAGAAGGATTGCAGGCCGTGCTGAGCCTGCTGGCAAAAACGCCGGTTGCCGCTACGCCTGCCTGACGCATTATACTTGCACTTGTCCATCGCGAACGATGGGCAAGTGCAGGATTAACGCTTCCTATTTCTCCACGTCATGCTGAACTCGTTTAGCTGCGCTGGCCTGCGGCTCAGCATCCATCATGCCCCATAGGCGTCCGGTCGTGACGGGAGATGGACCCTGAAACAAGTTCAGGGTGACGACTAGGGTGAGCACGGTTCTTTATCCGACCGTCTGCTCGAAAGCCGTAAACGACCGGTCCTACCCCGCCGTCCAGCCACCATCCACGCTCATATTCGCGCCGGTAATGTTCGCGGCGGCATCGCTGCACAGGAACAGCGCCATGGCGGCGATCTGTTCCACGGTCACGAACTGCTTGGTCGGTTGTCCCGCCAGCAGCACATCGTTCATCACCTGCTCCTTGGTCATGCCGCGCGCCTTCATCGTGTCGGGGATCTGCTGTTCGACGAGCGGCGTCCACACATATCCGGGCGAAATACAGTTGGCGGTGATGCCATCGGTCGCGACTTCCAGTGCCACCGTCTTGGTAAAGCCCGCCAGTCCGTGCTTGGCGGTGACATAGGCGCTCTTGAAGGGCGATGCGACGAGCGAATGGGCCGACGCCGTCTGAATGATGCGCCCCCATTTCTTCGATTTCATATAGGGCAGCGCCAGCCGCGTCGTGTGAAACGCGCTGGTCAGGTTCAGCGCGATGATGAGATCCCATTTATCGACGGGAAATTCATCCACCGGCGCAACATGCTGCACGCCTGCATTGTTGATGAGGATATCGACGCCGCCGAACGCGTTCGCCGCTTCCTGCATCATCACCTCGATCTGATCGGGCTTGGTCAGGTCATGGCCCGAATAGAGCGCCTTTGCACCCGACAATGCCTCCAGCCCGACTCGTTCCTTTTCAATGGCATCGGCATCGCCGAACCCGTTGATGACGATGTTCGCGCCTTCGCCCGCCAGCGTCTTGGCATAGGCCAGGCCGATGCCCGACGTAGAGCCGGTGATCAGCGCGGTCTTGCCAGCGAGGGACTTGCCAGAATCCGACTTGCTCATGCCATTTTCTCCTTCAGATGATCGGGGGCGTCGAGGTCGAATGTCGCGCTTTTGCCATCGACGATATTGCGCGCGATCAGGTCGCCCTTGTGCATCACTTCTTCCACGGCATCGCGCCCCTGTTCCCAATGGTCCAGCATGGTCGAGCGGGAAAATTCAAAATCCTTCGCGCCGCTTTCCCACGCGCGCGTGCGATAGATCAGGTGGACGATATTGACCGATCCGCCATCCAGCATGTCGCGCAGCTTCTGCGCCTCTGCACTATTCTGCAAATCTGACGGCAGCTTGTCGAGCAACGCCTTGATCGCCCCATGTTCGCGGCGCAGTTGCAGATATTGATCCGTCACCTGCCGCGTGCGGCTGCTATATTGAATGTCTTTCATGCGCGAATAGACATCGGTCATCTGGCGCGGCATCGGCCCTTCGGCGGGGAACAGGTCCACCTGAAATACCAGCATATCGTCGGTCTGGTGGCTCAGAACATGGGCAAGCGGCGTGTTGGACACGATGCCACCGTCCCAATACCAGCGGCCGTCAATTTCGATCGGCGGCAGGCCCGGCGGCAGCGCGCCCGACGCCATGATGTGGCGCGCGTCGATGCGTGTATTGCCGCCCCGGCCGCGCGTGTCCCAATAGGCGAAATTGCCGGTCTCGACATCGACCGCGCCCACCGACAACCGCACCGGCCCATCGTTCAGCAGATCCCAGTCGATGCAGGCGTCCAGCATGTCTTTCAACGGCGCGCTGTCGTAAAAACTGATCGCGCCCGGCGTGCCTTCCGGCATCATCGTGGCAGGCCACAGGCGCGGGCGGAACATGCCCGGCACGCCGAATGTCGCAACCGCGCTCGCCGCCATCAGGTGCGCGGCTTCGCGGATATGGTCGATTTCCGGCAGGATCATGTTGGGCATGCCGCCCGACAGCGTGTACCAGAATTTCTTCAGCCGACTGATGCGCCGATGCGGCGCGTTGCCCGCGATGATCGCGGCGTTGACCGCACCGATCGAAATGCCCGCCACCCAGGTGACGTCGATGCCCAACTCGTCCAGCCGCTCATAGACGCCCGACTGGTAGGAGCCGAGCGCCCCGCCGCCCTGCAACAACAATGCGACCTCGCGGGGCAGGGGCAGCGGCGTACGGGCGCGGCGGGGCGGTTTGGTTTCTATATCGGCCATGTCGCACTGCAATATAGGATATGGATCAGGCAATCCAACGGATTGGGCCGGATAAATATTCCCCTGATCGCAACCTTGTACCCGATCGCATGGTTTGCATCCGTCGATGAAATGCGTAGTCAGGATATGACGATAGGGAGGGCGCGATGCGGCTGGATGACGAACAGGAAAGCGGCCATTTTGAGGTTCAGGATGGGCGCGGCGGGGGAGGCGGCGGCTTTGGCGGTGGCCTTGGAATGCTGCTCCCGCTGATCGGCAGCCGTTTTGGCTGTGGCGGCATCGCCATCGTGCTGGTCATCATGGTGGTGATGGGCATCAACCCGCTCAGCCTGATCGGCGGCGGCGGTGGTGGAGCGCCGGTGGAAACGCAGCGGCCCGCGACCAACGAACTGACCGCCGTGCAGCGCACTTCGCTCAAGGTGCTGGGTTCGACCGAGCGGCGCTGGACTGACATCTTCAAGGAACGCGGTCAGACCTATCCGCCGCCGACCCTGGTCTTCTACAGCCAGAACGGCCAGTCGGGTTGCGGTGCGGCGCAATCGGCCATGGGGCCATTTTACTGCCCGGCGGACCAGCGCATCTATCTCGACACCGATTTCTTCAACGAAATGGAACAGCGTTTCAACGCGCCGGGCGATTTCCCCATCGGCTACATCATCGCGCATGAAGTGGGCCACCATATCCAGACGATCACCGGCGAAGCCGACCGCATCCGCAAGGCGCAGAGCAAGGCGTCCGAAGCGCAGGGGAATGCGCTTCAGGTCAAGATGGAATTGCAGGCGGACTGCTACGCCGGGGTCTGGGCTGCACGCGACACCAATTTGATGGAAGCGGGCGATCTGGAAGAAGGCATGCGCGCCGCGCAGGCGATCGGCGACGATACGCTCCAGAAGTCGGCGGGACGCAGGCCAGTGCCGGAAAGCTTCACCCATGGAACCGGTGCCGAACGCATGGAATGGCTGCGCAAGGGGCTATCGACCGGCGATCCGGCCCAGTGCGACACCTTTGGCGGGTCGATATAAAAAACATGGGCGCGGTATTGGATCCAATACCGCGCCATGCTTGATGTCAAAACCTGTGGTGCTCGCTCAGGAAATCAGTGCCGATCCAACTTGCCCAGCAGCGCCAGCATATCGTCGGGCAGGCTGTCCCGCGCCGCCGCAAATGTGGAACGCAGCGCATTGCCCACGCCCTCATAGGGCATCGGCATACCGACCGTAACGAAGCAGCCATTGCTGGCTTCCCGTATCGGTGCCGATCGGCAGACTGGTTTGCGATACATGTCCATGCCCATTAGAACGGTCATGTGCTTGAAAAGTTTCTGGCGTTCGTCTCAAACCCGCGCGATAGCCCCGTCGAACAGCCCCGACCAGAGGGAGAGAGACGATGACGGACTGGCCCGACACGCAGGCGCGGATTGCCGCCCATTCCCCTTTTCTGGCGCGCGCGCTGGATCGCTACCCTGACGTCACGCAGGCGCTCGCGTCCGGCGACATGGACGCCGCGCTCGCCCTCGCGCAGGCGCAGGGCACCATAGAAGACGGCGTCGCCCGATCGTTGCGGCGACGGCGCGGCGCGATCGCGCTGGTCACGGCGGCGGCGGATCTGTCGGGTGCATGGGGGCTGGATCGCGTCACACGCACCCTGTCCGATTTCGCCGATCAGGCGGTGGAGGAAGCCCTGGCCGCCGCGATGGCTGAACGCTATCCCGACGCGGATCATCGCGGCTTCGTCGTTCTGGCGCTGGGCAAGCATGGCAGCCGCGAGCTGAACTATTCCTCCGACATTGACCCGATCCTGCTCTACGATCCCCGCACCCTGCCGCATAACGAACGGGAGGATGTCGCCGACGCTGCCGTGCGGATCGGCCGGCGGATGAGCGAATTGCTCAGCGCCCGCGACGGCGACGGCTATGTCTTCCGCGTCGATCTACGCCTGCGTCCCTCACCCGAAGCCACGCCGATCGCGCTGCCGGTGGAGGCGGCGATCGGCTATTATGAATCCATGGCGCTGGGGTGGGAACAGGCCGCCTTCATCCGCGCCCGTCCCGCAGCGGGCGACATTGCGCTGGGCGATTATTTCCTGCGCCAGATCCGTCCCTTCGTCTGGCGGCGCAGTCTGGATTTCGGCGCGATCGACGCGATCGTCGATATCAGCCGCCGCATCCGCGACCATTATGCGCAGGGGCAGGCGTTCGGGCCGGGCTATGACCTCAAGCGCGGGCGCGGCGGCATTCGCGAAGTCGAGTTCTTCGCGCAAGTGCATCAACTGATCCATGGTGGCCGCGACCCAGCGCTGCGATCGGGCAACACGCGACAGGCGCTGGCGGCCCTGCGCGCGGCAGGCGTGATCGAACCGGACGTCGCCGAAAAACTGGATGCGGCCTATGTTCTGCTCCGCACGATCGAACATCGCCTGCAAATGGTGGAGGATCGCCAGACCCACGAACTGCCCAAATCCCCCGACGGAATGGATAATGTCGCCCGGTTACATGGTGTGGCGGACGGCACCGCCTTGCTCGACCTGCTCCGCCCGCATGTCGAATGGGTCGGGACCAATTACGATCGCCTGACCCCCGACCGCAAAGACGACAGCCTGTCCCACGACACCGACCTGCTAAAGGCGCAGCTAACCGATCTGGGCTTTGCCGATCCCGACACGCCGATGGCGCGCATCGCCCATTGGCGCGCGGGCAAACTGCGCGCCCTGCGCAGCCCCGCCTCGCTCGACGCGCTGGAGGGGTTGCTGCCGCAGATGATGCGCGCGCTGTCCAAGGCACCCGACCCGACCCGTGCGCTCAACCGTCTGGACGACATGATCGGTCGCCTGCCCAGCGCGATCAATTTCTTCAAGCTGCTCGCCGCCCGCCCTGCGCTCGTCGCCCTGCTGGCCGAGATATTGAGCCACGCCCCCACACTCGCAGACGCCTTGGGTCGCCGCGCCGAACTGATCGACGGCCTGATCGACGCCACCGCCTTCGATCCCGTGCCGCCGGTCGATATCCTGACCGGGCAACTCGCCATGCTGGAACCGGGCGAGGATTATCAGGCGCTGCTCGACCGGGTGCGCCAGCGGGTAGGGGATCGCCGCTTCGCACTGGGCGCGCAAATCATACAGGGGGCGGACCCGCTGGAGGTCGGGCGCGGCTATGGCCGTGTGGCGGAGGCCGCGATCGAGGCGCTGACCACCGCGACAGTGGCGGAGTTTGAAACCGCCCATGGCAAAGTGCCGGGCGGTGAAGTGCTGATTCTGGCATTAGGCCGCATGGGCGGGGGCGTGCTGACCCACGCGTCGGACCTCGATCTCGTCTTTCTGTTCACCGGTGATTTCCGCGCGGAATCGGACGGGCCAAAACCATTGGGCGCAACCCAATATTTCAATCGGCTGGGCCAGCGCATCACCAACGCCCTGTCCGTGTCCACCGCCGCCGGGCCGCTCTACGAAGTCGATACCCGGCTGCGGCCATCGGGTGCGCAAGGACTGCTGGCAGTCAGCCTCGACAGTTTCGCCCGTTATCAGCGGGAGGAAGCCTGGACATGGGAGCATCTGGCGCTCACGCGTGCGCGCCCGGTCTTTGGCTCGCCTCACGCGCGCGCCGCGCTGGACGCCATCCTTGATGAAACGTTGCGCCGCCCCCGCGACTTTGACGATCTGGCGCGGCAGGCGGTGAAGATGCGCGGCGATATCGCCCGCCACAAACCACCCGTCAGCGATCTGGACGTCAAACTGGTCCCCGGCGGGCTGGTCGATCTGGAATTTCTGATCCACGTCACGCAATTCCGCCACGGCATGGCGTTCGACCCTGACCTTGGTCAGGCGCTTGGCCTACTGGTCGCTGCCGGGCATCTGCCAGCAGACCTTATCGCGGCGCATGATCTTGTCACCCGCTATCTGGTCGTGTCGCGGCTGGTGTCGCCGGGATCGACCGAGCCTCCGCAAGCGACGCGCCCGCTGCTGGCGCGCGCATGCGGCGCGGCGGATTGGGACGGACTGCTTGAAAGCTACGCCAAGGCGCGGCAGAGCGTGACACAGGCCTGGGCAGCGCTGGCCGCGCCCTATCAGGAGACGATATGATGCTGGTACAAGGGGATAGCGCACCCGCCGTAACGCTGCGCGATGCGGACGACGTCGAATTTACGCTGGAGCGCTATCGCGGCAAGCCGCTGGTCGTCTATTTCTATCCCAAGGCGGACACGCCCGGCTGCACCAATGAGGCAAAGGACTTCACCGCGCTGGCCGACGAATATGCCGCAGCAGGCGTGCCTGTCGTCGGCGTGTCGAAGGATAAGCCGGGCAAGCTGCGCAAGTTTGCCGACAAATATGGCCTCACCGTCATTCTGGCCTCGGACGAGGACGGCTCGGCCTGCGAAGCCTTCGGCACATGGGTCGAAAAGTCGCTCTATGGCCGCAAATATATGGGCATCGAACGCGCTACCTTCCTGATCGACGCGGACGGCACGATCGTGCGCGTCTGGCCCAAGGTGAAGGTCAAGGGCCACGCCGATGAGGTTCTGGAGGCGGCGCGCGCGCTTTGACCCTGTTGCCTGCTGACGTGACCAGCGTGGGTGCGGCCTGCGCGCATGTGATGCTGACGGCCGATCCCCATGCCAAGCGCGTGGCAGCGCGGTCCGTCGCGCGGGCATGGCGGCTGGGACGGCTGGCGCATCGGTTCGACGTGGCGATGCCCGATCGCCCTGCGCGGCCCGATGCGCCGGTGCTGCTCCCGCCGATGCAGATGCCCCGGCGCGGTAAGATGGGGTCGCCCCGCGCGCGCATCGCCATGCTGCACGCGCTGGCTCATATCGAATTTGTCGCGATCGATCTGGCGTTCGATCTGATCGGGCGCTTCGGCGATCAATTCCCGCCTGCCTTCACCGATGACTGGATGCACGTCGGCGCGGATGAGGCGATGCATTTTGCATTGCTGGATCGGCGCCTGCATCAATCGGGCAGCCATTATGGCGCGCTGCCCGCCCATGACGGATTGTGGCAGGCCGCCGAAGCGACGGCGGGTGACGTGCTGGCCCGGCTGGCTGTCGTGCCGATGGTGCTCGAAGCACGCGCGCTCGACATCACCCCCGCGACGATCGAGCGGTTCGAAGGGGCAGGGGACGATGTGTCGGCAAAGATATTGGGCCGAATCATGAAGGACGAGATTCGCCATGTCCGCGCGGGTACGAAATGGTTCATTGCGGCGACGAACGGATCATCGGTATCGGCGGAACACACCTATCAAAATCTGGTTCGTCAGTATTTTCAGGGGTCTGTTAAGCCACCGTTCAACGACTCGGCGCGTCGACAGGCCGGTTTGACCCAGGAATTTTACGCAGCGCTTGCAACATGAACGGGGATTTGCAGTCTGCATCCGGCGGGGGCGATCACAGTCGCCAAAAAATTAATCACGGGAAGCGCCGAGGGCCAATCAAGGCTCCGGTTTCATAAGTCGGGGTCTGCATGTCGGTTCTACACTCGGTCAATTCTCGTGGTGGACGTTTGTTCCGGTCCTCCGTAAAAACCATCAAATTTTTTGCAGGATTGGGAATGGTCGGCGCCTTGCTCGCCGCTGTCCCGGCACAGGCCGACAGCCGCAACACCGATGATCCCTATGGCGACGCTTCGGAAATCAACACCAGCGCTCTTGGTCCAAAGGACGTTGGCTTCTCCACCCTCTTCACCAGCCTTCAGCGCCTCGATGGCAATGCGACTACCGCCGCCTACATTCCTTCGGGCCGCCCGGTCGAAAAACTCGCACTGACCTCCAACTTCGGCCTTCGCTCCGACCCGTTCAATCACTCAGCCCGCATGCACAAGGGCATCGACATTCCCGGTCCCGTCGGCACGCCGATCCACGCCACCGCCGATGGCATTGTCAACCGCGCAGGCTGGGCCAGTGGTTATGGCAACCTGATCCAGATTTCGCACGGCAGCGGCATGGAAACGCGCTACGGCCACATGTCCAAACTGCTGGTGCCCGCCAACAGCTTCGTGAAGCGCGGTCAGATCATCGGCCTGATGGGGTCGACCGGCCGCTCGACCGGCAGCCATCTTCATTATGAAGTCCGCGTCGATGGCGCGGCGATCAACCCGCTGCCTTTCGTGGCCGGTCCCGACTATCTGGTGGCGGTGAATACCAAGCCGCCTCTGGCCATGGGTGGCCCGACCCCCGCACAGGAAAAAGCCGCCGATTGATCGACAATCGAACGATTTCGCAAAGGCCCGGCGCCCCATGGGTTGCCGGGCCTTTTGCTTGACCCTATCTAGGCGCGTATGGCCGACATCGATCTCACTCCCTCCGCCGCTGCCCGTGTCGCGACGATCGCCGCGAAACAGGGCAAGCCCGCGATCCTGCGGCTGGCTGTCGAAGGCGGCGGCTGCTCGGGCTTCCAATATCGCTTTGGCCTTGCCGACGGGGTAGAGCCGGACGATCTGGCCGTTGAACGCGACGGCGTGACACTGGTGGTCGATGACGTCAGTCTGGATCTGGTGCGCGGATCGGCGGTCGATTTCGTATCCGACCTTGGCGGCGCGGCCTTCAAAGTGACGAACCCCAACGCCACGGCCGGTTGCGGCTGCGGCACCAGCTTTTCGGTCTGATAGCCAAGCGCGTGTCTTCGCTTTAGGGACGTGTGCAAGGAGAATCGTCCATGCACATCGCCACCTTCAACATCAACGGCATCAAGGCACGCCTGCCGCGCCTGCTGGAATGGCTGGACGAAACGCAGCCCGACGTCGCCTGCCTTCAGGAAATCAAGACGTCGGACGACACCTTCCCGGTCAAGGACATCGAAGCCGCTGGCTATGGTGTCATCTGGCACGGTCAGAAGGGCTTCAACGGCGTTGCAATCCTGGCGCGGGGGCAGACCCCGGTCGAGGTACGACGCGGGCTGGAGGGCGAAGTAGAGGACGAGCATAGCCGCTATCTGGAGGCCGATGTGAACGGCGTCCGCATCGCCAGCATCTACCTCCCCAACGGCAATCCGCAGCCCGGCCCGAAATTCGATTACAAGCTGCGCTGGATGAAGCGGCTACGCGATCGCGCAGCCGAAATCTGGGCAGAGGAAGTGCCTGCCGTGCTGGCGGGCGACTATAATGTCATTCCGCGCGATGTGGACACCTACTCGGTCAAGGCGATGGCCGACGATGCGCTGATGCAGCCCGAAAGCCGCGCCGCCTACCGACGCCTGCTCAACGACGGATGGACCGATGCGCTGCTCACACGCCATCCGGCGGGTGGCGTATGGACCTTCTGGGACTATCAGATGAACGCCTGGCCTCGTGACGCGGGCTTTCGCATCGATCATCTGTTGCTCAGCCCCTCTGCCGCCGATCGTCTGGCCGACGCGCAAGTCGATCGGGACTTTCGCGGCCGGGAGAAAGCCAGCGACCACGCGCCGGTCTGGGTGAAATTGAAAATGTGAAAAGCTGTGGTTCTCACTCGCTAAATTGACGCGCGGAAAACCATCGAAATGACCGCGATTCAGGCCGCCAGACGCAGGAATGGCACCGGCTGGGTCGATCGCAAAACGATCGGCTTGCCCTCCGATGCTTCGAACAGTTCGCCATCCAATATGACGCTGCTGTGATGGCCTTCGATGCGGATCGTGTCACCCTGCTCCAGATGGATGCCATGCATCTGACTCTTGCCAACCCGGCCCCAGATACTGGCCCAGACGAGGCGCAGCAGGGCGGGCAGGTTCTGGTCCACCGCCATCAGCTTCATGTTGCCACGGCGGCTATCGCCGGGGTCCACGCCCAACAGCAGTCGTTCCAGCGTGGTGACGATCAGGACGGCAAAACGCCCGACCAACTGCCCGTCGCGAATCAGGGATATGCTCACCGGATTACCCGAAGGCGGCAGGAACTTGGCGCGGAAGCCAAACAGCAATGAAAACACAACTGCGAGCGCGGTGATAACATGGCTCAGGCCATTGGACAGGCCGAGCGGGTAAATCTGGTTGCGGCAATAGAGCATATAATCGGCCAGCCCAGCGCCACCCAGAAACATGCCGAGCACCGGACGGCTGCCGATCGCGCCATCCGACAGCGCGATCAGTTCACGCGCGACGACATGATTGTCCACGCCCGCCTTGGCGATCTCCACGATCCGCTCCAGCGCCTTGATGGGGTCGCCATGAATGCCCAGGTCGAGCGCAATGAGGTTGGTCTTGCCATTGGGCAGTACAGCGATCGGCGGCACCCGACCCTTGAAATGCTCACCCTGATACAGCTCCGTCAGCGCCGCCTGCACCGTGCCGTCACCGCCATTGACGACGATGACGACGGGATCGACGCGGGCGATAGTCTGGAGCGCGCGACCGATCTGTTCGACATGCTCCACTTCATAATGAAAAATGTCGGGATTGCTGGCGCAATAGCTGCGGATGCGCGGAAGGGTCTGCCGGTTGCCCGTGGATTTCGGATTGGACAGGAGTGCGACGCAGACCATTGGCTTCGATCACATATATTTGAGGTTGATCGTGATTTTCGTCACGCCCGGCCCGGCATAGAAGGCCGCTTTTTCGACGCCCGGCTTGCCCAGGTTGAAAATATTGATCGACGGATTATTGGAAAACCCGCCGCCGTCCCGTGCAAAGTCTGTCTTGCCGTTCCCGTCGCGATCATGGCGCACGGCGATGCCATATCGGCCCGGTTGCGGCACTGGCACGCAAAACCGCATGCCGCCATTCGCAGGATGGACCGGTGCTTCGATGCGGTTGATCCACGCACCTTTGGTCAGCCACGCGTCCCGCGTACCGGGATAGGACTGCACGCGCACCGAACCGGTCGCAGCAGCGAAGCCACGCACATCGACCAGCACAGCTGGTCCTTTCGCACCGGCGTTGCACCGTTCGAGGTCGTTGGCGATTTCCTGGCCATGGGCCATCGCCGGGGTGGTAGCGATGACCGCTGCCCCCAACATCAGACCCACTGCAAATTTCAACATGACCATTAGACTCCTGGAAGCTATAGCCGCCCGACAGGCCGGACGGCTGGCCCCTGTTCGCCCCGCAATAACTGACTCGCATATGGGCGGGGTTTGCGGCCAAAACATGGTGATGGGACGACGACTTAGAGAATGCTGACCGCCACCGACCGTTATCTCGCCCGCCTGATCGCCGTGCCTATGCTGGCTACACTGGTGATCGCCGCGATGCTGCTGGTGCTCGACAAGATGTTGAGCCTGTTCGATTTCGTCGCGGCGGAAGGCGGACCGGTCAGCGTCGTGTGGCGCATGCTGGCCAGCATGCTGCCTGAATATCTGTCGCTCGGCATCCCGATCGGATTGATGCTGGGCATCCTGCTGGCGTTTCGCAAGCTGGCCATGTCGTCAGAACTGGACGTGATGCGCGCGGTGGGCCTGTCCTATGGGCGGCTGCTGCGCGTGCCCTATATGTATGCGATCGCGCTGGCGCTGCTCAATTTTGGTATCGTCGGTTTCGTTCAACCCTTGTCCCGCCACGCCTATGAAGCCTTGCGATTCGAACTCCGGTCGGGCGCGCTGGGCGCGTCGATCAAGGTCGGTGAATTTACCAGCCTCGGCAAGCGGATGACGTTGCGGATCGAGCGCAGCCTGGACAATGGCCGCAATCTTCAGGGTATTTTCGTCCGTGCGATCAGTAGCGACGGGCAATCGGTCGCGGTAACGGCGGCGCAGGGCAAGTTCCTTGCGACCGATGACCCGGATACGATCATCTTTCGACTGCGCGATGGCGTGCTGGTCAATGACGCACCCAAATATAAGACGCCGCGTATCCTGTCCTTTTCCAGCCACGATCTGCCGATCGACCTGCCGCAGATTGAGAGTTTCCGCGGGCGCGATAATGACCGGGAGCAGACGATTCCAGAATTGGTCGTGATCGGTCGCAACAGCGCTACGCCCGAAAAATTGCGCGATGAAGTGCGCGCCAATTTCCACTACCGAATGGTCGAAGTGGTGTTCATGATGCTGTTGCCGCTGGCGGCGTTGGCGTTCGCCATTCCGCCCAAACGATCCAGTTCTGCGTTGGGCGTATTCCTGTCGATCGTCTTCATTGTGACCTATCATAAGATCAATCAATATGGCGAAAGCATCGGTGCGCTGGGCAAGGTCGATCCGATCATCGCCTTATGGGGACCGTTCATATTCATGTCGGGCCTCGTCTTATGGATGTATCATGTGATCGCTAATCGCCCCGGTGGCCAACCGATCGCCGCGCTGGAATTCGCCTTCGCCACGCTCGGCAAGCAGGTCGTGCGCATGTTGCGGTTCGGCAGACGGCCCACCCCAGTGGACGGAGACGCGTAGACCATGCAACTCGCATTTTTTCCGTCACGCCAGATCAGCTGGTATATGGCGCGTCAGTTTCTGACGCGGACGCTGGTGGTTCTGTTGCTGCTGGTCGTGGTTCTTCAGACGCTCGATTTGCTAGGCGAATCCGGGGATATTTTGGCCTATCCCGGCAATGGCGATCCGCAATTATGGCATTATGTCGGCCTGCGCGTGCCGCAGATCATCGCCCGTTTTCTGCCTTTTTCGGTGTTGCTGGGGACGTTGGTCATGCTGGCTACGCTGAACCAGAATAGCGAAATCATTTCGATGAAGGCGGCGGGTCTGTCGGCGCATCAAATTCTGGCACCGCTCGTCGCGGCGGCGCTGGGGGTGGCGCTGATCAGCTATGCTTTCAACGAACGGATCGTGGCGCGCTCAACCGCTGCGCTTGCCGCCTGGCAGGCGGTCGATTATGGCCCAGTCCCGCCGGACAAGGGGGTCAAAAGCAATCCGTGGGTGCTCGACGGCAATAACCTTGTCAGCGTGGCGATCGTCGCCGGGCGAGGCACGCAGGTGCAGTTGCGCAAGATTGAAATCTTCAATCGCATCAACAATAGCCTGACGACCATCATTCAAGCGCCGCGCGGCCATTATGACGCGCCGAGCAAAAGCTGGGTGCTGGAGGGCGCGACGCAGTTCGACGTTGCGCGCGGTACGATGACCAACATCGGCACTGTTCGCTTTGGCCGCGATATCCGCCCAGACCAGTTCACTCTAGCGAAGGTCGATCCTGACGCGTTGACCTTCAGTGAATTGCAGTCTGCGATATCCGATCTGCATGATGCTGGACGGCCCACTGCTGAGCTTCAGGCTAATCTATGGCACAAGCTGTCCGGGCCTTTGTCGGCGCTATTGATGCCAATCCTGGGTTCAGTCGCGGCCTTTGGTCTTGCCAGATCAGGGCAATTATTCGTGCGGGCGGTGATGGGAATGGCGCTGGGTTTCGCTTATTTCGTTGCGGATAATTTCTCGCTGGCGATGGGAAGCCTGGGCGCATACCCGCCCTTCCTGGCTGCCTGGGCACCCTTCTTCCTGTTCCTGTTGGTCGGCGAAACCGTTTTATTCAGGACGGAAGAATGAGCAAAAAACCCCGGCGGGCAAGGGATGCCGCCGGGGTCCATTGGGGTGTTCCGATCCTCCGGGGGAGGAGAAGAGCGATCGGAACAACCGTGATATGGGATCGATTTTTCCAGTTTCAATGTGCAACGTAATAAAATAGTCGGCTTAGCGAACCGTCATAGTGCTCCGCGCAATCTTGCTGACCAGCGGCAACAGTCCACGATAATTGCCGCGATGATAGGAGGATTCGCCCTCCAAAATCGCGATCAAGCGCCGATGCGCCTCAGCCAGGGCGTGATACGGAACGCTCGGCAGTAAATGATGCAAAGCGTGATAGCGAAGCCCAACCGGCGCCCACAAAGCGGGCAGGTGACCAGGCGGCGGCACATTGACCGAATCGAGATATTGCGCGGTGACGGTCATCGGCTCGCCTTCATTCTCCCACAAATGCGCGACCAGCGTGCGCACCTGGTTGATGACCGTCATGGCCGAATGAACGGCCATATAGACGAGCAATGGCTTCCACCCGGCCACGAACACGCTGCCCACTAGCGCCAGCGCGAAAAGGCAAGCGCCCGCTTCCTGCCACGCCCATTGCCGCGCAAAGTCGCCTTCGGGCGCACGGCGGCGATAGGCCGGATTGATCGATAGCGCTGAAAATTCAGCGACGACCTTGCTTCGCAGTGGTGGAATAATCAGTGACGCTGGTGTCAGTAAGCCAAAGCGCAGGATCAGGCCGATCGGCGCGAGCGAGGCAATAAGGATGAACAGCGGCAGCGACCATGGCTTCATCAGTGCAAGCGGCAGATATTCAGGGTCGTCAGCCGTGCCATAACGCGTACGCGCATGGTGCTGGGTATGTACGCCTTCATACATGAACGACGGTATCATCAGCGGGATGCCGACAGCGAGATTCCAGGCCAACCTAAAGCCCGGTAAAGCGTCCTTGCGGATATGGGTCAATTCATGAATGAAGCTGGCTGCCCGATAAAGAGCCAGCATCGAAACTACGCCACAGGCGATAGCGGCGCCGACATGATCGGCCATTATGGCACCCGCCAGTCCGGCATAGCCGATCAGCGCAGACGCCAGCATGTCTGCCCAATATATGCGCGGATTGGCAGTCGATAGCTGGCGCGTCAGGTCGGCTGCGGCACGCAACATGGCCGCATCGTCGGGGATGGTCGCGCGCGCGCGCTGAGCGGCGGTCAATATAGGATCATGCACAGTCATGCGTCGCTTTTAGACTCCAAATGCGCTGACATCGTGGCAGCACCGTGACATCGCCATCTTATGCGCAGGCCCTGTACCTGAGATTGACTTTGCGCCGACAAGAGCCGAATTCCACCGCAAATTTCCAAGGAACGACGGCAGTCATGGCGCAAGATAATCTGGTGATCACTCCCGTGTCCGGCAAGGCCGATCTCAAAGCCTTTATCGACCTGCCTTGGCGCATCTACGCCGACGATCCAAACTGGGTGCCCCCGCTCAAGGCTGAAGTGAAGGAATTGCTGACGCCGGGCAGGAACCCGTTTTTCGGCCATGCAGAAGCACAATATTTTCTCGCACGTCGTAATGGTCACGTAGTCGGCCGTATTTCCGCCCATATCGATCATCTGGCACTGACCCAGCCCGTTGAGCAGGGCATGGGGCCAGGGACCGGCAATTTCGGCATGTTCGAGGCGGAGGATGCATCGGTCGGCGCGGCGCTGATCGCGCGGGCCGAGGACTGGCTGCGCGACAAGGGCATGACCCGTTCGCTTGGGCCGATCTCGCTTTCTATCTGGGAAGAGCCGGGGCTGTTAGTGGAGGGGCATGATCATCCCCCTACGGTCATGATGGGCCATAACAGCCCCGCCTATCAGGCGATGATTGAAGCGGCGGGCTATGTGCTGGCAAAAAAACTCCAGACCTATGAATTGGACATCACCAACGCGTTCCCGCCGCTGATCCAGCGTATCATCGCATCGGGGGAGAAGAACCCGCGTATTCGCATCCGCAAGGTGGAGAAGGCGAAGTTCGACACCGAAGCGGCGATCATCCTGTCGATCCTGAACGACGCTTGGGGCAACAACTGGGGCTTCGTGCCGATCACCGACGCGGAAATCGCGCATACGGGCAAGAAGCTGAAGCCGATCGTCTTTGAAGATTTGATTATGATCGCGGAGCTGGATGGCGAACCGGTAGCGTTCATGATGACGTTGCCAGATCTGAACGAAGCGCTGGCGCCGCTAAATGGCGCATTATTTCCATTCGGTTGGGCCAAGCTCCTTTGGTGGCTGCGTAAGCCCAAGGTGCGTACAATGCGCGTGCCGTTGATGGGCGTAGTGCAAAAACTCCAGTCGTCGCGCATGGCCAGCCAGCTTGCCTTCATGATGATCGAAACGATCCGGCTGGAAGCGGTGTCGAAATATGAATCGACGCGCGGGGAGATCGGTTGGGTGCTGGAGGATAATCAGGGCATGAACGCTATCGCCGAAGCGATTTTGAGTAAGGTCAACAAGGTCTATAATATTTACGAAAAACCGCTTTGAGAAGTTTCACCGGGTCGCCCAGTCTGCCGGGACCGCGACGTCCACTGCACCGGCCGCGATGCGTACGGTGACGGGTGTGCGGGCCAGCACTTCGCCATCAATGGAGATGCGCTGGGGCGGGCGGGCGTCGATGGTGAAGGATTTCCCGTGAAATTCCTGTGTGTTTGAATCGCGGTCACGCAGTTTGAAGAATTTGGCGTACCAGTCCCAGGCGAGGCGCATGTGGCTGCGCCCGGTTACGGTCTGCACGACGATTTCGCCGGTATCGACATCGGCATTGTCGGATAGTTCGACCCCGCCATGGAAGGGACCGTTGAGGATGCGCACTTCGGTCGACCACATGCGCTTTTCTTTTTCGCCATCGCCTATGGTCAGGCGAAAGGCGCGGAAGCCGACCGAACATTTGACCGCCCAGACGAGATAGCCGATCCGTCCCAGATAGCGTTTCAGCTTATGCGGCACCGTCTGGCCGATCATAGGCGACAGGCCAAGCGAAGCGGCGTTGACGAAATAATCATCGTCGATCATGCCCAGATCGACGCGGCGGCGCTTGCCGGTGGCGATGGCCTGCACCGCGCCGTCAACGTCAAGCGGCAGGCCCAATGTCCGGGCAAAGCTGTTGGCGGTACCAAGCGGCAGCACGCCGAACACGCAATCCTTGCCGACCAGCTCATCGACCGTACCAGACATTGACCCGTCGCCTCCGCCCACGATGACCATTGGGGCGCCATCGGCCACTGCCTTGCGCACTGTCGCATCCATCTGGGTCGGATCTTCGACGGCATGAGCTGCAATCAGGCGGATACCCGCCTGCTCCAGCTTATCCTTGGCTTGCGCAAACATGTCCTGCCCCCGTCGGCTATGGGCGTTGACGACCAGAACGGCGTCCTTGGGAAGGGGGCGAAGCGGTTGATTCGTTTCCATGCCACAACAACTCATTGAAATGCTTTTGGGGTCCAGCGGAAACTCGCCAGCTTTGGATTCGTTACAAGACCATGGCCCGTATCGCGCATCTTTCCGACATTCACTTTGGCGCCAATGATCCCAAGATCGTTGATGCCGCCACCGCATGGCTGGATGAACGGCGTCCCGACCTGATCATCATCAGCGGCGATTTCACGCAGCGTGCCCGGATCGCGCAATTCAAGGCCGCTGCCGCCTGGCTCAACCAGTTGCGGGCGGCGGGGCACAAGCTGCTGGTCGTGCCGGGCAATCATGACATTCCCCTTTATGATGTGGTGCGCCGGTTCGCCGCGCCGCTGGATCGGTATAAGCGGTATATCAGCAACGATCTTTGTCCTTTTTATGAGGATGAGGAGGTTGCCATATTGGGATTGAACACGGCGCGGTCGCTGACGATCAAGGATGGGCGGATCAACCATGACCAGATGGACCGGGTGCGGGCATGTTTTGGACCTGTGCCGCCGGAAAAGACCCGTATCCTTGTTACCCATCATCCTTTGTTTGCCATGCCGATCGGCACGGGCGGCGAACTGAGCGAGGCGGTTGGGCAGCATGATGATGCGGTGGTGGCGATGTGCGAGGCGGGCGTCCACCTGGCGCTCGCCGGGCATTTTCACCGGACTTATGCCGAATCGGCCCGCAAGATGGTCGAGCGGGCGGGCGGTGCGCTGGTGATTCAGGCGGGGACGGCGACGTCCACCCGGTTGCGCAATGATGAGCCGCAAAGTTTCAACTGGCTGCATGTTCGTCGCAACAATGAGATCGAAGTGCAGGTCATCGTCTGGGACGGGGCGGGTTTTCAAAGGGCGAGCCATGTCGATTATCGGCATGACGGCGAGGTGTGGGAAGCGCGGGACATGGCCGAAGGGCCGGTGGTGGGTTCGATGGCCAAACGCGTTACGCGATAGCCATCAAGGCAGAAAAGGGCGGCGCCGTAAGGCACCGCCCAATTTCTTCGGCCATGATCTTTCGATCCGGCCGGATGGTCATGCCCCGCCATCAAGGCAGGGCGTGTCCAATTACTTCAGTTCGACGGTCGCGCCAGCGGCTTCGAGCTGAGCCTTGACCTTGTTGGCCTCGTCCTTGTTCACGCCTTCCTTGATCGCCTTGGGAGCCGACTCAACCAGGGTCTTGGCTTCGGTCAGGCCCAGGCCGGTGATGGCGCGAACTTCCTTGATGACGTTGATCTTCTTGCCACCGTCGCCGGTCAGGATCACGTCGAACTCGGTCTGCTCTTCAGCAGCAGGTGCAGCGGCAGCGGCCGGGCCGGCAACGGCGACGGCAGCAGCGGCGCTAACGCCCCACTTTTCTTCCAGAGCCTTCGACAGCTCGGAAGCTTCGAGAACGGTGAGGGCCGAAAGCTGTTCGACCAGTGCGTTGATGTCTGCCATGTGTAGTATCCTTGTTTGGGGCGATACGCCCCGTCAGATGAGTGTCTAAAAAACGTGTCGGGAGCAGCCTTAAGCCGCTTCCTTCTCCGCATAGGCGTTGAAGACTCGCGCAAGCTGCGCTGCCGGTGCCTGGGTGACGGTTGCGAGCTTGGTAGCAGGGGCGACCAGAAGGCCGACCAGCTTAGCGCGCAGTTCATCCAGCGACGGCATCGATGCCAGGGCCTTGACGCCCTCCGCATCGAGCAGCACTTCGCCCATCGCGCCGCCAACGATTTCCAGTTTATCGTTGGTCTTTGCGAATTCGACCGCAACCTTGGCGGCTGCGACCGGGTCGACCGAGGTAGCAAGGCCGATAGGGCCGGTCAGCAGGTCGCTGATCGAGCCATAGGCCGTGCCGTCAAGGGCGATACGGGCGAGACGGTTCTTCGTAACCTTGAAGGTCGCACCGGCTTCGCGCATTTTCTGGCGCAGGACAGTCGACTGTGCGACGGTCATGCCAAGATTGCGGGTCACGACGACCACGCCAACTTCTGCCAGCTCTGCGTTAAGCGCGGAAACGACCTCAGCTTTCTGATTACGATCCATGCCATTACTCCACTTGCTGTCCGCCGAAAGAATCGACGGACGACTAAAACCCGCGACACGCAGCCGCGGGGTACTGAAAGTCCGAAGGGGAGAGATCGACTGGCCCGCATTCACAAGGAAACCGGGCAGACCCGGATCGGCAAAGCCGTCCGGCAAGAACTTTTCCCCGTCTAGGCTGGACATTAAGAAGGGCATATTCCCTTCACCAACTGTCTCGGACGGAAGACCCAAAGAGGGTCTGCTGGGCGGGCCTTTAGCCGGTGGGGGTGGGGATGTCACGCGGAATCTGATGCGGCGATGAGGGCTGGGACGCGCGTCACTTGCGAAGTTCACAATGTCGTCGCGTGTTTTGCAGCCCAAGCGACGGGGAAGCGACGGCCAGGCGACGGCCAGGCGCCGCTGACGCGCCAGCAGGGTCATAGCGACGCGCCCCGGACGCGACACAGGCGCGACACGAACGCGACAGCCGCGCGTCATCGCCGCGACGGTCAGGTGACGGGGGCGCGCCGGGTTCATGCCGGTCGCGGCGCGGCGCGGCGGGGCGTTTCGGGAGCGAAGGGATCGTTCATGCGCCCGGCATGGATCGCCAGCGCGCGGCCCCATGTCTGGTCGAACGGCGTGCCAGCCAGCCGCGCGCGCAGCCGGTGCGCGCTGGACCGCGACATGCCCACCGCCCGCGCGGCATAGGAGACATTGCCGGTTTCGAGCAACGCGGCGAGGAAGAGACGCTGCTTCGTGGGCGTCCAATAGGTGCGGGAGGGGCGGGGGCCGGGGGTTTTGCGAGGCTGTTCCATCTTTCAGGATAAAGCAGGGGAAATCCTACATTGGAAGGGGGTGTGTGGGGGGAATGGAAGAAGGGTCGGGTGTTCCGGCGCAGGCGGGAACCCAGATCG
>NZ_JBAQOK010000082.1:0-7841 GCF_049304695.1 Sphingobium sp.
GTTCCACGCTGTAGATCCCCACACCTCCCTGACTCGGCAGAAAGGCTTCAAGGTGGACGACTTTTACGCCGCCCGCAGCAGGACTATCCCGCCGCTACCGTGGTCGAATATTGCTCCGCCGTTCTCAGTCATAGGATCAATCCGGCTTGTGTTCGGGCAAAGGCTGCCCATTGTGGAGATAAGCTGGCGCCTCAATCAGCACGAATGCGATACGGCACACCTTGTCGGTGATGTTGCGCCACAAGTGATTTGTGCCACGCTGAATTATCACGCCGCCTTTCGCGATTGTCTTTCTCGCGCCATCTTCAAGTTCGAGTTCGATCTCGCCATCCAGTACGATCCCGTAATCGATGCTGTTGGTGCGGTGCATCGGACTTTCCGAACCGGGGTGCATATCCACAATACGGATCACAGACCCCGCGTTTATGGTTTGCCCCGCATCGCGCTCACGCCCGTCAGTTTCGTCATTATTGTCCGCAGGAACTGTGGCAGTGTTCCACATCAACAGGAAATCGGCTGCCGTTGACTGGATGGGTCGAGGGTAGGAGAAATCTTCGGATACAAAGATTGCCCGTCCATCTTGGTCGTGGCCTGTCACCACGCGTTGGACGGGTGGCATAGGGGTTGGCAGGTCTGACATAATCATGTCCCCGATAGGCTGCGCGAGGCGTTCGCTCAGTGGTGCCCGTCCGGCTTTTTTGTCGGCGTCGCGCCCTCGACATAGCTGACTTCCCAAGGGGATTCGTCCAGCAGCCATGGTTGAAGATTGTGCATGAAGCTCATCGTGCCAAAGCTTGCATTCCAATGGCGCGGAATCCAGCTATCGTCGTGCATGTCGCTGTCACAGCCATACTCGGCATCACCACCTGCGGGACAGGGCAGGTAAAAGAAGATGGCGCTGGCAATACGGTGGCGACCCAGTCCCCAGACGGACTTCTGCCAACCGCGCCGCTCCATGAAGTTGCCGCCAACCATGACCTCGTCAATATCTTCGACGCCGAAGTTGACATGGTTGAAGCGTACCTGCCCGTCACATCCGGGGAATGGAAGGTCGGCCTTCAGCCAATACATATTGTGGTGATCGAGCGTCCCAGGGGCACGCGCAAAGATGCCAAAGCCTTCCTGCACATCGGAAAGTCTGAAGTTCAAATTGTCACGATACCACTCCCAGCTCGCCTGGGGATCTGGCGTCATGAACACCACATGCTGGATCGTTTTGGGATTGGCCTTGAGCCGCCATTTGCGGTGCTGGTTCAGGCGATTGATCGTGCCATAGCTATTGACTGGATCGGGTGCGCCAAAAACACGCTGTTTGGCGAATATCCGCAGGCCACAGGGGATACCGTCGCAATCCAGAAAATGGGCGGTTCCGTCACTGTCAATCGTCACCTCGACCACTTTGCGCAACTGAGCCACAGTGCGGTCGAGAATTTTCTGGCTTCGCACACCCCAGATGACCTTTTGGACGCCGTAACCGACCAACCTTTGCCCATCGGTCAGCGCTGCATCGAGCGCCCGAATGATGACCGTCGAGCCTTCTTCCAGCTCGAACACTGCCTCGGCTTCACTTGCTTCAATCAGTGGGAGACCGAAATCCTGAAAATAGCGCGTACATAGTGCGACGTCTTCCACGCCGTAAATAATTGTTTCTACACCATTAATTCCAGACACTATGTGCCTCCTGATTTGAAATAAGCTGTTTCAATATTCGGCCGCAAGTGCGGTCAGCGGCGCCTTCATCATGGGCCCAAGCTGGTCCATCGGACCGCGCGCCAACTGATGTGCGCCAATCGCAATGCTGCTATCCACAACGATGCGGCAACGTTCATATCGCCTGGCCGTAAAGGCAGTCAGCGCAGCGGGTACATCTTCACCAGCACGCTCCAGCTCTTCAGCCAGTACCAGCGCGTCCTCCACCGCCGCGCCTGCGCCCGATGCAAGATGCGGTGTCGTGGCGTGCACAGCATCACCGATCAAAACGACCCGGCCTACACTCCACGGAGCAGGCTGAAGCGCAGCTTCAAGCGGCCGATAAACGATCGAACTCGCTTCGGTCACGTTGTCGCGGATGGTTGCGACATCCCCGCCAAAGTCGGCCAGCAATGTTCTGACCAGAGCAGGCTGTTCGGCAGGCTCAATCCATTTGCGATCCGGGTCAGGATTGAGAATGAACATGTAGATCGCGTCATCGGATACCGGCGTCATCCCCACCAAATTCTGGTGGCCAACATAGAATTGGCCGTGGACCATCCCTTGCGGGCGAGGCGCAACGATGCGCCAGCTGCCTTGCCCGGTCGGCTTAGGTGCCACTGCACTGGGGAATAGCATTGGGCGCGTCTTTGAATAAATTCCGTCTGCCCCAACAACCAGATCGAACGATTGCTTTTTGCCGTCCGAAAAAGTCACATCAACGTGATCGGTTTGATTGGTGATTTCCTCCGCGCTGACGCCAAGTACCACTTCGACATTTAGCCGCCGCACTTCGCCAGACATGATCGCATGCAGGACCGGCCGCATGATCCCACCGGCGACCGGCAAGTCTGGTTCTACTGGCTGTTCTTCGGTCTGGCCAAGCAAGGTGCCGTCAAAGAGGAAAGTCTTGTATCCGGTTACAAAGCCGCCATTGGCAAGAACCGGATCAAGCAAGCCCATCCGTTTGAATGCTCGCAAGGTGGGGCCAGTGATCGTTATGCCCGCGCCATAGACCCGCCAGTTTGGATCGCTGTCAATCAGCTTCACCTTGTGGCCAAGTTGGCGCAGGCGGATTGCGGTCGCCATTCCGCCGATGCCACCGCCGATTACAAGTACAGAACGCAATGCCTTTCCCTTCTAGTCCACTATTCGACAACAAGGCCGAGTAATCCTGCGGCGTTAAGGCCCAAAATCTTTTCCCGCACTGATGGATCAAGCGCGGCATGAAAGCCGACCGGGTCCGGTTCTGACATGTCGAATGGATAATCGGTGCCTAGACACAGGCGGTCGGCGCCATGCACATGGACCAAGGCATTCAACTGCTCCCGATCAAACACCAGCGTATCGACCCATATCTGCCGCATATAGTACGAAGGCGGATGGGCAGTGTGCTCTCGGCACTCCGGGCGAACCCTCCAGGCATGATCCATCCGCCCCCAATATGCGGGCATATATCCACCGCCGTGGGCGATACAGAGTTTCAATCCCGGATAAGTATCCAGCACGCCGCCGAAAATCAGATGCGAAAGCGCAATCGTTGCCTCAAGAGGGTTGCCGATGATATTGTTCAAATAGTATTCGGTCAGCCGCTCGCCGTGCGTAAAGCCAAGCGGATGCATGAATACCAGCATTCCCAGTTCTTCAGCGGCGGCAAAAAACGGTCGGAAAGATGGATCAGCCAGTTCCAGACCGTTTACGTTTGAATTGATTTCCACCCCACGGAAGCCCAAATCTTTAACGCAGCGGCGCATTTCAGCAATTGCCATCTCGGTGTTCTGCAATGGCACGTGACCAATCCCGACAAACCGATCGGGGTGTGTAGCCACTGCATCGGCTATGCCATCATTGATAATTTGGCTCAGGTCGCGGCCTAGTTCGGCTTCGGCAAAATAGAAATACTGACCCGGCGAAGGGCTTATGGCCTGAACATCAACACCAAACCGATCCATATCCTCCAATCGTTCGCGCACGCCGTGTAAACGCGGCCCGATTGCCGCAAACTGCGCAACATTTACCTTTTGCGATGCTACGGAGGTGAACGGCATTGCCGGTGGCGCTTCTGCCATGACCTCGCGCAGATGTGCATCGGCTGCTCCGACAGCATAATGGCAATGAATATCGACCACGAGGCTGTGCCCCGCTTTGCGTACACGCTGGTGTTCATGCGCATGTCCGCAGCCATGAAAGTTTCCGCTCACCTCTAACTCCGGGCTGGTCATTTCGTATCGCCTTAACTAGCTCCTCGGAAATTTGAGCCAAAGGCCTTCCTATGGATAGAAAGTATCAGAAAAACTGATTGCGAGCGATCAGCACAAATCTGAGGAGACTATTGCGGCTTGGATCGTGAACTGCTCGATCACGCGAAACAGCCTCCTTGCCGCGTCAGCAAGGAGGCTGGGCGGTGCCTGGCCACCGCCGGACCTAACCGCTCAAATCGGTTCGGCCAGTTGAAGTGTCGCTTTGCGCATCACGGCAGGAACATCCAGGCCCTTGCGATGCTCCACTTCGGCCCGTGCAAGCTGCAGGCTTGCTTCGACCACTCTTCGCGCGCGGTCATGGCGACGATTTATAAAGCGCGACAAGGCTTCAGGCATATCATCCGGCGTTCTGGAAAGCTCTTCAGCCAGCACGATCGCGTCTTCGATCCCCATCGCCGCACCCTGCGCCAGAACCGGAGGATTGGCATGAGCTGCATCACCGATCAGCACGACCCGACCTTTCCCCCAAGGCTTGGGCACGATCATTGCGGGTAGCGGGCTGAAGCTGACCTTCGCGGAATCGGTCACATGCTTCACCATTTCGGCAACCAGTCCACCGTAACCCTGCACCTCCTCGGCAAAGATAATATGCAGACGTTCCGGATCGTACCGTCCACCATCATAGGCTTGCACGATATACATATAGGCAAGGTCAGCAGAAACCGGGCAAATCCCTACCACGCCATGCTTTCCGCCAAAGAACAGATGGGTGCGATCCATGCCCGCAGGACGGGGCACCGCCGCCCGCCAGCAAGCCTGCCCGGACGGCGAAGGCACGACGTCAGGTAGCAGAACAGCGCGTGTCGATGAATTCAGCCCGTCGGCTCCGATCAACAAATCATAGACCGCGTTGCTGCCATCGCTGAACCTCACGTCAATCTGCTTCCCGTCATCTCGCCATTCGGTCACCGTCAGTCCACAGCGCAACGAAGCCGTAACCCGGCCTGCCGCTTCCAGCAGAATCGCATGGAATGTCGCGCGCCTGATTCCCGTGCCGCCGGGCCATTTCGGACCGCCAATTCGGGGCAGTGGATTTTCCATCAGCGGTGTGCCATCTGTCTTCATCATGGCCATGAAATCGGCTGGAACGCCCGCATGCACGCATTGCTCGGCCACGCCGATCGCATCGAGTGCGCGCATCGCGTTTCCCACCAGTGTCAGACCGATTCCACCGCCATCATCGACCGCAGGCTTGCGCTCGATGACATCTACCTGCCACCCTCTTTGGCCCAGAGCGGCCGCGGCCGTCAGACCAGAAATGCCGGCGCCGACCACCAATATGCGGCCTTTCCCACCCGTCGCCGCGCTCATTGGGCTGCGACCGCAAGGTTGCGCTCGTCTGCAACTTGCGCGGCAATTAGGCGGCGAGTGCGGATGGCACCTTCATCTGAGCGCACCGCCACTTCGGGTGCCCGATCCTGCCCAAGCTGGTCGAACAGGTTCTGGATATCGTCAAGAGCGACGACATCCTCCATCAGCAAGTGCCGAAGTTCGTCGAAAATGTCGGGATGCGTGTTCTCATAATCGTTGGCCATCGCGACAAACTGGATGCAACTGCGCGGCCCGGTAGGAGTGATACCAAAAACAAGCTTGCTGTCCCGGCGATTCTGACTGGCATCTCCAGTTTCGACAAAGTGCTGCCGAACGACGCAGGTGTTGGGAGCATAGCTGATCAGTTCCAGCGTGCGATCGGCACGGGCACTTTTGAGGCCCATAGCCCGCGCTACCATTGGCGCAATCGTTTCGTTCTTGAATTCGCGTATCATCGAAATTCGCACGCCATCCTGTTGGCAGATATAGGGATGCGCTGCCACGTTTCCATCATCGATCAATCCATGATGGAGAAACGAAATATGCGTCGCATCGACCAGGTTTTCCAATGAAAACAGATAATTTGAATTTGCTTCCAGAACGAGGCCGAAATAGGCGTGGAAGCCTGGGGCCGTCAGTCCCAGATCGCTATGATCGGGAATAAGGCTTTCATCGACCTGGCTTGCTTCTCCCGCCCATATCCATATCCAGCCGCCTATTTCCTTCAGCGGATAGCTTCGCACCGACAACGCCGACGTTGGTGTTCCTCCCGAAGGGATCAGGCATGCCCGACCGCTCTCGTTGAAACGGATGCCGTGATAATGGCACTGGATCATATTGCCAAAAAGCTTGCCACCATTGGACAAGCGCATCCCCCGGTGTGGGCAACGATCAAACAGGGCAACGGGATCGCCCTCCTCGGTTCGATAGAAAACAATGTGTTCGCCAAACAGGGCCCGATGCATCGGCTCCCGCGTCACCTCGGTGCTGAACGCCGCGACATACCAGTGGTTGCGCGGGTATTCAGCAGCGCCAGGCTGCATGTTGACGCCATTGATGATCATCTATTCTGTCCTCTCGACTTTTATATTTGCATCGACAAAGCGCGATTGCCGGAACGCGATGAAGGTATCGGATCAATGCAGTAGTTCGAGTGGGTCAAAGTCCGATTATCAGCTACATTCGTCCAATCTTTGGAAGGAGGCCAGATTAGTGGACAGTTTGAGCAGAGCGCTATCGGACAAGCGGTTGCGCGGTTCACTGCTTGCGATGCTGGAGTTTTCTGCGCCGTGGCGCGTTGATTTTGAAACTGCCCTGTCGGGTGCGCCAATGCACTATATCCTTGAAGGCACGGTCTGGCTTGACCGGCCCGGCGAGGAGCCGATCCAGCTTAATGCAGGCGAACTTGTGATGTTTCCCCGCTGGGATCGCCATTGGCTGCGCAGCAGGAATGGATTTTTGCGCGATATGACGGTGCGCGAGGTGGTACGGCAAAATCAGGGCGACGCATGGGCACCCGGCCAATGGCTGGATCGCCCACTCAAGCTCACACTCGACGGCACCGGAGAAAAGGCAAAAATTCTGTCGCTGGTGTTTGAACTGGATGAAAACAGCCCTCACCCCCTGTTATTGGGCTTGCCGCGTTTCATCCATGTCGATGCAGAAAGAACGGGCATGGAAGCATGGCTACGCATGACTTTGGATTTCCTGTCGGCGGAGTCAGAGCAACAGCAAAGTGGGTACGCGGTTGTGTCAAGCCGATTGGCGGATCTGGTGTTCATGCAGATCGTGCGCTCCCAACTCCTGCGCCATCCGCAAGAAGCTGCCGGCTGGCTGCGCGCTCTGGTCGATCCTGGCATCGGCATGGCTTTGGCTGCCATGCATGACCGGCCCGAAGATGATTTACCACTGCACAAGCTTGCCAAAAACTGCGGTATGTCTCGAAGCACATTTTGTTCTCGGTTCAAGCAACTGGTAGGTGAGACACCCTATCAATACTTGCGCTCGGTCAGGCTGGAGCGGGCAAGGCAGCGCCTTCTCTCAGGAGAACGGATCAAAGTTCTCGTCGACGATACTGGCTACGCCACCTACTACGCCTTCGGAAAGGCTTTCCGCCATCATTTCGGAATGTCGCCGCAACAAATGCGGCGCCAGCACAGCGCGAAATAGCCCAACGCCATGCTGGCCAATCACCGCCACCTGATATTATGTCATAAGCCGTAGCAGCGTTTCGACGAAATCACGTAGAACTGTCATGAAGCGCGCCGCAACAGCACCACAAATGGCAATGATCAACTAGGCGGTGGCTGCCATGATCGTGCCACGCAAGATTTTCCCATCGACGCGCCAAGGTTGCTCAACTCCCGCTGCGGTTCCCAAGATCAGGGTCCGGGGCGGATTGATTACTGAAAACATCTCGTCGATGCCGAACATGGGACTCTCTTGACGGTGGTGTGTCAATCGGCGTGCAAACGGGACCCCTTATCGGCGCGCAAAAGGGACCCCCTGTCAGGATGGCGGAGCGTTGATGTGACGGGCTTCCTTGCGCTGCGCGCGGCGTAGGGAGGGCGTAGCCCGACC
>NZ_JBAQOK010000083.1:0-18871 GCF_049304695.1 Sphingobium sp.
GCGACCGGACAGGGAGGGCCCTCGGGCCCTCCCTGTCCGGCAGAGAAGAGGGGGCTCGGATCATGTGTCCTGCTTGATTGGCAGAAGAGGACAGAAAGGACACGTTATGGATGGGACCTACCATGAGCTGGGGCACTGGACCGGACATCACTTGCGGCTGGATCGCCTGCCCGACAGCGGCTTTGGCAGCCCAGCCTATGCGCGCGAGGAACTGATCGCCGAAATGGCCAGCGCCTTCCTGTGTGCGGAACTCGGCATCGTACCAACCGTGCGCCATGCCGATTATCTGGGCGCCTGGCTGTCTGTCCTGCGCGAGGACAGCAAGGCGATCTTCCGTGCCGCCAGTCAGGCCAGCAAGGCCGCCGACTATCTGCTGGCCTTCACGCCCGATCAGGGAGGCGAACATGACTGAGCGCAGCCCCGAGGATGAAGCCCGCGTCAGGGCCGCGTTCGAGCGGCTTCCGGAACGCACTAAGTTGATTTTGTACCTCAGCCAAGTGGAGAAGATGAGCTATGTCGAGATAGCCCGACATGAACGGATATTCCTCTGGCAGGTGCGCCGTCACATGCGCCGGGCGCTACGAACCATCGCCATGGCGCGAGAATAACCGCTTCTGATCGCCTTGCCCGCTTTCAGGGCTTGGCAAGGCGATGATTTGCCGCGATTCTGCGCGGCATCATGAAGAGGCTCGGCGACCCAGACATAAAATTGCCCGACGCCAAGCGTCGGGAGCTTGGTCATGTCGTCGACATCGTCAGGGAGGGCTTTGCGCAGGCCATCCGCCATCGCACCCAGCCCCGCTTTCGCAATGGACAGATTCTCAAGATCATCCTGTTCGGCAGCTATGCGCGTGGCGACTGGGTCGAGGATCCGGTGGGGCGTTATTTCTCCGACTATGACATTCTCGTCATCGTCGATCATGAAGACCTGACCGACATTGCGGAATTCTGGACAAAGACCGAGGACCGGCTGCTGGAGGAACTGGCCGAGGGCACGCGGCTGCGTACGCCGGTCGGGCTGGTCTATCACAGCCTTGACGATGTGAACGAGAAGCTGCGCCTTGGGCGCTACTTCTTCATGGATATATTGCGCGACAGCATCCTGCTGCATGAGGAGCCCGGACATCCGTTCGTGGAGCCCAAGCGGCTATCGGCGAGGGAAGCCCTCAAGGAAACGCGGGACTATTTTGAGGAATGGTCGAAGAGCGCTGCGGGTTTCATTCGCAATTCAAGCTATGCCATCAGCGATGGGGACCAAAAACTCGCTGCTTTCCTCCTTCATCAAGCGACCGAACGACTTTACCATTGCATCTTTCTGGTCCGCACACTGTACAGCCCCAAAACCCACAATCTGAACCGGCTGCGCGCGCAGACCGAGCAGCTGGAACCCCAGTTGCGCACCATCTGGCCGACCGACAGCAAGTTCGAAAAGCGCGCCTATAATCTGTTGCGCGAAGCCTACATCAAGGCGCGCTATTCCCGCGAATATGCCATCACCACCGAGGAACTGGACTGGCTGGCCGAGCGCGTCACGATGCTGCAGGTGACGGTCGGGGCGCTGTGCAGCGCCCGGATCACGGAACTGGAAGCAGCGCTCAGCCGATCACATAGGTCTTGAGTGCCCGCAGATCGCGGGTGATCCATTTGGCGTCGCGCGCAAAATCCTCGTCGGTCATGCCGGGCTGCCGAAACAGCGTCAGCATGACCTCTGCCCCATCACCATTGGCGATGACGCGCAGGGGAATATGGACCTCCTGTCCATCCCCTGTCTCGACCACATGGTCCATCACTCCATAGTCGTTATGGGGCGTGAAGCGGATCGTGACCGGACCTTCCGGGCCATCGGCGATCCACCCGGTTCCGCCCCGGCGAAGATCGGATTCGGTCAGGCCCGATGCCCATTTGGGGAATATTTCGGGCCGCCAGATCGCCTCATACAGGGTCTGCCAGTTGCGATCGATCGATATGCTGTAGGTACGCGCGGCCAGCATGATGCTCTCTCCTGAATAGAGTCGGCGCTGTACCGGCTAGATCGCCCTGTGTCATGGCGGGCAAAGGCATGTGCGATGCGCATGGATCGAAATCAGGACTGGCCCGTTTGTGATCATACCCCCCGGCGCCGATCCTTCCCCCCTGGATCGGCGCCATTTTCATGTCCGGCAGCGATTGGCGCCTTTTGCCGGGTTGCACTAGTGTGATGGCGAGGACCGATCCCTGGGACATGCGGGGATCCATGATTGCGACAGGGCAGAGGGCATTTCAGGACTGAGTGCGGGCGCAAAAACAGATTCGCGACGTTGGGCAAAATCGTCTGATTCGACCGGCCGTTGGCGCCGCCCGAGGCGATTTTGATGCGGGCGCATTCGCAGGCTCATGCGAAGTCATGACGCATGCCCGGTGGGCATATTGTAATGCACCGTACGCACGGGTGCTGCGCCATAAAATATAGCAATAACAATGGGTTGTACGGTAATACCGGTCATACCGTGGACGTTTGTGCGTCATACCGGTGTGACAGGCAGCGTGGGTAAAATGCGCTATATCCTTGTAATAGCAT
The DNA here is from genome assembly GCF_049304695.1 of Sphingobium sp. Classification (GTDB taxonomy): domain Bacteria; phylum Pseudomonadota; class Alphaproteobacteria; order Sphingomonadales; family Sphingomonadaceae; genus Sphingobium. Next base: position 2,558 of record NZ_JBAQOK010000083.1, read on the forward strand.
GATATTGCAGGCGTCATACCGGTCATATCCTGGCGGACACAGGCGGCGTCTATGTCCCCCGGCCTTGTATGGCATTTACTGCACCATGGTGACGATGGCCACATAGGTGCGCGGCTTTCCGTCCTGTGCTATATGTCGTCCGTGGCGGGCAGGCCTTTAAGTAGGTGTGCTCAAATATGCGAACACTCTCGATAAAAGTCGATGAGGCCCTGCATCGAAGGCTGCGCATTCGCGCCTCCGGTGCCAATCTCTCCATGTCGGAATTTGTGCGGCCCCTCATCGAGGAGGCTGCCTATCCTGGAAACCGCTATGTCCATAGCAGCCAGGATGAACTGCTCAGCGTCACCATTCAGAGCTTTGCCATTCTCGCCGCGCTCGCCGCGCACATCTCGCCTCAAATGGCCGAGCGCGGCATGGCTGACGCCCGCCATCTCCTGCGCGAGCGGGGCCTACTCGATCCGGCAAAAGACCCGCTCGCGCAAGTCGGGCGTATCGATGTCGGGATGGGAGACGCGCAATGAGCATCTTCCGCAACGACACGCTTGGCTCCTGGACACGGGGCGGCCAGGCCATTGTCCATAATGTCCGGATGACCACGCAGGTCTTCTTCCAGACCGTCATGGCTGGGCTCGTCATCTGGATGATCGGCATCATCTGGTACATCCTTGAGGCGCTTACGGCCTATGAACGCTATGTGCTGCGCAAGATCGCAGAGGCGACGATGCGCGGTAATATGCCAGGGGACGCCCCCGTCCTGTTTGCAACGCCGCAGGGCCAGACCTACTGGACCAGCGGGAACGCGCTGATCGGATCAGGGGTTGCACACAAGGCCCTGGCCGCACTTGAACATCATGCGATCTGGGGTGCGCTTGTCTCGGGCGGCGTGACCCTCGCCATGCTGCTGATCGCCTGGTTCACCTTCACCCGCACGGGGCGCGGTCTTGGCTCCAATGAATATCTGCGCGGGGCACGGCTGGCCAAACAGAATGACCTGCGCCGTCAGCTTTTCTGGCAGCGCAAGGGACCGCTGCGTGTCGGCAAGGTGCGTATCCCGGCCGCCTTCGAGGCCGAGCATATATTGGTGAGCGGTGCGCCCGGCACGGGCAAGACCAATATCCTCAACGAGATGCTGAGCGGCATCCGGGCGCAGAGCAAGCGGGCGATCGTCTATGATACCGCCGGTACATTCGTCGAGCGTTTCTACCGGCCGGGCAAGGACATCATCCTCAACCCGCTCGACATGCGATCGCACGCCTGGACGCCATGGGCCGACGTGCCGCGCGACTATCATTATGATCAGATGGCCGAGTCCACCATACCCGAACAGGGCAAGGATCCATTCTGGGCGCGGGCCGCACGCGGCACCATGGTGGCGGTCATGCGCAAACTGGTGACGGAAGGGCGGATGCTGGTGTCGGTCATGCTCGACGTCCTGGTGCGCTCCGACCTTAAATCCCTTGCCGCCTTTGTCGCGGGCACCAACGGTGCGGCGTTCGTGTCGGTCGAGGGGGAGCGCACCTCTGCCGGTATCCAGGCAGAGCTGGCCTCGATGCTGCGCAGCTTCGCCTATCTCGACGATACGCAGACCGGGCTTTCGATCCGCGACTGGGTGACGGACGAGAAGGATGACAGCTGGCTGTTCATCACCGTCAAAACCGACCAGCTCCCCACACTCCGCCCCCTTATCACGGTCTGGCTCGACATCGCCATATCCGCGATCATGAGCATGGCACCGGACCGCAAACGGCGGCTCTATTGCGTCATCGATGAATTGCCTTCGCTGCACAAGCTGCCCTCGCTTGGTGACTTCCTTGCCCGTGCCCGCAAATATGGCGGCTGTGGCATATTGGGGTTCCAGAGCTATCCCCAGCTGGAGGCGACCTATGGGGCGCAGGAGGCTGCCGCCATTACCGGCTATTGTTCCACCTGGGTGGCGTTGCGGGCCAATGACCGGGGCACGGCGCGTCTGATCTCCGAGAATCTCGGTCAGGTGGAACAGGTCGAAGCCAATGAGGGAATGTCCTACGGCGTCAATGACATGCGCGACGGGGTCAACCTCTCGCGGGTGCAGGTGACCCGGCCGCTGGTTATGCCGACCGAGGTCATGAATCTGCCCAACCTTACCGGCTATTTGCGGTTCGGTCGCGATCTTCCGGTCATCCGGTTCAGGGATCGCTATCTCAAGGCGGACAGCATCCAGCCCGGCTTTGTCGAACGGCACAGTCCGCCTGTCCGGCTGGATGAGCAGGCGACAGTCGTGATCGACACAGGCGACGAGGCCACGCCACCCGATGACCGGACCAGGACGGAAGTCGATAAGCCGGCAGGCAATAGCAATACGCCGCTTGCGGCCAACCCAGCGCCGGACCGCCGACAGAGCGACGAGGTTCGACGTATTCTGCCCCTGATTGGGGTCAGCATTCACACGGTCAGCAGGCCCGACGGTCCCAGCAGACCGGCCACTCCGGCCTGACACCTCTCAGCTTCAAGGAACAGCAACATGGTACATGTAATCAAGACCCGTCGTGGGTCGGCCGCGCAAATGTCCGGTGACCCGCCAGACCCTGTCTGCCCCCAGCCCGAACCGCTCACCGTGCGTATTCCAGCGGCGGTCAGAATGACCGGCATCGGGCGCTCGAAACTCTACGAACTGATCCAGTCCGGCGATATCGACATCGTCAAGATTGGCGCATCGACGCTAATTCCGGTCGATAGTCTGCGCAAACTGATCGACCGGCACAGGCGGTGACCGATTGATGACGCAATCTGGCAGGCTGATATGATCCCCCCTTTTTGGAGTGAAATGTCGGCCTGCTTTCTAGCAAAAATGGGACACCGCGTAATTGATGTAGCCACCCTCCTGTATGGTACGAAGTCGCATGAACGCTTCAATGCAGGAGGGTGACCATGTCGATCTACGCAGGACTGGATGTGAGTGACAAGACCACGCATGTGTGCGTGGTTGATGGCGAAGGCGCTGTGTTGCGGCGCGAGGTGTTGGCCAGCAATCCCGACGTCATCGCCAAATGGCTCGGCCGCTACTGCCCAAATCTGGTGCGAGTGGTGCTTGAGACGGGATCAGAGAGTTTTGATATTAGCCCCACAGTTGGATAGCGCCGCGAAAGATGTTGTTGTCGTAGCCGACGATCGACAATTAGATAGTTGTAGCGGACAGCAAATGCTGATGGAGGTTGTCACGCAGGCTATTTTTAGGCATGGAACTTTGTCTGCGGCCCTTGGTTGGTTTGAAGGATAGACGGCTCGCATTTTTGCACGACTGTCTGCCCCTGAAAAAAGCCTGGGCTGCTAAGATGCGCGCTCCCAAAGACGAAGCTTTTCTAAAGATGATGATGCCGGACCTAGAAGGGAATAAGTTTACGGTGATGCAATGCACCTAACGGTTAATGATTATGAAAGCTTTGTGCTGAACGGACAATTAGACGGTAGGTCAATACAAGCGATTGGAAAATCGGGCTTTCTTGTCTGTGGCCCCTTTCGTGCATGCAAAGCCGGCATCTATACCGTGGCTGTCCTTGGCGAGGTCGAACATTTCGGCGCTGGCACGGTTATCGATGTGGTTCACAATTCTGGCATGCAAGCGTTTGTGAGAGCCGACATTAAGGCCCAGGCTGGACCTGGCCTCATCACGATTTTTTCTCTGCACATACCCCAAGACGTCAGCGACCTTGAAATCCGTGTGACGGTTGCTGATGATACACGATTAAAATTCCAAGGCGTTCGCATTAAGGAACGGAACCCTGACCGGGATTATGCTCTTTTGAACAAGAGCTATGCCAGTGATGCGCACTGGTCCGTCATATTGTTTGGATCCTATCTTTCCTATGTGAAGCCTGAAGTTCCTTTCTATCTTGTTATTCCCAAACAGGATGAGGCGTTATTCGCTAGGCTGTTTGATAGCGCTCTTGTCACAGGGTTCGTTGAAAGATTGCCGATCATCCTGTATGAAGATTGGGTTCTGGAGAAAGCCGACAATGTGCCACCCGCGCATTTTGACGGTTGGCACGTGCAGCAGGTTGTCAAATTGGCCTTTTCCAAACTCGGCTTGTCGCGCCATTACCTCACATGCGATTCGGCCCAATTCTTTACGCGACCTTTCGATTTTGGCGCTGCCCTGTTCCGCGACGGAATCTTGTGCACTACCGCTCGTCCGCAAGTCCGAGGTGAGATAAATCAGCACTTTATCAACACAGGTGAGATATGTTGGTTGAGAGGTGCCATAGTTCCAGCAGGTGAGGCGTTTGATGCGATTGATGCGCATTTCAGCGCGGACCTAGCATCTCTCAAATATCATTATATCGGATGTAATGGCATATTTGATTCAGATATTTGCCTGGCCCTTGAAGATCGTGCGGCAGCTTTTGGCTATGCGAACTTTTGTGGTCTGCTCGCTGTCAGCCCTTATGAGTTTGCTTGGTACGGCGCGTTCGTGACCTATTGTCACCCTGAACTGTTCAAGCCAATCGAGCCTTGCATACTCCGCCCGATCGTAGAACCAGACCAATTGTTCGACGGCGATGTGCCGACCGGACAAGACGGGTATTTCGGCTATCTTTTTCAGAAGCCGGCTTGTGACACATTGCAGCCGATGCAAACTTATCTGGCCTGCCTGGCAGCCTGAACATGGTCTTTAATGAGGGCAGCCTGCTCGCTATTAGGGTGATCAGCCAAGCAACCAGACATGGGATAATCATCCATATTAAATGGTGACTGTCCTGGGCTCTTAGCTTGCGGGACGGTGGGTCTTGGTGCAGAAAGTGCTAGACACGGCTTTTACCTTTTAAGATCTACTCGGAGCATAACGTGCTTTCTAAAATATTAGATAACAAGCAAAAGCTTAGCTATCGTCGTAAAGGTAATCAGTGCCGTGATGTGCAGGATTGGTTAGGTGCGGCTCAAGCTTATACGCAACATCTCACAATTAATTGCGCTGATCAGCCTATATGGGTTCAACTTGGTCATGCCTGGAAAGAACAGGGACGATTGGAAGAAGCTGCAAAAGCTTATCAAGCGGCCGTCGATCTGGATATGAATGACGTCGATGCCAATATTCACTTGGCAGATATTCTGCGGCGCTTAAACCGTAATGAAGACGCACTCGCCGCTTATGAGCGAGTCAATAATATTGCGCCTAATACTGAAGCTATACGCAATATCCGCTTCCTAAGGCGCGATAGTAAGTTGACGGGTGCAACGGGATTGGGCAATGGGACGGTCTTCTTCGCTATCCAGGATCTGTTCGGGTATCTCAAAGCCCATGTAACAATGTCGGGTATTCAGCGCGTTCAGGCAGGTATAGCGCTACACGCTATAAAGGATGAAGCCGTTGATGTCCGTTTCATTCTGAGCAACGCGATTTCACATGCACCGGCGCTGCCTTCAGGCGAGTTCTGGATGGTTGACAATATGCAGGTTCTGCAAATTATCGACTATGCCTCAGGTAAGCATGTTGAGCATGAAATTTTGCGTGCGATGGTGATGGCATGCGAGGATGCAGCTGAGCGCGTGCAGCCGTTACGAGGTAGTACGATAATTCTGTTAGGCGCATTCTGGGGACTAGGTAATAGCGTCAGAGATTTCATACAGTCTAAACGGGATGGCGTACGGATAGGCGCCTATGTCTATGATATCATACCAATTACTCATCCTGAGTTCTGTGATGAGGCTTTGGTCACCGATTTTTCAATGGCGATTTGCGAACTTTGCGCTGCCGCAGATTTCATATTGACGATTTCTGACGCGACGCGGATAGCTCTTACAGAATTTATCTCGGAAAATGGCGGGCGGCCAATTCCTATGGCGACCGTGCCGCTGGCGCATCATCTTACTCGTGTCGCCGACGATGCTGTTGACTGGCCTGATCAATTGCGACGGGTCAAAGGTAAGCGCTATGTCGCTTATGTTTCAACTATCGAAGGCCGGAAAAACCACATCTATGTTGTCAACGTTTGGCGACGCTTGATCGCCGAAGGTATAGACGTTCCCGACCTTGTCTTTGTCGGGCGACATGGCTGGAAAATCGGTGCACTGACCGATATTCTGTCAGCCACCGGCAATCTTGATGGGCGTCTCCACATCGCCCACAATCTTTCTGACGGTGAATTAAACGCTGTCTACGCCAATTGTGAATTTTCGGTTTTCACGAGTTTCGTGGAAGGTTGGGGCCTTCCTATCGGAGAGAGTTTGTTTCACGGACGCCCATGTATTGCTTCAAATACCTCATCAATTCCTGAAGTTGGCGGAGATTTGGTGGATTATGTCGATCCATTCAATCTTACCGAGGGAACAGATGTTTTCCGTCACATGATCACCAATAAAGCCTATCGGAAAAAACGTGTTGAAGATATTCGAACCAAGTTTGTGGCACGAACATGGCATGACGTCGGCGCAGACTTTCTGGATAAGGTAAAAGTCTATCAGGATGTCGACGTCACGTCTCTAGCTATAGGGTTGAAAGAGGGCCGGGCCCTGTCTCTCAAAGCATCTCCAGGAAATCTGGTCAACGCCAAACTTTATTTTCAAAAGCTAAACCGAATTCTCGTTGAATCGTCGTTCTTATATGCACCAGAAGATCATGGTCTATGGTTGAGAGGACCAAACCCTGTCATCTCTGTCCCGGTAGTGGGGGAAAGAGATACCTCAATTCTCTTATATGTGACATTGTCTGTTGCTCCTGGCGCACAGGATTGTCTGCTCAGCATATCCGATATTGTTTCGGATGAAGAAACTACACAGATAAAACTGCAAGACATAAGTAATGGAGAGAAGATAAAATTAGCCGTAATGGTTGATTCGGATGGATTTATTAAAATTGGCTTTAATGTAACTGGATCTTACCCCGCCTATACAGGGGACAATCGCAATTTTGTTATTGGGCTTCGCTACATCGGATTTGCTCGTCCAGAAAATCTGGTAGCTAGGCAGGAATTGATTGAGGCAATGAGCCTAGTTGACCTAACAATCTGAAGCTACCGTAGGAGCGGACAGCATGATCCGCTAGGTATAAATACGAAAACAGGGCATGTTTCTCCACCTTGGTAGTAACATGCTCTAGTAACCATCGCTGTCGGCTTGGGAAATCAATGCTGTCACAACCGGACGAACCAGTGGCGATTATCTGTATTGACGGACGCATGCTGAAGGATGGCGGCGCTGGTACCGGAGTCGGGCAATATGCCCGGACGGTCATTGCGGCCCTGCAGGTTGTCGGGCAGCCCACCCTTGTGTTGGAGGATGGTGGGCCGATGGAGCATCGGTCGCGCAATATCAAATGGCTGGCGGCGTTGCGCCCATGGAATCGTATTGCGTCCATTAATAAACAGGCCTTCCAGGCGCGTGATATTTTTCGTGAAGCGCAGGTGTTTTTCAGCATATACAAGCGCCCAATGCCAATCCGCCTGCCTGGTATTCCCGGCATCATGCACTGGTCTTATCCGCTACCGTTGAAGGCCATAGGATGGCGCAATCTTTACACGGTCCATGACGTGATTCCGCTTGACCCGGATATCCCGAGTCCGGTCAACGGTCCCCGACTTCGGAGCATGCTTGATGCCCTGTGCGCTTCAGGGGGTGATTTCGTTACTGTATCGGAAACTGCACGCACTCAGATCGTTGCGCGCATGGGATGGCCAGCGAACAAGATAGCTACTTGTCATCAGGCCGCCGACGTCCCCAGTGTGAGGAATGGAACAGAGCTTCCTAACGGTCTTAGGAGGGGTGACTATCTTCTATATGTAGGCGCCGTTGAAGCCCGGAAAAATCTGATCCGGCTGCTTGAAGCCTATAAAACCAGTGGAATTACAACTCCGCTGGTTATTTCCGGGCCTGATGGCCTTGATGCTGCGTCCATCAACGCACATATCGCGGCAACTCGTGGAGCGATCCGGTTTGAGCTCCAAACACGAGACACAGTAGTTCAGTTAATTGCTGAAGCACGTGCTCTGATCCTGATGTCTCTAGCAGAAGGTTTCGGCTTACCGGTTGTGGAAGCGATGACGCTAGGGACGCCTGTCCTTTCTGCTAATGTGCCGGGATTGGCGGAAGTGGGCGGCGGCGCCACGCTGCTTGTCGATCCGCTCAACTTAATGGAGATACGCAAAGGATTGGCCGCGATCGATGGCGACGCAGAACTGCGGGATCGCCTTTCCGCACTGGGGCTTAAAAGAGCGCGGCACTTTGCACTTGAACCCTATGCACGACGGCTTTTAAAGCTGTATGGGATGGCATGACTGACAATAGCTCGGCGGCCATTCGTATAGGCCTTGACGGATATAATCTGGCCATGCCGCAAGGGACCGGTGTTGCGACCTATGGACGCAATCTGGCTGCGGCGATTGCGGAACTGGGCTACCCGGTAGATCTGCTTTTCGGTGTGAATATTCCGCGAAAGGCGGATGACGATCTTCGGGAGTCCCTGTTCTTCGGGCAACTGGGCGCCGACCCTCCATATCGTTTGACCATGCGCCGGCGAATGCGGCGCTGGCGGGTACATCCCTTTACACACCATATGATCGAGATTCCTGTCACCGGACGCACGGTGGCATCGGAGGGCGGAGACCGACTGCCCACGTTCGAGCGGCTGTTCAATCGGGCCGAGCTTTATGACGTCTGCGCCCGCCATTTTCGCCGGTACGGCAAGTTCATGACGGTAAGGATACCAAATCCACCGTTGGTCATGCACTGGACTTATCCCCTGCCTATTCGATTGGCGGGTGCCCGCAACGTCTACACCCTACACGATCTGGTGCCGCTGCGCCTCCCGCGCGCCAGCCTCGAAGACAAACGCTATTATAACAAGCTTATTCGCGCGTGCATCGCGCAGGCAGATCATTTGGTGACCGTGTCGGAAAAGTCGCGCGCTGATATCATCGAACTGATGCAGGCTGATCCTGAGAAGGTCACCAATTGCTATCAGGCCAGCGATATGCCCGCGCTCCGCGATCCTGATGCGCTGCCTAACCGCCTGCACAAGCTCTTTGATCTAGAGATGAAAGGCTATTTCCTATTCCTTGGCGCTATCGAGCCGAAGAAAAATCTGGGCCGTGTGATCCAGGCCTATCTGGAAGCGGACATCGCTACCCCTCTGGTTATCGTGGGGGCGGAGGCATGGCATGCCGACCGTGAACTTAAGCTGCTTGGCACCGCACATGGCCGCAAACTACCCGGAGTCGATCGGATTCGGCGCATCGATTATGTTCCGCGGACATTGCTGAGCGATCTGCTCCATGGTGCAAAGGTCTGTCTTTTCCCTGCTCTGTATGAAGGATTTGGCCTGCCGGCGCTGGAAGCACTCACCGCCGGGGTGCCGTTATTGTCGAGTATCACCGGAGCTTTGCCTGAAGTGACCGGCAGCGCGGCGCTCTCGGTCGATCCCTATAACATTGACAGTTTGGTAGGTGCCATGCGCAAGTTGGATACAGATAGTGATCTGCGCACCCGCCTTGCAATGGAAGGCCCTTCCCAAGCTGCTGGATTCTCCCGTACAGCTTTTGCCAATCGCATCGGCGAACTTTACGGGAAAATCATCAAGCTTTAAGCACTTGGCAGAAAAGCTCGAACTGCAACTAAATGCGACCCACTGATTATTTTGCGAAGGCTGCCCTGACGCAGCATTGGAGTAATGCTATGTACGTTAAGCGTTGGGTGAAACCTATACGTCCAGAATTGATTTTGCTTGCTGCAACGGCGTTAGGCGGTTGCACGACATTACCCCGCAATGGTCCGACCGGAAGCCAGATAAGCAAGAGTGCGACGAAACAGAACGCCATCGGCTTCAAGATCGTGGACATCGCTCCGGACAATATTGGGCCATTGTCGTCGATACAGAATCCGACTGGCATGCTGGCATCATTGGCTGCCAGTGGCGAGGTCGATCAGATCGGCCCGGGTGATATCCTTGCCATTGAAATCTATGAGGTTGGCGTAACGCTTTTTGGAGGGCGCGCGAATATCGGCGGCGCCAGTGCATCTGCTGACAGCGAAACTGGATTGTCCGCCAGCAACGAAACGATGGGCGGCAGCGGCGTCGTAGTCGATCGCAATGGCAACATCAGCTTGCCCTATGTCGGAACTATTGCAGTTGCGGGCCTTACGACGTCCCAGGTTCAAGATCGGATCGTGGCAAGCTTGCGGGATAAATCGCAAAGCCCTCAAGTCATTGTTTCCCTTCGCCGGAATGTCGCCAATGCAGTCGTCATCATGGGGGACGTAGCTAATCCGGGGCGTATGCCGCTTACACTGGCGCGGGAACGTTTGCTGGATGCGGTGGCAGAAAGAGGCGGGATCAACCGCGCCGTGCAAACCGGTTCATCGACCGCCACAGGGACTGGCGCCCAAGACGTCATCGTTCGCTTCACACGGCTTGGCCGGGTAGCCGAACAAGCGCTTGACAGCATTGTTGCCGGTTCGGCTGATGACCTGCTGCTACTCGGGGGGGATCGGATCGAACTGATCCGTCAACCCCGCACTTTCACCGTTTTTGGCGCGCTGGACCGGATATCCCAGATTCCGTTCGAAAGCCGTATCCTGACGCTTGCCGAAGCGCTTGCGCGTGCGGGCGGACCTAATGACGGCCGCGCTGATCCAAGGTCGGTGTTTGTCTTCCGCCTTGCCCCGAATATCAACCAGTCGGCAGACGCAGAACAATCTGGTGCTGGCCAAACGGCCGTGGCAGTCCCGCTCGCTTACCGCATCGATATGATGCAGGCGCAGAATTATTTTCTAGCGCAGCGTTTTGTGATGCGGGATAAGGACTTGATCTACATCGGCAATGCTTCAGCCAATCAGCCTCTTAAACTGGTTCAGGCTTTAGGGCAGTTATTCTCGCCAGTCATCGCGGTACAGAACGCGACACGGTAAAGTTATGGCATGCCCGACGCTTTTAAGTGCCGGGCATGCCATGAAAATTACGCGGCGTGCTCTTTCACACCTGCAGTGATCAGCCAGCCGATGCCATAGATAAGCGCCAAGGCGAGGAAGGCAGTGATCACGGTCTTGGTACGCTCTGGATACAGCGCTTTGACCGGCATGTTAGGATCAACTACGGGTACGACGAACAGCTGTTGGCGCCGCGCGTCATCCTGGGCGCGCTGAAGCGAGGCAGACGCGATTTCCAGCTGCTTGCCGGCCATTTCCTGTCGTACCTTGATGCCTTCATAGGCACCCATGCCTGAAGCCACATTCCCAGGACCCTGGGACAGCTTGCTGGTTTCAGCTGCAACCTGACTGGATAGAGCTGCTACTCGACGACGCAAAGCTACCAATTGTGGGCTATTGGCTTTGACCACTGCGGCCATGGACGCTTCCTGCGCGCGTGCAACAGCAAGCTGACCTTGAAGATCTGATACCATGCTGGTCCGTGACGCGCCGGTCACCTGTGGATTAAAATCCTGTTCGCTCCGCCGGAATTGCGTGATTTGGCGTTGTACTTGCGACAAATTGGTTTCTGCTTCTTGTACGCGGCGCTGCGATAGAGTGATCGCATTGGCATAGTTTCGTTGATTGAGTGTGTTGACGCGGCCTTCGCTGAGCTTCAGCAGCTCCTGGATAATGCGATAAGAATCTTCGGGCCGAAAACTGCGAACCTTTAACGTCGTAATGCCGGTTTCAGAACTGACATTGACGTCAACCTTTCCCTTAAAATACTTTTGTAGCTGTTCAGGGCTCGGGTTCGTGAACCAGAGGCGCGATACAAGATCAGCTTCTGGCCTGCGGAACCGTTGAGCCAATTCAACCCGGGATTGGAGAGCTTCGACAGCATCATGCGATTCCAGATAATCCGCGACCAACATGGCATCGCGTTCGGAAGAAGCTCCACCCACCATCGTCAACGCTTGGCTTAAGCCACTGGGCGCAGCAGTTGGCGTATCTGACGTCCTGACGACAAAATGTGCCTCTGACTGATACTGATTAGCAGCGATGGCATAATAATATATCGCGACTAGGGCGGTAGGGAGCAATACGATCAGGCACCAGTTACGATGCTTACGCAGCCACCCGATCAGCCGAGACTGAAATGTTGAGGAGGAGTGATCCAAAATCTGCACCTTACTGAAGATGAATGCGACGTCTGGTCGCTTTGATAGACGTGAGCCCGGCATATGTCAGTAATAAGCAACAGCCAATGATATATGGAATATCGACGTAAGTATCCTTGGCAGTGTAAAACTGACCGTATCGCAAAAGCTCAAAAATGGTGGTGAGAGGAAACCATGTCAGCCATTCTCTATATGGTTGAGGCACCCAAGATAATTGGTAAAACGCCCCGGACACAGGCATCAGGATATATGTGATAGGATGAACAAAACGAGCGACAAGACTGTTATTATATGTCCAAGCGCATATTAGCAGGGAGATGCTAAAGGAAAACCAAAATAATAAGCCAATGCCTGTCAACAATTCGAATAGGCGTGCTGGTAGTTCTGCCCACCCTAATGAGATTGTTACGCCCATCAAGACAGCAAACGACATTATGGTGCCGACGCCTTCAAGCAGGTCGCGCGCTAACATCATGTCAAAAATAGTGACGCGACGATGATAGAGAAGGGGCATATTTGATTCTAATGCACCGTCGGCGCGATTCACCATGCCGCGGAACATGATGAACAACGTGTATCCGAGGATAGAAAACGGAACAGGGTGAATGCCGCCATGCGGCAAACCATGCCCCAGATGAAGCAGGGCAACGGCGCTTGCCAGACTGAATGGTTCCAGGAAAACCCAGAGATAGCCGATATTTTCGCGGCCATAGCGAGTATGGAGTTCGCGCATCAACAGCGCGCCGATCACATTCCCCTGAACCTTCAGTCCACGCCAGAAGCCGCGATCGCCGGTAGATCCGGAAGTGTCTGAAATCATGTTCATGCGAAGGCTTCTAACGTGAGACGGAGTTCGATAGAATACAAATTTACCACGATATGCTCGTCCCGGTGGATGTAACAAACCTTGTTATAAGTAGCTTGAAAATCGGATACATCCTAAAGCCCTTCCATTGTCGCTTTATCCTCGGCTTTGGCTTATGGGCGAGCATATGAAGCACATTACCTATTTCTCAAACGTCGCCGCTCGGTTTCGCCATGGGGCCGCGAACGATACCGGCATTCGCCTGTTTCACCTTAATCACCTTCTTACGCGTCCTCGGCAACGCAATGAAGCCGTGATCCGCGAACTTTGCACCAACGCATACCTAGGGGGAAAGCGGTCCTTATGCCGGGTGCTGGGTCGATACAAGATGATCATCGACACAACGGATGTCGGGTTGTCGAGCCATCTGCTTCTCGATGGCTACTGGGAAATGTGGCTGACGGAATTGCTTGCTCACTTGGTCAAACCGGGCATGAAGGTAATCGATGTTGGTGCTAACCTTGGCTATTTTTCGCTGCTGATGGCGGATCTGGTGGGAGAAACTGGCCAGGTTCATGCTTTTGAGCCTAATGTTGATCTGGCGCGCCGGATGACGCAGAGCCTCGCGCTCAACGGTTTTTCCGGCATTGCCACAGTTCACGAACAGGCCTTGGCGGATGCAGAAGCTGATGTGGTGCTGATCGTGCCGACCGATGAACCGAAAAACGGTCATCTTCTCCCTGCGGATCATCCTGCAGCGACGGATGATGCGATCGAAACGCGCTTCATCCGGACCCGTAGGCTTGACAGTTATGCGGAACTATATGATGCTGACCTCATCAAGATAGATGCCGACACGTCCGAAATGACGATCTGGCAAGGCATGTCGGAAATCCTGAAACATGGTCGCCCACTAACGATCGTGCTCGAATTTGCCCGGGTGCGCTATGCCGATCCGGGCGCCTTCATCGATCAGATTCTCTCGGACGGTTTTAGCCTGTCGGTCATAACGCTGGAGGAAGGGGTGCAGCCAATCGACCGGGAGGCGATCCTTGCAGCCCCCCCGACCGACGATGTCATGCTGCTGCTGGAGCGCTGAATGGGCGAAGCGGGGCGTGTCCCTTGCTCGTAATTTCCACCTTTTCGACGACCAGATCCTTGCCCGAGGAACGCAAAGCAACTTTGATAGGACCATGCACGTCCGGCAGGGGAAACGACAAGATCGTCGCATCTCCGTTCCCCTGAAACGTGCAGGAAAACTCATTCAAATTGGCGCTGACAGAAGCAGCGTCATGGCCAGCAGCGACATGAATATGCAGCTGTGCGCCAGAGCAGCCAGACCAGTAGAACCACAAGGCTGCATCATCGCCTGTGACTCGGCAGCCCGCGCTGGTTGGCGCTTGCCAGCTATGGCCATGCCGCAGAGGTTCACCCCACATGATATTATCATTGGCTTGACCGGAAAGTGACAGAAACCAAGTTCCGGGTCCCGGGAGGTGAGGTAAACTGTCCAAATCGCGCGGCGTAACCGTTCGCGCCTTCGTAAGCAGGTCTTGAGCGATCTGCTGCCAGGTGCGCGGCGCATAGCCATCTTTAATGGCTATCTCGGCCGCATTGCGGGTTTCATCGTTCAGCAATGTACGGACCGTGGCAGCGATACTGTCTGCATTATAAGGATCAAAATATCGGGCGAAACTCCCTCCGGCTTCCGGCAACGACGAACCAGCTGAAATTGCCGGAACCTTGCCATAAGACAGGGCTTCCGACACGGGTAGGCCCCACCCTTCGTAAAAGCTGGGGTAAAGCGCAAACAGACAATGTTCGTACAGCATGGCGAGCCTGTCATCCGGTACGCCATGGAAAATATGCACCATCTTCTGCAACCTGGGGTTGTCGTGCAGCATCTGGTGGAGTTCATCGTTGAGCCAACCGCGCCCGCCCACGCAGACCAGATGCGGTAATGTTGCCTCATCTAGTACCGCATCCAACTGCATCCACGCGCGGAATGCCCCGATATGATTTTTTCGGGGTTCCAGCGTGGATACAAGCAGGACATAGGATTGCGGATCCAGCCCATAGGTCTGCAAAGCCACAATATCGGCGGCATCTTGCCGAAAATTACCGTCAAGCGGGACCACCGGCACGGCATTGAAGGGAATGGTTGCTTTTCGTTCAGTCGCCTTATCCAGCAAGTCTTGGCGCGTGGCTTGTGAAATAACTAGGCATCCATCGGCGGAATGAAGCAGAGACCCGAACCAAGCCCGATAATCGCGCACGAGCGATCCCATGAACCAAGTCGGCTCAATCAGCGGAATCAAGTCGAACACCAGCGGTACATAGACTATGCCCGCCCGTGCGCGAGCGGTACGGACATCAAGCAGATAATTGCGGTCGGACCAAGAGGTTCCCAGATTCACAAGGGTCGTTCCAGGCGGCAGTCTGACTGTCCGCGCCACCGCTATCATCCGGTAAATCTGAAACAGCTGATCGATCCACAGCGGATCGTCTCCGTCGTCACTTTGCTTGGCCAAGCGGCATAATATTTGGAAGTCGATGGGTGGCAACGCGATCCAACCCCGCCGTGCGCTAGAATAGATGCAGAATGTGGGCTGGGTGTCGGCCTGACCGCCGATAAGGGCAAGAGAGATTTCTATCTGCACCCGCTGGATGCCAGTAGGCAGCCGGCGTTGCCCGAAGAAGGCAAGCAGATCGGTGACATCGAACATTATAGGATGATCGGGTAAAGGCTCCACATCTTCGGGCATGGCTATCCTATCGCCGATTTTCAACACGGCCATCGCGGAAACCCAGAAAGCGGTATCCACATGGTGGCGATCCGGCATCACGCGCGCCAGTTCTGAAATGGCTTGCAGATTACGGCCATCACTTTGCAGTGCTCGCAGGAAATAAGCAGCGGCTTCGGCAGGTTGCTGCCAAGCCTTGGCCATATGGCCAAGGTGAAGTAAAGGTTCGACGTCTTGGGGCTCTAGGCGGGCCGCTTCTTCATAAGCGCTCCTTGCCCGATCAGTGGCGCCTGTTTCCTTCTCCACGTGGCCGAGCTGGACCCATAGATGGTGCAAATGGGGCTCTATGGCTAACGCCATGTGATAATTGGAAGCGGCCTTTGCCCAGTTTTGCTGCGTGCGCTCCGCATTGGCGGCCCTGATGTAGGCCGCTGTACGGCGACCTACGCGCAAGCCATTGGATTTTGGCCTGATCCAACGAAATATACCGACCCACCAGCTTTTCCATGTCTGCATGTGATGGCTCTAAGGTGCGTGACGGAAAGATGACACTGATTTTTGTAGGCTGAGCTGCGCTACGTTAAGCGTATCGCTCCGGTGAGGGCCACCTTGCGGTGATCGGCTGATATTTCGAGATGGCACCGGTGCAAGCGCCGGTGTTTGCACCGGTACTAGGGACGGTGCGATGAGTCAGATCACGGTAATTTCAGGC
>NZ_JBAQOK010000084.1:0-3504 GCF_049304695.1 Sphingobium sp.
ACGCGCCGCGGATTTTCCGGATCGGCCATGATCCAGTCGAGCGGCAGATCCTCGACGCGTCGCGCGCTATCGTGGAGACCGACAAGCAGCCCGAACTCTTCGGCGCGCTGATCGAACTTGCCCATCACGCCGCACTCAAATGGCGGACGTCCATCCGGCGCACGATCTCCGCCAGGATCGGCCGGATTTCGTCAGCCGCCGCTTTTGCGCCACTACCGGTTTCGCGCCAGACGGGATGATGCTGTTCGGCCGAATGCTTGTAGGTCGGCCGCGCCTTGATAAAGGCGGGGAACATCAGCTTCTCGCCAACCGCGCGGGCGAGCTTGACCGCATTGTCCATTTCGCGACGGTCGAACGGATTGACCATCGAGGGCAACAGCCCGAGAAAATCGACCTTGCGCCCGCCGCGCGCGCCTTCCGCCTTTTTGAGCGCGGTGAGCAGCATCTTGGCGCATTCGATCGAATCCTCGGCGACCTGGACCGGCGCGATCACTGCGTCGGCCACCGCCATGGCGCTCAAGGTCAGCTCATCCCATTTGGGACCGGTGTCGATGACAATATGGTCAAAATGGGCACCCAACGCGGGAAACCGGCCAAGAAAATCGCGCACGTCACCCGCTGCCTTGACCATCTGCAGCCGCGGATCGGCGGCGAAGACCGTGATGCCGGGCGCATCGGTAAGCTCGAGCCGCGCCTCGGGATCGAACAGGTCAGCCGCGAACCACCCGGTCCGCTCGCTGGCGAGCCGCCGCGTGGAACTGCCCTGCGGATCGAGGTCGAGAAAGGCGATGCGATTGCCGCCTTGCTCGGCCAGATACCAGGCGAGATGCGTGGCGAGGAAGGTCTTGCCGACCCCGCCCTTGAGCAGGCTGACGACGATCGTCTTCATGGGCACAGCGCCGTCACGATTCATAGTCGTCGGGACCATCGCGCAGATTGCGCTCATAATGGTCGCGCGATGACCAGTCGCCACCGCCGCCGATCCCCGGGCCGACATAGCGAAACAGGTAAACGGTGATGGCGAAGCAGACGAATGCGAATACGAACGCATGGTCGGGATGGCGGGAAAAATAGTCGGCCACGACGAGTCTCCTTGGCATGTTCGAGGGACACCGATCGGTCCCCTCACCGCGCAGCAAGACGCGGCCGCTTTCGCCGCGCAGCCTCTCCTCTCGTGCCGGGGAGCAAGGCCCGATGGGACGTCCGGGCGGCACCGCCGACAGTCTGCTCAAGCAGACTTTTCGGCTATCCCCCCGGTCGGGGGGATGGCCGGGGTCACTCGCCAGGGATGGGAAATCTGGTCTGCCGACGCCGGGCGCAACCGGGTGACGCAAAGCGATCCACGCGGGCGGCACCGGCGAATTCCTTCGGTAAAATGGTGGCCCCGACAGGGTCGGGGCCATGATCGCTCAATATTCGTGGGTGAGAAGCAGCGTCAGCACGCGGGTGGTGACATCGGGGTCTGTCGAGTCAGGCGATCCGTATGTCAGCGCGCGATCATAATAATCGATCTTCCAGTACAGGGCCTCGCCCGAAAACTCGAAGCGGCCGAAATCACGCTCCCCATGCGGATCGACGTCGGGACCAAAGGCGTCATAGTCGCGCACCGTGCGCAGCAGTTCGGCGCGGCGCTGGAACCCGCGAAACAGACTGGTATCGCCGATCAGGTCGGCGACCCCGGCGGTCATGACCACCTGGTTGACGCCCGGGTTATGGATGGACTGGCGCAGGGCATCATTGAGCCGCGCGATGGTCGCGATGCGCTGGTCTGCGGATAGGACTTTGTCATTCTGGGGGTCGGCCATGACGTTTGACTTTCCAAGCTGTGTCAGACCCCGCCGATCGGGGCCTTCCGACAGGCGACCGGACCGCCGGGGCTTAGCGCGCCCGCGCACCCGACAGGGTCGCAACGGATGTGGAGGAGCCCGGCACCGGGCTTGCGCTGGCAAGTGCCGCGGCGAGGACGCCAAGCCAGGAAGGGGCCGTTGGTGCGGCGGTCAGAGGTAATAAGGAACGGCATGGCTGACTTTTCGGACGTGCTGCTGGACGCGCGAGCGAGGGCTTCGCTATCATTCCGATCATGACAGACACCGCCCGGATCATTGCCCTTTGGCCGCGCTGGACATCAAGCGTCGGCGCGATGCAGCGGCTGCAGATTCAGGTTCGTACCCAGTGCCGCCGCTGCGGCGCCCTGATGCGCGCCGACCTGGACGAACTGGTCGCCCGCTATGGCGGGAATGCGTCGTTGATCGATCGCCAGGAGCGATGCCGCATGGTCGCGTGCGATGGCGCGACCTTCTACCTCGCGGCTCGGCGCTATGGTGGACCGTGGCGCGTTCTGCTGGACGATGCGGCCCTGCGCGAGGGGCTGACCATATGCCCACCAGCCCATCTCGCCCTTGGGCGAGCAGCCCCTTCAGCCGATATCGCAGGGGTGCTGGTGCCGCAGCGCCGTTGATACCTTACCACGGCAGGGATCGTGACCCGGATGGGCCGAGACCCGGCACGGGGCTCGGGGCGTCAGCCTAGAGCCCGGCCCGGTGCAACCGGGGCCGCCTGACCGCTCAATCCGCTTTCGCAACCTTGAGATCACCGAACAGACGAAGCAATATCGCGTCCAAGGTTGAGACCTGCTCAAACCTGGTTATCCGGATCTTGCGATGGCCCGGCCGCGCATTCTTCTCGCCCTGCGTCGTCCCCTTGCTATGTTTGGCGACGGCGAACGCACTGATGTCGGGAAGAGGCTCACCCGGCCCCGCGCCGAACCACAGATAATGATCGAAGACGAGATCCGGCGTCACCACGATCCAGACGACGCATCCGCTCGGCTTCTCCATCAGCTTGAGACTGATCTTGACCTCGTCTGTCTTGCCGCCGACCATTTTGGTCTTGAACTGGATATGGCGGGTTACGCGACCTCGGGCCATGACCAGGTCATAGCCGCCCGCGTCGAATTCGGAGCGCAAGACCTCGACGTCGGTCACACCCAGTTGCCAGAGCCTGCGCAGCGCTTCACCGACAAAGACATGCTCGACAATGCGTTCCCGCAGGGTCGAATGAATGAAGTGCGGATTCGCTTCCTCGGTAAGATCGTCCAATCAGCGCTCGCACAATAAGGGCGGGGGCGGGTGCCCCCGCGGAAGGTTTCAGCTGAACGGATCATATTCGTTGATGACGACCACGTCGCCGTCAAAGTCGTCGGCGGTGATGACGGCGAACTGGTTGCCGATCCCGATAACCATCGTTGCGATCATCAGGGTTTTGGAGAGGCCGAGCGCGTGTCTGCGGGCGATCTTGATGTCGGTGAACATGTCGAGGCTCCTTGAAAGCCGGCGGGTTCATTCCCGCTCGACTGGCGCCCGAAGTGTTCGGTGGGGGGCCGCGATCACTTTTTGCCGCAGGCCAAAAGCCGTAGCGAAGCGACCGGACCCTTTACGGGTTGATCGCATTAGGCCGCCCGCCGGACCAAGGATTGCGCCTCAAAGAGCGGGGTGAAGCTGCCGG
>NZ_JBAQOK010000085.1:0-5036 GCF_049304695.1 Sphingobium sp.
TCTCCGTGCCCGACGCCGTCGCAAACGGCGGCCTCAGACCGCTACGCCAACCTAATTCCGAATGGGACTTTTGAAAAGAAATAATGCCCCTTACGACACTTTCTTGTTCCGCTCAGCCGCACGACCCAACTTCTCCGCCACCTTCTCACGGTCCTGCGCCTGCTGACGTTCCTGTGCCTGCTCACGGGTGCGCTCGGCGGCAAGCCGCTCCTGACGCTGCGCCTCTGCTTCATCGCGCCGATCGCGATCGACCGCACCGCTCAAGGTAGCCGCGAACGCATGCAGCCTGCCCGATATCCGCTGCCCTGCATCGCGCAGCCACTCGGTCCCACGCTCAATATACTGGCGCAGGCCCCGCTGCTCGATGACGCCGGCGTTGTGCTGGCCCACCATCGTTACCGGCTCATAGGCCCGCCCCTCCCGCATGGCCTGATGCTCGGCACGGCGTTCCATCGCCGTCGCGCTCGGCCCCATATGCACGGTCGCCTCCTGCTCGATTCCGCGTCGCTGGTGGCTGCGATGGTCCACCCGCTCCGGGACGTTCGCCCGTTCCAGCGCCGCATTCTGCATCTCGGCCCACCGGCCACGCCAGCGCTCAACCTCCCCGCTCGTCTTCTGGTCCAGTTCGCGGGTCTTCGCGCCCAACCCTTCCGGGCCGATCCGCCGCGTCGTCGTCAGCAGATGGGCGTGGTGGTTGCGATGGTCGCCCTCGCGACCTGGTGCGTGGATCGCCACGTCCACCGCCACCCCATGCCGCTCGCTGATCTCCCGTGCGAGGCCCAGCGCAAGCTCGCGCCGCGCCTCGGCCGACAACTCGGCGGGCAGCGCGATTTCATATTCGCGGGCGACGGTCGAGTTCTTGCGCGTCTCGGCCTGCTCGGCGGCGTTCCAGAGCACGGTCCTGTCACTGGCCCACGCCGGGGCGTCGGCGGGCACGACAAGGGCGTTATGTTCGACGCCCTGCTTGCGGGTGTAATCGTGGACGAGGCCGGTGCGCTCGTCCGTGATTTCGACACCCGCACGATAGGCTGCCGCTGCCGTCGCGCTGCGACCGGCGGAACGGCCTATCGTCTTCACCGCAAGATGGAAACTCGCCATCGCCGCGCCCTTGCTAGCCATGCGGGAGCATGGCGCGGGCGACAGCCCGCTGGGGTTCAGGGGTATCCCCTGACGCACGCAAACGCAAGTTTGCATAAGTGCGCCCTTCCTCTCTTTCGCTCGGTCGGGTCTGGTGCTATCAGTATCGCACAGCGAAAGGATTGACCATGGCTGCTCCCACGCCAGAGGCTATCGAAACCGCCCGCCGCAAGGTACAGCAGGCCAAGGCCCGGTTGCAGGCATTGGAAGCTCGCGCCGCCACCCTTAACCGCAAGGCTGATGCCCGCCGCAAGATCATCCTCGGCGGTCTGCTCCTCGATGCCGCCATGAAAGACCCCGCATGGGAATCTCGCCTCAATGACCTGATGAGCCGGATCAGCCGCGATCAGGACCGCAAGGCGTTCGAGGGCTGGACCTTCAAGGGTGGCCCCGCCGATGCCTGATCCCTTCGACCCTGCCGAGTTTGATGCTCCCCCTCCCTCCGATCCCGGCGCAGACTATCGCACCCTGCTCGACGCCATACGCAAGGCCGGGGCCGAAGGGGTCGCCCAGCAGGTCGCCGCACTGGCCCAGAAGATCGAGCAGGACGCCCACCAGCGCGCCGAATGGACCGCACAGGCAGGCGTGGGGGTCAATGCCCTCCACCGGGCCGCTGGGGAGCTTCAGCGGGTCAGCGCAGGGGTCTGGTGGGATCGCCTGAAGGAATGGATCACCGCCGCCCTCATCGGGCTGGGACTGATCTTCGCCGCGGCCCTCGCCTATCGCTGGGCGCAGGAACCCAAGATCGAGCGCCAGCTATACGGATGCACCGCCAAATGGGACGCCAAAGCCCAGACGTGCAAAGGAAAGTGGGTGCCCCTCTATGAGCAGCAGCCCTGATTTAGCGCGATAATTGATATTCGCGGACAAGGATCGATGCAGGGACATGCCATGCCCGTTCGATTTTGCGGATCATGTGGAGGGTCAGCCCCCGCTTGCGGGCCAGAACCTCGGTCGCGCGCGATTGCCCGATCAGGGACGCCAGATCGGCGCGGGTGCGCCCGTCCGCCTCCATGGCCGCTTCAATCGCTTCCACCGGGTCCAGCTTGTCGACCGGCCACCGCTTCCGCTCATATTCATCGACCAGGGTTGCCAGCACATCGAGACGATCCTCGTCCGCGCTGCCCGCTTCCGCGTTCCAGAGAACGCGGATTTCATCGACCGCCGCCCGATGGTCGTCATCGTTCCTGATAGGTCTGATATCCATTTGCCTGTCCTTCAAAACTGATCGACGGTCGCGGCGTCGATGCGGTCATATTCAGCATGTGTTCCAATAAACTTTATGAAAGCGATCCCTCGCCGGAAATGGAACGCAACAATCATTCTATGATCTCCGCCCGCCACTTCAAATCTAACCCGTTCCGCCGTCACTGTTTTTGCTTTTGAAAAATCGGCCATGACTTCGATTGTCGAAGACCAGTCCGCATTTTCTGCAACCTCTAGCCAATGTGTCAGTGACGCACGGGTCAGAGGATGCGTCGTGGAATAGGCTACGATGTTTTTGCGGGCGATGATCCTCATGGGTAGGCTATGTCATTTCCCAATATGGGAAACAACCCTTAATTCCCATATTGGGAAGCTATAGAAACTGGCATCAGTCCGGTTTCCCTTTTGGTGCCCGTTAGGGCACGCCTAGCCCTTGGATCGCACAGACCTGCCACCAACCGCTCCCCTGCGCTCTACGAGCCGGAAATCGCCGCCCGCACCCCCTGATAGCCAATTGGAACCTTCCATCATTGTGCAACGTGGAAGGGGTGCGGATTCCTATTCGCCATTTTTAAAGTGTGCCGCGACTAGCGGCACTCGTCATTCCCGCCGCAGGCGGCCTGATTAGCGAGTTACCCACCCCTCGCCGTCGCCAGCTTTTGGATAGCGCTATGGCGAGGCATGGATAACTCGCAGACCCCTTTCAGGGGTAATCATAAGATCATAGAAGGAGATGAAAAAAAATGCTTTCTAATCAGTTGGTTGCTGAGGGGGGTAGTCCCACCAGCTATGGGACTACCCCGTCCCACCAGCTATGGGACTGGTTTGACAAATTTTATCAAAAAGTTGACAATAGATGTCCGCAAAAATAGACACTGACTGTCAGCCAGTGGCTAATTTTTGTTCACCGGTGAGACGGGGTAGTCCCATCGTGACCTGAAACTGGACACGGTTGAGCATAGGTAGATCATGACCGCAAAAGAGAAGGGCCTAGCTCTCGCCACCGCACCGGGAGGGACATGGGTGCAAACTGAGCGAGCAACCCATGAAAAATGGGCCAAGTTAATTGGTTCACACCCAAAGGCAGCCGCTCTCATGCACGTCATCGTCGGCAATATGGGGCGTCACAATGCACTTGTGGCCAGTGTGCCCAACCTACAGCGGATGATGGGTTGCTCTCGTAATACTGTCCTCCGGGCAATTAGCGTCCTTAGAGAACAGAACTGGATCGAAGTTCGACAGCTAGGCGGTGTCGGCACAACAAACGCCTACATCGTCAATGACCGAGTAGCATGGACTGGCAAGCGTGATGGCATCCGCTACAGCCTATTCTCAGCGGCTGTCCTTGTATCCGACGATGAGCAACCGGACAGAGCCGAGATAGGCACTCAGCCCCCCCTTGAGCGCGTCCCTTCGCTCTATCCCGGCGAACGTCAACTTCCTGCTGGTCCCGGCTTGCCCCCACCATCCCAGGGGTTTTTTGCAGGTATGGAACCTGATCTGCCTGCTACCGAACAACCAGAACCCGATCCAGCGATGCGCGAAGAACTCTCCGAACTTGTAAGCGGTCTATGCGACAAGCTCCGCGCACCCGCTTCTGACGATGCAACCGATATATAGCTAGTATACAGGCCAACTTAACAGCGAGTGACACTATGGGTATCACCCTAAGAGAAGCGTCGGAAAAGGTCGGTGTCACCCGCCAAACGCTCATGAAGGCAATCAAGACTGGACGTGTTTCCGGGGAAAAGTCAGACAATGGCGAGTGGCGGATTGAACCAGTCGAACTGTTCCGCGTCTGGCCCCCTGTAACCGAGGTGCAGCAACCTTTACAGCCAGACTTAACAAGCGGTGTCACCCCTAGTTTACAAGCTGAAAACAGGCTGTTGCGTGAGCAGGTTGCGGAACTGCGTGAAGAACGGAACGCTTGGCGAGAACAGGCGCAACGACTTGCCCTGACCGATCAACGCGCTGCCCCTCAATCTACTCCTCAGCGCGGTTTTTGGTCGCGCCTGTTCAGCCGCCAGGGCGACAGCCCTAGCGGCGAGGAATAAACCATGGATGCTCCAACCGGCCCTTTATGGTCCCAAGAACAGGCCATTGCCTATGAGGTCGCGCTGGAGGCCATCAACGATGTGATTGCGGGATATAGCGAGCAGATTGCGCTAGAGCAGGCCGGTCCAGCACCGAACACAAACCGGATTGCTTGGCTGGAAATGCGGACCGATCAGGCCGTTTCAGTCCACCACTCGCTTAACGTGTGCGATGACAGCAATGTGCAGCAGGCGATTTCCGAGTTTAGCGCCATCGTCCGTGCGCGAGGTTAGATATCACTGTCCCCGATTTTCGATCCCATGAACTTCCGTCCACTCCGCATCAACAATTTCATTGTCCTCCATTTGCTTCTGCTTCTGAGCCCGGGTTGCAAACTTAGGAGATCGTTTTTGCGGAGACGCTTTAAGACCTAGAGTTGTTAAAAGAACGCGGAAAAGCCAGATTGCTATAGAAATCATGATAGCAACAAATAATGGGCCGACTACGAAGCCACTGAACAATATTGCCCATCCGGGCGTCACCTCAAGGTTTGTGCGCCAGACAACGATTTGGCAGACATAATGCGAACATCGGCTAATTAGCGAGCTTGAGGCGCGACATGGGATCGTTGAGCTGGCGGAATTCACCGCCAGGCGGAC
>NZ_JBAQOK010000086.1:0-3226 GCF_049304695.1 Sphingobium sp.
ACCCACCTAAGGTCGCCATCCTCTCAGCGACAGAGATGGTCCATGCCAAGATCAGTTCCACGGTCGAGGCGGCCGCGCTGTGCAAGATGGCCGAGCGCGGGCAGATTACGGGCGGCTTGCTGGACGGGCCGCTCGCGTTCGACAACGCCATCTCAAAGGAGGCAGCGGCAGCAAAGCACATCGCATCGTCCGTGGCCGGCGATGCCGATATTCTTCTCGCGCCAGACTTGGAGTCGGGCAATATGATCGCCAAGCAGCTGATCTATCTCGCCGGGGCCGATGCCGCGGGCCTGGTCCTCGGCGCCCGCGTGCCGATCATGCTGACCAGCCGTGCCGACGGCGCGTTGGCACGGGTCGCGTCCTGCGCGCTGGCGCAGATCTTCATTCGCAGCCGCTTGTCGCGTGCCCTATGACATCCTCCATCCTGGTCCTCAATGTCGGCTCGTCTACGCTGAAGTTCGCGCTCTTTGACGGTGCCGGACTTGATCTCTTGTGTCGGGGTGTAATCGAAGATCGGGGCGCTGGATTCCCGGTCAGTACAAGCGGCCCCTATGCCCCCGCCTTCGCCGCTCTGCCGGGAGCTGCAGGGGCAACCCTGCCGGCCCGGATCGAATGGCTACTGAGGACCGCCGCAACCAAGCTTGTCGACAGGCCGCTGGCGGCCGTCGGACACCGAGTGGTCCACGGCGGCACAACGTTTGCGGAACCGGCCATCGTGAATGCAGCGATGCTCGACGAACTGGGGCGGCTCATTCCGCTTGCGCCGGCTCACCAGCCGCACAACATCGCTGCGATCGCCGCCGTAACGGCGATGGCGCCGGACTTGCCCCAGATTGCCTGCTTCGACACGGCGTTTCATCGCACCCAACCGCGGGTGGCGCAGCTCTATCCGCTGCCGCGGGCACTCAGCGACGAGGGATTGCTGCGGTTCGGCTTTCACGGACTCTCTTACGAGCATGTCGCACAGGCACTTGTCGAGGTGGCCCCTGATCACGCCAATGGCCGCGTGATCGCGGCGCATCTCGGGCACGGTGCGAGCCTCTGCGCGATGCGGAATCGACAGAGCGTCGCCACGACGATGGGGTTCACCTCTCTCGAGGGGCTGATGATGGGAACCCGTTCGGGGTCGATTGATCCCGGGCTAATCCTCTATCTGATACGCGACCGCGGCATGACGGTAGAAGCCGTTGGCGACCTTTTGAACAGCCGCTCCGGTCTTCTCGGCGTGTCAGGGCTGAGCGATGATGTTCGCATCTTGGCGCAGAGCCCGGATCCCTCCGCCGCCGAGGCGCTCGACCTGTTCGCGTACCGGGCAGCGCGCGAGATTGGCTCGTTGATGGTGGCGGTCGGCGGCTTGGACCTCCTCGTATTTACCGGGGGCATCGGCGAAAACTCTGCGTCCCTTCGCGCCGCCATCTGCGAACGGCTGCGTTGGGCTGACGTTATCCTTGATCCCGCCCGAAATGAGCAGGGCCTGCCCCGCATCAGCGCGGAGGCAGCACGCGTGAAGGTCTTCGTCATACCGGCCAATGAGGAGCTTGTGATAGCGACCGCGACGCGAGAGTTGACGGCGGGCCTGGCAGGGCGCAGCGGCGGTAAGCGGCGCTCGCCGCCTTCGGTCCGATGAGCTTCGCATCAGCGTTCTTCGGCATCCTCCTCGAAAAGCCTGATCCGGTTGATGACGGAGACGAAGAACGCGGTCGACCATCCAAGCAGGATGATTCCGTTGGCACCTTCGATGGCGCCGACCAACCGCCAGGCTCTCGGGAGAACGACGTCGCCGTATCCGAGAGTGGAGTAGGTCGTGGTCGAGAAATAGAGCGCGTCGTCGAAGGTCGGGAGCGCCCCGACCGCCGCGTACAGAATCGCGTAGGTCCAGATCTCGATGGTGTGGAGGGCGAACAGCCCGAACGCGGCGCCAAAGATGACAATGAGCTGGTGAAGCCGAGTGCGACGGACCTGAAGCCGGCGCTGGTGTCGGCGCATGAGCGCGACAAGCAATCCAAGTCCAACCAGGTGCATGACGACGGTCAGCGCGACCATGATGCTGGCGATGACAAGCTGCGGCACAATATCTCCGTGTCTCAGGGGATCGCCGGACGTTCGATCCTCGACGACCTGCTAGAACCTTGGCAGGAACTAAGAATCAATCATCGCTCGTGGGCTCTAGGTCGCCGGCGTGTCATTCAGCTCGCATTGATCATTCCTCGCGCATGCACTTTGACGTGCGTCAATGTGTCTCTAGCGCCGGCGGCTCTACCGTCGCGGCAGGTAGGAGCCCAGTGTGTCTGATCAATCGCTCAAGGAAAGCAGCATCGACGGCACATCGTTCGCGGACGATGCTGCGTATCGTCCCCATCCCGACGCTCAGTTGGCCGGCATGCTCAAGGATCATGTCGAGCTCGCTTGCCTCTACGATGCGCTGGAGGAGCTCGCCGACTGCCTCCCGGCGATGCCGAGTGCTTCCATTCACTCCGCCGTCCTGCAACGGCTTGAGACATTTCTGCCGGAGCAACACCGGTGGGCACGGGAGTTGCTCAGGTGCGTCCTCCCACCTTGCCCCCGGACGGGTGGGGATTCGCCCCTGCTGAAGCGGGTGATCGAGCAGCAACATGAAGACGAGGGACTACTCGGTGACATTGTTGATGCGCTTCATCCTGACGGCAGATGCGCCTGCCTCACGCCCAACACTCTGGGGTATATGTTGCGTTGCTTTTTCATCAACGGGCGGCGTGCGATGTTGTTTAACGAGTATATTGTCTTTTCCAGGGGCCGCGGGCATTTCACCGTGGGTGCGCTCTCCCGCGTCGGCGAGAGATTAGGCTACGTGGAAGAAACGGGCAGGTGACGCTCCGTCACGCATGCTCAGCGCGCGCCGATAGCGCAGGCCTATCCAAGACGCGGATCGACCGCGTTGTAGGAAGATCGATGACACCGGCGCTTTTGAGGCGTGTCATCTGGCGGCTCACCGTCTCGATCGTCAGCCCGAGCACGTCGGCGACCTGGGTGCGGCTCAGCGGGAGGAGGAACTCTTCCCCGGTCGACGCTCCACAGCGCCCCTTGGCCAGTCGCCGGCTCATCTGGACGATGAAGCTTGCCACCTTCTCCTCAGCGGTCTTGCGTCCCAGCAGCAGCATCCATTCACGCGTGTTGTCCAGCTCGTCCAGCGTACGCTGCAGCAGAAGCCGCTCCAGTTCCTCATAGTCATGAAGAGCCTGCTCAAAGT
>NZ_JBAQOK010000087.1:0-118988 GCF_049304695.1 Sphingobium sp.
ACGCGGCCCAACGACGCCCACCCCTTAATCGGGGATGGACGCGCCGAACAGCAGCATCGGTTCGCCCGGCGCAGACAGGGCAATCTCACCACCCGCACCAGTCACAAGAGCGCGCACCATCCAGGCAGCAGCCGTCCGCGACGCCAGCCCCTCAGGCGGCAGGGTTCCGGCCAGAGCCGCGCGCAGGTCGGGGTCCAGAACGACCTTTGGCCCTTCGCCCCGCACGACGATCTCCGTCACGCCGGGGCGCTTTTCCGCGCCGATGTCGAGTTGCCCGCCACGCACCAGCGCATCGCCGACGATCAGCGCGAGGTTGAGCAGAACCTTGACCGGCAATTTGCCGAGCATCTGTTCTTCGACCATCCAGCCGATCTTGACCCGGCCAGTGCCAGCGTACATGCCTTCGATCGCGACCTTGGCTTCGTGCGGTGGGACGGAGTCGCCGAACCCGCCAGCAGAGCCGAAAGCGAGGCGGAAGAATTTCAGCTTGTTGGCGGATGTCCGCGCGCTGTCGCCCAGCAGATCCATGCAGCGCTGGCGCATGTCCGGGTCGGTTTCGTCCGCCATCAGTTCCAGCCCGTTGTTGAGCGCGCCGACGGGGCTGAGCAAATCATGGCAGAGGCGCGAGCAAAGCAGGCTGGCGAATTCGATGCTGTCGATCGGATGAGTCATGGAGAGGTCTATGCTGCCGGATAGTGAAACGGGAAAGATGGCCTGTCTGGCTCATGCGCTGCCCCGACCGGCGATGCAAGCCCACAGCGCTGCCTTTCGCTCACCCGATGCACAGCGTCGCCGGAGCGAAAGCCACCTGGCCCGCTGCGATTTCCAGAGTGACCCATAGGGTAGAATGCGCACCCGCGACGATCAGCCATAGCGACCCGTCGGGTGCTGCGCTGGCCAGGTCGGTGGCGGACGGGGTGGCGATGCCGGAGGGGTGGGAGTGATAATGGCCCAGGATCGCGGGGCCGCCAGAGCGGGCCGCGCGGTGGGCCGCGAACAGGGTTATTGGATCCAATTCAAAGTGACGGGCCGGATCGGGCGCGACATTGGCAGCGGGCAGGATCGCGTCGATTCGGTCCGCGCCCGCCGCACCCAGCAGCAAGCCGCACACCTCCCCGCTGTCCACTGCGCAAAGCGCATGAATATGGTCGAGCAGCGATCTTGCAATATGGACCTTCATCCCTACATCCCTAGACAATGGGTTCGGGGGTTTCCATCATCGATGTCACGATCGGCACCGCTCAGGCGGGAATGCGGCTGGACCGGGCGCTGGCCGATCTGCTGCCCGACCTGTCGCGCGAACGGTTGAAGGCGCTGATCGGCGAAGGTCATGTCCAATCGCCTGACCCGGCCGCGAAGATCACTATCTCGGCCAAGGTCGCCATGGGCCAGCATTTCGCCATCACCCTGCCCGCCCCCGCCCCGCTCGATACGGTGGCGCAGGATATTCCGCTGACTATCATGTATGAAGATGCCGACCTGATCGTAGTGGACAAGCCTGCGGGCCTTGTCGTCCACCCGGCGGCAGGCAATCTGGACGGGACGTTGGTCAATGCTCTGCTGCATCATTGCCGGGGGCAATTATCGGGCATCGGCGGTGTGGCGCGGCCCGGCATCGTCCATCGCATCGATAAAGACACGTCAGGCCTGCTGGTCGTCGCCAAATCCGACAAGGCGCATGAGGGGCTGGCCAAGCAGTTCAAGGATCATAGCATCGAACGGCTCTATGCCGCGATCGTCTATGGCGTCCCCCTGCCGTCCAGTGGCAAGGTTGATGCGTGGATCGGCCGATCCGACGCTGATCGAAAAAAAATGGCGGTTCAGCGAGAAGGACGCGGCAAACATGCCGTCACCCACTATCGCACCGTGCAACGACTGGGCGACGCAGCGATGATCGAATGTCGGTTGGAAACCGGGCGCACGCATCAGGTCCGCGTGCATATGGGCCATATCGGACACCCCTTGATCGGCGACCCGGTTTACAGTAGAGACAAAAAAGGTTTCAAATCAATACTGGAAACGCTGAGTTTCAAAAGGCAGGCATTGCACGCCAAAAGCCTGGGGTTCATACATCCGGTATCGGGCGATCGGCTTATGTTCGAAAGTACACTGCCTGCCGATATGCAGGAACTGTTAAGCCTGCTCATCGTATAATGTTCGACAAGTTTGCGACGGTCTTTCGGACGCCTCTTCTGGGTCCGGCCTCGCATGAAAGGGAAAGGTGAAGCGACATGGCCAACAAGAGCAATGTCCCTGCGGTTCCGGCGCTGGGCGGTGAAGCCAGCCTCAACCGCTATCTTTCGGAGATTCGCAAGTTCCCCCTGCTCACCCCGGAGCAGGAATATATGCTCGCCAAGAGGTATGAGGAACATCAGGATCCCGAAGCAGCAGCCCAGCTGGTAACGTCGCATCTGCGCCTGGTGGCGAAGATCGCGATGGGATATCGCGGCTATGGCCTGCCGGTCAGCGAGCTGATTTCGGAAGGCAATATCGGCCTGATGCAGGGCGTGAAGAAGTTCGAGGCGGAACGTGGCTTCCGGCTCGCGACCTATGCGATGTGGTGGATCCGCGCCTCGATCCAGGAATTCATCCTGCGCTCTTGGAGCCTCGTCAAGATGGGCACCACCGCCGCGCAGAAGAAGCTGTTCTTCAACCTGCGCCGGATGAAGAATAATATCGAAGCGTTCGAGGATGGCGATCTGCGTCCCGAGGATGTGACCAAGATCGCCACCGATCTGGGCGTATCCGAACAGGATGTGATTTCCATGAACCGTCGCATGGCGATGGGCGGCGATACGTCGCTCAACGTCCCCATGCGCGAGGATGGCGAAGGCCAGTGGCAGGATTGGTTGCAGGACCATGACCCGTTGCAGGACGAGCGCGTCGCGGACGAGCAGGAAAAAACCATGCGTCACGAGATGCTGGAAGAGGCGATGACCGATCTCAACGATCGCGAAAAGCATATCCTGGCTGAACGCCGCCTGGCCGAAGACCCCAAGACGCTGGAAGAATTGTCGCAGGTCTATGGCGTATCGCGTGAGCGGGTTCGGCAGATCGAAGTGCGCGCGTTCGAGAAGCTGCAAAAGGCGATGATGCGGATTGCTGGCGATCGATTGACGCAGATTGCGCGCTTTGCCGCAGCCTGATTGGCGCTGATTTTGTTTTGAAGGAGGCTCCGGGGCGACTCGGAGCCTTTTTTTGTAGCGAAGGTTATGGGACGCGCTCCTTCGGTTGGGACGGGGCGGACTTACACCACCTCCGTTCGTTTCGAGCGCAGTCGAGAAACGGAAACATAGCCCTATCGGCTTCTCGGCTTCGCTCGAAGCGAACGGACGGGAGAAAGGCCATCGCGCAACCGCAAATGCGATCAAACACCCCGCGCGCTTGAAGTCGTCCCTGCGCTCGCGCTACGACGGGCGCATGATCTCAAAATCCTCGCCCTCCCCGCGCCGCCGTTTCCGCTGGATCGGCTTTCTCGTCAAAATCATTGTCGGCTTTGTCCTTGCCTCGCTCATCATGGTGGCGATCTATCGTTTCGTGCCGCCGCCGGTCACGCTGACGATGCTGTTTGACCCCAATGGCATCACCAAGGACTGGACCAGCCTGGACGCGATCGACCCGGACATGGCGCGCGCCGCAATCGCCGGAGAGGACAGCAAATTCTGCTCCCACCATGGCTTCGACGTCGACGCCATCGCCAGGGCCGCAATCCACAATGCCAGCGGCGGACGCATACGCGGCGGATCGACCATCAGCCAGCAGACCGCCAAGAATGTGTTTCTGTGGCAAGGCGGCGGATTCGTGCGCAAGGGGCTGGAGGCATGGTTCACCATGTTGATCGAGGCGATCTGGGGCAAGCAGCGGATCATGGAAGTCTATCTGAACGTCGCGGAGACCGGCATCGGCACCTATGGGGTGCAGGCTGGCGCGATCCGCTATTTCCACCATGGCGCAGGCAGGCTGACCCGCGCGGAAGCCGGCCGCATCGCCGCCGTATTGCCGCTGCCCAAAAAGCGCGCCGCCGTTGCGCCGGGCGGCTTCACCCGCCGATACGGCAACACCATCGCTGCGCGGATCGGCGTGGTGCAGCGGGATGGGTTGGATCGGTGCTTGCGGTGAGCGGAGCATAATCGAAGGCATGAAAAAGGGCGCGGAGTGATCCGCGCCCTTTTTTTGGTTTCGTTGATCGGTTCGATCAGAAGGTGAAACGCGCGCCGACACGAATGGTGTAGAGCGACTGACGCGAATAGATCGTGTCGGTCGGCGCGTTGGTCGGCGAAGTGTAGCGGTACTGCGCACAAGCCTGGCTCGTGTTGGCAGTCTGCTGAGCCGCGGTCGGGTTTGCACCCGTGGCGACCGGTGTCGTCAGACACTGAGCACGCACCGCGATCACATTGTACGGGAAGGCATATTCACGAATCTGGCCCCAATTTTTGTTCAGGAAGTTCGTGAAATTCTCGATGTCGGCAAACAGCGTGACGCGCGATCCGCCAAGGCCGGTCGGAATTTCCTGATCGACGTGAAGATCGATTTTCGTGAACCACTTGGCATTGAAGGCGTTACGTGGCGCGATCTTGCCACGGAATTTGCCAAGGCCAGTGCTGGCGACGAGACCCTCCACATAGCTTTGCGTGGCGGCATTGTCGTAGGATACCAACGGATCGTTCGGGCCGGTAGGCACATACAGCAGATAGCGCGAGTTTGAACCTGTCGTGCCGAAGATACCGCTACGCCCGGTCGAAACGTCCTGCATGGTGTAGCTGTACGGGCGGCCGATACGGGTTTCGCCGAACAGCGCGAAGTTCGTCTTGTAGTCGCCGAAGAACGCGTGGCTGAAGTTGAGGCGATATTTGAAGTTGTGCTTCACCTGATCGTTCGAAATACCATAGGCCGCGCCGTTGGCATCCAGGAACGCGCCATTGCCATAGTTGGACGAAGCGGTCGAGGATGTGGCCGGAGCCTGATCCTTGACGTCCTGCCACGTATAGCTTGCACCGATTTCCAGCCCGAAGTCGAAACGCTTGTCTATCCGCGCGACAGCGACATAGGAACGGCCCTTCGTGGTGTTGGTCAGGAACAGGTCGCTGTTGGTGTCGGCAAAGGTCGTCACCGACGCATAACGCACACGGCCATCTGGCGTGCGCAGCGCGGTCGGCCTTACGCGCAGGTCGCTGAAGAATACCTGATTGCGGACGTCCGAGTAGAACAGGTCGGCACCAAAGTTCCAGCCATTGCCCAGGAACGTGTCACGCGGTGCCCAGTCAGCCGAGATCGTGCCGCGCCATTGCGAAGGGATCTTGAACTTGTGATCCAGCGCATTGGTCGTTGCCGTCGCTGAGGACGCGGCGCTAGAGACCAGCGTGTTGGCGGCGGCTGGAATGGTCGTGCCGTTTACATTGTTCAGGATCGCGTCGCCCGTAGCGG
Organism: Sphingobium sp.; assembly: GCF_049304695.1. Classification (GTDB taxonomy): domain Bacteria; phylum Pseudomonadota; class Alphaproteobacteria; order Sphingomonadales; family Sphingomonadaceae; genus Sphingobium. The sequence continues at coordinate 5,425 of NZ_JBAQOK010000087.1, forward strand.
CGGTAGCTCCGGTAACGCTGCCATCATTGTTGCGGCGCACGTCGATATTGTTCGACAGAAAGCCGGTGTTCGAGAAGCTGTTGGAGACATAGACGTCCGGCGAACCGCCCGAGAAGATACCGCCGCCCGCGCGGATCGACAGGTCGCTGGTCGGCTTGAAATCCAGGCCGACGCGCGGCTGGAAGATACCGCGACCATCGACATAGGCCTGGTTGGTAAAGCCGTAGCGGTTCACGAACGCCTGATTGAGCGCGGGCGTGCTGTCGCCACCATACATGTCATAGCGCGCGCCATAGGATAGCGTCAGCTTGTCGTTGATGCGCCAGTTGTCCTGAATACCGAAGGTGTATGACTGATAGCGGAACTTCGCTGCGGCATCGTTCGGATCGAGCGACGGCACCGCGTTAGTGTAACGCATACGCTGTGCATTACCGGCCTGGAAATCGGCGATCGAGTCGAAATAATAGTCGCCGGCGGTCCGCTGCACGAACAGGTTGAAAATCTTCGTATCCGAAAATTCGCCGAACACGCGCAGGTCATGATCATTCTGCGTCAGGCGCGCCTGCACCAGGCCACCATAGGTCTTGCTGGTAAGAGCGTTGGATTGACGCGAAACGTCGGGGCCGAAGCTGACCGTGCCATAACCAGGCTGGCAAGCGGTCGAAGCGCCGGTCCCGGCGGAACCGGGTGCCGAACGATCCGAAGTCGGTGCGGTGCAGACCTGGAACTGGGCAAAGCCGCGACCCATGATCGGATCCTGACCGCGCTTATAATCCTTGTAGAATGCACGCACTTCGGTTGAGAACTCGTCGGTCCATTCGGAGTTCAGCTGGAACACGCCGGTATGCAGGCGATTGGACGACACATAGCCGTTCGATTCCAGACCTAGGCCAGGGTTGCCGGTCGCAAAAGTGTTCTGGTTAAACTGGATCGAATCCTTGGTGTACATATAGGTCAGCGATGCACGCTGCGTGTCCGACAGGTTGGCGTCGATACGCGCCACCAGACGATCGTCGCGATCATCGGAATTATTCAGCACGCCGCCGGTGTCATAGCCATAGCGCGACTGGGCGATTCCCTGAATCTGCGACACCTGCGCGTCGGTAATGTTGGGGACAACCGTACCGGCATTGTTGCCCGCCGTGCCTTCGGCGATCGGCGTGCCAGCGCGGATACGTTCGCCAGCTACCATGAAGAACAGCCTGTCCTTGATGATCGGGCCGGAAATTTCCGCGCCGTAATTTTCATATTTGAAGTTCGGCAGGGTAACGCGACCAGTGGGGACGCCAGGGCCAGCCTTGGTCTTCTTGCCCGTCAGTTCATCCGACGAGTAGGAGTAGAAGCCCGTGCCATGAAATTCGTTGGTGCCGTTTTTCAGAATGGCGTTGATCGTTCCACCCTGGAAATTGCCTTCGCGCACGTCATAGGGCGCGACGCGTGTCTGGAACTGGCCGATCGCGTCCAGCGGCACAGGCGAGCGGCGGGTCGGCAGGCCATCGGGATTCAGACCGAAATTGTCCGTGACTGGCACGCCGTCGATCGTGAAGCGGTTGAAGCGCGCGTTCTGACCGGCAAACGATACAGCGCGGCCTGAGCCTTCGGCATAGTCGAGACGCGCGAAGGGATCGCGGCGCATCAGGTCGCGAATGTCGCGGTTCACCGATGCGACCTGCGCGATATCCGCAGCGGTCAGGACGGTGGTGGGGCCAGACCCCTTTGTGCCAGCACCCACGACGCTGGAAGCCGTGACGATGATGGCATCGCCATCGGCGTTCAGCGCGATCGGCAGATCATAGGGTTGTGCGACGACGGTGAAGATGTCGGTCACGTCCGTGCTTTGATAGCCATCGGCCACCACGCGAACAGTGAAAGGGCCGCCCACGCGCAGGCCGGTAGCCGTAAAGGTGCCATTGGCACTCGACGTGGCGTTTGTGACGGTGCCGGTGGGAACATGAGTGACCGTGACAACTGCGTTGCCGACAGGCGCGCCATCGGCCGTGACGGTGCCGCGCACCGACGACGTCGTTTCCTGCGCATGAGCAGGCGCAACCATGACGGTCGACATGCTTATGGAGGCGACGCCAGCCGCCAGCAGAATCTTCAAATGCTTCATACAGTTTCCCCTGCGATGACGGCCCCAGTCCGTCTGCCCCATGATGTCACCGAAACCCGCTCAATTGAGCAGACCCCATGAGCGAACCCTTTGCGATCATCAGATTGCAGGATTGTTACAGCGCACGCAGGATGATGTCATCAAAGTGCAATATCAGTTACGCTCATGTGACGTGGGAGACAGGTGCAACGAAAAAACCTATATTTCCGTACGGGAATTTAACAATATGAAGGGGCTTTTACACTATTGTAAAAGTGCAACGGTGCGACAAAATTCCGCATCGCGATATTGCGGCGCACAAAAAAGGGCCGGCGATTGCGCGCCGGCCCCGTCTCGATCGATTGGAAAAGCGAAAATCAGGCCGCGTCTTCGGCTCGTTTTTCTTTTTCGCTGAATACGCGAATCGGTTCTTTCTTGCCTGCGACCACATCGCGATCGACGACGACCTCGCCCACGCCCTGCATCGATGGCAGGTCGAACATGGTGTCGAGCAGGATCGCTTCCATAATGGAGCGCAGCCCGCGCGCGCCGGTCTTGCGTTCGATCGCCTTTCTGGCGATCGCGACCAGTGCGTCGTCGGTGAAGCTGAGTTCCACATTTTCCATGTCGAACAGCTTGCCATATTGCTTCACCAGCGCGTTCTTCGGTTCGCCCAGAATCTTGACCAGTGCGGCCACGTCCAGATCCTCCAGCGTCGCGATAACGGGCAAGCGACCGACAAATTCGGGGATCAGGCCGAATTTCAGCAGATCTTCCGGTTCGCTCTGGCGCAACAGTTCGCCGGTACGCCGCTCATCGGGTGCAGAGACATAAGCGCCGAAGCCGATCGACTTGGCTTCCAGACGATCGCCAATGATCTTTTCCAGGCCCGCAAAGGCGCCGCCGCAGATGAACAGGATGTTCGTCGTATCGACCTGCAAAAACTCCTGCTGCGGATGCTTGCGACCGCCCTGCGGCGGCACGGAGGCGGTGGTGCCTTCCATCAGCTTGAGCAGTGCCTGCTGCACGCCTTCGCCCGATACGTCGCGCGTGATCGACGGGTTCTCGGCCTTACGGCTGATCTTGTCGATTTCGTCGATGTAAACGATGCCGCGCTGCGCCTTTTCGACATTATAGTCGGATGCCTGGAGCAGCTTGAGGATGATGTTTTCCACATCCTCGCCGACATAGCCCGCCTCGGTCAGCGTGGTCGCGTCGGCCATGGTGAAGGGCACGTCGAACGTCTTGGCAAGCGTCTGCGCCAGCAACGTCTTGCCACAGCCGGTCGGACCGACGAGCAGGATGTTGGACTTGGCCAGTTCGACCTCACCCGGACGCGACCCGTGGTTCAGGCGCTTATAGTGATTATGGACCGCCACGGAAAGAACGCGCTTCGCACGATTCTGGCCGATGACGTAATCGTCGAGCACATCGCAAATCTCCTGCGGGGTCGGCACGCCGCCATCCTTTTTGCCGACGAGACCGCCCTTGGTCTCCTCGCGGATGATGTCGTTGCATAGCTCCACGCATTCGTCGCAGATGAATACGGTCGGCCCCGCAATCAGCTTACGCACCTCATGCTGCGATTTACCGCAAAAGGAGCAGTAGAGCGTACTTTTCGAATCGGAACCGGTCAATTTCGTCATTTTGCCTTCTTTCCTGCCACCCATTTCCCTTGCAGCGACAATGGAAACCGAATGACCGATATTAGTCCTTCATCCTAAACCGGTGATGAAGGAATACACAAGTAGCCATTCTTTGGACGATTCCGCAGACGGCCAGGTCGATTCCCCGCATTTGCGCGCAATGCCGACGCCCTGCCGGGTTAGAGCAACGGCTGAGCAAGGAAAGATGGACCTAAGATTGTCTCGCCATGCAACAGTTTCAAGGCCAGAAATCCACCCGGCGTCCAAGCTAAACGCTAAAGGTGAATGGCCGAAGGTGATTCGGCACAAGGCAGCCAACCGGGCCTGCGAGGGAACATCGCGATGTTGCGCGGCTGGGTCCGCCAGCGCAAAGAGCGAGCCGCCCTCGGCGCAGGCGTGGCCTGAACTTTCATCGCCCCTGACCGTCCATAAATAAAGCGGGCACCTGTCGATCGATCGGATCGGCAGGCGCCCGCCTTCTGTTCATTCTGGCGAAGTCAGTCTTCGGTGGTTTCCGCGACAGGGCGGCGATCAAACACTTCGTCGACCAGACCGAAGGCCTTGGCTTCGTCGGCTTCCAGGAAGGTGTCGCGGTCCATTGCCTTTTCGACGGCTTCCAGCGTCTGGCCGGTATATTTGACGTAGAGGTCATTCAGGCGACGACGGATACGCAGGATTTCCTTGGCCTGAATCTCGATGTCGCTGGCCATGCCCTGCGCCCCGCCCGAAGGCTGATGCACCATGATGCGGGCGTTGCCGAGCGCGATGCGCTTGCCCGGCTGACCGGCGGCCAGCAGGAAGCTGCCCATCGAGGCAGCCTGACCGATGCACACGGTGCCGACCTGCGGACGGATATATTGCATGGTATCGTGGATCGCCATGCCCGCCGTCACTACGCCGCCCGGCGAGTTGATGTACATCCAGATGTCCTTTTTCGGATTTTCCGATTCAAGGAACAGAAGCTGGGCGACGATCAGCGAGGCCATATGATCTTCCACCTGGCCGGTCACGAAGATGATCCGTTCGCGCAGCAGGCGCGAGAAGATGTCGAAGCTGCGCTCGCCACGGTTCGACTGTTCGATGACGATAGGAACCAGCGCGGCCATGGGATCATGCATGATGTTGGTCATTATACTCTTTCGGTCTGGTGCTTTTGCCCACCCCCTACATCGGCACAAACGGCGAATGGTTCAAGGGGGCGTATGCGGGTGAGGACGTTCAGTCGCGGCGGGCGAAGTCGGACGGCGCGCGGAAGGTGAGATAGGCGAGCCGTCGCACTTCGCGCCGTCCCCGCACGACGGTGTCGAGGATGAGGCCGCACATGGCGGACAGCGTGGCCAATATCATCAGCCCCGTGACGAGAATGGCGGTCGGCACACGCGGCACCAGCCCGGTCTTCATATAGGTCAGGATCAGCGGCACCGCGAGGCCAAAGCCCAGCGCCGCCAGAAACGCCGCGATGATGCCGAAGAAGAGGACCGGCCGCTCGATACGATACAGGGTGATGATGGTGCGCAGGATGCGCCAGCCGTCGCGATAGGTGGACAGTTTGCTGACCGATCCTTCGGGCCGCGCGCCATAGGCGGTCATGACTTCGGCGACCGGCATGGCGAGTTCGAGGGCGTGGACGCTGATTTCCGTCTCGATCTCAAAACCCGCCGACAGGACCGGGAAACTCTTGACGAAGCGTCGTGAGAAAACCCTGTAACCCGATAGGATGTCAGTGAAACTGCGCCCGAACAATTGTTTGAGCAGGCCGGTCAGCGCCCAGTTGCCGATGCGGTGGCCGGGGCGATAGGCTTCCTGCACTGCGCTGCGGCGGCACCCCACGACCATGTCGAGATTATCTTCCAGCATGGCGGCGACCATCGCGGGGGCAGCGGCGGCTTCGTAGGTCGCGTCGCCATCCGCCATGATATAGATGTCGGCGTCGATGTCGGCGAACATGCGGCGCACGACATGGCCCTTGCCCTGTTGCGGCACGCGGCGGACGATCGCCCCTGCCCCGGCGGCCAGCGCCCGGCTGTCGTCGCTGCTGTTATTGTCGAAGACATAGATGTCGGCATGGGGCAGCGCGCGGCGGAAATCGGCGACCGTCTGCACGATCGCGCCCGCTTCATTATAGCAGGGCAGGATCACCGCGATGCGCGGGATGGCCAGAGCCGTGTCGCTGTCCAACGCCGGAAATTCCTTCATCGCCCCCTCAAATCCCGTCATGATGCCACCCCATTATGCGTTTTTGCGGTTAATATTTCATCTGTCACGCGGGGCAGATATGAAAAGCGCCCGCGCTTCACGAGGAAGGCGGGCGCTTTGCATGACGGGCGTCAGGCTTATTCAGCCTTGGCAGCGGCCTTTTTGGGAGCAGCCTTTTTCTTGGGCTTTTCCTCAGCTGCGGCATCGGCCGGCGCGTCGGCGGCTACAGCCTCGTCCTTCTTGGCTGCAGCCTTCTTGGCGGCTGGCTTCTTGGCAGGCGCATCCTCGGCCGCTGGCGCGTCGGCGTCAGGCGCTGCCTCTTCGGCTTCGGCAGCCTTCTTCTTGGATGCAGCCTTCTTGGCCTTGGGCTTGTCGTCATGGTCATGACCGCAATCGGGACCGTGGACGTGGGGCTTGATGTCGCCATCTTCGGCTTCGATCGCTGCTTCCAGCTCTTCCTTGGTCACCGCGCGATCGGTGACTTCTGCCTTTTCGAACAGGAAGTCGACGACCTTATCTTCATAGAGCGGCGCACGAAGCTGCGCGGCGGCCATGGGGTCCTGGCGGACATATTGGATGAAGCGTTCGCGATCCTGCGCGCCATATTGCTGTGCGGCCTGCATGATCAGGCGGTTCATTTCCTGATCGGAAACAGTCACGCCATTGGCCTGGCCGATTTCGGAGAGCAGCAGGCCCAGACGCACGCGACGCACGGCAATGGCGCGATAGTCTTCCTTCTCGGCTTCCATCTCGGCCAGCGCGGCTTCGGGGTCTGCCTCATGACCGGCTTCATGCTGAAGCTGCGACCAGATCTGGTTGAACTCGGCTTCCACCATGCTGGGCGGCACGTCGAAGTCATGGCTCGCGGCCAGTTGGTCGAGCAGCTTGCGCTTCATATGGGTGCGGGTCAGGCCATTATGTTCCTGCTCGATCTGGCCCTTGAGCAGATCCTTGAGCTGGCTCAGCCCTTCCAGACCCAGGGACTTGGCGAATTCGTCGTCCAGCTTGGGCTTGTCACCGTCGAGGATGGACTTCACCGTGATGTCGAAGGTCGCCAGCTTGCCGGCCAGATGGGCCGCGCCATAATCTTCGGGGAAGGTGACTTCGATCGTCTTTTCGTCGCCCTTCCTGGCGCCGGTCAGCTGCTCTTCGAAGCCGGGGATGAACTGGCCAGCGCCGATCGTCAGCTTGACGTCCTGCGCCGCGCCGCCTTCAAAGGCTTCCCCGTCAACCTTGCCCAGGAAATCGATGGTCAGCGTGTCGCCATCCTGCGCCGCATGATCGGCAGCGCGTTCTTCCAGAGCGCCCTGTTGCGCGGCGATGCGGCCAGCGGCCTCGTCAACCTGCGCTTCGGCGACTTCGACGGTCAGCCGTTCCAGCTTCAGGCCATCGACGCTGGGCGCTGCGATTTCAGGCAACACTTCGAGTGCGACCTTGATTTCCGCATCCTTGCCGAAATCGAACCCTTCGTCCAGTTCGACCGAAGGCTGCATTGCGGGGCGCAGCTTTTGGTCAGCGATCAGACGCTGGATGCTGTCCTGAATCGAATTGTTGAGCGCGTCGCGCTGCAAGGCTTCGCCATGCATCTTCTTGACGAGATTGGCGGGCACCTTGCCAGGACGGAAGCCAGGCATCCGCACTTGCGGCGCCATGGTCTGCACTTCCTTTTCCACGCGGGCGTCGATATCCTTCGACGTGATGGTGACAGTGTAGGCGCGCTTAAGGCCCTCGTTCAACGTCTCGACAGTCTGCATCTCTTCTCTCAAACGCTTTCTTCAGCTGAATTTCGGTGGCGTTCCCACGATCGGCGCACTGGTGCGGGCGAAGGGACTCGAACCCCCACATCTTGCAATGCCAGAACCTAAATCTGGTGCGTCTACCAATTTCGCCACGCCCGCATAGGTCGCCGGTCGGCGCGGCATAGAGAAAAGCGGTGCGGTAGGCAAGGGATAGTCGAGTCGCTTTGGAACCGGCTCTGCGCTCCAAACGTAGGTCATGTGAATTACACAGGAGAGACTCTCATGGCCAGCCGTCCCGATCCATCGCCAGACGCGGTTCCCGCACCGGACATCATCGAGCCACAGTCCCCCGATGAGATCGTTCCGCCCAATTCACCCGCCGAATTGCCGATGACGGAACCCGACGAAATCGTCCCCGTTGGGCCAGATTATGACCAGCCCGACAGCACTCCGCCGGAAATCCCGGTCGACTGATATAGCGGAAAGCGGATAATCGAGCGTTTAAGACAGTTATCCACAGGAATTTGACCAGCGCGGGAACTTTTTTCCCGATCCCTGAAAATTACCGTGTCCCGCGCTGGACAAGTGCCTGCGAGCATGATTGGATCACGTCATAAAGAAGAAACATTAAAAAATGCTGGAGAGGCGCGGCTGACGAGATCAGGGGGTCAACGTGCATAGGGTTCGGGCAAAACTGGAATGGTTCAAGACGGTCATCCTGCCACAGGAAGCCGCCCTGCGTGGTCGCCTGCGCCGGATACTCCCGTCCACGCACGAACTGGAGGATATGGTTGCCGAAGTCCTGGCCCGCGCTTATGCAGCGGACAATTGGGAAAATGTGACGACTGGCCGCGCCTATCTGTTCACGATCGCCCGCAACCTCGTCATCGACACCGCCCGCCGCAACAAGGTCGTCAGCTTCGAAACGATCGCCGATCTGGAATTGCTGGGCGGCGAAAACACGATCGAAGCACAATTGCAGGCCCGCGAAGCATTGCGTGAGGTAGAGGCGATCGTCGAGTCGCTGCCCACCCAGTGCCGCCGCGTATTCATCCTGCGAAGAATTCACGAAAAATCGATGCTGGAAATAGCGGAGGAGATGTCCCTGTCCGTTTCTACTGTTGAAAAACATCTGGCCAAAGCCATCGCAATAGTTATGCGGGCATGGGCGGAACGTGAGGAAACGGACTTCGAACGTGCAGGTGTCGGGACCAGAAACAGGCTGCACAAGCAGGCAAGCGATAGAGGCGGAAGCCGCGCGCCTGCTGGCCAGGCTTAACAACGACCCCAGTCCCCAGGACGAAACGGAAATTTGCGCGTGGATCGAGGCTGATCCGCGTCACGGCGTCGCCTTCGCCCACGCCGAAGCAGCATGGGAAGCCGCCGAGCGCCTGAAGAGCGCCGCTGCCGATGTCACCCTGCCCCCGATGGCGCAGATCGTCAGCGAAGAACAACAACGCCGTCTATCTCGCAATATATGGGTCGTCGCTGCCGTCGCGGTGATGCTGTTCCTGATCGCCGCCATCGTCACTGTCCGCACGTTCAGCGGGGTGGAACGCTATGCAACGCCCATCGGCGAAATCCGCAGCATCGCTCTTTCGGACGGATCCACCCTGCGCCTGAACAGCGATAGCGAGGCGGAAGTTCGCTTTACCGCCAATGGCCGCAAAGTGCGCGTGATGAAGGGCGAAGCATCGTTCGACGTCGCCCACGACGCCAGCCGCCCGTTCGATGTGGAGGTCCGCTCCGCCATCATCCGCGCCGTCGGCACGGCCTTCAACGTGCGGATTCGTCCTTCACTTGTTGAACTGACCGTCACCAGGGGTGCGGTCGCGGTCCATTCTGGCGATAACGCCAGCCAGCAGGTGCGCGCAGGTGCGGGTGCCGTCATTCAACCGCGCAGCGTCGCGCTGACCCGACTCGATCCCCGGCTGGTCGACCAGCGCGTCGCGTGGCGTGACCAGATGGTCGAGCTGAACGGCGAAACGATCGAGCAGGCGACAGGCGAGTTCAATCGCTATCGCACCACACCGATCCTGATCGGCGACACGCGCATATCGGCCCTGCGCATCGGCGGTCGTTTTCGCGTGACGGACAGCCGCGAATTCCTGACCGCGCTGCAATTTAGCCTGCCCGTCCGCGCCGTGCATGGCGAGGATGGATCGGTCATGCTGCTCTATCGCGATGACGAACCGGGCGCGCAGGTGGATACGGCGTCGCTCTGACGTTCAGCCAAGCAGGTCCGCGACGAAGGCTGGCACCAACTCGCTGGCCGGGCCAAGCCGGGTTTCATCGAACAGATCGCTGCCCGCCGAACGATCCAGATTGAGTTCCAGCGTGCGTGCGCCTGCCCGCCGCGCGGCGTCCACGAAACCGGCGGCAGGATAGACTGCGCCCGACGTGCCGATCGACACGAACAGATCGGCCTGCTCGATCGCGGCGTAAATCTCTTCCATCGCATAGGGCATTTCGCCGAAAAACACGATGTCGGGGCGCAGCGCCGGGCGGGCGCAACCGGAACAGGGCGTGCCGGGCGGCAATGGACCATCCCACGCCACCGCCTTGCCGCACGCTGCGCAGAGCGCCGATTTCAGTTCGCCATGCATATGGATGAGGCGTTTGGTTCCGGCCCGTTCATGCAGGTCATCGACATTCTGGGTGACGATCAGCAAGTCGCCGCCCCACGACTGATCCAGCGTTGCCAATGCGGCATGCGCGGGGTTGGGCGCGATGTCCGCCAGTTTTGCGCGGCGCTCGTCATAAAAGCGATGCACCAGCGCGGGATTGCGCGCGATCGCTTCGGGCGTGCAGACATCCTCCACCCGATGTCCCTCCCACAGGCCATCCGGACCGCGAAAGGTCGCAAGGCCGCTTTCGGCGGAAATGCCAGCGCCGGTGAGGATCACGATGTTGCGGGTGTGGGATGTCATGGGGTGGGTATATCGGTGGATTGGCGCGGCGGGAATGGGGAGATTGCAGATGCCATCACTCCATCGTCATCCCGCGACGGCGGGGGAGGAATCTCTTACCTTTTGATCTTGAGAATTGGGGAGATGGGTGCCCGCCTTCGCGGGGATGACAATGTAGGGTGGGGAGCGGACTGTCTGGTTTGAGCTGCCATTAAAGGTAGCTCACGTTGCGACGTGAAGATGGTGATCGAGCTTTATCGTCTATTTCTACTCGCCCGTCATTGGGCCTGCGTAATCTGCTCCGCCACTAACTCTGTTCGTTTTCCGTCATCGAAGAGGCGTCCACGCACTCTAACTTTGTAACTTGGCCATCCATCGGCATTGGTCGGCCGATGGAAATGCATACGCAACGCGTCATCTGTGGCGTTAGGGGTTAGGCGGAAAGAATCGCCTACTACGCGCCTGTCGTCGGACACGAAGGCTGTGACCTCCAGACCTAATGTAAGTGTGCCGACGGCATCAACGCGGATAACAGTCTTCGCGCATTGTGACGGAGGCAATCTCGTCGAAACAAGGCCACCAATAAGCCGATCCCAGAGAACAATTCCACATGGCTGGAACAGAAGGGATGCGAACCAGATTGAGAACGCGATAAACCACAGGAGACTGACGCAAAGGACAAAACCAAATAAGCCCCTCCCCAATGCCTTTACACGCAATTTTGATCGCGCTTTCATCGAAGTTCCTTTGCCGCAGTTTATGATGGCACAGGCTCTAAATGTCCGCAAATGGGCAGTGCGACGTCAGACGGTTATGACAACAAATGGTCGTCCCCCATCATCCTCCCCTTGCAGGGGGACCGTTGCGAAATACGGATTCCATTAAGAATTATCGTCATTCCCGCGCAGGCGGGAATCCATACTCTCACCTTATCGTCTTGATTTTAGGTCCGGAGATGGATCCCTGCCTGCGCGGGGATGACGTGAAAATTTGTGAATAACGTATTTCGCAACGCCCCCCCTGCAACGCAGGGCTATCGCATATGACATTGGCTGACTCGACGCGTCACCCTGAACTCGTTTAGCTGCGCTGGCCTGCGGCTCAGGGTCCATTTCTCCTCAAACGCGAAGGCTTTTGGCGCGCAATGGATGCTGAAACAAGTTCAGCATGACGAAGTGAAATCGGAATATGTTCATATGCGATAGCCCTACCCTGCAAGGGGAGGATGATGGAGTCGGCTTTTGGGCGCTTGGCCGCCTTTGCTTGCCGAGCCTCCCTGTTTATCGAAGTGTTTACCCCGCCCGGCTAGACCGTCCCCCTCTTTCGATTGCCGGATTGCCCCATGCGCATTGCCCTGACACTGCCTTTCATCGCTCTGCTCGCCCTGCCCCAGCCTGCTCTGGCGCAGGTTGCCGTGGCGGATAGTGGGGATACGGCGTGGATGATTGTGTGCGCTTTGCTGTTGTTGCTCGCGGCGTTGCCGGGACTGGCGCTGCGCCATGCGGGGCAGGTCAATGTGCGCAATGCGCTGGCGGTCGTGGCGCAGGGCGGCGCGGTGGCGGCGGTCGTGTCGCTTGTATGGGGACTGGCGGGCTATAGCCTGACCTTTGCGCCCGGCAGTCCCTGGCTGGGCGGCGGCGCGAACCTGTCGCTCGCCAATCTGGGGCAGTTGCGTGACGGGTTGACCGTGCCGGAATCCGCTTTCGTCCTGTTTCAGATGATGCTGGCGGTGTTTGCCGCCGGGCTGCTGGTCGGGGCCGTTGCAGAGCGCGCGCGGATCGGCTGGTTCGTCGCGTTCGCGCCTTTGTGGCTGTTGCTGGTCTATGCCCCGATCGCGCATGCGGTGTGGGGCGGCGGCTGGCTGGCGGCGATCGGCGTCATGGATTTCGCCGGTGGCTTGGTGATCCATGTGACCGCAGGCTTTTCCGGTCTGGCGCTGGCCCTCATCGCCGGTCGGCGGTCGGCGGCATCCGATCCGGGTCACGCGCCGTTGTTGACCATCGTCGGCGGCGGACTGTTGTGGGTTGGGCTGGCCGGAGCGGTCGGCGGATGGGCGCTCGGCGCGACGGACGATGCGGCCACGGCGATATTGAACCATCATTTTGCGGCTTGTGCGGCGGCGCTCGTCTGGGCGTTGCTCGACCGGCTGTTGGGCGCACGGACGCGCGCGACCGGGATATTGACCGGCGCGCTGGCGGGAATCGCCGCGATTTCGGCATCCGCCGCGCTGGTCGGCACTGGCGGCGCGATGATGATCGGGGTGATGGCGGCGCTTGTCTGCCGCCTGTGCGCCGGGCTGGTGCGCGCGCGCGTGGACGATAGCGCGGACATGTTCGTCATCCACGGCATCGGCGGCGCGCTCGGCATCATGGCTTTGCCCGTTTTCGCCCTGCCGCTGATGGGTGGCGTGGGGTTCGATACCAATATCACTTTGCACAGCGCATTGCTGGCGCAGGCAATCGGCCTTGTCGTCGTCGCGCTGTGGGCGATGGTGGGCAGCGCGATTGCCGCGCTGATCGTGTCCGTCGTCATGCCGATGCGCGTCGATGCACAGCAGGAACGCGATGGACAGGATGCCAGCGTGCATGGCCAGCAGGCGTGGGATTTCCGATAAGCGCGATGTCAGTCGCCGTCGCCATCTTTGCCCATCAGGAGGAGCGGCGGATCGCCGCCTGCCTCGCTTCGCTGCCGCTCGACCGGACTGAAACGCTGTTTCATGTATTGGTCAACGGCACGACCGATGCCACGGTAGCGCGGGCGCGGGAGGTGGCAGGCGAGCGCGCGAACGTCATAGTCCATGACATCGCAGCGGGCGGAAAATCACGCACCTGGAACCATATGGTCCACACCCTGCTGACCGGACAGGAAAGCGCAGTCGTCTTCATGGACGGCGATGCGCAGATCGTGGCGGGGTCCATCGATGCGCTGATTGCCGATCTGGGCGCGCAGGACGATGCCAATGCCGTCGCGGGTATGCCGATGAACGGGCGGATGGCACAAAGCTATCGCGATGACATCAAACGCGACGGCGGGCTGTTCGGCGATCTTTATGCGCTGTCGGGGACGTTCGTGGGGGCGATCCGTGCGCGTGGGTTGCGCTTGCCCGATGACCTGATCGGTGACGACGGGCTGGTGGCGGCATGGGCGCACACCGATCTGGGACCGGACGGACAGTGGCGGGATGCTGGCGTCATCGTCTGCGACGACGCCGGGTTCCTGTGCGAACAGGTCAGCCTGCTGCGTCCCTCCACATGGATCATGCAATATAAGCGGCTGACCAATTATTCGGTGCGCTTTTTCCAGAACCGCATCGTGTCGGACATCATGACACGCAAGGGGCCTGATGGACTGCCCCCGCGTCTGTCTAGCCTCTATGCCGACTGGCTGCCACGCTTTACGCCCCGCCCCGGCCTGACCGGCTGGTTCGACCGCAAGGCGTTACGGAAGATGCGCGCTGCTGCTTAACGGTCGCGCCCGCCCAGTTCCTTGTTCACGAACAGGGCGATGCCGGTGACGATCGCGCCCGACAGCAGATAAGCGCCCGAAGCGATCAGCCCGAACCGCGCGGAAATCGCCAGCGCGACCAAAGGCGCAAAGCCCGCGCCCACCAGCCATGCCAGGTCCGACGTCAGCGCCGATCCGGTATAGCGCGTGGCCGAGCGGAAGTTGGACGCGACCACGCCTGAAGACTGGCCAAAGCTCAGCCCCAGCAGGATGAAGCCGATCACCATGAATGCGACCTCGCCAAGGTCGCCGCCATCCAGCAGCAGCGGGGCGGCAACCGCGAAGATGGCGATGCCCACGGCGGAGTAGGCAAGCAGCGTGCGCCGCCCTACCATGTCCGCGACGAAGCCAGATACGATGATCGCCAGCACACCCACGAACGCACCGATCACTTCGATCATCAGGAAGCGTTCGAGCGGCTGGTCGGTGTAGAGCGCGATCCACGACAGCGGGAATACCGTGACCATGTGGAACAGTGCGAAGCTGGCCAACGGTGCGAACGCACCGATGACGATGTTGCGCCCTTCGGAGCGAATGGTTTCCACCACCGGCGAAGGCTGCAATTCGCGCGATTCGTACAGGCGCGCAAATTCCTCCGTCACGACGATGCGCAGCCGGGCAAACAGCGCCACCACGTTGATAGCAAAGGCCACGAAAAAGGGATAGCGCCAGCCCCAGTCGAGGAAGTCGGCGCGCGAGAGCGTATTGAGGAAGAAGGCGAACAGGCCCGCCGTCACGATCAACGCCAGCGGCGCGCCCAGTTGCGGCATCATCGCATACCAGCCGCGCTTTTCCTTGGGCGCGTTGAGCGAGAGTAGCGACGCCAGCCCGTCCCATGTGCCACCCAGCGCCACGCCCTGTCCCGCGCGGAACAGCGCCAGCAGAATCGCGGCCCAATGCCCAATCGTCTCATAGCCCGGCAGGAAGGCGATGGCCGCCGTCGATCCGCCTAGCAGGAACAGGGCGATGGTCAGCTTGACGCCGCGCCCGAAACGCCGGTCCACCGCCATGAAGATGAAAGACCCGATTGGCCGTGTGACGAAGGCGAGTGCGAAAATGGCGAATGACCAGAGCGTGCCCGCCAACGGCGTCAGATAGGGAAAGACATGCGCGGGAAAGACGATGCAGGATGCGATGGCATAGACGAAGAAGTCGAAAAATTCCGATGTCCGCCCGATGATGACGCCGATGGCGATTTCGCCCGGCGCGATCTTCTTGCCCTTATGCGCGGCATGCAACGCGCGCACGTCGCGTTCCGCCTGAGTCGAATTAGGCTCGGTCGAGTTGGGCGTGGTCGTCGCGGAAGTCATGCTGTGTCACCGGCCTTCATACTGCGGGAACGATTGATTATCATACATCGTTGCACGACGAATCGCCCCGTGGTCATTTACGGCAATGCCCTATTTTGCAGCCGCACAGGGATAGGACAAAAGGTCCAATGTCGATTCCCCGATTTCAGGATTATGCGGGCATCATGACAGCTCGCCAACTGCCCATCACCCGCGCGATTCTGCGCCTGACCGCCCCTTTCATGCTGCTGCCCCTGGGGGCATGCAACTGGGTGGTCATGTCGCCTGCCGGTGACGTTGCAGTGCAGCAACGCGACCTCATCCTGATTTCGACGATGCTGATGCTGCTCATCATCATTCCGGTGATGGCGCTGACCGTATTTTTCGCATGGAAATATCGGGAAAAGGCGAAGGCGCAGGATTATGATCCCGACTGGGATCATTCGACCAGCCTGGAACTGCTGATCTGGTCGGCGCCTTTGCTCATCATCATCGCGCTGGGCGCGGTGACGTGGAGCAGCACGCATCTGCTCGACCCCTATCGCCCGATCGAGCGTGTGGACAAGACGCGCAAGATCGATCCGGCCGCCAAGCGCTTGCAGGTCGAAGTGGTGGCGATGGACTGGAAATGGATGTTCATCTACCCCGAACTGGGTATCGCGACGGTCAACGAACTGGCAGCGCCGGTCGATCAGCCGATCGAATTCAAGATCACCTCCTCATCGATCATGAACAGCTTCTTCGTGCCTGCGCTGGCGGGGCAGATTTATGCGATGCCGGGCATGCAGACGACTCTCCACGCGATCGCCAATCGACCCGGCACGTTCGACGGATTTTCCGCCAACTATTCCGGCGCCGGGTTCAGCCATATGCGCTTCAAATTCCATGCGATGGATCAGGCCGGTTTCGCCCAGTGGGTCGCCAAGGTGAAGGCGAGCGGCACGACGCTGGACCGCGCGGCCTATGTGAAGCTGGAACAGCCAAGCGAGAAAGTGCCGCCGATGTATTTCGGCGGGGTCGAACCCAGGCTGTTCCATGCCGCGCTCAACATGTGCGCGCAACCGGGCAAGAAATGCATGGACGCCGTCATGATGACGGACATGCGCGGCGGCGCGGGCAAGGAATCGGCGCGCGATACGCAGGGGCTGCGCCATGACGGCACGATCGACGTGGGCGGCTATGCCCCGGTCGAACCGGGCATGAAGGGCGAAATCGCCCAGCCTGCCGGCATGACCCCTGCGGCCAAACGCACGCCCGCCGCGCAGGGCAATCAAGCGCCGGGGCAAAAGGATGCGGATGGGCATCATGGCCACTGATACAGCTTTAGCGCGCGCCCGCTTCGAGAGGGTGACACCCCTCCGTCTGGCTACGCCATCCACCTCCCCTGCGAGGGGAGGATCATTCTCCACCTACTCACCCCTTTCAAGGCGGTAACATTCATGTCCCCCTCCCCCGCATCCGAAAATAGCGGCATCTGGAAACTGATCTTCGGTCGTCTCGACTGGAGTTCACTGCCGCTGCATGAACCGATCGTCGTCGGCACCTTCCTCATGGTCGTGCTCGGTGGTCTCGTGGTGGTCGGCGGGATCACCAAATATCGCCTGTGGGGCATGTTGTGGAACGACTGGTTCACCACCGTCGATCATAAGCGCATCGGCATCATGTATATGATCTTAGGGCTAATCATGTTCGTGCGCGGCTTTGCCGACGCGCTGATGATGCGGCTGCAACAGGCGATGGCCTTCAACGGGTCCGAAGGCTATCTGAACGCGCATCATTATGACCAGATTTTCACGGCGCATGGCGTCATCATGATCTTCTTCGTCGCGATGCCGATGATCACCGGGATCATGAATTATATCGTCCCGCTGCAGATCGGCGCGCGCGACGTCAGCTTCCCATTCCTTAATAATTTCAGCTTCTGGATGACCACGGCAGGCGCTGTCATCGTCATGATGTCGCTGTTCGTGGGGGAATTTGCACGCACCGGCTGGCTGGCCTATCCGCCACTGTCGGGCATCGCCTATTCACCCGGCGTCGGCGTTGATTATTATATCTGGGGCTTGCAGGTTGCGGGCATCGGCACATTGCTGTCGGGCGTCAACCTGATCGCCACCATCGTCAAGATGCGCGCGCCCGGCATGGGCATGATGAAGATGCCCATCTTCACCTGGACATCGCTGTGCGCCAACGTGCTGATCGTCGCGGCTTTCCCGGTACTCACCGCCGTATTGGCGCTGCTCAGCCTCGACCGCTACATCGGCACCGCCTTCTTCACCAACGACATGGGCGGCAACCCCATGATGTATGTGAACCTGATCTGGATCTGGGGCCACCCGGAGGTCTATATCCTCATCCTGCCGCTGTTCGGCGTGTTCAGCGAAGTCACCTCCACCTTCTCCAGCAAGCGATTGTTCGGCTATTCGTCGATGGTCTATGCGACGATCGTCATCGCGCTGTTGTCCTATCTCGTCTGGCTCCACCACTTCTTCACCATGGGGTCGGGCGCCAGCGTCAACAGCTTCTTCGGCATCACGACGATGGTCATTTCCATTCCCACGGGCGCGAAACTCTTCAACTGGCTGTTCACCATGTATCGCGGGCGCATCCGCTTCGAATTGCCGATGATGTGGACCGTGGCCTTCATGCTGACCTTCACGGTCGGGGGCATGACCGGCGTACTGCTTGCCGTGCCGCCCGCCGACTTCGTGCTGCATAATTCGCTGTTCCTGATCGCGCATTTCCACAATGTCATCATCGGCGGCGTATTGTTCGGCCTGTTCGCGGCGATCAACTACTGGTGGCCCAAGGCGTTCGGTTTCAAGCTGGATCGCACCTGGGGCGTGCGCAGCTTCTGGCTGTGGGTCGTGGGCTTTTGGGTCGCGTTCATGCCGCTCTATGTGCTAGGCCTGATGGGCGTGACGCGCCGGATGCGGGCGTTCGACGATCCTTCCCTGCAAATCTGGTTCCAGATCGCAGCCTTTGGCGCGGTGATGATCGCGGCGGGTATCGCCTGCATGTTCATCCAGTTCGCCGTCAGCATCAAGAACCGCGAAGCGCTGCGCGACACCACTGGCGATCCATGGGACGGGCGCACGCTGGAATGGGCGACCAGTTCGCCGCCGCCCGACTATAATTTCGCCTTCACGCCCGTCATCCATGATGGCGACGCCTGGGCGGATATGAAGAAGCGCCATTATCAGCGTCCTCTGACCGGTTACGAAGCCATTCACATGCCGTCCAACACCGGCACCGGCATCATCATCGCGGGGCTGTCCATCGCCTTTTCGGTCGGTATGATCTGGTACATGTGGTGGCTGGCGGGTCTCAGCTTCGTCGGCATCCTGGCCGTCGCGATCGGCCACACCTTCAACTATAAGCGCGACTTCCATATCCCCAAGGACGTAGTCGAGCGCACCGAGGGCGAGCGCACTGCGCTGCTCGCGCCACATCTTTCGGCACAGGGCTGAACCATCATGGCAAGCGCATCTCCGATCGACCCCGCCTTCCTCGACAAGGACGGCAATCCGCTGTTCCATCTGGCGCATGAGCCGCATCATCCCGAAGGGTCCAGCACGATGCTGGGCTTCTGGATGTACCTGATGAGCGATTGCCTCATCTTCGCCTGCCTGTTTGCAACATACGCAGTTCTAGGCGGCAATTATGCGGCGGGACCGGGGCCACGCGACCTGTTCGACCTGCCGCTGGTCGCGCTCAACACCGCGATGCTGCTTTTTTCCTCCATCACCTATGGTTTTGCCATGCTGGCGATGGAAAAGAACAGGGTCGGCGCGACTCAGATGTGGCTGGCGATCACCGGCCTGTTCGGCCTCGCCTTCCTCAGCATCGAAATGTACGAGTTCGCCCATCTGATCCATGAAGGCGCGACGCCGATGCGGTCGGGCTTCCTGTCGGCCTTCTTCACGCTGGTCGGCACGCACGGGCTGCACGTCACCTTCGGCATCATCTGGCTGGTGACGTTGATGGTGCAGGTCGGGGAAAAGGGGCTGATCCCCGCCAACCAGCGCCGGTTGATGTGCCTGTCGATGTTCTGGCACTTTCTAGACGTCATCTGGATCGGCGTCTTTACCTTTGTCTATCTGATGGGAATGCTGCGATGAGCGCGCACGACACGGACCATGGCCATCATGACGGGGCGCATGGCACCATGGGCAGCTACATGATCGGGTTCGGCCTGTCAGTGATCCTGACGGCCATCCCCTTCTGGCTGGTCATGACGAAGGTCATCGCCAATCCTCAGGTCACAGCCTTCATCATCATGGGCTTTGCCGTGGTGCAGATCGTCGTTCACATGATCTACTTCCTGCACATGAACACCCGGTCGGAGGGTGGCTGGTCGATGATGGCGCTGATGTTCACGCTGGTGCTGGTGGTCATCACCCTGTCGGGTTCGACATGGGTCATGTATCACCTGAACCACAATATGATGCCCGCGATGGAGGATCAGGTCGAAGGCCAGATGCCCGGCCAGATGGATCACCAGATGAACGGCCCAATGAACGGCATGACTCATGACATGAGCCGGATGCAGTGACCCACCCCCGCCCCGCTTTTCGGGCGGGGTTTCCGGTTGCGCTCACGCTGGTGGCGCTGGCGCTGTTCGTCAGCCTGTGCGCGCTGGGCGTGTGGCAGGTCGAGCGGCTGGGGTGGAAACGCAACCTGATCGCGCGCGTCGATGCCCGCATTCATGCGGCGCCCGTCGCTGCCCCCGCCAACGCGCACGAAGACGACGCCTATCGCCGCGTCACCGCGACCGGCACCTTCCTGCATGATCGCAGCGCACTGGTGCAGGCGTCCACCGTGCGCGGCGCAGGCTATTGGGTGCTGACCCCACTGCGGCAAAGCGACGGTCGCATCATCCTCATCAATCGCGGCTTCGTCCCGCCCGAATCCAGAACGCGCTACGATCGCCCCATCGGCATGGTCCGCGTCACTGGCCTGCTGCGCCTGACCGAGCCGGACGGCGGATTCCTGCGCAGCAACGATCCCGCCGCCGACCGCTGGTATTCGCGCGACGTCGCCGCCATTGCCGCCACGCGCGACTTGCCCGCAGCCGCCAACTATTTCATCGACGCACAGGCCGCCCCCCGCCCCGGCACGCTGCCGGTCGGCGGCCTGACCGTCATCCGCTTCCCCAACAACCATCTGCAATATGCCGTAACCTGGTTTACGCTGGCGGCGATGGTCGTGGGGGCCTATGTCGTCGCGATGCGCCAGATGGGGAAAGACCGCCGGTCATGAAGGCCCGATTGCCGATCAGCGCGCGCTGGCTGCCAAGCCAATGGCCCGCCGACGCGGCCGGTCGCAAGAATATGGCGCTGCTGATCCAGTTGCGCTGGATCGCGATCGCAGGACAGGTCGCCACCATCCTGCTCGTCCATTTCGCCATGGGCATCCGCCTGCCCATCATATCCATGCTGGTCGTTGCCTGCCTCGCCATCGGGGTGAATCTGGGCAGCCTGTCCGTCCTGCGGCGGCGCACCGACATCAGCCATGCCGAACTGTTCGTGGCGCTGCTGTTCGATGTGCTCGCCCTGACGGCGCAACTGTACATGAGCGGCGGGGCGACCAACCCGTTCGTGTCGCTCTATCTGGTGCAGGTGGCACTGGGTGCCGTCCTGCTCCACCGATGGAGCGTATGGGGCATCGTCGCCATTTCCGTATTATGCACCGCCCTGCTGACCTTCTTCTATCGCCCGCTCGACCTGACCGGCGCGCTGGAGGGGCGATTGTTCGACCTGCATATCGTGGGCACATGGATCTGCTTTACGATGATCGCGGTGCTGCTGGTGCTGTTCATGACGCGCATCACCCGCAATCTGCAGGATCGCGAAGCCTATCTCGCCCGGCTGCGGCAACAGGCGGCGGAGGAGGAGCATATCGTGCGCATGGGCCTGCTCGCATCGGGCGCGGCGCATGAACTGGGGACGCCGCTTTCACAACTGGCGGTCGTGCTGGGCGACTGGCGGCACATGCCGGAGGTCAAGGATCACCCGGCACTGGTCGAAGAAGTGGCCGAAATGCAGGCGGCGGTCATCCGCTGCAAGACCATCCTGTCGGGCATATTGATGTCGGCGGGCGAAGCGCGCGGCGAAGCGCCCCAGATCACCAGCGTGCGCGATTTCGTCGAAGCCATCGCCCGCGACTGGCGCGCCGCCAATCCAGGGATGCCGCTGCGCTGCGATTTCGGGCCTCATGATTATCCCCGCATCGTCGCCGACCCGGTGATCCGGCAGGCGATCGTCAACCTGCTCGACAATGCGCGCGAAGCGGGCGCGACCTATATCGACCTGCTCGCCGGACGCGACAGCCAGTGGCTCAACATTGCGGTGCGTGACAATGGCGGCGGGTTCAGTGAAGATATGCTGGCGGATTTCGGCAAGCCTTATCGGTCCAGCAAGGGCAGGCAGGGCGGCGGCCTGGGCCTCTTCCTGGTGGTCAACGTCGTCCGCAAACTGGGCGGCAGCGTCAGCGCCAGCAATGGCGCCGATGGCGGGGCGATGATCCTGCTGCGTCTGCCGCTGGGCAATGTCGCGCTGGAGGAACCCGACGATGAGTGACGAACGGCTGTTGCTGCTGGTCGAGGATGATCAGGATTTCGCGCGCACGCTCAAACGCTCGTTCGAACGGCGGGGCTGGACCGTGCTGCTGGCCGACAGCCATGCCACGGTGACGGCGGTGCTGGCGGACCATCGCCCGACCCATGCAGTCGTGGACCTGAAACTCGGCCCGGAATCGGGGCTGGTCTGCGTTCAGACGCTCCACGCCCATGACGCGGCCATGATTATCGTCGTGCTGACCGGCTTCGCCAGCATCGCGACGGCGGTGGAGGCGATCAAGCTGGGCGCGACCAACTATCTGGCCAAACCGTCCAACACCGACGACATCGAAGCCGCCTTCGCCCGATCGGACGGCAATGTCGCCGCCCCCCTCGCCCCGCGCCCGACGTCGATCAAGACGCTGGAATGGGAACATATCCACGAAGTGCTCAAGGACAGCGAGTTCAACATATCCGAAGCCGCCCGGCGTCTGGGAATGCATCGCCGCACGCTGGCGCGCAAACTGGCCAAGCGGCAGGTCGGTTGACGGACTCAATCGACCGTGCCATTGGCGGCGCGACGCGGGTGTAGCTCAATGGTAGAGCAGCAGCTTCCCAAGCTGACGACGGGGGTTCGATTCCCCTCACCCGCTCCATTTCATGACATTTCAATAAGGCGCAGCGGCGTCCCGTGCCGGGATAGCGCCGCGATGGCCGATATTCCATCCCGCCAGCCGATGCCCCGCCAGCGCCGCATCGACCGGGGCCGCGCCCGCCAGCCGTGCGTGCAGATAACCGCCATTGAAAGCATCCCCCGCGCCGCTGGAATCGACCACGGCGATCTTTTGCGGAATGGCCACCACCTGACCATCGACCATGCAGCCATCGCCGCCCAGTTTCACCACGACCTCGCGTCCGTCGCCCGCGCCCCAGCGGGTTGCCGCGTCCTGCGCATCGTCCGCCTCGCCCATCTCCACTTCGTCGGCCAGCGTCGGCAGGCCCATGTCGCTGAGCAAAATCGCACGGTCGCGCCAGTGGCGCGCAGTCGCCGCGTCGGGCCATAACCGCGCGCGATAATTGCCATCGAACGCGACCTTCCCGCCCCGCGCCCGCACCTGTTCGCACAATGACAGCAGCGCCTCACGCCCCTCATCAGGCAGGATCGCCAGCGTGATGAGCGAGAAATAGAGCAGGTCGCTCTGGGCAGCCTGCGCGACCATGGCGTCGCTGCCGGGCAGCGCGAACATCCGCCGCGCCGCCGCCTCGCTGCGCCAATAATGAAAGCTGCGCTCGCCGCTCGCATCGGTTTCGATGGCATAGAGGCCCGGCAGACTGTCTGCCGCCCGCAGGACGAGGCTGGTATCCACCCCCTCCTTTTCCCACCGATCGCACAGGTCCGCGCTCATCGGGTCGGTCCCCATCGCGCTGGCCAGACGGACATGATCGCCAGATCGGGCCAGATGCACGGCGGTGTTGATGACATCGCCGCCATAGCGCAGGTTCCAGCCATCGCCCGTCCCGCGACTGAGTTCCAGCATCGCTTCGCCGATGACCGTGACCACCGCGCCTGCCGTCCTGTTCATGCTGCATCCCGCTCCTGTTGCCCCCGCTTCGTGCTGAGCGCGGGCCGCTGAGTCAAGTCGCCGTCCCCCACCGGCAAAGCATTTCCGTTTGATATGGAACGAAATTGGTGGGAACGGGTTTTTGCCCTAATGGGCAAGTATGAAAAGCCCCGATCGGGAATAATATGACCAGGGTTGCATCCGACTATACTGATAATCGCTTCGAACTACTGGTGCAAAGCGTTACCGATTACGCCATCTACATGCTCGATCCGGTCGGCACAATCACCAGTTGGAACATGGGCGCGCAACGGTTCAAGGGTTATCTGGCTGACGAAATAGTCGGACAGAATTTTTCCCGCTTTTATTCCGAGGAAGACCGGATCGCCGGCCTGCCATCCCGCGCGCTGCACGTTGCGCAGATGGACGGCCGGTTCGAAGCAGAAGGGTGGCGCATCCGCAAGGACGGCACGCGGTTCTGGGCCAATGCGGTCATCGATCCGATCCGCGCGCCCGATGGCAGCCTGATCGGCTTTGCCAAGATCACCCGCGACCTGACCGAACGGCGCGAAGCCCAACGCGCGCTGGACGAAGCGCGTGAAGCGGTAATCCAGACGCAGAAGATCGATGCCATCGGCAAACTGACCGGCGGCGTCGCGCATGATTTCAACAACCTGCTGGCGGTGATCGTCGGCAGCCTGGACCTTGCCCGGCACCGTATCGCCAATGGCGGTGACATTACCCGCTATCTGGACAACGCCATGGCGGCGGCGGAGCGCGGCGCGATGTTGACGCAGCGGATGCTGGCTTTCGCGCGCAAACAGGAATTGAAGCTGCAAAGCGTCGATTGCATCGCGCTGGTCGGCGACATGGCGAACATGCTGCAAAATACGCTGGGCGGCGGCGTGGCGATCAATACGCATTTCCCGCTGACGCTTTCGCTCGTCCATGCCGACCCCGTACAACTGGAACTCGCGGTGCTCAATCTGGCCGTCAATGCCCGCGATGCCATGCCCGACGGCGGCCGCATCCTGATCGACGCGACGGAAAGCAGCATTGCGCCGGGTGAGCGCCCCGACCTGTCGCCGGGCGGCTATATCCGCCTGTCCGTCACGGACGAAGGTGAAGGGATGGACACCGCGACGTTGCAACGCGCGCTCGAACCTTTCTTTACGACCAAGGGCGTGGGCAAGGGCACTGGCCTGGGCCTGTCGATGGTCCACGGCTTTGCACAGCAATGCGGCGGATCGCTGACGATCAGCAGCGAACCGGGCCATGGCACCGTCGTTTCGCTCTGGCTGCCTGTCGCGCCACCCGACTTGGCAAGTCATGCGCCACAGCAGGCTGCACGCCCGGCCGTGCAGGCGGACCTGCCACTGGTCATCCTCGCTGTGGACGATGACGACCTCGTCCTGATGAACACCGCTGGCATGCTGGAGGAATTGGGCCACACGGTATTCCAGGCGTCGAGCGCGGCGGACGCACTACAGATGCTGGAAGAAAGCCGCGTCGATCTGGTCGTCACCGATCATGCGATGCCCGGCATGACAGGCGCGCAACTCGCCGACATCATCCAGCAGCGCCTGCCCGGCCTGCCCGTCATCATCGCCACCGGTTTTGCCGAACTGCCCTCGCACAGCAGCGCCCGTCCCCGGCTCGACAAACCATTCCGTCAGGCCGAACTGGCCCGCATGTTATCTAACGTCATGCACAGCCATCCCGCCGACGACCTGATCCAGATCACCACGTTGCCCGATCCAAAATAGCCGCCGATTTTGCCCGGTTGATCTCATACAGCCCCTTTTTAGGATATATTCGGCAAATTCGGCAATTCACGGCCGTTAAGCGCTTGGCAAGGCGGTCTGGCTTGGCCAAGGAGGCTGCGACCTCATTCCAGCACGCAGGATCGCATGGATACGCTCGCCGCGCGCACGCCCACTTCCCATTTCTTCACGTCGTTACGAACCCGCCTTCATTATCTCGATTGGGGTAACAGTTCGGCGCCGTTGCTGATCCTGATCCATGGCGGGTTCGATCATGGGCATAGCTGGGACTGGACGGCGCGCGCACTGGCGCAGGATTTTCATGTCGTGGTGCCGGACCTGCGCGGCCATGGCGACAGCGGCTGGTCGACCGACAGCAGCTATATGATGAACAATTTCGTCTATGATCTGGCGCAACTGGTCGAACTGCTCGACCGGTCGCCCGTGACGATCGTGGGCCATTCGCTCGGCGGCGCGATCAGCCTGCGTTATGCTGGCATCTTCCCGGAAAAAGTCGCCAGGATCGTCGCGATCGAGGGATTGGGCCTGTCGCCCGATCGACTGAACCAGACGGCATCGGAGCCAGCGCCCGACGTCTGGCGCACATGGATCGAACAACGCCGTGCGCGCGCCGCGCGCACGCAAAGCCGCTATCCGACGATAGAGGCGGCGATCGGCCGGATGCGCGAACGCAACGAACATCTCACGCTCGAACAGGCGCTGCACCTGACCGTTCATGGCGTGAACCGGAACGAAGACGGCAGCTATAGCTGGAAATTCGACCCGCATCTCAAGAGCGAGGCGCCCCAGACCACGACAGACATGGATCTGCCGGAGTTTTGGGAGCGGATCACCTGCCCCGCGCTTCTGTGCCTCGGCCTCGACAGTTGGGCATCCAATCCGCAGAAAGATGGACGCATGGCGCATTTCCGCGATGCGCGGCTCGTGGAATTTGCCGATGCCGGCCACTGGCTGCACCATGACCAGTTCGATCGGTTCATCACCGAGTTGCGCGGCTTTCTAGGTTAAGAGCACTCCCCTCGCCGTTCTCTTCGAGCGAAGTCGAGAAGCCGACAGCGGGGCGCTAAGTTTCTCGACAGGCTCGAAACGAACGGATGGGGTGTAAATCCGTTTTAGGCCATCACGGCCTGAACCCGCTCACCGCCGCACCATACTCCGCCTTCAACTGCGCAATGAAATCACCGGCAGGCTGCACCTGCTCGATCGCACCAATGCCTTGCCCGCATCCCCAGATGTCTCGCCAGGCTTTTTTGTCGCCGCCGGTCGCGCTGGCGAAATCCATCGCCTGCACTTCGGGCAGATGATCCGGGTCCATCCCTGCCGCGACGATGCTTGGGCGCAGATAATTGCCATGGACGCCGGTGAATACGTCGGAATAGACGATATCGCTGGCCCCGCTATCGACGATCATCTGCTTATAGGCCGCGTCCGCATGGGCTTCGCGCGTCGCGATGAAGGGCGACCCCATATAGGCCAGATCCGCACCCATCATGCGCGCGGCAGCGATCGACCGGCCCGTTGCGATCGACCCGGACAGGGCGAGCGGCCCGTCGAACCATTGGCGGATTTCCTGCACCAGCGCAAAGGGCGACAACGTCCCCGCATGGCCGCCCGCTCCCGCCGCCACGGCGATCAGGCCATCGGCGCCCTTCTCGATCGCCTTGCGCGCGAAGCGATCGTTGATGATGTCGTGCAGCACGATGCCGCCATAACTATGCACCGCCTCATTGACTCGTTCCTGCGCGCCCAGCGAGGTGATGATGATGGGCACGCGATACTGGACGCACAGCGCCAGATCCTCGTCCAGCCGACTGTTGGACCGGTGAACGATCAGGTTGACGGCAAAGGGGGCGTCCGCCTCCGTCAGTTCCGCGCCCAGCCTTTGCAGCCAGTTTTCGAACAGCCCCGGCGCGCGGGCATTGAGCGAGGGAAATGCGCCCACGATTCCCGCGCGGCACTGCGCCATCACCAGATCGAGCTGCGATATGATGAACATCGGCGACGCGATCAGCGGCAGGGTCAGGCGACCTTCGAGCAGTGGCGGCATGGTCATGGGCGGATCATCCTCTCTTCTATCCTCCCCGCGCTATCATCGCTCTGCGCGCAGACAAAGCGGCAATATGCGCTGTATTGATAGTATAATACAGTGGTGCTATGACGGCCCGATAAACCCGCCTGCGGAGCAGACCATATGTATAGCGAGAGCGATTTGCAGGATGCCGTAACGGCTGGCGTCCTGACCCCGCAGGCCGCGCAGGCGTTGCGCGACCATGTCGCAGGACTGCGCGCCACCCCGATGGTGGACGAAGAACATTTTCGCCTGCTCAGCGGATTCAACGACATCTTCGTCGCGATCGCCAGCATCATCCTGCTGGTGGCGGTCGGCTGGCTGGGCAACAGCATCCGATTCGGCGCGAACCCGCATCAACCCTCGCTGATGTCGGGCCTGCTGGTCGCCGCCGCCAGTTGGGGGCTGGCCGAATATTTCACCCGGCAACGCCGCATGGCCCTGCCCTCCATCCTGCTGCTCTGCGGCTTTGTCGGCGGTGTCGCCTTCGCGCTGTTCGCCTGTGCGTCGCAGCTTTTTCCGAACGCTGGCGGACAGGCCGGATCGCTGATCCTGTCCGGCGTCGCAGCGATCAGCACGCTTCTGACCTACATGCACTGGCGGCGCTTCATGGTGCCGATCACCGTGGCTGCGGGCGCAGCGACGGCGGCTGGCGTGGTGGCGGGACTGGTGCTGGCGGCTTTCCCGAACAGCGAGCGCCTGCCCTATCTGCTCTTGCTGGCTGGCGGCATCGCCATCTTCCTGCTCGCCATGCGCTGGGACACCAGCGACCGCAGCCGCACGACGCGCCGGTCCGACGTCGCCTTCTGGCTGCACCTGACCGCCGCGCCGATGATCGCCCATTCGCTGTTCCACCTGCTGGGCGTATTCGATGGCGGCGAGATTTCCGTGGTCAAGGCCGTGGTGGTGATCGCGCTCTATATGGTGTTCGGTGTGGTGGCACTGGCCATCGATCGCCGCGCGCTGCTGGTGTCCAGCCTCGCCTATGTGCTGTTCGCGCTTTACGCCCTGTTCAAACAGGCGGGCGCGGTCGAACTGTCCGCCGCCTTCACCGCACTGGTGATCGGGTCGGCGCTGCTGCTGCTCTCCGCCCTGTGGCACCACGCCCGCGCGATGGTGGTCGGCGGCCTGCCCCCGGCGCTGACCGACCGGCTGCCCTATCTGGACCGGGTCGTGGCTTAACTCTGACGTCCTGACGCTTATTCACACCTTACGCCGTTCGTTTCGAGCGAAGTCGAGAAACCAAGCACAGCGCTATCGGCTTCTCGACTTCGCTCGAAGCGAACGGGTTAGTATGATGGGATCACGCCCTAATCCTCGACGATACGCAGCAGCTTGCGCTCGACGGGGGCCAGCACGCCTGCCAGGTCCTGCCCACGTTTGAGCACCTGCCCCGCTTCGCCGACCAGCGCCCACATGCCCTGACGCTGGCGCAGCGCCGGGCGCTTCTCGATACGATATTCGGGGCGCTCGGCGGCGCGGCGGAATGCGCTGAATATCGCGGCGTCCCGCCCCATATCCATCGCATAGTCGCGCCAGTGACCCGCCGACACCATGCGCCCGTATAAATCCATGATCCGTTGCAGTTCCAGCCGGTCGAACCCGACCTGCATGACACCATGCGCAGGAAACGGCGTGACGTTCGACATCAGGCCCGGTCGCGCTCCCTGAACAACGCGCTATCTTCGGGCGTCGGCGAAGGAGCCGCCCGTTCCGCAATCAGCTCCGCCAGCCGCTTTTGCAGCCGCTCGACCTCGCCCTGAAGCGCTTCCAGCTTCTGTTTTTCAGGGTCCGGGCAATCGGTGCAGGGCGTGCCATAGGGCATGAAATCGCGCTGATAGGCGGTCACATCGACCAGCATCGCCCGCGCAGGAATCCCCACCATGGTCGCGCCATCGGCCACGTCCTTCGTCACGACAGCGTTTGCGCCGACCCGCGCCCGCGCCCCGACATGGATCGGCCCCAGCACCTGCGCGCCTGATCCGACGATCACCCCGTCGGCCAAAGTGGGATGCCGCTTGCCCGCAATCCCGTTCGCCGGATCCGTACCCCCCAGCGTCACATTCTGATACAGCGTCACGTCGTCGCCAATCTCCGCCGTCTCGCCAATCACCGTAAACCCATGATCGATGAAGAAGCGGCGGCCAATCCGCGCGCCCGGATGAATGTCGTTGCCAGTCAGGAAGCGCGACAGATGATTGACCGCCCGCGCCAGAAAAAACAGCCTTGCACGATACAGGCGATGCGCGACCCGGTGAAAGGCCAGCGACCACAGCCCCGGATAGAGCAGGATTTCCGCACGCGATCGCGGCGCAGGATCGCGCGCCCTGATCGAATCGAGATAGGCCATGAGATCACGCAGCATCGAAACGTCCCTGAACTAGGCCGCTCTTGCCGCGCACCTTTTTCCTGATGCTCGCAACATAAGTGCAAAAGCCCGGTTTTTCCAGAGCCGGGCGCTATCTGCCCTTCCATCGGCGAAACAGAAACTTGCTTGGCGACGACGGATATTCCAATCATGGCGGTAGAGAATGCAATGAGAGGCCGTGGATGATCGACGCTTTTATCGCCAATTTCGGCGCAATCATGCCCTTCATCCTCATCGGCTTTGGCGCGCAGATGATCGACGGTGCGCTCGGCATGGCTTATGGCGTCATCTCCAGCACGCTGCTGCTGGCGCTCGGCGTACCGCCCAGTCGCGCGTCGGCCAGCGTCCATGTCGCCGAAACCTTCACCACCGGCGTGTCCGCGATCAGCCACATCCTGCATCGCAATGTGGACTGGAAACTCTTTTCCAGACTCATCATTCCCGGCGTCATCGGCGGCGTGACCGGTGCCTATCTGCTGTCCAACATCGACGGTGCCATCATCAAGCCCTTCGTGCAGGTCTACCTCGCGTCCATCGGCCTGTATCTGATCTGGCGCGGTTTCCACCTGCCGCCCAAGCCGCGCGATCCCAAATGGGTCACGCCTTTGGGCCTTGTCGGCGGCTTCATGGATGCGACCGGCGGTGGTGGCTGGGGTCCGGTCGTGACCTCCAACCTGTTGTTGCAGGGGTCCAGCCCGCGCCACACGATCGGCACGGTCAACACCGTCGAATTCATCCTGACCATGGCGATCAGCCTGACCTTCCTCCTCCATCTGGGCTGGCAGGCATTTACGACCTACACGGTGGGCCTGCTGATCGGCGGCGTGGTCGCCGCCCAATTCGGTGCAATGTTGGCGCGGCGGGTCGCCCCCCGTGTCCTTTTCACCGCCGTCGGTATCATCCTGACGCTGACATCGCTGTTCGGGGTCGTCAAATGGCTTGGATTTATCGGATAGGCCGCTTATATTTGCCTTTCTGATCGAAGAAGGCGATGAATGTCCAGCTATCTGCCCACGCTCAAACAATTGCAATATCTGGTGGCGCTGAAAGAACAGGGCCATTTCGGCAAGGCGGCCGACAGTTGTTACGTCACCCAATCCACCCTGTCGGCTGGCATCCGCGAACTGGAATCGCTGATCGGCGTCACGCTGGTCGAGCGCACCCGCCGCGTCGTCCGCTTCACGGCGCTGGGCGACCGCATCGTGGACAAGGCGCACCGCGTGCTGCGCGAGGCG
The DNA here is from genome assembly GCF_049304695.1 of Sphingobium sp. GTDB lineage: Bacteria > Pseudomonadota > Alphaproteobacteria > Sphingomonadales > Sphingomonadaceae > Sphingobium. Next base: position 36,376 of record NZ_JBAQOK010000087.1, read on the forward strand.
GAGGAACTGGTCGCGATCGCCGAAGCATCGGGCAAGCCGCTGACCGGCGAATTGCGCATGAGCGTCATTCCCACCATCGCCCCTTTCCTGCTGCCCCGCATGTTGCCCCGGCTGCGCGCCGACCGGCCCGAACTCAAACTCTATCTGCGGGAAGAAATGACGCAGGCGGGCATCGAATCGCTGCGCCATGGCAATGTCGATTGCGTGCTCCTCGCCCTGCCCTTTCCAGTCGGCGAACTGGATAGCGAAATCCTGTTTCAGGACCGGCTCTATGTCGCCTTTCCGCGCGACGACCCGCGCGATCCGCCCGAATGGATCGGCCCGGACATGATCGACGAAAGCAAGCTGCTGCTGCTGGAGGATGGCCATTGCCTGAAGGATCATGCGCTGGCCGCCTGCAATCGCCCCGACCTGCGCGCCAGCACGACGATGATGGGCACGTCGCTGCACACGCTGATCCAGATGGTCGACAATGGTCTGGGCGTCACCATGGTGCCGGAAATGGCGATTGCCGGGGGTATATTGGAGCATACGAACATCACCGCGCGTCCGTTGCGATCCGAACGGGCGTGGCGCGACATTGCGCTGGTCTGGCGCAAGAACAGCCCGCGTGAGAAGGAATTTCATCTGCTCGCGGACATATTGCGCAGCGCGGCGGCAGAGAATCATCTGACCCAACCGGCCTGACCGGCCCAATGGATCAGGCGGTCCAGCCCCGCGCCTTGGCCTCATCCTCCGCGCGCGCGGCGACCCAGCGGGGGCTACCCTGCGCAAAATGCTCCTTCTTCCAGAAAGGCGCATGGGATTTGAGCCAGTCGATCAGGAAGGCGCAGCTTTCCAGCGCCGCAGCCCGATGGCGCGAAGCCGTTCCCACGAACACGATCCGCGCGCCCGGTTCCAGCCGCCCGACCCGATGGATCAGCGTCAGGCCCAGCAGCGGCCAGCGCGCCGTGGCGTCCTGCGCGATGCGATCCATCTGCGCCTGCGTCATGGCGGGATAATGTTCCAGTTCCAGCGCGGTCAGACCATCATCGCCCCGCACGATCCCGGTAAAGCTGGCCACGCCACCCCCGCCCAGCGCTTCCAGCGCAGCCAGTTCGGCGGCAACATCGAAATCGCCGGTCTGGACGGCGATGCGCTTCATCCGCCCGTCACCGGCGGGAACAGCGCCAGTTCGCGCGCATCGCCAATGACGGTGTCCAGCGGCACGAACTGCTGGTCCAGCGCCGCGCGCAACCGGGACGGATCGGCCATCGCCTGCGCATGACCGCCGCCGCGCCTTGCCAGATCATCAACCAATGCAGCGATCGTCATGTCGGCGTCCGGGCGCGCAACACGCTCCTCGTCCAGGCCGATCATTTCACGCACCCAGGCGAAATAGACGATCGTCAGATGCGGGGTCAGGTCGGCCATCGCATCAATCCATATGCTTGATGCCGACGCGCAGATAATCCCATCCGGTAATCAGCGTCAGCAGCGCGGCGGCCCACAGGGTCACGATCCCGACCATCTGGACGAAGGGGAATTGCGGGACCGCACCTGCCAGAATCAATGCGCCCAGCGCGATGATCTGAAAAGTGGTCTTCCACTTTGCCAGTCGCGACACCGGAACGGACACCTGCAACGCGGCCAGAAATTCCCGCAAGCCCGACACCGCGATTTCGCGCAGCAGGATAATCATCGCCGCAATGATATGCGGCCCGTGAATATCGCGCGTCGCCGCCAGCATCAGGATGACGGCGCCGACCATGATCTTGTCGGCAATGGGGTCCAGAAACACGCCCAGTTTCGATACGGTCCCCTGCGCTCGCGCCAGATAGCCGTCGAAATAATCGGTGATGCCCATCAGGCAATAAAGACCAAATGCCAGCGAATAACCGGTGGTCCAGCGCGCACCCGCGTCCGCTGGCCAAAGCAGCGCGACAAGCAGCGGCACGGTCAGGATACGCGAAAGCGTCAGCAGATTGGGCAGCGTCAGCATCGCCGCGAACTGCCACAGTCCGGCGCGGCGCACAAGCATCCCCGTGCAGCAGTCCCGCACCGGGCCTGCCCATGCCCCTAACCCATTGGACACAGACGCCGCCAACCGCTAGACCCCGCCCCGGTCGCCAACGGGAAAGAAGACGCATCATCTTATGCAAGCCTCTCTCAGGCTACTGAGCAAGCGGCGGTTCCTGCCGCTTTTCGTCACCCAGTTGCTCGGCGCGTTCAACGATAACCTGTTCAAGAACGCGATGGTCCTGTTCGTCGTGTATCAGGTCTATAATGACGAACGGTCGGAAACATGGTTCAGCGCACTGGCGACGGGCGTGTTCATCCTGCCCTTCTTTCTGCTGTCTGCCCTGTCAGGCCAGTTGGCCGACCAACGGGACAAGGCCGTCATCATCCGATGCGTAAAAGCGGCCGAAATCGCGATCATGGCCGTGGGCGCAGTGGGGCTTGGCCTGATCTGGAGCGGCATTGCGGTCCATACGCTGGCGATCCCCCTGCTGCTGGTCGCGCTGTTCGCGATGGGCATCCACTCCACCTTCTTTGGCCCGATCAAATATGCGATCCTGCCGCAGCACTTGCATGACGACGAAGTGCTGGGCGGCACCGGCCTTGTCGAAGCAGGCACTTATATCGCGATTCTGGCCGGAACGATCCTGGCCGGCCTGATCCCCGTTGAAATCGCGGCGATCGGCATCGTGATAACCGCCATCATCGGCTATATCGCCGGTCGCGCCGTCCCCTCCGCGCCATCGATGCTCGAAGCGCAGCCGATCGATTACCACATCATCCGATCTTCGGTGAAGCTGGTGCGCGGTACGATGCACATCCGCCGCCTTTTTCTGGCGATCATGTCGATCAGCCTGTTCTGGGCGGTAGGATCGATACTGTTCATTCAATTCCCGCCGCTGGTGAAGAATGTGCTGACGGCGGACAAGTCGGTCGCCAGCCTGTTTCTGGCAATCTTCTCGATCGGCATCGCCATCGGATCGATCGCGATCAACCGCCTGTTGCAGGGGCATGTGTCGGCGAAATATGCGCCCGCGTCGGTGATCGGCATGGGCCTGTGCATCGTCGCGTTCCACATCGTGTGCGGTCTGTGGACCCCGGCTCCGGGCGGGCGGATGCTGTTGCTGGGCGATTTTCTGGCGCATCCTATGGCGCTGGCGCTGTCGGCCTGCTTACTGGGCGTCGCAACCTTTGGCGGCATGTTCGTCGTACCGCTCTACGCCTTCCTCACCACCACCGTCGAAAAATGCGAAGCGGCACGGACAGTCGCGGCCAATAATATCGTGAACTCGGGCGCTATGGTGATCGGGTCAGTGCTGGCAATCGGACTTAGCATCATCGGCGTGACGGTGGTGATGCAATTGCTGCTCGTCGCCTTCCTGACGCTGCCCTGCGCGTGGCTCGCGTGGAAATTGCACAAGGCATGCGACGGCCCGCTGTGCCACTGATCGGCACGTCGATAGCGCGCTTAGAAAATGAAGCTGTAAAACGCCGTGAAGAAGGCCGCGAAGCTCAGCCCGAACAATTTCCAGTCATTATCGTCATCGGTCATGCGCCGCCTGGCAGCAGGCACGGCGTCAACGACGCGCAGGACATGAGCGGGCAGCCGCTGCCGAAAGGGATGGCGCGCGGATTCGGTGGTGAGGACAAGGGGTCGTGTTCGCATAGTCAGGTGTTAACGCAAAATTTACTATTTGGCCCATCGGCAAAGATGGTTAACAATTCCCTGTCCCGCCGTGGGACAGGCTTGACTGTATGATATGAATAATACAGCATGAATGTGCCCATGAACGATTCCGCCAGTCCCGCCGACCCGGCAACCCTGTCCCCGCGCCCTTTCGGCGCAGGCCCGCCCAGCGCCTTTTCACCGCCCACGCCCTGGCGGCGACGGCTACAGGTCGTCGGTTGGATAGTTGCAGCATGTCTGGCTCTCACTATGGGAATCATCGCCTGGCTGGCGATCACCGCGCCACTTTCCCGCTCGCTCAAACCCATCGCCCCGCCCAGCGTCAGCCTGATGTCGGCGGACGGTCATCTGATCGCGCGGCGCGGCGCGGTGATCGACCGGCCCGTGACCATGCGCGAACTCCCCGCCCATGTCCCCCAAGCCTTCATGGCGATCGAGGACCGCCGTTTTCAAAGCCACTGGGGTATCGACCCGCGCGGCATCGCCCGCGCCATGTGGCATAATATCCGGTCGGACGGATCGTCGCAGGGCGGCAGCACGATCACGCAGCAACTGGCCAAGGGCGTGTTCCTGTCGAGCGACCGCACCTTCGGCCGCAAGGCGCGCGAGGCGCTGATCGCCCTGTGGCTGGAGGCATGGCTGACCAAAGACCAGATCATGGAACGCTATCTGTCGAACGTCTATTTCGGCGACAACGTCTATGGCCTGCGCGCGGCGGCCCGGCATTATTTCGACCGGTCGCCTGAAAGGCTGACGACCGGGCAGGCGGCGATGCTGGCGGGATTGCTCAAGGCCCCTTCACGCCTCGCCCCCACCAGCAACCTGAAGGGCGCACGCACCCGCGCCGCGCTGGTGACGCAGGCGATGGTGGATGCAGGCTATATTACACAGGCCGAACGCAACGCCCTGCCGCCGGTCCGCCTCAACGTCCATGCGACCCCGGACGCCACGACCGGCACCTATTTCGCCGACTGGGTGCTGCCCGAAGCGCGCGAGCGTGCTGGCGCGGTTTATGGCGCGCAGGAAGTCCGCACGACACTCGACTGGCGCATCCAGCGTCTGGCCGAAGCCGCTATCCGCCGCGCGCCCTTGGGCGGCGCGCAGGTCGCGCTGGTGGCGATGAAGCCCGACGGCAGCGTGGTGGCGATGGTCGGTGGCAAAAATTACCAGAACAGCGCCTTCAACCGCGCGGTGCAGGCCAAACGCCAGCCCGGATCGACCTTCAAACTGTTCGTCTATCTCGCCGCCTTCCGCGCGGGCATGACGCCCGACGACATGATCGACGACACGCCGATCACCACCGGCACCTACCGTCCGGCCAATCATGGCGGCAAATATCGCGGCCGCATTTCCTTGCGCCAGGCCTTCGCCGCATCCAGCAATGTCGCCGCTGTCCGCCTGACGCAAAAGGTCGGCGTCGACAATGTCATCAAGGTCGCCCGCGATCTGGGCATCACCGCTCCGTTGACGGAAGACCTCAGCCTGGCGCTCGGCACGTCGGAAATCCCGCTGTACGAACTGGCCGAAGCCTATGCGTCGATCGCGGCGGGGTCTTACCCCGTGACCGCCCATGGCCTGCCGCCGGAAGAACAGGGCTGGCTGGAGCGGCTGATGAAGCGCCAGCGGTCGTTCAACATCGACGAACTCGACATGATGCGCGATCTGCTTTCCTCCGCCGCCAATCGCGGCACCGGCAGCGCCGCCGCCTTGCGCACCAGTACATTTGGCAAGACCGGCACGACGCAGGACAGCCGCGACGCGATCTTCGTGGGTTATGCGGGCGGGCTGGTGACAGCGGTGTGGATCGGCAACGACAATAACGCCCCCCTGCCCGGCGGCGCGGCGGGCGGCGGCATTCCCGCGCGCATATGGCGTAATTTCATGAGCGGCGCGATCAACGAAGCGGTCGAGGACGCCCCAGTGGAAACACAGGACGCCGATCTGGTCAACGCCATCGCCAATGTCTCGGTCGAAACCGGGATTGGCAATATCGGTGTGGGCATGAATGAAGACGGGCTGACGGTGAATATCGGCGGCAATCAGATCCGCCTGCCCGTCGATCCGCAGACGCCAGACCAGCCGCAGGACGTCCCGCCCCCTCGCATAGCACCAACGCAGACCGAACCGGACAATGGACCATGACAACACGCCCCCCACCATCGGCGCTTCGGGCATTCCTGCATAGCGAGGCTGCTGGCGGCATCCTGCTGATGCTGGCCGCCGCTCTCGCCATGCTGGTCGCCAACAGCCCTCTGGCCAGCGCCTATTTCGCCGGGCTGCACATGCCGGTCGGCCCGATGTCGCTCCTGCACTGGATCAACGACGGGCTGATGGCGATTTTCTTCCTGCTCGTCGGGCTGGAAATAAAGCGCGAATTTGTCGATGGTCATTTGTCGAGCTGGACCGATCGCGCCCTGCCGATGATCGCGGCAGCGGGCGGCATGGCAATCCCCGCGATGGTCTATCTGTTCGTCGCCGGATCGACGCCGGGGCTGGCGCGTGGCTGGGCGATCCCCGCCGCCACCGACATCGCCTTCGCCATCGGCGTCATGGCGCTGCTGGGCAAGCGGGTGCCGACGTCGCTCAAACTGTTCCTGACGACCGTTGCGATCGTGGACGACATGGGCGCTGTCGCCATCATCGCGCTGGCCTATACCAGCCAGATTGCGGGCCTGGCCCTGCTGGCGGCGGCTGTCATCATGGGCATCATGTTCGCGCTCAACCGGGCCGGGGTAAAGCGGCTGTGGCCCTATCTCCTGCTGGCGGCACTGCTGTGGCTGGCCGTATTGTTATCGGGCGTCCATGCCACGATCGCTGGCGTACTGGCGGCAACTTTGATCCCCATCACCGTGACGCCCGGTGCGCCAGACAGTGTGCAATCGCCGCTTCATCGGCTGGAACATGGCCTGCATGGCTGGGTGGCGTTTCTCATCGTGCCGCTGTTCGGCTTTGCCAATGCCGGCGTGTCCTTCGCCGGCATTGGCGTCCAGCATCTGATCGCGCCGCTGCCACTGGGCATTGCGGCGGGGCTGTTCCTGGGCAAGCAGACGGGCGTTCTTGGCGCGCTGTGGCTTTGCGTCAAACTGGGCATCAGCGCCAGACCGGCTGCTGCGACATGGCGGCAGATCTACGGCGTGTGCATGTTATGCGGCATCGGCTTTACCATGAGTCTGTTCATCGGCGGGCTGGCCTTTACCGATCCGCTGCTTGTGGATGAGGTGAAGATCGGCGTGCTGGGCGGGTCGATCCTGTCGGCTGTCGTGGGCTATCTTATTCTACGAACCAGTCCAGAGCCTGCATAAAAAAGCGCGTGCGATCCGGGGAGGATCGCACGCGCTCAAGGCTCTGGGAGAAGGGGGTAGCAGGTTAGCGCGAGGCGAACTGACGCCCACGGGTCGCGATGGCCCAGCGCTGCGGCGTGGCGCCTGGCGCGCTTTCACGCACGAAGCACTGGCCGCTTTTCGCCTTGATCGCATGGCATGCCGTCATCGCGTCGGCCCGCTTGGCAAAGCCGCTGATGGCAAGGCGATGATAGACCCGACCCTTGATGGTGGCTTCGCTGGTCAGGACCGGAAAAGCGGCGATCGCACCGTTGCGCCCCGCCATCTTCATCCATTTGTCCTTGGCGACGGCGGCGCTTTCGAAGGCGCCCAACTGAACGACCCAATTGCTTGCGCCGACACCTACCGGCTTGATGAAGGCGGCCGGACGCATCTGCGCGACCGGCGCGCTTGCGGGGGCCAGACGGGCCTTTGCAACTTTGACCGGGGCAGGTGCGGCCCGATGTTCCCGTACGAAGGCTACGCGCGCAGGCTGGACCGTCGGCGCGACTGGCGCCGGTTCAACGATAGCGACTTCAACCGGCGCTTCGGGTTGCAATGCTTCGACAGGTTCGGGCGCGGCGGCGGCCATTTCCACCGGCACAGCCGCGCCGGTTGGGGCGAGCGCCAGAGCGACCGGCAGTCCTGCATCCGCACCGTCAATGGCCACACCCATCAGCGCAGCGACGCGTTGCGGCGCCAAGGAGGGTTCGGCGACCTGCGCCCAATCGGTGATACGCTTGTTCGCAGCGAGCGAGTCCATGTCCATGCCGACCACCATCCGCGCATCTTTCCAGCGCCCGGCGAGCGCATAGGCATAAGCCAGATTTTGACGCGTGCGGACATTGGCTGATGGATCCTGGATCGCTTCAGACAGGATGCGAACGCCTTCGGCCGTGTCGCCAGCCATCGCCATGGCCAGACCATAATCGCTGGCAGGGACCGTATCGGCATGAGCGGTCAGCAAGCTGCGCGCGGCATCGGCGCGGCCTTGCGCGACCTGCACCAGCGCAAGGCTGACGATGGTGCGCGCGTCGCTGCTGCCCAATGTCACGGCGTCGGACAGGGCCGTTTCCGCCGATGCGAACCGGCCCAACTGCACATAGGCACGGCCAAGCAACTGACGATAGGTCGCGTTGTCGGGCGCAAGGCGAACGGCGGCTTCGGCTGAGGCGATCGCCTGCGCGCCGTTGCGGCCTGCCAGCGCTTTTTCAGCGGCGGTCGCGAATTTCGCGGCGTCGCCCGTCGGATGGACGGCGGTCGCCGTGGTGCGGAATGCGGCGCCGGTACAGCCCACCATCGTCGTGGCGACGAGTAGCGAGGCCAAGGCCGCCTTTCCAAATGTCGTGCGTTTCATATGTTTACCCACCCCTTCATTCATTCTCGCCGCGCTTATGCGGCAACTGTCGGGCCAGCCGATCGATCTCCGGCAGGCTGTCGAGATATGTGTCGAGCGCCTGTGTGACGATCTGCTGCGCGGAACGACCATGCACGGCGCACGCCAGTCGCAGCCGGACATGCCTGTCCGCGTTCAGCCGCAGCGTAAAAGCAGTCTTGCGTCCAGCAGCGGGAGCAATGACGCTTTGCACCTCCCCGCTCAGTCGTTCGAGCAGATGTTCTCGATCGATGACCACCTGCGGCACCGGCGGTGCAGAGTCTGGAACGGCCATCGGCGTCAGTCCGACGACGGCCTGCAACTCCTCCACCGGCTGCGGCGCGGGATGGACATCGAAGCCCATGTCGTTCCAGCCCAGATCGTCCTGCGCTATGCCCAACGAGGCGCGGCGCATGGCGGGTTGGGCCATGCCTTTGCGCGCCAGCAGACCGGATGTCAGCGCGGCGAGTGGTTTGGGTTCTGCCATGATTATGCGCCCCCCTTACTGGATCACGCGGCGGCCAAAGCCCCCGCCGACCGGACGGGCGGTGCCAACGACGCCATTGCTGCCCTGCGGCACGGAAAAAACCGTGCGGCGGAAATTCTTTTCGAGCCGATCGGACACATAGGTCCATAGCTGGGCGACTTCGGCAGCGGAGCGGCTTTTGGCATCGACCTCCATCACGGTACGGCCATCGATCATCGACGCCGCGAAATCCGTGCGGTGGTGAAGGGTGACAGGGGCGACCGTGCCATGTTGTGACAAAGCAACGGCAGCTTCGGACGTGATCCGCGCTTTGGGCGTAGCGGCGTTGACGACGAAGATCAGCGGCTTGCCAGCCCGTTCGCACAAATCGACGGTGGCACCCACGGCGCGCAGGTCATGGGGGCTGGGCCGGGTCGGCACGATGATGAGTTCGGCGACGGAGATAACGCTCTGTATCGCCATGGTGATGGCGGGCGGTGTGTCGATGACGGCCAGCTTGAACCCCTGTTGCCGCAGGATTTCAAGGTCTGCGGCCAGTCGCGCAACGGTGGTCTGTGCAAAGGCGGGAAACTCAGCCGCCCGCTCGTTCCACCAGTCCGACAGCGACCCTTGCGGATCGATATCGATGATGACGACGGGACCGGCGCCGGTCATCTCCGCCTGCACGGCCAGATGGCCGGACAAGGTCGTCTTGCCCGATCCACCCTTCTGCGACGCCAATGCCAAAATCCGCACGCCAATTCCCTAACGAAAATCCAGTTGCGGTAGGGATTGCCACAGATACGCCTAAAAAATGATTAACCGGCCCTTTCGTTCGGGGAGCATCCATCGACAGTATCTCGTCTTCCTGACACCTTATGCTAAGAAGAGTTTAACCTTGTTTCCCCATAACAACCTCAAAATCGTTCGTGCAGGAGCCGACATTTCATGAAGCAGATATGGGGTGCCCTCGTGGCCGGGGCGTTGCTGGGCATCGCCATTCCCGCGCTGGCCGACGTCAAGACAGGCGTCGATGCATGGCAGCAGGGCGATTACGCCAGGGCAATCAACGAATGGCGTCCTCTGGCGCAGAAGGGCGATCCCGACGCGCAGTTCAACATGGGGCAGGCCTATAAGCTGGGCCGGGGCGTGCAGAGCGACCTGACCGTCGCGATGGACTGGTATCGCCGGGCAGCGGTGCAGGGGCATTTGCGGGCCGAAGATAATCTGGGGCTGTTGATGTTCCAGCAGGGCGACCGCGCCGGAGCGATGCCCTATCTCGATCGCGCCGCCACGCGTGGCGAACCGCGTGCGCAGTATATCATCGGCACGGCACTGTTCAACGGCGACATGATCGGCAAGGATTGGGTGCGCGCCTATGGATTGATGACCCGCGCATCCGCATCGGGCCTGACTCAGGCGTCCGCCAGCCTGGAACAGATGGACAAATATATCCCCGAAGACCAGCGCAAGCAGGGTCTGGCGATGGCGGCGAATCTGGAGCAGTCGCAGCAGCGTCCGCAGTTGGCATCGGCCAGTGCCACGCCGACACGCCCCGCGCCCGTGCGTCAGCCGACTCCGAGCCGTGTTAGCACGCCTCCCGCAGAAGTAACGCCAAAGCCAGCGCCACAGGTCGCCGTGGCGCGGCCCAAGCCCGCGCCGCGTCCCACCGCGACCGCCCCGGTCCCTGCCGCATCGGGCGGATGGCGCGTCCAGTTGGGCGCTTTTGGCGAAGATGGTCGCGCGCGCAGCCTTTGGGCGCAGCTTAAAGGCAGGGTGAGCGGACTGTCTGCCTACCAGCCCTATATGATCAAAGCGGGCGCGGTGACGCGCCTGCAGGCCGGCCCGGTCGCCAGCAGCGACGAGGCCAACCGCCTGTGCGGCCGGATCAAGGCGGCGGGCGCGGACTGCATCCCCAAGAAAATGTAGTTGGGGCACCCGCCGACATTGCTACGACCATGATCGACCGCACCATTTGATTTTCCTGGCTCAGGCTGGGATAGTGGCGCGATCATGGGAGCAGTTGATGTCGATTGAGAATGACGGCCATGTCGGTGCGCTGACCATTGCAGCGCTGGGTGCGGCGGACGGGCGAGAGGCGCTCGATGCACTGGCGATCGATCCGGCTTTGCTGGACCAGCGCGGCGAAACCGTATCGCGCGGCGCATTCGCGATGGCGATGAATGTCGTGCTGTTTCACGATTTGCTCGAACGGGTTTACAGTGGAGCGCATTATGTCGCCGACACCCTGTCGCGCGGTGGGCGGGTGACGTTCGATCATGGCGCATTGCGCACAATTCGCTTTCCTGACGGGCCGACTGGCGCCCTGCCTGCGGGAGAAGATGCCTTTACCCGCATCCTTTTGCCGCTGGGTTACACGATGGCGGCGCTCTATCCGCTCGACCGCCTGCGTATGACTGGACGCGCCTATGTCCATACGGACTGGCCCGAAGCGGTGCCGCAATTCTTCCTGTCCGAATTGCATGTCGATCGCTTCGACGCAGACTTCGCCGACTGTGCGGCAAGGGTGTTCGGCACGTCGCGCGATCCGCTGACCGATGCGGCAAAGGATGTGCTGGCACGTTATGCTGCCGGAGACACCGTGCCGTTTGCCGTTGCGGCAAACGCCCTGCCGACAATCGTTGCCGCCTTCGATCGTCAGCATGATGTGCCCGACTTTGACGATTACCAGCTACTGCTGTCGCGATCCAACGAAGCGGCGTGGATCGCGACGGAGGGCAATGCCTTCAACCACGCGACCGATCGGGTGGCGGATGTTGCGGCACTGGCCGACCGGCTGAAGGCGGATGGCCAGCCGATGAAGGACAGGCTGGAAATTTCGGCAACGGGCCGTGTGCGTCAGACAGCGTTTAGGGCCGATTCCGTCGAGCGGCGCTTTGCCGATGGCGCGGTGCGCCAGGTGCCCGGCTCCTTCTATGAATTCATCAGCCGGGATGTCGATCCGGCGACGGGTCGCATCGACCTGGCCTTCGACACAGGCAATGCGACCGGCATTTTTGCGATGACGAGCGCCGGGGCATGACCGAAACGCTGCAATCCTTCGATCCCGCATCGGGCGCGCTTGTCTGGGAAGGGCCGGTGGCCGACGCCGCCGCCTGTGATCGGGCGATCGCCACCGCTCGCGCTGCCCTGCCCGGCTGGCGCGTGCTGGCAGTGGAGGATCGCATCGGCATCGTGCGCCGCTATGCGCAGGTTCTGGCCGAGCGCCGGGTTGCGCTCGCCACGCTGATTTCGCGGGAGACCGGGAAACTTTTGTGGGAAAGCGACGCGGAAATCGGTTCGATGATCGCGAAAGTGGAGGTGTCGATCGCCGCCCATGCCGAGCGCACAGGCGAACGCGCCAACGATATGCCGTTCGGGCGCGCGGTGCTGCGCCATCGTGGCCATGGCGTCATGGCGGTGCTTGGTCCCTATAATTTCCCCGGCCACCTGCCCAACGGACATATCGTCCCAGCGCTGATCGCGGGCAATGTGGTGGTGTTCAAACCATCCGAGATCGCGCCCGCAACAGGCGCGGCGATGGATGAGGCATGGGCGGCGGCCGGATTACCAGACGGCGTGCTGTCCGTTGTGCAGGGCGGACGGACGACCGGAGAGGCACTGGTCGCAGGCGACATTGACGGCCTGCTGTTTACGGGATCGGCGGGGGCTGGCGCGGCGCTGCGCCGGGCGCTGGTCGATCGCCCGCATGTCGTCATGGCGCTCGAACTGGGTGGCAACAATCCGCTGATCGCGTGGGACAGCCCGGATGAGGCGGCGTCCATCATCGTCAATTCCGCCTTTATCACCACGGGCCAGCGCTGTTCGTGCGCACGACGGCTGATCGTGCCGACAGGCAGGACAGGTGATGCGATCGTGGAGGCGGTCGAGGCTATGGCGGCGCGTTTGCCGATTGCGGCATGGGATGAACCGGGCGACGCCTTCATGGGACCACTGGTGTCCGATGCAGCCGCCGCCGCCGCGCATCAGGCCGTCGGCAAGCTGATCGCCCAGGGCGCGCGGATTGTGCGGCCTTTTACTGGCGTCGATGGACGAAGTGCAGCATTTGTCACCCCCGCCCTGCTGGACGTTACGGGCGTCGATGTGCCGGACACGGAGATTTTCGCGCCGGCGCTGACGATCATACGAGTCCCCGATTTCGATGCGGCAATATGCGCCGCCAATGCGACTGCTTTCGGGTTGTCGGCGGGCCTCATTTCATCGGATGAGGCGCTTTGGACACGGGTCGTGGAGGAAAGTCGCGCTGGCGTGGTCAACCGGAACCGGCCCACCACCGGCGCTGCGGGCAATATGCCCTTTGGCGGATTGGGTGCGTCGGGCAATCATCGGCCCAGCGCCTATTATGCAGCCGATTACTGCGCCTATCCCATCGCCAGTTTCGAGGCAGGCGAGGTCCATGCCGTGCCGGTGACGGGCCTCGCCTGACCCAGCGTTAGAGTCCCAGCCGTAACCAGAAGTCGTCAGGCCCTATGATGACGCTGCGACCGCGTGTCCGGTCCGGGCGCGACCAGGATGAATGGGGAATGGGCGGCAACAGGGCTTCGCGTCGCGCCTGTTGTGAACGAACGGGTTTTTTGGTCATCGTCTTCTCCTTACGGGAACACGAAACCTGGCGTGGTCGCCTCAGCACCGTGCGCTTTAGCCGTTGGTGACGCGGAGCAAGCTGACATCCTTCAAAAGCCGCGGAGCGTTTCCGCTCGCGACTTTATTGATCCCTCCAGTCGGGATTGTCGATATAGCTTTGCTTGAAAGCTAGAGAGGCGCGCTTTGCGCAGCCGTCAACCGGGTTTAGAAGATCGAGCTATACAAGAACCAGCCAACTATCAGCAGGCTCGACACGATGCAAATTCGATCACCAAAAATGTCGATACGCGACATGATATACATCCTTTCCCAAAGGAGCGATCTTGGCCGCTCTCTGGGGTAAGATTACATCACCCTTCGTCATATCGGAACAAGAAAATTGCAAGGTTACCGATTTATGAAGCAACCTGCGCAAATTTCGGCAGGATTTCCTCGGCCGTGCCCGCTTTAACGAAAATCTGCGCCGCGATGCTGGAGGAATGCGCGAGTCGCCTCCTCCGGGCCGCTATAGGCCTCCTGAAATTCGGCACTCCAATATTTCAGGTCTTCCAGCGCGATGCGCGCGCCGGATATGGCGCACAGGACAAATTCGCCCATGCGCACGACGTCGAAATGTGGCGTATCGTACCGCAGTTCGGCCAGGCCCGGAATATCCGCCATCAGTCGCCCGTCAGTATGCGGTCGACCAGTTGCTTCACGGTCGGCACGAACCCGTTCGAATAGAAAGGGTCCTGCTTGAACTTATAGGCGCCGTGGCCCGCGAAGAGCAGATTCTGGTCGAGGTCGCCGCCATGGACCGCTTCCTGCAACGCCTTTTGGATGCAGAAGCTGCGCGGGTCGGCCAGACGTCCGGTCGAATTGGTTTCGCTGTCCATCCAGGACGAGAAGGAACATTGGCTAAGGCAGCCCATGCAGTCCGTCTGGTCCTTGCGGATGACGCCCTTTTCTTCCTCACCGACAAACACCAGCGTGTTGTCGGGCGTCTTGAGCGCGGCGGTGAAGCCGAGGCCCACCCATTCGCGAGCGCGGTTGAGGTCGCCCAGCGTGACCCAGAAATTCTTGCCCTTTACGCCGACGTCGAGCCGGTGGGTGTGGTCGCCCGCCTGTTCGGTGCTGAAGGGGATCTGCCGTTCCGAACGCGCCTCCAGGCTGCGCAGGAAGGGATTGCGTACTGCCGAGCTGTAGAAACCAGTAGGCGAGAATTTGTGGAGCAGGATGTCGCCGGGATTGATCTGCGTCAGGCGATCTTTCCATTCCTGCGGAATGGGGCTTTCCTGCGTCAGGAGCGGACGGGTGCCGAACTGGAAGGCGATGGTGCCGAGTTCTGGATTGTCGATCCAGTCGTTCCAGTCCTTGAGCGCCCAGACGCCGCCGGCCATGACGATGGGGACTTCATCGGAAATGCCGCCTTCGCGCATCGTGTCGCGCAAGGCTTTGACACGGGGATAGGGGTCCTGCGGCACGCGGGGGTCTTCGGCATTGGACAGGCCGTTATGGCCACCCGCCAGCCAGGGGTCTTCATAGACGACGGCGGACAGCCATTCCGATGCCTTGGAATAGGCGCGCTTCCACAGCGCGCGGAAGGCGCGGCCGGAGCTGACGATCGGCAGATAGCTGACGTTGTAGGAGGCCGCGATTTCGGACAGCTTGTAGGGCATACCAGCGCCGCAGGTGACGCCCGATACCATGCCCTTGGTCTTTTCAAGGACGCCATGGAGAACGCGTTGCGCCCCGCCCATTTCCCACAGGACGTTGATGTTGATCGCGCCTTTGCCATCCGCGATTTCGTAAGCGCGTTTGACCTGTTCGACCGCGCCGTCGATGGCGTAGGCGACCAGTTCTTCGTGCCGGTCGCGGCGGGTGCGGCCATGATAGATTTGGGGGATGACATTGCCGAAGCTGTCATAGCTGTCGGCGTTCACCGCCGAGATGGTGCCGATGCCGCCAGCCGCCGCCCAGGCGCCTGAGCTGGCGTGGTTGGACACGGCAACACCCTTGCCGCCTTCGACCAGTGGCCACACTTCGCGGCCACCATAGACGATGGGCTTCAACCCCTTGAACAACGACGTCTCCTGCAAAATAGCACTGGCCTTCCCGGACCAGACGAAAGCCGTCTTATACCAGCTTTCGACTTGGTTGACGAATGACGCGCCCCCTAGCGCAAAATATATGGGCTGGCCATAGCCTGCCCATATAATGCGGCATAGGCATCGACCATGGCCGCTTCGCCAAAATCCTGATTGGCGCGCTGGCGGTTGGCGGCACCCAGCGAGGCGCGTAATTCGGAGGAGTCGGCGAGCGTGCCGAGGGCTTGGGCAAGGCCCCCTTCGTCAGCGACGACGAAGGGGCGGTTGGCGGGGGCGACCATGTTGGCGATGTCGCCCACATCCATCGAGGCGACCGGCAAGCCAGCGGCCATCGCCTCGACAAGGGAGATGGGGAATTGTTCGCTGTCCGAGGACAAAGCGAAGATGTCGAACAGGCCGATGAAGCGCCATGGGCGGTCCATGAAGCCTGCCATGCAGAGGTCGTCGAGGCCATGGGCGGCAGCTTCGGCGAGGATGGCGTCGCGTTCCGGCCCCTCCCCCACGACCACCAGTTGCAGCCGGTCCCGATGGGCGGCGACGGCGCGGACGAGGCGGGGGATATTCTTGACGCCGCGAAGGCCCGCCAGCGTGCCGACCAGCAGCTTGCCGGGGGAGCGGATCAGGTTGGGGATGGCGTCGGGTTCGGGGGCGGCCTGATAGCGGGCGATGTCGATGCCGTTGCGGATCAGGTGGATTTTGCTGGCGGGCTGTTTCCAGACCTGACTGGCGATCGTTTCGAGGCGGACGGAGGGCACGACAAGGGCGTGGGCGCTGCGCAGGGCGACGCGGCGGAAGAGGTTGCGTTTGGTTTTGAGACCTGCGGTTTCGTCGGCGTTGAAGCCGTCTTCGTGATGAATGAGGGGGGGGGGTAATTTCCAGAGTGAGACATAGACATGATGCGCCATCGTCGCATCCATGGCGCCCCAATTGTAGGTCAGTATTAAATCGAACCTTTTCAGGAACTTAGCTATTTCCCAATAGCGGACAAGCCCCGGTTTCCCGGCAAAGGAGGGGCTGTCGGGGAAATCGACGTCGATCTGGGGGTCGATGGCGTCCCGTGCGCCCAGCGCGACCGGGTCGGCACTGACGATGCTGTGGCGGGCGCGATCGCCCCACAGGTTCATCAGGCGTACGGCGCGGGCTTCCTTGCCCCCCAGAGTGAAGCTGCCATGGACGTGGAGGATATGGGGTCGATGGGCGGACCGGGCCGAGTCAGCCACGCAGCACGCTTTCAAGCAGCCGGTCGATCGCATCGGCGCTGGTCGGTTCGTCCAGCACGGGCGCGTGGCCGACGTCCGGCACGGTGACGAGTTGCGCGCTGTCGCCGATGTCGGCGACCATGCGCTGCGCGGTCGGGGCGCTTAATATGTCGGATTGCGCGCCACGCAGGATCAGCGTGGGAATGTCGCGGAAGGCAGCCATGACCGGCCACATGTCGACGCCCGCTTCGCTCGCGCCGTCCTGCGCCATGGCGCGGATGGGTTCGGCGATACGCATGTCATAATCAAGGACGATCCGGCCCGCATTGTTCAGGCGATACAAACGCTTGGCCATCGCCAGCCAGGCTTCCAGATCATAGCCGGGATAGACGTCACCATTGGCTTCGCACAGGGAGCGGGCGGCATGGACCCAACTGGGGTGCGACTGGCCCACGCCCACATAAGAACGGATGCGCGCCATGCCGGCGTCGTCCACCACCGGACCGACATCGTTGAGCAGCGCCCCTGAGAGCCATTCGCGATGCGTCGCGGCGATCAACATGGTGATGATGCCGCCCAGCGAGGTGCCGATCGCGACGAAGCGCGGGATCGCGAGATCGGTGAGCAGGCGACCGATATCCTGAAGATAGGTCAGCGGCACATAGGTCATCGCATCCTTGGCATAGGCGCTTTCGGCCCGGCCCCGCATATCGGGACAGATGAGACGCCATTGCCCGGCCAGGCGCGCGGCGAGCGGTTCGAAATCGCGCGCATTGCGCGTCAGGCCCGGCAGGCACAGCAAGGGCGGACGACCATCATCCCCACCCGCATAGTCCCGATAATGGAGCCGCAGCCCATCAGGTGACCACCAATATCCGTCGCTATAACCGCTCACGCTTGATCCTTTGGGTCTGCGTCCCCCATATCGCCGTATGAACCAGACGCCGCAAGCCGCCATTTACAGCCCCGTCGCACAAATCGACGCATTGATGCCGGACATCGCCGCGCCGGTCGATGCGGCGGATTTTCCGCAGACGATCCTGCGGTTCCGCAACGACCGGGCAGCGGCCAGCGTGGGGCTGGACAGCCTGAGCGACGAGGCGTGGATCGCGCATTTCGGGCGGTTCGAACCCTTGCCCGGCACCCTGCCCCGCCCTTTGGCGCTGCGCTATCATGGCCATCAGTTCCGCCATTATAATCCCGACATCGGCGATGGGCGCGGGTTCCTGTTCGCGCAGATGCGCGATTCCGATGGGCGATTGATGGACCTGGGCACCAAGGGTTCAGGCCAGACACCCTATAGCCGCTTTGGCGACGGGCGGTTGACGCTGAAAGGCGGGGTGCGCGAGATTTTGGCGACCGAGATGCTGGAGGCATTGGGCGTCAACACGAGCAAGACCCTGTCGATCATCGAAACCGGCGAGGCATTGGAGCGCAATGACGAGCCTTCACCCACACGCGGCGCGGCGATGGTGCGCCTGTCGCATTCGCATATCCGCATCGGATCGTTCCAGCGAGCGGCGTTTCTGGAGGACAGGGCGCTGCTGGAAAAGCTGACCGACTATGCGCTGACGCATCTGTACGGCGAGGTGCCGGGGGATAATCCGCCTGCGCAATTGCTGGGCCGGGTGGTGGAGCGCACCGCCGATCTGGCCGCCAGCTATATGGTGGCGGGATTCGTGCATGGCGTGTTGAACAGCGACAATATCAATGTGACGGGTGAGAGTTTCGATTATGGGCCGTGGCGGTTCACGCCATTGTGGGACGCAAATTTCACCGCCGCCTATTTCGATCATCAGGGGCTATATGCGTTCGGGCGGCAGGCCGAGGCGATCCATTGGGACGTCGCGCAACTGGCGGTGTCGCTGCGCGCATTGGTGGAGGCGGCGCCGTTGATCGAGCAGTTGGAGCGGTTTCCCGCGCTCTATGCGCAGGCGATGGCGCGGCGTTTCTGCTGGCGGCTGGGCGTGGTGCCGGGCGACGGGGCGGATGCGATGATCGCGGCGGCGGTACGGGGCATGGCCATGAGCGGGACCGGGATCGACCGGTTTTTCCATGACTGGCGTGGCGGCGTCGCGCGCGAGGGGCATGATTATGATGATGCGGCGTGGGACGCGTTTCGTGGCGCGATTGCGGGGTTTGCAGGCGTGGAGGATGCAAGACGCCATGACTATTGGACGGATGCCGCCCCCTGCTCCATGCACATTGAGGAGGTCGAGGCGATCTGGAGCGCGATCGACACCGACGACGATTGGGCGCCTTTGCATGCCAAGGTCGCAGCGATCCGGCGCATGGGGGCGGCGCATAGCGAATGCATCGCCGCTGCGTGAATAGAATAGTTAATTATATTGATGAATGGGGCTTTTCGCAGGTAACAGGACACAGGCCGACCCCGGTCGATGGATTCAACTAGTCGGCGGTAGTGACATGATCGAGCGTGACCTGACCGACGCGGATGGCATCATTACGGTGACTTCCACCAATCGCTGGACCGAAGCAGAATTAAACGCGCATTTCGATGCGCTGCGCGCCATCATCGCGCAGAAGCGGCAGGCCGGTGAACAGATTCGCGTCCTGTCCGACGTAACCGGTGCTGGCGAGCAGGATGCGGGCACGGGGGCGCTGATCCTGGCGCAGTTTCGCCGGACATATAGACCCGAGGATCGGGTCGCGATGTTGACCGCCAATGAAAACGTAAAAATGGTGGTGCGGGCGATGTTGCAGGATTTTAATATCGCAGCCTTTTCATCCCGATTGCCCGCCGAAATGTGGTTGATGGCGGACGGACTGCCGCCCCCGCGCTGACGGTAGCGGCATGTTGGTCATCCTGTCATGCCTCTGGCTTTCTTAACCTTTTTTCTTCATATCACAGCGCTATGTCCGCTCCCCTGACGTCCCATGAACCGGCCACCGGCGCGCTGCTCTGGCAGGGCGAGGCTGGCGACGTCGACGCGGAAGTCGCGCTGGCCAAGGCGGCCTGGCCGCGATGGGCAGCGCAACCGATCGCCTATCGTATCGAAACGCTGCGCCGCTTCGTCAATGTCGTGCGGCGGCATGAAGATGCGCTGGTCGATCTGATCGCGCGCGAAACCGGCAAGCCATTATGGGACGCACGCGCGGAAGTGGCGGGCGTGATGGCCAAGGTGGACATATCCGTCGCCGCCTATTCCGAACGCACGGGGCAAAGGCGGCTGGAGGGCGCGCTGGGCGCGCGGCAATCCGTGCGGCACAAGCCCCATGGCGTCATGGCGGTGCTTGGCCCCTATAATTTCCCCGCGCATCTGCCCAATGGGCATATCGTGCCTGCGTTGCTGGCCGGGAATGCGGTGGTGTTCAAGCCGTCGGAAAAGACCCCGGCGGTGGGCGCAATGCTGGTGCAGCTCTATCATGAGGCGGGCGTGCCGATCGACGCGATGCGCGTCGTTCAGGGCGGCGCGAGCGAGGGCAAGGCGCTGGCGGCGCATGACGATGTGGGCGGCATATTGTTCACCGGATCGGCGCAGACCGGCATCGCCATCAATCGCCAGTTCGGGACGCAGCCGGGCAAGATACTGGCGCTGGAGATGGGCGGCAATAATCCGATCGTGGTGTGGGACACGCCCGAAATCAACGCCGCCGCGACGATCGTGGTGCAGTCGGCTTTCCTGTCGAGTGGCCAGCGCTGCACGGCGGCCAGTCGCCTGATCGTGCGGGACAGCATGGCCGATGCGCTGATCGCGGAGGTCAAGAAACTGGCCGACCGGTTGATCGTCGATCACCCCCATGCCGACCCTACGCCGTTCATGGGACCAGTGATCGACATGGCGACCGCCGACGGGTTGACCGAAAGTTTCCTGTGGCTGATGAGCAATGGCGGCAGACCGATCAAGCATATGGTGCGGCCCAAAGCGGGGCTGCCGTTCGTATCGCCAGCGATCATCGACGTGACGGCGATGCAGGACCGGCCCGATGTCGAATTGTTCGGACCTTTGTTGCAGGTCGTGCGGGTCACGACGTTCGAGGAGGCGATCGCGCAGGCGAACGCCAGCCGATACGGGCTGTCGGCGTCGCTGATCGGGGGATCGCCCGAAGAATATAACCAGTTCTGGGCCAATGTGCAGGCGGGCGTCATCAACTGGAACCGGCCGACCAATGGCGCGTCGTCCTCCGCGCCGTTCGGCGGGGTCGGCATATCGGGCAATCATCGGCCAAGCGCCTATTATGCGGCCGATTATTGCGCCTATCCGGTGGTGTCGTCGGAAATAGAGACGCCGCGCGCGTCGATCGGCATCGGGCTGAAAGACATCGACATATCCGCCATGGGCGACTGAATAGATTTCCTAACGGACCCCATACCCATTCTGAATTGAACTTGGGCCGCCTTTTCGCCACATGGCAAGCATGGCTGACACTGTATCTGCTACCGTCCATCTGGTGGGCGCGGGACCGGGCGACCCTGAACTGCTGACGATCAAGGCTGCGCGCCTGATCGGATCGGCCAGCGTCATCGTGCATGACGGGCTGGTGTCGGCGGAGATACTGGCGCTGGCGTCGCCGGACGCAGAGATGATTTGCGTCGCCAAGAAGCGCAGCCGCCATTCCATGCCGCAGGAGGCGATCAACGCCCTGCTGGTGGAGATTGCGCTGTCGGGACGCAACGTGGTGCGGCTGAAAGGTGGCGATCCGTTCATTTTCGGGCGTGGCGGCGAGGAAGTCGATGCGTGCCGCGCGGCGGGCGTGCCGGTCGAGGTGGTGCCGGGTATCAGCGCGGCCATGGGCAGCGCGGCGCAGGCGCAGTTGCCGCTGACCCATCGGGCGGCGTCGAGCGCGGTGAGCTTCGTCGCGGGCCAGTGCAAGGGGCTCACGACACAGGACTGGTCGGGGCTGGCGGGTAAAGGGCGCACGCTCGTCATCTATATGGGCGTGGCGAGCGCGGCGGACATTGCCGACAAGCTGATCGCCGATGGTGTCGCGCCGGACGTGCCGGTCGCCGTGCTGGAAAACGGAACGCGCGCGGATATGCGCACGCTGCGCACGCTGCTCGCGGACCTTGGCGACATGGTGGTACGTGAGAATGTGAAAAGCCCGGCGCTGATCGTCGTGGGCGAAGTGGCGACTTATGCGCTGGCGCAAGATGTGCTGGCCGGTTGGGCGCAAAGACAGGATATTGGGGCGGAGATGCGTTCGTGAAGATACTTACGGGGAATGATCTGTCGTCGGGCGACGTGATCTGGTGGGCTGGCGATGGCTGGTCGCGGCAGGTGGCGGAGTCGGTCGATGTGGGTGACAGGGGCGACGACCTCGCCCGGACCGAGGAAGCGGCGCTGCGCGTCGTGGGCGCCTATGTCATCGACGCGACCATCACCGACGCTGGCGTGCGCCCCGCCCATATCAAGGACCGCATCCGCGCATTGGGACCGACCGTGCGCCCCGACCTTATTCCGCAAACCGCCGAGGCCGACATCGGCAAGTGGGTGATCTGACCATGTATCGTTATGACAGTTATGACCAGTCGATGGTCGATGCCCGCGTCGATGAATTTCGCGATCAGGTGACACGTCGCCTGTCCGGCGCGCTGACCGAGGACCAATTCAAGCCGTTGCGGTTGATGAACGGCCTCTATCTGCAACTCCACGCCTATATGCTGCGCGTCGCCATCCCCTATGGCACGCTGTCGGGTAAGCAGATGCGCAAGCTGGGCGAGATTGCGGACAAATATGACAAGGGCTATGGCCACTTCACCACACGCCAGAACCTGCAATATAACTGGATCAAGCTGGCCGATGCGCCCGACATTTTGGCCGAACTGGCCACGGTGGAGATGCATGCGATTCAGACGTCGGGCAATTGCATCCGCAATATCTCGTCCGACCAATATGCAGGCGTCAGCGCGGACGAAGTGGCGGACCCCCGCCCCTGGGCCGAATTGCTGCGCCAATGGTCGAGTTTCCACCCGGAGTTCACCTATCTGCCGCGCAAGTTCAAGATTTGCGTGATCGCCAGCGAGGATGATCGCGCGGCGATGCGGCTGCATGACATCGGGTTGAAGCTGGTCGAGCGTGATGGTGCGATCGGCGCGGAGGTCTATGCCGGTGGCGGCATGGGGCGCACGCCCATGGTTGCGCCACTTATCAGGGACTTCGTGGGCGAAGATGAGATTGTATCTTATCTGGAAGCGTGCCTGCGCGTCTATAATCGCTACGGTCGCCGCGACAACAAGTACAAGGCGCGGATCAAGATACTGGTCCACGAAATCGGCGTCGAGGAATATAAGCGGCAGGTTGAGGAAGAGTTTGCGCATATGCGGGAACTGGGCCTCAATCCGCCGGTCGAGGAACTGGCGCGCATCCGTGCTTTCTTCGCCCCACCGGCTTATGAAACGGGCCTGAGCGACGCCATCGACCGGAGCGATCCGGCGTTTGCGCTGTGGGTCGATCGGCAAGTCGCAGCGCACAAGGCGCCCGGCTATGCCATCGTCAACATCAGTCTGAAACCGATCGAGGGCATCCCCGGCGACGCGTCGGCGGCGCAGATCGCGCTGGCGGCAGACCTGGCGGAGCAATATTCGCTGGACGAACTGCGTGTCACCCATGCGCAGAATCTGGTGCTGCCCCATGTGAAGAAGGCGGACCTCTACGCCATCTGGCAGAAGCTGGACGAGGCGGGTCTGGCCGAAGCCAATCTGGACCTCATCACCGACATCATCGCCTGCCCCGGTCTGGACTATTGCGCGCTCGCCAACGCGCGCTCCATTCCGCTGGCGCAGAAGATCGCCCAGCGGTTCAAGGCGACGGAGCGGCAGGCGGAACTGGGCGAGTTGAAGCTGAAAATTTCCGGCTGCATCAACGCCTGTGGCCATCATCATGCCGGGCATATCGGCATATTGGGCGTGGACCGGAAGGGTGTGGAGAATTTCCAGTTGTCGCTGGGTGGTTCGGGCGCGGAGGATGCATCGCTGGGCCAGATCACCGGGCCGGGCTTTTCCGAGGATGGCGTGGTCGATGCGATCGAGAAGGTGACGGACCTGTATCTGGCAGAGCGGGAGAGCGGTGAGCGGTTTCTGGATACCTATCGCCGGATCGGCATGAAGCCGTTCAAGGAGGCGATTTATGGGTGAGCCTTATCACCAACGTCCGTTCGCCCTGAGCTTGTCGAAGGGTTCCGCTGAACGAAGTGAAGCGCCTTCGCTGCGCTCAGGTGAAGGCTTCGACTTCATCTTTGATGAAGTTTATCCTGAGCGACTGCTGCAAGCAGGCAGTCGAAGGGCTCAGCCCGAACGGGGAATTATCTGATGGTTGAATTTCTGTCCTTTCGTGATGGTGAACCCACGCAGGAACCGTCCGTGACGGTCGAGGCCTTTACCGGCCAGTCCAACGCCACGGCCGTCCGCATCGAGCCGGGTGAGGATGCGCGCGAATTGCTGCCGCATCTGGAGCGGCTGTCGCTGGTGGAGGTCAACTTCCCGGTTTACGGCGACGGGCGCGGCTATTCGGCGGCGCGTATTTTGCGTGAGGCGGGCTATGCGGGCGAATTGCGCGCGGTCGGCGACGTGCTGGTGGACCAGATCGTCGCGATGCGCCGATGCGGCTTCGACAGTTTTCACCCCGCCAAGGCGCTGGACTACGCAGCGGTCGATCGCGCGCTCAACCGCTATGACGACGTCTATCAAAAGACGATCGATGGCCGCAGCCCGATTTGGGCCAGGCGGCACCCGGAGACCCAGAATGGCTGAAGCCGCGCGCCAGATCG
Organism: Sphingobium sp.; assembly: GCF_049304695.1. GTDB lineage: Bacteria > Pseudomonadota > Alphaproteobacteria > Sphingomonadales > Sphingomonadaceae > Sphingobium. The sequence continues at coordinate 60,841 of NZ_JBAQOK010000087.1, forward strand.
ACATTATCGACACCCGTCCCCTGTTCACGCAGGCGGACGCTGATGCACTGAACGCGCGGTTCGCGGGGGTCGATACGCTGGACATGCTCAAGGCGGTATTTGCGCAAGGGCTGGCGGGGAATGTCGGTGTGGTGTCGTCGTTCGGCACGGAAAGCGCGGTGCTGCTGCATCTGGTGGCGCAGGCCGACAAGCGGGTGCCGGTGATTTTCGTCGATACGATGAAGATGTTCGACGAGACTTTGGCCTATCGCGACACGTTGATGAGCGCATTTGGCTTTACCGACAGCCGCACGATCCGACCGATCGCCGAGGTGATCGCGGCAAAGGACGAGACAGGGTTGCGCTGGTCTTACGACCCCGATGGCTGCTGCGAAATTCGCAAGGTGGAGCCGTTGAAGCGGGCGAAGGCCGGGCTGGACGCGTGGATTTCCGGGCGCAAGGCGTTCCAGTCGGTGACGCGCCAGAACCTGCCCCGGTTCGAGGTCGAGGATGGGCGGTTGAAGATCAATCCGCTGGGCGATTGGACCAAGGCCGATCTGGACGCCTATTTCGAGGCGCACGCCCTGCCCCGCCATCCGCTGGAGGCGCAGGGTTATCTGTCGATCGGATGCGAGCCATGCACGTCCAAGGTTGCGCCGGGCGAAGACCCGCGTGCGGGCCGCTGGCGTGGGTGGGACAAGGTGGAATGTGGCATCCATTCGCCGGTGACGCCGACCCCTGTGGTTGATCCCGAAGATCCGGCGAACATGCCGGTTTTCTGATCGGGGCATCGCCTGATAGATTTGCGCGCACGGGGTTTTCACCCGGTGCGCGGGACGTTATGGGTCGGTCCCCGGCCAAAGCGGTCGCTATACAGGCGGACGATCGACCAGCATGATGGAACGGCTTCGCCTGCTTCAGCGCCGCGCGCGCATCATGGCGCGTCGCCATGGCCCACACGCGATGATCTGGCGGCGGCGCGTCGCCATTTTGAGCGGCGCGGTGCTGGTCGGGCTGACCGCGCTGCTCTTTGCCGAACTGGCTGACCGGGCGGGCGGCATATTTCACCATATGGTCGCATGGTGCTGGTGGTTGCCGCTGATTATCACGCCATTGGGCTTTGCCGCGTTCGCGTGGATCACGATGAAGCTGGCCCCTGCCGCCAGAGGATCGGGTATTCCTCAAGTCATCGCTGCCACCCGCAACCCCGAAGCGGGCATGAAAGAATTGGTGTCGGCGCGCACTGTCTTCGTCAAATTCTGGCTGACGATCGGCACATTGTTGTTCGGCGCGTCGGTCGGGCGTGAAGGGCCGACGGTGCAGATCGCCGCGAGCATCATGGGATATGCACATCGGATCATGCGCGTCCCGTTGCGCGCGTCGGTGTTCATCGCCGGGGGCGCGGCGGGCGTGGCGGGTGCGTTCAATACGCCGCTGGCGGGCGTGGCCTTTGCGATCGAGGAACTGGCGGCCGCCTATGAGCAGCGGATGACGTTGCTGGTGATGGCGGCGGTGCTGATCGCGGGCATGGTCAGTTTGGGGCTGGCGGGCGATTATGTCTATTTCGGTGTCATGCGCCAGACGTTGAGCGTCGGCGATGCTCTGGTGGCGGCGCCGGTGGCTGGATTTTTCGGGGGGATCGCGGGCGGGCTGTTTTCCCGATTGATGCTGGCGTCGGGCCGCACGAATTTCGCGCCGGTCGCGTGGCTGCGCGCGCGGCCGGTCGGCATGGCGCTGGGCTGCGGTATCCTCGTCGCGCTGGTCGGCGTGGCGACTGGCCTGACATGGGGAACCGGTTACGAAGCGGCACAGGCCATCATCACGGGCAAGGACGTGCCGCTGTGGTTTGGGCCGGCCAAATTCCTGTCGACGCTGGCGACGGCGGCATCGGGCCTGCCCGGCGGGATTTTTGCGCCGTCGCTGTCGGTGGGGGCGGGCATTGGCGATATATTGGGCAGCCTGTTCCCCGGTTATCCGCAGGGCGCGGTCGTGCTGCTCGGCATGGTCGCCTATTTTACAGGCGTGGTGCGCGCGCCGTTGACGGCGGTCATCATCATTTCCGAAACCACTGCGAGCCGGGGTTTGATGCTGCCACTGCTGGCCGCAGCACTGGTCGCCGATTTTTCCGCGCAACTGGTGAGCAAGGAGCGGCTCTATCACGGGCTGGCCAAGAGGTTCGCGGTTCCGCCTGCCTGAATCTGTCCCGCTTGCGTAACAATGTTACAAGGCGCTGGACGAGGCTTGTTTGACACGCAATAAACAGAGCCACGATTCAACAAAGGAGTGGACCATGGACCGCCGTCAATTTCTTGCCGCGTCGGGCGCTGTTGCGATGACCGGGGCCAGTCAGCGTCTGTTTGCGCAGGCCGCAGGGGGCGACGATGCGCGCCTGTCCGCCGCCTTTGCCGCGATATTCGAACGGCAACTGGACATGTCGCCGGCCTTCGTCACCAGCCTTGGTCTGGACAAGGGCGCGCGCGCCGGGGCGAAGAGCCAATTGGACGATAACAGCAAATCGGCCATGATGAAGCGGCTGGCGCAGACGCAGGCGGCGATCGGGGAGTTAAACGGGTTCAAGGAAGCCAGACTGTCGGATGCGCAGCGGTTGAATCTGGACGTCATCCTGTATCTGCTGGACCAGCAGACGGTCGCGCCGGGACGCTTTGGGCTGAACAGCGCGGTGCGCCCCTATCGCATCTTCCAACAGGGGGGCAGCTATTTTTCGACGCCCGATTTCCTGAATACCGCGCACACGATCAACGTGCAGGCGGATTGCGACGCCTATCTGGCGCGGCTGGAGGCGTTCGCGCGCAACCTGCGCACCGACACGGCGATGCAGCGGGACGAAGCAGCGCGCGGATACCTCGCGCCGGGCTGGTCGCTGGACCTGACATTGGGGCAGATGAAGAAGCTGCGCGGGCAGCCAGCGGCGAGCAGCAGCATGGTGCAATCGCTGGTGAAGCGCGCGGCGGCCAAGGGAATCGCGGGCGACTGGCAGGGCAAGGCGGCGGCGATCGTGGAGAAGTCCGTCTATCCGGCGCTGGACGAGCAGATTGCAGCGGTCGAGGCTTTGCGGCCCAAGACTGCGGCGGGCGATGGCGTGTGGCGGACGCCGCGTGGCGACGAGATTTATGCAGCGGCGCTCAAAAGCGCGACGACGACAGACATGAGCGCGGCGCAGATTCACGCCATGGGGCTGGAGCAGGTGGCGGACATCAGCGCGCAGTTGGACACGATCCTGAAAGGCGCGGGATATAGCAAGGGGAGCGTGGGCGAGAGGCTGGCGGCGCTGAACGTCGAGCCAGCGCAGCTTTATGCCGATAGTGCCGAAGGGCGCGCGGCGTTGCTGGATCAGTTGAACCGCGATCTGGACGGTATGAAAGCCAAACTTCCCAATATGTTCGCGACGATTCCTGACACGGCGCTGGAAATTCGGGCGGTGCCGGTGGAGATTCAGGATGGCGCGTCCAACGGCTATTATAATCGCGCGGCGCTGGATGGATCACGACCGGCGATCTACTTCATCAACCTGAAGGATATGGGCGACTGGCCCAAATATGGCCTGCCTGCGCTGACCTATCATGAGGGCGTGCCGGGACATCACCTTCAGATTTCTACCGCGCAGACGGCGGGCGACATTCCGATGCTGCGCAAGACCGGGTTCATGAGCGCCTATTCGGAAGGCTGGGCGCTCTACGCCGAGCAGCTGGCGGACGAGTTGAAGGGCTATGCGACGCCGATCGACCGGGCGGGATACCTGCAATCCTTCCTGTTCCGCGCGGCGCGACTGGTGGTGGACACCGGCATCCATGCCAAGAAATGGGACGTAAAGCAGGCGACCGATTATATGGTCGACAAGAGCGGCTTTGCCCGCCCCCGCTGCCAACGTGAGGTCGAGCGTTACTGCACGCAGCCGGGTCAGGCGACCAGTTACAAGGTTGGGCATGGCGTTTGGAACAAGGCGCGGCAAGATGCGCAGGCGATGCTGGGCGATCGCTTTGATATCAAGCAGTTCCATGCCATTCTTGAGGAAGGGGCTATGCCGTTGTCGATGCTGGAGACGCGGGTGGCGGCGCGGGCCAAGGCGGCTAAGGCCGGGTGATGGAGCAGGCGAAGTCGGGAGGCGGACGGGTTGGCCTGCGTTTCTCGACTTCGCTCGAAATGAACGGAGGAGTGCGTTGGGCGGCGTTGAGGAGGGGTTGTGCGGTTAGATGGATAGGCGCCCCGGCCTTTAGAGTAGGATCACTTCCCCCCCCCCGTTCGTTTCGAGCGAAGTCGAGAAGTAGTGCCTGGGTTTCTCGACATCGCTCGAAACGAACGGAGGTTGGGTGGCATTCGGCTTGGAGTAGAGCGCGATTTTCGCCCTACCGCCCCTATTCGTAATCATTATCCTGATAACTGTCGTCGGCCAGATCCGAGAAGCGCGTGATCTTGGCGTCGAATTTCATGCGTATGCGGCCCGTCGAACCATGGCGCTGCTTGGCGATGATGACTTCGGCCAGACCATAAATCCGCTCCATATTCTCTTTCCAGATCGCATAGGCGGATTCGTCTTCGGGCTTGGGTTCCTTGGCCGCTTCGTAATAATCTTCGCGGAAAACGAACCAGACCATGTCGGCGTCCTGCTCGATCGAGCCGGATTCGCGCAGATCCGATAGCTGGGGGCGCTTGTCTTCCCGCTGTTCGACCGCACGGCTCAGCTGCGACAGAGCCAGCACCGGGACATGCAATTCCTTCGCCAGGGTCTTGAGACCACGGGAAATTTCCGAAATTTCATTGACGCGGTTTTCGTTGGCGCGGCCCGTGCCTTGCAACAGTTGCAGATAATCGACCACGATGAAGCCGATATCGTGACGGCGTTTCAGACGGCGCGCGCGGGTGCGCAGCGCGGCGATGGTGAGACCCGGCGTATCGTCGATGAACAGCGGCAGTTCCTGCAATTCTCGCGCGGCGCGGGACAGGTTCTGGAAATCGGCGCGGCTGATCTTGCCCATGCGCAGCGCTTCGCCGCTGATGCCCGACTGTTCGGCGAGGACGCGGGTGGCCAGCTGGTCGGCGGACATTTCCAGACTGAAGAAGGCGGTTTTCGCGCCCATATTCTTTTCGGGCGGGATGCCGTCGGCATTGTCGCGCAGCCAGCGGGACGCGGCATTATAGGCGATGTTCGTGGCGAGAGACGTCTTGCCCATGCCCGGACGCCCGGCCAGAATCATGAGATCGGAATTATGAAGGCCACCGATTTTCGCGTTCAGGCTGTTGATGCCAGTGGTGATACCCGACACATGCCCGCCGCTGTTGAGCGCGCGTTCGGCGACCTGCACGGCGGCGGTGGAGGCCATGAGGAAGCTCTTGATCGAGCCGGTCTCGCCCTCCCCTTCCGACACTTTATAGAGGGCGACTTCGGCGGCTTCGATCTGCTCACGCGGGTTGACATCCTCGCTGGTATCGAGTGCATTTTCAACCAGTTCGCGCCCGACACTGACAAGCTGTCGTAGCAAAGCGAGGTCGTAAATCTGCGTGGCGAAGTCGCGCGCGCCGATCAGCGCTGCGCCGTTGCCGGTCAATTGCGCCAGATAGGCCGCGCCGCCCAGTTCTTTCAGCGCAGGGTCCATGTCGAGCATGGGTTTGAGCGTGACGGGATTGGCGACCATGTCGCGGTCCAGCAGCTTCATGATCGCGTCGTAGATGCGGCCATGCAGCGGCTCGAAAAAATGTTCCGACTTCATGCGCAACTGCACGTCTTCGGCAATGCGGTTGTCGATCATGATCGCGCCGAGCAGCGCGGCTTCCGCCTCAACATTGCGGGGCAATTGAAGGCCGCTTTCAGGGGCGGGGGTGGTGAGTTTTACGAGTTCGGCCATCTGCTTCTATTCGTCCCCACGGCGCGTGCGCGCAAGGGGCAAGGTCGAAACGATGCACCCAAGCTGTGGATAAGTCCCGCTTGCATTTCGCCCCCTGCCGCCGCACTGAGGCAGACCCCATGGCCGATCCGCGCATCATAGACATCAAGCTCGACGAGCGGACGATCCTGTGGCGCAATGCGGACGTCGAGCAGGAGCGGCGGATCGCGATATTCGACCTGCTGGAGGATAATCATTTCGCCCCACAGCGCGCGCATGACGACGGCTATGCCGGACCGTACAAAGTCGTGCTGCGGGTTGAAGATGGGCGGCTGGTGATCGAAATCAACCGGGAGGACGACCGACCGCTGGAGGCGATCATCCTGGGGCTGGGCCGGTTCCGCCGACCGATTCGCGAATATTTCGCCATTTGCGACAGCTATTATCAGGCGATCAGCAACGCATCGCCCCAGCAGATCGAGACGGTCGACATGGCGCGGCGGGGGATTCACAATGACGCGGCAGAGATGCTGATCGAGCGGCTGGAGGGGAAGATCACGGTCGATTTCGACACGGCCCGCCGCCTGTTCACGCTGATCTGCGTACTACATATCAAGGGATAGGGATCATCAGGGGGCTGACTGTAACGCAGATGCTCGTGCGGGCGGGGATAGTGCTGGCGCTGATGGCGGCGGTAGCAGCGGCGCTGCTGATCTATGCGCGCGACTGGGCGCCGGGGCGCGACGAGTATCCGGTGCAGGGCGTGACGATCGGGTCCGACGCGGGCAAGGTCGATTGGGGTACGCTGGCGGCGCAGGGGACGGACTTTGCCTATGTGCGCGCGGTGCGCGGCGACGAACGGCGCGATGCGGCGTTTGCGCTGAACCTGCGCGGGGTGAAGGCGGCCGGGATGCGTTATGGCGCGATGCTGGAATTCAGCCTGTGCGGGACGGCGGGGGCGCAAGGGACGCGTTTCATGACGACCGTGCCGCGCGACAATGCCGCCCTGCCCCCGGTGATCCGATTGGCGTTCGATCCGGGCTGCGCGCAGCGACCAGCGCGCGACAGGGTGTTGTCGGACCTCAATACGCTCATCAATCTGGTCGAAAGCCATGCGGGCAAGACGGTGCTGCTGAACGTGACCGAGGATTTCGACAAACGCTATGACGTCGGATCGGGGATCAATCGGACGCTGTGGCTGGATCAGAATTTCTTTCCGCCCGATTATGCGACCCGTCAGTGGGTAATGTGGACAGCCAGCGACATGCGCCATATCGACGGGGTCGAGGGACCAGTACGATGGAATGTGGTGACGCCATGACGGATAAGACGCAGATTGCGACGCTGGTCGCGGCGGCGCGCGGGGCGATGGCGAATGCTCATGCGCCCTACAGTCGCTTTGCCGTGGGCGCGGCGGTGCGCCTGACCGACGGGAGTATCGTGACTGGCTGCAATTTCGAAAATGCGAGCTACGGCCTGTCGCTATGTGCAGAAACGGTCGCGCTGGCGACCGTCAATGCGCAGGGGCGGTTCGCCGACGTCGCGGCGATCGCGGTCGTGGGCGGCGCGATGGATGCTGCGGACGAAGCGCTGGTGACGCCGTGCGGCCGATGCCGTCAGGTCATGAACGAGGCCGAGCAAATGGCGGGCCGCCCGATCGCCATCTACTGCGCGACACCCTCCGGCAGCATCGTGAGCGAGCATCGCATCGCCGATCTTCTTCCCCATGCCTTTGGTCCGGCGGACCTTGGCATGGCCCCTACGCAAAGAGACTGAGAGCATCATGAGCATAATGTCCGACCGGTGGATTCGCGAACAGGCGCGGACCACGAACATGATCGAGCCGTTCGTGGAGAGCCAGAAGCGCGATGGGTGCATCAGCTATGGCCTGTCCTCTTACGGCTATGACGCGCGGGTGGCGGACGAGTTCAAGATTTTCACCAATATCGACAGCGCGGTGGTGGACCCCAAGGATTTCAACGCAAACAGCTTCGTCGATCGCAAAACCGACTGCTGCATCATTCCGCCCAACAGCTTCGCGCTGGCGCGGACGGTGGAATATTTCCGGGTGCCGCGCGATGTGCTGGTGATCTGTCTGGGCAAATCCACCTATGCGCGGTGCGGCATCATCGTGAACGTCACGCCGCTGGAGCCGGGTTGGGAGGGGCATGTGACGCTGGAATTTTCCAACACGACGCCGCTACCCGCGAAAATCTACGCCAATGAAGGGGCGTGCCAGTTCCTGTTTTTGCAAGGCAACGAGCCGTGCGAGGTCAGCTATGCCGACCGGGCCGGCAAATATATGGGGCAGCAGGGAGTAACCCTGCCCAAGCTGTAATCAAAGCGGGCGCGGAGGCGCAGAGGCATGGCGGATCAGGGCGGCAGAATCGTTTTGGGGGATGAGGCCGCAGGGAGGGTGCCATCCGACGAAATCCTATGATGCGTGCAATTCATGTGCTGGTCCGGCTGTGCCTGGCCTTCTGCCTTGTGCCGATTACCCCCGTTTTTGCCGCCCCGCCACGGGATACCAGCCTGGATCAGCGGCACAGGTTCGACATTCATGTCCAGCCGCTCGATAGTGGATTGCGCCAGCTTTCTACCCAATCGGGCGTACGCATCCTGTTTCCCTATGATGCGGTCGCGACGATCCGGGGGCGGCGGGTCGAGGGGTGGCTGTCGACGCGCGATGCGCTGAAACGACTGTTGGCGGGGACCAGCCTGAAAATGGCGCAGGCGGGAGTCGGCGTCGTTGCGCTCGCCGCGCCGGGTCGCGCCGTACGGCGACCCAAGCCGCTGTCGGTGGTGCCATGGGATGAAGGCGCGGCGGATGGTCATGCTACGGCCTTTGTTGCTCCCGCGTCGCTGATGGTGGCGTGTAACCGGCATGGCAGCGTCATTGCTTAGCCGATAAGAGCATGATGACCTTACCCTTATCCGTTCGTTTCGAGCGAGGTCGAGAAGGCTTTGGTGCTGTGCGTGCGTTTTTCGACTTCGCTCGAATGAACGGACGTGGTGTGAACCAGCTTAAAGTCATCATGCCTTAACGGACGTTGAGGCCCAGTTCGCTCAAGAGTTGCCCGGCCTGATCGCGCGAAATGGTCGCGCCACGAAACAGGCGGGCGTCGATCAGGCGCAGGCCGCCCAGATCCGCGCCGCGCAGGTCCGCCCCGTCGAAGCGGCATCCATCGAGCATGGCGTCGCGCAGGCTGCATCCATCGAAGCTGGTGCCGCGAAAGTCACATTTGCGCAGGTCGGCCTGCCCAAAGTCTATCGCGGTCAGATGCTGTTTGTGGAAGGAAAAGCCGGGAAGTCGAGCGTTGATGAGCAGGGTTTCGACGACGCGCATGTCGAGCGTACTGGCGTCCGACAGGTCCGCTCCGGTCAGCTTGCAACGTTCGACATGGGCCGCGAACAGGCGGGTGCGGCGCAGGGCGGCGTTGTTGAAATCGCTGGACAGGAAGCGGGCTTCGCGCAGGTCCGCGCCAGTGAAATCGGCAAATGCGCCGCGACAGGCGGTCCAGCGCGTCCGTTCCAGCGTTGCGCCGGTCAGGTCGGTACGGCGTAGCTGGCAGCGTTCGAAGGTCCAGCCGGTGAGGTCGAGGCCCGACAGGTCGGCCTCCTCCAGATCGCAGTCGATCAGATGCGCGGGTGACGCGGACTGCGCCTGTTCGATATGGGCGCGGGTGAGCTTGCGGTCGCGGATAGTGCGATCGACCGGGTCGGGCGTAGCGGCGTGGGTGGAGAAGAGGTCGTCCATAGGCTCGGCCTATAGCATGATGATTTCACTTTGATCCGTTCGTTTTGGATGGGGGGGGAACCTTTGCCTTGGTTTCTCGACTTCGCTCGAAACGAACGGCGGGGGAGAACTGCTTTCCCATCTCGTCACCCTGAACTTGGTTCAGGGTCCATTTCTCGTCGCAGAGGGACATTTTTCGAGGCGGAATGGATGCTAAGCCGAAGGCCAGCGTAGCTAAACGAGTTCAGCATGACGATGTGTAATGCGAGGCCTTTTACTGATTGGAAACCCCCGCCAAAGAAAAAGGCCGGCGATCCTTTCGGACCACCGGCCTTTTCACCCCCCGATTGCATAGAGGACGGATCAGGCGACCTTGGCCTGCTCCTCCTCCACCTCATCAGGATCGCGCAGCACATAGCCGCGACCCCAGACAGTTTCGATATAATTGTCGCCGCTGCAGGCCAGCGCCAGCTTCTTGCGCAGTTTGCAGATGAAGACGTCGATGATCTTGAGTTCGGGTTCGTCCATGCCGCCATAGAGGTGGTTCAGGAACATTTCCTTGGTCAGGGTCGTGCCCTTGCGAAGCGACAGCAGCTCCAGCATGGCATATTCCTTGCCGGTCAGGTGAACGCGGTTGCCGTCCACCTCCACGGTCTTGGCGTCCAGGTTCACGGCCAGCTTGCCCGTGCGGATGACCGATTGCGAATGCCCCTTCGACCGGCGAACGACGGCATGGATGCGCGCGATCAGTTCTTCGCGATGGAAAGGCTTGGTCACATAATCGTCGGCACCGAAACCGAAGGAGCGCACCTTGCTGTCCATTTCGGCAATGCCGGACAGGATGAGCACCGGGGTCTGCACCTTGGCCGCCCGCAGTTTTTTCAGCACGTCATAGCCGTGCATGTCGGGCAGGTTCAGGTCGAGGCAGATGATGTCGTAATCATACAGCTTGCCCAGATCGAGGCCTTCTTCACCCAAATCAGTCGTGTAGACATTGAAGCCTTCGGTCGTGAGCATAAGCTCAATCGCCTTGGCGGTGGTTGGTTCGTCCTCAATCAACAGCACGCGCATTGTGAAGCCCCTTTACGTCGCAGGTCCGTTCACCCCACCAGAACGGCTTCTGCTCCAATTCATTAACCAAAAAACTAATGAAGGACAAAGGTTAATTTTTCGCTAACCCGCAGGATTCCACGAGTCGTGCAAATAGGAATCTATTTACAAAGAGTTGAAGCCGAAACATTCCCTATAGAGTCAAGGTAGATTCACCTGCGAAACGACTGCCAGGCGTCCGGCGTTCAGGCTGTGGTTAGACCAACCTGTTAAACATGATCATTCATTTTTCGGCAGCCATGGTGGCGCGTGATGAAATCGAGCAGCGCATCAACCCGCGCAGGGCGCAGGCGCGATGGCGGCGTGACGAGATGCAGGCCAAAAGGCGGGGCGCGCCAGTCGGCCAGTATTTCCTCAACATCGCCCGCCGCCAGCGCGTCGCCGACGATGAAATCGGGCAGCCGCGCAATACCGACCCCTTCGCGCAGGGCGGGCAGCATCGCTTCGCCGCTGTTGACGGTGATCCGGCTGCGCACCTGCACGACGACATTCTGTTCGCCCGGCCCACTGAAACGCCAGATGTCGGGCGTAGTGGCGTTGGAATAGCAGAGGCAGTCGTGCGACCCCAGGTCCGACGGGTGATTGGGACGACCGCGCTCCGCCAGATAGGCGGGGGACGCGACAACATGTAATGTGACGTCGGCCAGCCGCCGCGCGCGGAGCGAACTGTCGGGCATGTCGGCGATGCGGATGGTGGCATCCAGACCCATTTCGATGATGTCGATATGGGCGTCCGACAGATGCAGATCGACATCGACCAGCGGGTTTTGCCGCGTGAACTGTGCGATCAGCGGTGCGATCCGCAGCAGGCCAAAGGTCATGGGCGCGCCCAGCCGGACGACGCCGGACAGGTCTGCTGTTTCGTCATGCGCGGCTTCCTCCGCCGCGACGCCCTCCGCCATGATGCGCTGGGCATGGTCGGCGAGGCGCTTACCGCTTTCCGTCAGCGCGAGGCGGCGGCTGGTGCGGCTGAACAGGCTGGTGTCGAGATGCTGTTCAAGGCGGGTCACGGCCTTGGACACGGTGGCCTTCGACACGCTCAATGCCTTGGCGGCGTCGGTGAAGCTGCGATGTTCGACCACGGCGGCGAAGATGGCCCATGCCTCAAAATCAGGGAGACGCATAAGGAAACAATCCGTTTCGATGCTGCTTATTCAAGAAACGATCCTGATCGCTAGATAGGAGGAAAGCAAGACGGACCAGGGCGGAAATGACCGGAAGGTTCGATAGCGAAAGGCACAGCACATGACCACCACTACGACAAGCCGCATCACGCGCCGTCCCTTTGCCTCGCTGGGTCACGCCAACCATGGCTGGCTGAACGCGCGGCACCATTTTTCCTTTGCGGACTATCATGACGAGGATCGCATGGGATGGGGCGCCATCCGGGTGTGGAACGACGACGAGATCGGCCCGCGTTCGGGCTTTCCGCCGCACCCCCATGCCGACATGGAAATCATCACCTATGTCCGCACCGGCGCGATCACGCATCAGGACAGTTTGGGTAACAAGGGCCGCACCGGAGCGGGCGATGTTCAGGTGATGTCGGCCGGCACGGGCATCCGCCATGCCGAATATAATCTGGAAGATGAAACCACCACGCTGTTCCAGATCTGGGTGATCCCCCGCACGCGCGGTGGCCAGCCAAGCTGGGGCGCGAAGCCTTTCCCCAGTGGCGATCGGTCGGGCAAGCTGGTCGTGCTGGCCAGCGGTCATGACGACGACAAGGAAGCGCTGCGCATCCGGGCCGATGCCCGGCTGTTGGGTGGCACGATCCGGGCGGGCGAGAGCGTGACCTATGAAAGCGGCGAAGGGCGGCACCTGTATCTGGTTCCGGCTACCGGACGGATCGAGATTGACGGACAGACGTTCGAAGCTCGCGACGGTGCGGCGATCATCGGTGGCCAGCCGATCACCATCACCGCCATCGAGGACGCCGACATCGTCCTGGTGGACAGCGAATAAACCCCATTGCCGACCTGTCCAGCGACGGGTCGGCAGGCCGTCCGCCTCTCCCCCTCCCCTGGCGGGCGGCCACCTTCTTTTCCCCTTCCCAACAGGAGACGTCGCATGGCAAAAGTTCTGGTTCTCTATTATTCCTCCTACGGCCATATCGAAACGATGGCCAAGGCCATGGCCGAAGGCGCAGCCGCAGCGGGCGCGCAGGTGGATATCAAGCGCGTGCCCGAAACAGCGCCGCCGGAAGTGGCCAAGAACGCCCATTTCAAGCTGGATCAGGATGCCCCGGTCGCGACCGTTGCCGAACTGGCCAATTATGACGCGATCATCATCGGCACCGGGACACGCTTTGGCCGGATGTCGAGCCAGATGGCGGCGTTTCTGGATCAGGCTGGCGGCCTGTGGGCCAGCGGCGCGCTGAACGGCAAGGTCGGCGGCGCGTTCACGTCCACCGCCAGCCAGCATGGCGGGCAGGAAACCACGCTGTTTTCGATCATCACCAACCTGCTGCATTTCGGCATGACCGTCGTCGGGCTGGATTATGGTTTTCAGGGGCAGATGGGCGTCGATGTCGTGAAGGGCGGATCGCCATATGGCGCAACGACACTGGCCGATGGCGACGGCAGCCGCCAGCCAAGCGCCGAAGAACTGGACGGTGCGCGCTATCAGGGACGCAAGATCGCCGAAACCGCGATCAAGCTGCACGGGTAATCATTGGCTGCGCCGTCTGAACGGTGCAGCCTGCTCAAGCCTTCGGGTCGCACCAAAGGCATAGGACAAGCGGCAGGAGCCGACGCATCGGGACTATGCGCCGGCTCCTTTATTGTACGTTTGTCAGGCAAGCGGCAGCGCCTCGCTTGCCCTTGATCGCGCGCGGTGGCATCACCCCTTTCATCTTAACGATTTGAGGGATTTGCCCTGATGCGTAGTTCCATTGTGGCGATGGCCGCCGTTCTAGCCCTTTCCGTTCCTGCCGCCTCCCCTGCCCTCGCCGCGCCGTCCGTTGCCAAGAAAGCTGGCGCGGTCGAACCGTCGATCGACACGATGAAGCGGCTGGTAAAGGAAATGTCGTCCGACGCCTATGAAGGGCGCGCGCCCGGTACGGTGGGCGAGGAAAAGACGCTGGCGCTGCTGGCCGCCGAGTTCGGCAAGCTGGGGCTGAAGCCCGGCAATAAGGGTAGCTGGTTCCAGGACGTGCCGCTGGTCGAGATCAACGCGAAGAATGTGTCGCCGCTGACCTTCACCGGCGGCAAGAGCGCCGTGTCGGCTGCCTATGGCCCGGAAATGGTGATCGGCACATACCGCACGACGCAGCCCAGGATCGCGATCAAGGACAGCCCGGTGGTGTTCGTGGGCTATGGCATCAACGCGCCTGAAAAAGGCTGGAACGATTATGCCGGGGTGGACGTCAAGGGCAAGACGGTCATCATTCTGGTCAACGACCCCGATTATGAGACGCAGGGGCTGACCGGGCCGTTTAATGGCCGGGCGATGACCTATTATGGCCGCTGGACCTATAAATATGAAGAAGCAGCGCGGCAGGGCGCGGCGGCGGCGATCATCGTGCATGACACGGTGCCAGCGGCCTATGGGTGGAATGTCGTGCAGTCGAGCTGGACCGGCGCGCAGCATGTCGCCGACAGCGCGGACGGCAATGCAAAGCAATCGTCCGCGATCGGATGGATTCAGAAGGACAAGGCGCAGGCCCTGTTCGCCAGTGCGGGCCTGAACCTCGACGCGCAGATGGCGGCGGCGAAGAAGGCGGGCTTCAGGGCGGTGCCGCTGACCGGCGTGAAGGCCAACGTGTCGTTCGACAACGACCTGCGCAAACATATGTCGAAGAATGTCGTGGCGTTGCTGCCCGGCAAGACGCGGCCGGACGAATATGTCCTCTACAGCGCGCATTGGGATCACCTGGGCCACTGTCAGGCCGCGCCCGATGGCGACGATATCTGCAACGGGGCGGTGGACAACGCCACCGGCACGGCGGCGCTGGTCGCTTTGGCGCAGGCGAATGTGAAAGCGGGGCCGACCGATCGCAGTCAGGTGTTCCTGGCGGTGACGGGCGAGGAATCGGGGCTGTTGGGTTCGGACTATTATGGCAAGAACCCGGTGTTCCCCTTCGCAAAGACAGTGGGCGGCGTGAACATGGATGCGCTGTCAGTGGCGGGGCTGGCCAAGAATGTCGTGGTGATCGGCAAGGGCAAGTCGCAACTGGACAGCTATCTGGACCGGGCGCTGGCGGCGCAGGGCCGGGTCGCGACTTCGGAGCCGACGCCGGAGAAGGGCTATTATTACCGGTCGGATCATTTCAGCTTCGCCAAACACGGCCTGCCGATGCTGTATTTCGAGGGCGGCGAAGATCTGGTGAAGGGCGGCACCGCAGCGGGCATGGCGGCTGCGGAGGATTATACCAAGAACCGCTATCATGGGCCGAAGGATGAATATGATCCCAATTGGGACTGGACCGGGGTGCTGGCGGACTTGAAGCTCTATTATGGCGTAGGGCGGGATCTGGCTACGACGAGCGACTGGCCCAATTGGGTCGCGGGTGACGAGTTCCGGGCTATTCGGGATAAGGACCGGGCGGGGAAGTAAATTCATCCTCACCTGCAAGGGGAGGTGGATGGCCGAAGGCCAGACGGAGGGGTGTAGCCCTATCGAGAGGGCGACACCCCTCCACCACCAGCTTCGCTGGCGGTCCCCCTCCCCTTTACAGGGGAGGATTTTTTAGGGCGCTGTCCCCAAACCTCACTTCCCGGCCGGGGCGTAGGTCCAGTTTTGGATGTTGGTGCCGTCCATTTTCGACGTTTCGGCCATCAGCAGGCGGCCTTCGCGCCAGTATCGGATGCGTTGGGGATAGTCGTGGTCGGGGTTGGCGAAGCTGATGTCGCGGATGCCCTGTTCGATGGCGGGGAAGATCGTTGCCGGTCCACCATCGGGCGCGGCGTGGAGCGCCAGCGATCCGTCAGCAGCGCGTATGATGCGCATCACTTCCCAGGACCGCAGGCTTTCGCCGCGCCCGGTTCGGCCCACGCCGATCATCGTGCCGCCGCGTGGAAGCGTCCACACTTCCTCGCTCCAGCGGTCGGCCCGCTCCTGCTGCCATTCGCCGGTCAGCCAGTCGGGCAGTTCGCCCGCGCGGACGTTGCCGGACAGGCCCAGCAACAGGGCCGCCGCGATCGTCGCCACTTGTGTCTTCATCGCCTCAGCCCTCTGTCCAGACGCGGTGCGCCGCGCTATGGAGCGCGCATAATCCCCGCTATCACGGATCGGCCCCCGGTCGAGCAAGGACAAAAGCCATGACTTTCCGCATGCCCGCCGAATGGGCGCCGCACGACTGGACCTGGATCGGGTTTCCGACCAACCCCGCCGAATGGCCCGGCGCGTTCGAGGATGCGCGGCGGCAGATCGCCGCCTTCGCCCGCGCGTTGCATGCAGACGGACGGGGCGAAGAGGTGCGGCTGGTCGTCGCGAATGAGGACGATGCGGCGGCGGCGCGGGCTTTGGTCGCACCGGGCGTCACCATCGTGGTACAGAAGCTGGGCGACGTATGGCTGCGCGATACTGCGCCGATCGCGGTATTGAACGGCACAGGGGGCCGGGCGCTGGTCGATTTCGGCTTCAATGGCTGGGGCGGCAAATATCAGATGGCAGGCGATGAGGATATCGGCGCGCGGCTGGCGGCGACCACCGACATGGCCGTGTCTACCCAGCATTGGGTGTTCGAGGGCGGCGCGGTCGATACCGATGGTAGCGGGCTGTTCGTGACGACCGAGCAATGCCTGCTGCACCCCAATCGCAACCCCGATCTGGACCGGGGCAAGATCGAGACGTTGCTGGCGGGGAGTCTGGGCCTGTCGGACATGCTGTGGCTGGGCGACGGGTTGCTGAACGATCATACCGATGGGCATGTCGATAATCTGGCGCGCTTCGTTGCGCCGGGGCTGCTGGCTTTGCCGATCGCGACGACGCAGGATGATCCCAACGCGGCGATCTACGCCGACGCGCGGGTGCGGGCCAAAGCGCATGGCGTCGAGGTCACGGACATACCCTCGCCCGGTCTGGTGATCGTGGATGGGGAAGCGATTCCGGCCAGCTACATGAATTTCTATGTCGGCAACGCGGCTGTCATCGTGCCGATCTATGGCCAGCCCAACGATCAGGCGGCGCTCGATGCCTTTGCACCCTTCTTTCCGGGGCGCGATATTGTCGGATTGCGTAGCGACGCCATATTGTCGGGCGGTGGCAGTTTCCATTGTTGCAGCCAGCAGATGCCTTCGCTCTAATAGAACGATCCAGCAGGAGAATGTCCATGATCCGCACGTCCCTTCGTATCGCCCTGCCCGCGCTCGCCTTGATGGGATCGAGCGCATCCTTCGCGCAGCTTGGCGATCTGGGCGGGCTGTTGGGCGGCGCTTTGCCCAATGTCGCATCCACGGGCGCGGGTAATGCAGCGGGCGTGCTGAGCTATTGCGTGAAGAACAAGCTGGTCAATGCGACCAGCGCCAGTTCGGTGCTGGGCAAGCTGACAGGGCAGCCGGGCGTCAAGGAATCGAACGGGTTTCAGCTTGGCCAGACCGGCACGCTGAAAAACGATCAGGGCGTGCTGCCGATCGCCAGCCTGAAGGGCAAGGTCAAGACGAAGCTGTGCGACATGGTGCTGCGCCATGCGACGTCGCTGCTGTAAGAGGGTTTGGAGTTAGCATGACCAAAGTTACCGTCGCCGCATTGCAGCTCGGCTTTTCCGACGACATGGGCGCTAATATCGCCAAGGTCGCCGACCATGTGGGCAAGGCCGCCGCGCGCGGGGCCAAGATCATCCTGCCGCCCGAACTGTTCGAGGGGCCGTATTTCTGTCGTGTCGAGGATGAAGCGCTGTTCGCGTCGGCGCAACCGGTCGACAGCCATCCCGCCGTGCTCGAAATGCAAAAGCTGGCCAAGGATCTGGGCGTCTATATCCCCACCAGCTTTTTTGAACGCGACGGACAGCATCATTATAATTCGCTGGCGATGATCGACGATTCCGGCGAGGTGATGGGCGTGTATCGCAAAAGCCATATCCCCGACGGGCCAGGATATGAGGAGAAATATTATTTCCGCCCCGGCAACACCGGCTTTAAGGTGTGGGGCACGAAATATGGCACGATCGGCGTGGGCATTTGTTGGGACCAGTGGTATCCCGAATGTGCGCGGGTGATGGCGCTGATGGGCGCGGAGATGCTGTTCTATCCCACGGCGATCGGGTCGGAACCCTATGACGCGGAACTCGACACCAGCCGGATGTGGCGGCGCGCGATGGTGGGCCATGCGGTCAGCAATTGCATGCCGGTGATTGCCGCCAACCGGATCGGCGACGAGGATGGGCAGGTCTTTTACGGGCATAGTTTCATCAGCGACCAGTGGGGCGATTTCGTGGCGGAATCCGGCGCGCGCGATCATGGTGCGCTGGTTGCGACATTGGATCTGGCGCAGGCGCGGATGCACCGGGCCGGTATGGGATTTTTCCGTGATCGGCGGCCCGAACTTTACGGGCGGATCGCGCAGGATATCTGAAGGCTTGGGACTAATACTTCACCCCTCCGTTCGCTTCGAGCAAAGTCGAGAAGTGGATAGCGCTGTTCCTGGGTTTCTCGACTTCGCTCGAAACGAACGGATATAAGTGAAATCATCGCGCTCTAAAGCAGCCAACTGCGCGCGCGAGGTGACAGGCGGATCAGGCGGTCAATCGCGAAGGGTAGTGCGAGGGCGATGAGGGCGAGAGCGATCTTGCCCGGCATGGTGCCGCCCAATATCGGCGTGCAATAATGGATCAGCGCGACATGCAGATACATGATGACGAGCGATGCGCGGCCCAGGGCAGCGAGCGGGGCTGCATGGGATGCGATGCGGCGTGAAAGCTGGACGATCAGCAGCGACGTCGCAATTGCCGCGCCGATCGACAGCAGCGGCCAGCCATAGTCGGCGATCTTCATGTTGAGCGTCGGGACCACGCCTCCTAAGCCCGCAAGCGCTAACGGTGCGAGTAGCCAGAGCATAGACGTGCGCCATTGGACGCGGGACGCAGCGAGTCCCGTCCATAACAGGAAGAGGCCCATTGGCACCGCCGCCAATCCCCATGGCGATTCCGGCAAGAGCGAACCCAACGCATAGGCCAGCAAAAGCAGCGGCGGCAGGAGCAGCGCCCAATGCCAGTCGAACGGGTCGGGCCAGCGCGTCAGCACGGCGTTGAAGGCGATGCGCGCGACCATCAGGCATGGCACGAACCAGAAGATGGTATAGGGACCGCGCAGCCATGTGCCCCCCAACAGGATAGGCACGATGTCGCGCGGCCAATCGTGAAAGATCGGGCGGCCACCTTTGAGCGGTTCGATGATCTGGTCGGCCAGTATGAGCAGGAGCAGGAAAGCCGCGTAAGGGCGAATTTGACCGACAAACTGGCGGCGAGTGAAACGCAGGATAGCTTGTGGACGGGACAACATGCCCGACAGCAGGAAGAAGAGCGGCATGTGAAAGCTGTACATCGCGTCGCGCACGGGTCCATGCGTCCACACATGGCCTATCACAACGGCCATGATGCCGATACCGCGCGCGACATCGACCCAGTCCAGCCGATCGGCAGCGTTTACGCTGGCTACCCCCCTATTCTCCATCGTCCCCACGCCCTATAGGAAGGCGCGCGCGCGTCAATTGCCGCTCACTTCCTGTTTCCCGATCGGACCCCTTTCTTGGCCCTGCTTACCGACCATGTCCTGTTCATTGATGGCGAGGCTATCATCCTCGACAAGCCCGCCGGCCTGCCGGTGGATGCGCCGCGCGACGGATCAATGGCGCTGGAAAATCATCTGCAATCGCTGACCTTCGGCTTTGCGCGCTGGCCGCTGCCAGTCCACCGGCTGGATCGCGATACGAGCGGCTGCCTGCTGCTCGCCCGCAATCCCAAGGCGCACAAGCGCTTCGCCGCCGCGTTCGAGGCGGGCACCGTCGCCAAACGCTATGTTGCGGTGATCGAGGGCGTGCCGGTCGAGGATGAAGGCGTGATCGAACTGTCGCTGTCGAAGATCAGCAGCGCATCGGAAGGATGGCGCATGATCCCGGCCAAGGCGGGCAAGGTCGCGGTGACGGCGTGGCGCAAGGTGGCGGAAAAGGATGGCCGCGCGCTGATCGCCTTCACGCCGCAGACCGGGCGTACGCACCAGATTCGCGTCCATGCGCAACATGGGCTGGGCTTTGGCATCGTGGGCGATCCGGTCTATGGCAATGGCGAGGGCGCGATGTTGCTGCACAGCCGGTTCCTGAGCATCGACCGAGGCGAAAAGCCCGCCGCGCAGGCAACCGCGCCCCTGCCCGCGACCTTCGTCGCTGCTGGCTTTGGTCAGGATATATTGGACGATGCGGGGCTTTGATGCGCCATGACGGCCATCGCCATCACCCGTTCCATCGCGATCGATAGCGACGAGATCGTCGAGAGCTTCACCCGCGCGTCGGGTCCGGGCGGGCAGCATGTCAACACGACCGACAGCGCGGTGCTGCTGCGTTTCGACGTCGCCAATTCACCCGGCTTGCCCGATGCGGTGAAGAACCGGCTGGCGGAACTGGCCGGATCGCGCATGACGCGCGACGGCGTGCTGATCCTGCGCAGCGAAGGCGCGCGATCGCAATTGCTGAACCGGCAGGATGTGCGCGACAGGCTGATCGCCCTGATCCGCGAAGCTACGATCGTGCCACGAAAGCGCCGCCCGACCAAGCCGGGCAAAGCGGCCAAAGCGCGCCGCGTGGACAGCAAGAAAGCGCGCGGATCAGTGAAGCAGGGGCGTGGCAAGGTGCAGATGGATTAGAGGTCGCGTCGGTCTTGCTCAAACCCCTATGGCCGCATCGCGTGGTCAGCCCTATATGGACCCCATGTATGATTTCGTCCCCTCCGCCGCTGCCGATAAGGCGACGCTTTACGCCGACCTGCTCTTTGCCGCCGATGCGCTGACTGCCGATGAGCCTGACCGGGTTGCCAATATGGCGAACCTGGCGGCACTGATCTGGCAATATCTGCCTGATCTGAACTGGGCGGGTTTCTATCGCATGGTCGATGGTGAGCTGGTTTTGGGGCCGTTTCAGGGGAAGCCTGCCTGTATTCGCATCCCGATCGGTCGGGGCGTGTGTGGCACGGCGGCGGCGCGGGGGCAGACGCAGCTGGTTGCCGATGTCCATGCCTTTCCCGGCCATATCGCCTGCGACGCGGCGAGCGCGTCGGAGATCGTCGTGCCGGTGATCGTGGACGGGCATGTCGTTGCGGTGCTCGATCTGGACAGTCCCATCCCTGCCCGGTTCGATGCCGATGACAGGAATGGGCTGGAGGCGTTGGTGGCGCGGGTGGCTGCGCGGATAGGCTAAAATCAGCCCGCTGCGCCCCGTTTCGGGACAGGCGCGTGCGTCTGCACCGATGGATAGGCGCGGATCGTCATGCTAAACGATGCGTTAATATTCGATCCGTGCGCCGCCATGCGCGCCGGGAAACAGGGAGCATCGACCATGCGGACATCCGGCCTTCTTCTTTTGGGCGCGAGCGTTGCGCTGATGGGCATCACCAGCCCCGCACTGGCAGATGGCGGACCACGGCCCGGCATGAGTGGTCCCCGCCCCGGCATGACCCATGGCATGAATGCCCCGCGTCCGGGCATGAACTGGAATGGCGGTCATCGCTGGGGACCGCGCCAGAATGGTCGCTGGTTTGCCGGATGGCGCGCGCCGGGTGGCTGGAACGGCTATCAGCGCCCGGTCTATGGCTATGTCCTGCCGCGCTATTGGGTCAGCCCCAACTATTATATCGCCAATTACGGCGCATACGGCCTGCCCACCCCGGCCTATGGCTACGGCTGGTCGCGCTATTATGACGATGCGGTGATGACCGATCGCTATGGCCGGGTCTATGACAGCCGCAGTGATGTCGCGTGGGATCGTTATGAAGGCGGCTATGGCCCGGATGGCGACTATGACGAGCGCGATGAGCGGCGTGGCGACAATGGTGTCGGCGGCGCGGCGATTGGCGCCGTGGTCGGCGGCGTTGCAGGCAACCGTATTGCGGGACGCGGCAACCGGACGGCGGGCACGTTGATCGGTGCAGGCGTCGGCGCAGTAGCTGGCATGGCGATCGACAAGGCGGAAGACGGTCCACGTCGCGGACCACCGCCGCCGCATCACCGGGGCTATGGCGCACCCTATGACGACGACGGTGTTACCGGCGGCAACGAATATGAAGGCCGCTGGAGCGGCACCTGGACGACCGAGGATGGCCGCCAGACCAGCGGCACCTATGAAGGCAAATTCGAGGGTGACGTGCGCGGACGCGGCGTGGATTATGATCCGCCAGCCTATGGCGGCGCGCCCCATTGGTCGCAGGGCAATGGCGCGCCCTATGGCGCGATGCCGGACGGTGGCTATGTGTCGGGCGGATATTATTATCCCGCGCCGGTCGTCACGACCGTGACGGTACAGCCCGCTGTTACCACGACGACCACGACCAGCTATGTCACGGAACGGGTTGCCCGCCGACCGGTTCGCCGGGTTCGGGCGACCTGCCACTGTAAATAATCCATCGCTGACGAAGGTTGGAAAGGGCTGCGCCGTGCCGGGCGTGGCCCTTTTTGCCGGGTGGCGTCAGGCGCCTGTGGGTGGCGTGACGAGCGCGAAAGGCTGCGGGCGGCCAAAATAATAGCCCTGCGCGATGCCGCAGCCATGGCCGATCAGCAAGTCGGCCTGCGCCTGTGTTTCAACACCTTCGGCCACGACGTCCATGCCGAAACTCGCGCCCAATTTGACGATGGCATCGACGATCGCGGCGTCGCCTGCATCGTGTTCGATGTTGCTGACGAAGCTGCGGTCGATCTTGAGGATGTCCACGGGATATTGTTTGAGATGACTGAGCGAGGCGAAGCCAGTGCCGAAATCGTCCAGTGCGATGCGGATGCCCGATTGGGCGAAATGGCGAAGCGCCCGACCGACCTGTTCCGCCCCCGACCCCAGGAACACGCTTTCGGTGACTTCGATTTCGATATGGGCGGGCGGCACGTCGAAGCGATCGAGATCCTCCAGCAAGCGTTCGGCGAAATCGCCGTTGGCAAAGTCGGCGGCGCTGGTGTTGATCGCGACGCGGCCCGGATCAACGCCCGATTGCAGCCAGCTATGTACGTCGGCCAGCACGGCATCTACCATCTGCCGGGTGAGTGCGACCGCGATTTCGCCATGGTCAAATGCGGCGTGGATGCTGCCGGGCAGTTGCACGCCCAGACGTGGATGATGCCAGCGCAGCAGCGCTTCATAGCCCAGCACCCGGCCGCTGAGCAGATCGACCTTGGGCTGGTAATAGGGCGTAACCAGATTTTCCGTGACGACCTGACGCGCCATGCGGATCATCGAACTGCGCTGCTGCGCATCGGCGCGCAAGGCCGAATGGAACAGGGTGAGGCGGCAGCGTCCGCCGGACTTTGACGCATAGAGGGCCAGGTCCGCCGCCTTGAACAGATCCTCCGCCTGATCGCCATGGTCGCCGTAGATCGCCGCGCCGATGCTGACGCCGCAATGGAGCGTTCGGCCTTTGTGCATATAGGGCGCGCGCACGCTGGCGATCAGGCGCGCGCTCCAGGCTTCGAGTGCGGCGCTGTCGGTGAGCGAGGGCGCAATGACGCCGAATTCATCGCCACCCAGCCGACCGATCGCAGCATCGAGCGGCGCGAGCGCGGCAAGACGCTGGGCAAAGGCCGCCAAAAGTGCGTCGCCCGCATCATGGCCCAGCGAATCATTGATCCGCTTGAGGTCATCGATATCGAGCAGCAGCAGGCCGAACCCTTCGCCCGTCTTGTCCGCATGGGCCGTCATGTCGTCCAGCGTCGCCTGCCACAGGGCACGGTTGGGTAGCCGGGTCATGGGGTCATGAGTAGCGGCCCACCGAATACGATCTTCTGCGTCGCGTTGTTCGGTCACATCCTGAAAGGTGACGATGACACGCAATATGCGCCCGGATTCGGCGCAGGTGGTCCAGCCAGTGCTGCGGATGGATCGCAGCGCGCCGGTGTCCGCGCGGTAAATGCGCATCGTTGCTTCGAAATGAGGCGGTACTGCTCCGGTAGCGACGGCGTTCAGCATGGTGGCCAGCCTGCTACGATCGTCGGGATGGACCAGCGACAAGGCCAGGTCGGCAGTCGCGGGACGATCGTCATCCACGCCCAACATCTGGCGCAATTCGATGGACCATGCCCGCGCGCCCGTGGCCAGATCGAAATCCCATATGCCCAGCCGCGCGGATTGTACGGCAAGGCGCAGGCGCTCCTCGCTGTTGGCCAATGCCTGCTGCGCCAGTTTTTGCGCATGCACGTCTTCCAGCGTGCCGTACCAGCGGACGATGGCGCCATGTGCATCACGCCGGGCGGCGGCGCGCGCGCGCATCCAGCGATAATCGCCATCCTGCAGGCGAATGCGATAATCGATATCAATCGGCGCGCCATTGGCGAGATGACGGGTCCATGTCTGAACGACCCGTGCCGCATCGTCATGATGCACCGCCGACAACCAGCCCATGCCGAGCGTGCTTTCCGGCGTTAGACCCGTCAAGTTCAGCCACATGGGACCGACTTCTTCGACGCTGCCATCGGGCGAAGCTGTCCAGGGCACCTGCGGGCTGAGATCGACCGACCAGCGATAATGTTCGCGGCTTTCGGTGAGCGCATTTTTCAGCGCGTCCGCTTCGCGAATATGACGGTCGTCAATATCCTCGACCGTGCCGAGATAACGCGCCTGCCCGTCCGCGCCCGCATGACGCATCGAGCGCACCAGGCACCAGCGGCGCTGGCCGTCCGCGCACAGCAGGCGCAATGTCACGGGCGCCGGCGTGGCGGAGAGAGTGGCGCGCAGCAACGCCCGTCGGTCTTCGCGATCCAGCAGGCCGGTCCAGCCCCAATCCAAAGGGGTGCAGGCGAATCGGAAGACATCGCCTCCGCCATCCTGCCTGACCGCCGTTATGCGGCCGCGCGCATCGGCTAGCCAGCGCAGCGTCGGCGGGGATATATGATTGAAAAGCGGCGACAATAAAGTGTCGTAGCCATAGAAGGACGGGTCAGCCGCGCGGTAATGATCCGCCGCCATATGTTGGGAATCGCCAAAACGGCGCTCAGCGAAGCGATCCATCGCCCGCTCCCCAAATTGTCATAGCCGTTCCGCTCATGCAGCCATGCATAGCGCAAGACGTTAAACAAACTTCCCAACGCCGCAGGATTTTGCGTTAATTTTATGGTGAATGGACAAAATACGCCAACAGATGCGCTGTTTACTTGCGGAACATGCTCGCCAACTCAAGTGGCAGGGGCGGTTCGTCGCGGGTGACGACTTCGCGAATAGCCTGCGCCTGTTCGTCTGGATCGAAACGGACCCAGCCAGTGCGGCTCAATTTTTCGAGCGGGCGATAGCGGACCTTATATTGCATCCGCTGCGACCCATCGACCCAATAGCCCAGATAGACATAAGGCAATCCGGCGGCGGATGCGCGCAGGATATGGTCCATGATGATGAAATTGCCCAGACTAGGCCGATGTTCGAGCGTGGTGTCGAAGAAGCTGTAGATCATCGACAGCCCGTCGCCCTGCCGGTCGGTCAGGCATGCGCCCACCAGCTTGCCCACGCGCCCGTCGATGCCGGGTTCGCGATATTCGACGATGTGGCTATCGACCGGGGTCTGTTCGACCATATCGGCGAAGTCCATCTCATCCATCTCGGTCATGCCGCCGCCGGGATGGCGCGCCGTCAGATAGCGCTGGAGCAGTGCATATTGCTCCTCCGTCGACCATGGTTTGCAGGCGGTGACGGTCAGGTCGCTGTTGCGGCGGATCAGCTTGCGCTGGGTAGCATTGGGCCGAAATTCGTCCGCCACGACGCGCACCGATACGCAGGCCGAACAATCGGCGCAGCTTGGGCGATAGGCGACGTTCTGGCTGCGGCGAAAGCCGATGCGGCCGAGCGCGTCGTTGAGTTCAGCGGCATTGTCGCCGCTGAGTTCCGTAAACACCTTTCGCTCGTTCCGGCCCGGCAGATAGGGACAGGGCGAGGGGTTCGTCACGAAGAAACGCGGGAAGCGAAAAGGTGCGGTCACGCTCCAATATCCCTTTCGTGGCGGCGGCGCGGGTGGTTCATGACAAGACTATGGCGACGCGACGCGCCCGTGAAAAGAGCGTTTACCACGAAAAGTTAACGCGCGTTTTCCATGACGCAGCCATGGCGTCAGGCGACCTCGATCGGGGCGACTTCATAGCCCGCTTCACCCAGCGCCGCGATGAGCCGCTGAAGATGCGCGCGGTCCCGCGTTTCGCACTCCACGTCCAGCGTCAGCCCCTTGGCAGGCAGGTTGGTGAAGATGCGCTGATGCGCCAGTTCCAGGATGTTGACGGCTTCCTGGTCGAAGATGCGCGCGACGTTGAACAGCGCGCCGGGCCGGTCCTGAAGGATGATACGCAGGCGCGCCAGACGCCCGGACCGCGCCAGATCGCGCAGCAGCACATTGGCGAGCAGCCGCGTGTCGATATTACCGCCAGTCAGCACCAGCCCGACGTTGCGCCCGACAAATTGTTCACGATGGGCGAGCAGCGCGGCCAGACCAGCGGCACCGGCGCCCTCCACGACCGTCTTTTCGATCTGGAGCAGCAGGCTGAGCGCTTCTTCCAGCCCGCGTTCGGTGACGAGCAGCACGTCGTCGGCGAGATGTTCGACCACGCGGCGGGTGTTGCTGCCCGGTTCGCGCACGGCGATCCCTTCGGCCAGCGTGTCGCCGTCACACGGCATCCCCGCGCCCTTGAGATAAGAATACATGGACGGATAGAGTTCGGCCTGCACGCCGATCAGCCGAATGTCGGGCTTCATCGCGCGCGCCGCCGTCGCCATGCCGGAAAACAGGCCGCCACCACCGATCGGGATGACCAGCGTGTCGATTTCCGGTGCGTCTTCCAGCATTTCGAGCGCGACGGTGCCCTGCCCGGCCATGATGGCGGGTTCGTCGAACGGATGAATGAAGGTCAGCCCCTGTTCCACCTCCAGTTGGCGGGCATGGGCATAGGCATCGTCGAATTTCTCGCCAAATTGCACGACTGTCGCGCCATGGCCGCGCGTCTGCGTCACTTTGATGATCGGGGTAGTCAGCGGCATGACGATGGTGACGGGCACGCCAAGCCGCTTGCCATGATAGGCCAGCCCCTGCGCATGGTTGCCCGCCGATGCGGCGATGACGCCCTTGGCCTTGGACGCTTCATCCATCTGCAGCAGGCGATTGAGCGCGCCGCGCTCCTTATAAGCGGCGGTAAACTGAAGATTTTCGAACTTCAGATAGACCTTGCAGTCCAGCATGTCGGACAGCGTCTGGCTAATCAGCGTCGGCGTCTTGACGATGGCGCCCGCGATGCGAGTCCGCGCGGCAAGAACGTCATCGACGGTGATGGGCAGCGGCAAGGCGCTTTCGATCCGGGTTAGCGTGTTCATGGCCCAAGCCCCTAAACGAAATTTGCCAATGAATAAACCGGCGTGAAGAAACTGGCACTGACGGAAAACTGGCCCTATGGCTGGCCTTCAACCACTCATCCTTACGAGGCATATGGCTAACATCGCGTTTATCGGCCTGGGCGTCATGGGCGGCCCTGTCGCCGGGCATCTGGCGAAGGCCGGGCATAGCCTGACCGTCTATAACCGGTCCATCGGCAAAGCGAAAAGCTGGGCGGAGGCCTATGGCGGCATGGTGGCGATCAGCCCGGCCAAGGCGGCCGAGGAAGCCGACATCGTCATATCCTGCGTCGGCACGGATGATGATCTGTCGCAGATCACGTTGGGCCGCGAAGGTGTGTTCCGCACGATGAAGCCGGGTAGCCTGTTCATCGACCATACCACCGTATCGGCGCGAATCGCGCGGCAATTGTTCGTGGAGGGCGAAAGCCGGGGCATCCATAGCGTCGATGCGCCGGTGTCGGGCGGACAGGCGGGCGCGGAGAACGGCAGGCTGTCGATCATGTGCGGCGGCACACAGCCAGCGGTCGATGCGGCCAAGATCGTGATGCAGGCCTATGCCGCGCGGATCGTGCATGTCGGCAGCGCGGGCGCGGGCCAGACGACCAAGATGGTAAACCAGATCTGCATCGCGGGCGTGTTGCAGGGACTGTCCGAAGCACTGCGGTTCGCGCAGGCGGCGGAACTGGACCTGGATACCGTGTTCGAGGCGATTTCGGGCGGCGCGGCGCAAAGCTGGCAAATGGACAATAGATGGAAGACGATGGCGCAGGACAGTTTCGATTTCGGTTTCGCCGTCGATTGGATGCGCAAGGATCTGGGGCTGGCGCTGGAAGAAGCGCGGGCCAATGGCGCGACGTTACCGATGACCGCAACGGTCGATCAATATTATGCCGACGTGCAGGCGATGGGCGGCAATCGGCAGGATACCAGCGCGCTGGTGCGACGGATTACGCGGGCGTGAGGAGTTTGTTTGAGCAGCGTGCTCCCGCCGTCGCGGGAGCACGGCTGGGCATCGCGGCGCTGGCGCTTTCGGCCGCACTCCCGTCCTACGCTTCTGGCGTGATCGACAATGTGAACGGCATCGCCATCGATCCACAGGGCAAGGTCGTGCATTTCGGCGCGCTGTTGATCGACGATGAGGGCAAGGTCGAAAAGCTGATTGCGGGCCGTTATCAGGAACCCGAATATAAGCGGCCGCCCAAGCCGAAGAAGGGCCAGCCCTGGCCGCAGCCGCCCAAGGGGCTGGCGTTCAGGCTGGACGCAGGGGGCAAGACGATGATCCCCGGCCTGATCGATGCGCATGGGCATGTCATGGCGTTTGGGCTGTCATTCATCACGCTGGACCTGTCTGGCACGACGTCACTGGCGGACGCGCAGGCGAAGATCCGCGCCTATGCGCAGGAAAATCCGGGTCGCAAATGGATCATCGGAACAGGCTGGAATCAGGAGGCCTGGGGTCTGGGCCGCTTCCCGACGGCGGCTGAACTGGATGCGGCGGTGGGCGATATTCCGGTGTGGCTGTCGCGGATCGACGGCCATGCGGGCTGGGCCAACAGCGCGGCGATCCGGGCTGCGGGAATCACTTCCGCGACCAAATCGCCTGCGGGCGGGCGTATCGAGATAACAGGCGGCAAGCCTGCGGGCGTGTTCGTGGATCAGGCGATGAGCCTGATCGAAAAGGTCGTGCCGGCGCCCGCGCCCAAGGACCGCGACATCGCGCTGGAAAAGGCGCAGCGCGCTTTGCTGGCGACCGGCATCACCGGCATCGCCGACATGGGGACGAGCATCGACGACTGGCAGGCGTTTCGCCGGTCAGCCGATCGCGGCGCGCTGCGCGTGCGGATCATGGCCTATGCCGCCGGGCTGGAAAATATGGTGACGATCGCCGGGCCGGAGCCGACGCCATGGCTGTATGACGATCGGCTGCGGCTAGGCGGCGTGAAGCTGGTGCTGGACGGGGCGCTTGGGTCGCGCGGGGCGTGGCTGAAGGCGGATTATGCCGATGCGCCGGGCCAGCGCGGGTTGCCGATGATCAGCGATACGCAGTTGCGCAACATCATGAGCCGGGCGTCGATGGACAATTTCCAGATCGCCGTCCACGCAATCGGCGATGCGGCGAACAGCGAAGTGCTGGACGCCATTCAGGAACTGTCGGAAACCTATAAGGGTGACCGCCGCTGGCGCATCGAACATGCGCAGATCGTATCGCCTGCCGACCTGCCCCGCTTTGGCCAGTTCGGCGTCGTCGCGTCGATGCAGCCGGTGCATGAGGCGTCGGACTGGCGCATGGCGACCACGCGGCTGGGCGAGGCGCGGCTGGCGGGTGGCTATGCGTGGAAGGCGATGCTGGACAATCGGGTGCCGTTGGCCTTTGGATCGGACGTGCCGGTGGAAAGCCCCAACCCCTTTGCCGGGATCGCTGTCGCGATGAGCCGGGAGGATGGCAAGGGCGAGCCGGTTGGTGGGTGGATGCCCCAGCAGCGGGTGAGTTTCGAAGCGGCGCTGGACGGCTTTACGCGGCAGGCCGCCTATGCGGGCTTTGCCGAGAAGCGCTTTGGCAGTCTGGTGCCGGGGCAGCGCGCGGACTTCGTGCTGATCGACCGGGACATTTCGACGGCGCGTGCCGCAGACATTCGGGGCACGCAGGTCATGGAAACATGGATCGGCGGCAAGCGGGTGTATATGAAGGGGCAGTGACGCCCCTTCCCCTTCACATGGCGTTGTCGGCGGCGTTGAGCGCGTCGTCGAATGTTTCGGGCAGCGGCGGCTGGACCGGCTCGTCGCAGCCCTCTTCCTTCATATGCGCGCGCAGGGCATCCATGCGGCCCAGGTTCCAGCGGGCCAGCGGCACGCCCAGCGGGCGGAAGTCGGCGCGGTCGAACAGTTGCACCACATAGTTTTCGCAGAGCTGATCGACCTGCGGCAGGGTCAACATCGCAAGGTTCATCACCATCGGCTTGCCCGGCACGCCATCGCGGCCCCGTACAAGGTCGGTTACGTAGAGCCCGCCGCGCGGGTCAATCAGCACGACGTCGGCTTCGCTGGAGTCGATCAGTTTATGGCTCGCGGCGTAGGGCGCGACGAAGGCGTGGGTACGCCATACAAGGAAGGCGCTGGCCATGGCGGTAATGACCAGACCGATGACCAGTGGGCGCAGCGCACCCTGCGGCCTGAACCGCGCCCATCCCAGCCCGGCGAGCAGGCAGAAGGGGCCGATGAAGCCGTGGGCGTAGCGAAAGCCCCAGCCATAGCCTTGCGCCAGCGCGAGCAAGCATCCGGCCACACAGCCGAGCGCCAGCGGCAACGCGATTTCCTGCCCCCGGATGGCGCGCCGCCAGCGCATCGCGGCTATCCCCAGCACGGCGAGCGGCACCATCAGGATATTGTTCCAGGCAACATAGCGGCTGAGATTTACCAGCGGCTGCCAGCGATCGCCCAGTCGTTCGAACAGACTGCCCACCTTGTCCGCGACACCTGCCGACGGGCGCACGTCCATGGGTGCGCCCAGTGCGTGGAGCAGAAAACCCGGCCAGATTTTGGCCCAGACGATGACGATGGCGACCAGCGTCGCCGCGTGGAAGGCGGCAACCGCCCAGCGCCGCGCCAACAGCATCCACAGGATGAAGGGCGCAATGAAGATGGGTGGAAAATGCCACTGGTGGAGGCCTGCTGCAACCAGGGCGACAAGACCGGCGCTGATATGACCAAGCGCGCCGCCGCGTAGCACCAGCGCCAGCCAGACCATGTTGAGCGCGAAATGGCCGGTCATGGCATAGGGCGTCATGGCCGTGACCCAGAGCTGGCTGGACGAACAGCCCAGCAGCACCGTGACCCACACGGCATCTGGCCGATCCGGCATCAGGCGCAGCGCAACGCGCCACAGGGCGACCAGCCCGGCCATCAGCAGCACCGGCCCGGCCAGATTGGGATCGCCCAATTGCCAGAACAATGCCTGGATCGCGCTGTTCACCGGCAGGTAGGCCGCCGTCCAATAATCCGCCGCGCCGAAGGGGGAGAAGAATTCGGGCATGATCGCGCGCCGATAGGGTTCCCATTCGACCGGGATGGGGCGCGCAAACAATCCTTCGCGCATATAGGCGGCGGCGAAGCGGGCGACTTCCTCGTCACGGGAAATCGCATAATCCTGAAACAGCGAATAATGGCCTGCCCATGCGGCGAGGCCCATCAACAGAATGAGCGGCACGACGATGGAGGGCGTGGGGCGTGGCAGGACGATGCCGCGTCCTTCGGCAAAGGGTGCGGCCAGCGCCAGCAGCAGCAGGCCGACGATCAGGGCGGGAAAGTCCTGATCCAGAAACATGATGACCGGCAGGCTGATCCCCTGCCGAAAGGTGACGTGCCAGATAAAGGTCGCGCCCAGCCACAGCGTCAGCCCGATCGCGCCGCCCAAAAAGAGGCGGCGGGCGCTGACGGCACGGCGGACGTCCTGCGCGGTCATGCCGATACCAGCGTCCGGTTGACGAAGATGCCGTCCATTTCGACGAGCAGGGGGAAATGCCCCTTATTATTGGCGAAGAAGGCGGAAGGGAGAAAGTCGCGCGCCTCCAGCCAGTCGATCATCGCGCGATAGCCGGTGCCGCCGTCATAGATGGGGCGAACGCCGAGTTCCGTCTGGACGCCGAGCATCTGGCACAAGATGTCGCCTGCGCCTTCACACACGGACATGTCGTGGCCCTGCGTATCCATTTTGAGGAATGGGCGCGCAAAGCCGTGGGCAGCGATCAGTTCGGGCAGCAGCGTGTCGAGGCGGCGGCATTGCATATCGACCGTCTGCGTCACCCTGTTCCGATCGGCGAAGATCGCGTCCTGCGCGCCCGATGGCGTTTTGAGCGAGGAGAATTGGTCGGCGGCCATGATGTTGAAACTAGCCATGCCGTCAAAGTCGGACAGGGCCATGTTGAACACATGCCATTTGGGATCGGACGCGGCGCGGCGCTCCAGTTCAGCGAAGACGGTGGGGTTGGGTTCGAAGGAGAGGATCAGCCCCCGATAGGCTGCGTCGCGGCGGGCCATCAACGCATATTGGCCACGATTGGCGCCGACGTCGAATAGGCAGTCGATCGCGAAGGTCGACAGGAAACGCTTGAGCGCCTGTATCTCGGGATATTGATGCACGCGGCCCGCCATGGCGAGGCGCAGGGCCAAAGTGCGATCGCCGATTTCGCGCAGATAGCGGTTCATGCGCGGGCGGCCATCACATTGCGGTAGATGCCGATCGTCGCCACGGCCATGTCTGTCCAGTTCCCCATATCATTCCCATAGGCGCGCGCGCGGTTCCCATAATCCTGCCTGATGGCGGCGCTTTGGACCAGCGGCAAGAGGGCTTGGGCGAGCGCATCCGTATTTCCCGCTTGCGCGCGGGCGGCGACGCCTTGCGGCAACTGGCCGAACATGCCTGCGTCCGATGTCACCATCGCCTTGCCATGATGGAGCGCGGAGAGGAACGCGCCGCTCGAATCGATGTGGCGATAGGGGAAGAGTATCATGTCGGCCCTGGCCATATGCGCGTCGAGGCGGGGTTCGGTCAGGAAACCGAAGTCGGTGATGAGGCGATGGGCGAAGCCAGCCTGAGCGACAGGATCGAGGATGGGCGCCATGTCCATGAAGGGTTTTCCCGCCAGAACCAGTTCGAAATCATGGCCCGATTTCCAGAGTGAGACACAGGCATGTACGGCAATGTCGACGCCCTTATAGGGGCGGATGGTGCCGAAGAAGAGGATGCGCGGGACAGCGGGTTTCGGGATGGCGGCGAGGTCGGCGGGGGTGGCGGGCGCAAGCTGCATTGGGGGGTGTGGGGTGAGGTGAATACGGCGGGGATCGACCCCCTGCCCCTCCAGCGCTTTGCGGGTCGTGTCGCCGTGGACGATGAGGGCGTCGAAGCTGTCGAGCAGGGTGCGATAGCCGCGCCCCTGAACGCCCGCATCGGCGTGATAGGCGTCGGCATTGTGGACGGTGTGGACCAGCGTGGCGCGGCCCTGCAATCGTTTGACAACGAGGCGGTCGGCGGGTGCGAGGGGGAGCCATTGGATGTGGACGATGTCGGCGCTGGTGAGCGGCGAGATGTCGCCCAGCGCGCAGGTCAGGCCATATTCGGCGGCCTTGGCCAGGCGAAAGGCGCGGCCTTCGCCAAGGTGGGCGCGCAGGGCTTCGCTGCGGCGGAAGTAGCGGGGGGCGTAGGTGTAGCCGTCAGGGACGATCGCGTCGGTCGGGCGCATCGGGCGGCCATGAAGAGTGACCTCCATCCCCTGCCCCGCCAGCGCGGCGCACAGGCTGTCATCATAGCGCCCGGTGAAGAGCGAGGGATCGACCATCGCGATCTTCACAGCCGAGCCAGCCGCTTGAGCGAGACGAGGTGCAGGAGCGCCACGCCGACCATCGTTACGGCATAGAAACAAAGAAAGGCGAGGTCGAAGCGGGCGGGCCAGAGCAACATGGCGAGCGGGACGCTGGCCAGCGATCCGGCGAGGAAGGGCAAGGATCGGGCAAGCAGATAGGAGAAATGGCCGAGCGCCGATTGTACATAGACCGACACGCAGAGGATCGTCAGGCCAAGCAGTGCAATGACGATCAGGATGATGTCCGCCCGGTCGATGCTGGCGCGACCGTCGAACAATTGGGCGAACAGCCACTCCCCCGCCACCAGCAGCAGGACCGACAGCGCCACCGCGAACAGCAGCGCGGCGCCAGTCGCGCGGACGAGAAGCTGGCGCAGGCGGATAGTATCGCCGGCATGATAGGCCCGGGTGATGCGGGGCAAGGCGGCCTCCACCACGGCGCGCACCAACATGGAGAGCGACCGGGACGCCTTGAAGAAAAAGTCGAAGATCAGCATCGGGCGCGCCTGCCCCGTGGCCATGGCGATGGTGAAATAGGGGGCATTATAGGCGATGATGTCGGACATGGTGAAGGCAGCGGACGCGCCGATATCGCGCAGATAATGGGCGCGTACATGGCCGCTGCCGACGCGGAAGGCGAACCAGTGGCGCGCGCGCATGTCCAGCCGCCGGTGGACATGGCCGATGGCCCAGCCGATGATAAGGATGCTGACCGCCAGTTGCAGCGCCACCGAGAGGCGCGGGTCCATGCCGTAAAGGATCGCGAGCAACAGGCCGATGGTGATGATCCGCCGCCCGCAATCGAGCGCTTCCCACAGGAAATTGCCGTCTATCGCCGCCAGCGCGCGTTTGGCCAGCAGTCCCGGCAGGTTGAGGCAGGCGGAAAAGAAGAAGAGCAGGAAAAGCAAAGGCATCTGCGTTTTGAGCAGGCCGGTCGCCAGTGCGCCGAGCAGGATAAGCGCCCCCCCCGCGATCAACAGCCCCAGGAACAGGAAGAGGACGCCCATTTCCTCCAGCCGAAAACCGCCATCGTCCGGGATGCCGTCGCCCAACCAGTGCCGACGCAGACGGGCGTAGATGATGCTGGTGACGCCAAACTCCGCCGAAATGGTGAAGTTGCCGAAAGCGACCAGCAGCAGGAACGCCTGAAACTCCGCGATCGGTAGCACGCGCACGAAGACGAAAGTGACGGCAAAGCCCCAGATGAGGATCAGGCCGACGCTGGCGAGCTTGACCAGCGCGAGGATGCGGGCGGACCCCTCCATCCGGGCGAGGATGCTCACGCGATCGTCACCGCGCGATGGATGCAGGTTTGCGCGCGCGGAACAGCCGGTCGTCGAGGCCATGGAAATGGCGCACGTCTGCGTCGATGCTGATGGCGTCGATCTCTTCCAGATCGAAACCGGCGGCGCGGATGCGGTCGGCGAAATCGGGACCATATTGGCGGACATGATCCCACTGGCCAAAACGCCGTTCGCGTTCACGCGGGGGTATGTCGAAGCTGCCGTCCTCGGTCGGCTTGTCCCACAGGGGCACGATCAACCAGGCTTCGCCACCGGGCTTCAATGCGCGCAGGATGTTGCGCAGGACGGCCATGTCGTCGGGGACATGCTCCATCACATGACTGGCGTAGAAGAGGTCGTAACGGTCGGTGTCGGCCAGTTCCATCAGGTCCACGCGGCGCATGTGGGGGACTGTGTAGCGCGACGGATCCAGATCGGCCGGCACATAATCGGCGGCAGCGGAAAAGCGGCGGACGAGGCTGGCTTCGTTGGGGGCCATGTGCAGCACAGCGCCATCGGCGGGGACCGTCAGCGTTCCTTGCGCGATCAGCCAGTTCATCAGCCGTTCGCGCGGGGATGCGCCACATTGGGGGCAACCCCATTCGCCATTGTCGCCATAGCGGAAGAAGCCCACGACCATCGCACCGCAGGCCGGACAGGCGCGGGTGGGTCGCGCGCCCAAAGCCTTGCGCAGTTTCAGGGCGGTGCGGGTCAGATGCTTGCCGGCAGCCTTGGCCACCCGCTGAACAGTAATCACGTCATTCTCCGCTTCGCGATCATCGCCGGATGTAGTGGGACCGGCCTATACTAGATTGCGGGGCTTTGACGAGGGGCATTGGGGCCGATCAGCGGGACTTGGCCGGATTCCATGTCGTTACTGTGCGTCCGGTCATAGCCCGGAACACCCCCTGCATTGTCGCGGCATAGGCGATCAGCACGTCCACGATCGCCGCGAACGGGCCGCTTTTCATGCGAACCCCCAGCCAGATGACGAGCGCGACGCCCAGCGCGCCGACCATGTAGAACATCGGCGAGATACGCATGGCGAGCGTCCCCGCCGCGATCGCGCCGGTCAGGATGAACAGGCCGCCGAACCAGCGGATGATCTTGCGCGAGGCATATTTGAAGCGGTCGAGCGCGGCCATCGCGCGCAGTTGCGGGCGCAGATGGCGGTGCGTGTGCCAGGCGCGGGCGGCGATGCGGACCTTACGCCGATATTCGTCGGTGCGGCCAGTGACGAGACGTTCGCGGGCGATGACGTCTTTCGCCTTGATGAGGCGTTTGCCCGCAAAGATGACGGCCATGGAGACGGTGAGGTCGTCCAGCACGTCGTCGGGGAAGGTGGGATAGAGGCTGCGGCGGATGGAGAAGATGGAGCCGTCTGCGCCCAGCACATTGCCGGTGCGCGATTCTTCGTCCTTCAACTTTTCCTCGATCCGCCAGTAGAGCGAGCCGACGGCGGCGGTCGCGGTCTCCCCCTCCCCCACATAATGGAGCGAGCCAAGGACGCCGCCGACTTCCGGGTCGGCGTAGCGGGTCAGCAGATTGTCGACGGCGTCCGGGTCGAGCAGGACGTTGGCGTCGGTGAAGATCAGGACGTCGCTACGCGCCTGGGCGGCGAGTTGCTTCATGCCGTGCGCCTTGCCGCTGCGTCCCGGCCCTTTGACAAGGGTGAGGAGGTTGCCTGCTGCTGCGATCAGCCCGGCCGTGCCGTCGGACGATCCGTCGTCGAAGGCGAGGATGTCGAGCGCGGGGTGGCGCTGTTTCAGCATGGCGAGATTGGCCAGCTTTTCCGGCATCGCGGCGGCTTCATTATAGGCGCAGAAGATCAACGAGGCACTGGGTGGCGGCGCGGCAGTGGGGCGTTCGGGGCGGGTCGGCAGGGCGCGCAGAATCAGTGGATAGAAGGCGAAGGGCCATAGCACGGCGATCAGCGAAACGAGCAGGATTGCGGCCAGCCACGGGTCGATCATGCTCAATAGGCCTTGTGGTGGACGAGGACGCCCAGCGTCGCGACGATGATGCGCAGGTCGCGCCAGATCGACCAGTCGCTGACATATTCAAGGTCCGATTGCAGCCGGTCAATCAGATCCTGATGATGGTCGGTCGATCCGCGATGGCCGCGCACCTGCGCCAAGCCTGTCATGCCCGGCTTGATGCAGTGGCGGCCCCAATAGCGCGCGTCGACTTCCCAATAGAGGCTGTCGCCTGCCTTGGCCGCGGCGGCGTGGGGACGCGGGCCAACGATGCTCATGTCGCCCTTCAACACATTGAAAAGCTGCGGCAATTCATCGATGCTGGTGCGACGCAGGAAAGCGCCGACGCGGGTGACGCGGGCGTCGTCGCGCTTGGTGAGAGTCGTGGCGTGACGGTCGCTGGCGTCGCTGCGCATCGAGCGGAATTTGTAGATGGAGAAGGAGCGTGCGTCCTTGCCGATGCGCGGCTGGCGAAAGAGGACCGGGCCGGGGCTGGTCAGCTTTACCGCGAGTGCGGCAGCGATCAGCATGGGCGAGAGGAGGATGGTGGCGATAGCAGCGACGATGACGTCGAACAGGCGCTTGATCAGGCGATCGCGGAAATGGAGCGGGCCGCCCGCGACGATGATGGTGGGCTGGCCATCGAACTGGTCGATGCGGGCAGGCGCAAAACGCAGCAGTTCGGGGACGACAATCTCGCCGCGCGCTGACAGCGATTTAAGCGCGGCGGACCAGTCCGCCATCCGGTCGAGCGGGCAGGCGACGATGACGCGTTCGGCCATGCCCACGGCAGCGGCGAGGCGCGCGGCCATGTCGGCATCATGGCGGTCGGGGTGGAGATTGGCGGCGTCGGCGTGCAGCACGGCCATGTGCGGGCCGGTGTCTATCGTGACGCCATCCATGATGACGGCGGTCAGATGCGGCACGTCGTCCAGCAGCAGTCCCGCGAGACGGACGACCGCGATGCGAACGAGCGTGACCGCGATGGCGCTGAGGACCAGACCGGTGACGAAGGTGAGGCGCG
The DNA here is from genome assembly GCF_049304695.1 of Sphingobium sp. GTDB lineage: Bacteria > Pseudomonadota > Alphaproteobacteria > Sphingomonadales > Sphingomonadaceae > Sphingobium. The sequence continues at coordinate 98,633 of NZ_JBAQOK010000087.1, forward strand.
AGAGTTGCTCGGCAATCTTGCCCAGATAGACGATCAGCAGCATCAGCATCGCCGCCTGCGCCAGCGCGAGCAGCGCGCGGACGATGCCACGCCTGACCCGGTCGAGCGTGTTAATGCCATAAGCGCCGCCCTGCACCGCGAGCAGCGCATAGAGCGGGGCGATCATCGCGAACATGACGAGGCCATGGGGCTTGCCCGGTTCGCCCCAGAGCGCGCCCAGCACGAACCAGTTGGCGGCGAGAAAGGCGCAGAACAGCCCGGCCATATCGCCAGCCAGACACAGCGCATAGAGCCGCAGGCGCACGACTTCCTTGGAAACTGTCACCGATGCGCCCCGATTATCGCCATGCTTCCCGTTGGCACTGTGCGGGCGGCGTTGCAAGGGGTTCGAACTCACCCGTTCGGGCTGAGCGCAGTCGAAGCCCTCTACTGAGCTTGGCGAAGTAGCTTCGCTGCGCTCAGCCGCACCCTTCGACTTCGCTCAGGGCGAACGGGTTCATAATGCTCCTCACACCGCAAACAGGCGGGTCAGCGCCTTGTCCAGCATCAGCAGTTGCCAGAGCAGGCGGCCATGGTCGGCGAGGCCGGATTTATGGTCAGCGGCGACTTTGGCCAATACGCCTGTGTCGAACCAGCCGGTGCGAGCGAGGGCTGATCCACCCGCGATGGCGGTCGCTTCGCCGGCCAGCGGGCCACGGAACCACGCGCTGATGGGAGTGACGAAGCCCATTTTCTGACGGTAGAGAATGTCCTGCGGCAGGAACGGCTCCATCGCTTTTTTCATCAGATATTTGCCGCTGTTGCCGCGTATCCGCTGGTTCACCGGCAGGCGGGCGGCGAATTCGACGAGGCGATGGTCGAGCAAAGGCTCGCGTGCTTCCAGGCTGACGGCCATGCTCATGCGGTCGGTCTTGGTCAATATGTCGCCGGGCAGCCAGATGCGCAGGTCCGCATATTGCGCGCGGTCGAGCGGGTCGCGGGCGGGTGCGTCGGCCATCGCCTTGATATAGCGGTCCTCCGCGCGGTAGCCGGTCAGGCGGCTTTTCAAGTCCTGCGTATAGAGGCGCTGGCGCAGGGCGTGGGGGGTCACGCCGACCGACGCGGCATAGGCTTCGCCCCCCTCCCCCGCCAATTCGAGGAAAGTGGATTTTGCGCGCAGCGCACGAGGCGCCCAGTCGGCCTTGGGATAATATTTGCCCAGCGTGCCGAATAAGGGTTGGCGCACCGCAGCGGGTATGAGGCCACGGAAGCGTTCGCCCTGCATCTGGAAACGATGGCGACGGTATCCGGCAAAGGCTTCGTCCGCGCCGTCGCCCGACAGCGCGACCGTCACCTGCTCGCGCGCCAGTTCGCACACGCGAAAGGTGGGCAGCGCCGAGGCGTCGGCAAAGGGTTCGTCGAAATGGAAGGCTAGCCGGTCGATCAGGCTGTAATCATCGGGCGATACGGTGCGGGTGCGGTGATCGGTGGCGAAACGGCGCGCGATGCGTTCGGCATAGGCGGTTTCGTCGAGCGCAGCCACGTCGAAGCCGATGGTGCAGGTCTTGACGGCCTGCGACGAGGCTTCGGCCATCAGCGCGACGACGCTGCTGCTATCCACGCCGCCGGACAGGAACGCGCCCAGGGGCACGTCGGCGACCATGCGCGATCGCACGGCCTGCCGCATCAGGGCGACCAGTTCTTCCTCCAGGGCTTCGGGTTTTGCCTTGGTCCGGTCAGCGAAACTGATGTCCCAATAGCGTTGCGGCGAGGGCAAGGGCCTTCCGCGCACGAGGCGGAGCGTTTCGCCAGCGCCAAGCTTGCGCACGCCAGCGACCAGACAGGCGTCGTCGGGGACATAGCCATAGGCCATATAATCCTCCAGCGCGGAGAGGTCGGGCGCGCGGCGCAGCAGCGGGTGAGCGAGCAGGCTTTTAAGTTCCGATCCGAAGATCAGGCTGCCGTCCGATAGCAGGGTGTAGTGGAGCGGCTTGACCCCCAGCCGATCGCGCACCAGCCAGAGCGATTGCGCGCGTGCGTCGAACAGGGCGAAAGCGAACATGCCGTTGAAGCGCTCGACACAGGCTTCGCCCCATTGGCGGTAGCCGTGCAGGATGACTTCGGTGTCGCTATGGGTGCGAAAGACATGGCCCTTCGCCTCCAGTTCGGCGCGGACTTCGGCGAAGTTGTAGATTTCGCCGTTGAAGGTGACGGCCAGCGCCCCGTCGTCGGTCAGCATCGGCTGCGCGCCCGATTCCAGGTCGATGATCGAGAGGCGCAGATGGCCCAGCCCCACCCCCGGCGCGGTCCAGATACCGGTGCCGTCGGGGCCGCGATGCGGCATGACGTCCAGCATCGCGCGCACCCGCATGGGGTCCACGGGCTTGGCCGTTTCGAGGTGGAAGATGCCCGCTATTCCGCACATGGCTTAACCCCCTAGCGGATGCCCGCGCTGCGGTCAGCCAAATCCTTCACATCGCCCAGATCCGACAGGAAAGCGGCGATGGCGGGGTCGGATGGGCGGCCCTCCCCTTCCTGCGCGGACAGGAGGATGGCGACGGCGCGCTGGTCGGTGCCGAGCAGGCGGGCCTTCATCGTTTCGACCTTGACCGCTGGCTTGCTGCCGGTGGGTGCGCCGCGTCCGACGATATAGTAGCTGACGACATGGCGGACGGTCGGACCGGGCGCGGTAATCTGTTCGCCGCGCGCATCGGCGGGCGCGGGCGCGGGGGATGACCAGACCCATTCGCTGTCGGGATCGACCGCGCCCTGTCCGAAACCGACCAGCTTGCGGCCTTCATCCTGCCGGTTGTAGGTGGCGATGGTGAGGTCGACCTCCTGCCCGGCTGCGTTGCGATAGCTGCCCATGACGAAATGATCCGCACCGTCGAAACGGGGTTTCCATGGGTAGGATTGGGCTGCGTCGATGCGCGTCCAGCCGGGGACGGTGGGCAGGTCCAGCCTGTCGGGCAAGGGGTCGGCGGTGGCGGCGGTGGCGGCGAGCCAGAGGGGCGCGGCGACGATCAGGGCCAAGGCCCAGCCCGCTACGCCGCCAGCGTGCGAGCCGGATGGGACTGCGCCCTGCAACGCGCGCGGATCGAACCACGGGTCATCGGGTTTGCGGTCGAAGAAGGGCCAGGCGGCGGTCATGACGACGGCCATGATGATGGCGAAGAAGACCCAGCCATAAACGACATGATCGAAACCGACGGCAGCATCCACGGTGGTCAGATGCGCGACCAATATGGTGGCGAAGGCGCGCACGCCGTTGGCGAGGACGGACAGAGTCAGCGCGCCGGTCATGAAGATGATGCGGCGCGGCCATGTGCGGAAACACACGTTGCAGACGAGCACGCCATAGGCAGTCATGGCAATCAGGAATTTCGCGCCCGAACAGGCTTCGGCAACTTCGAAATAGCCGGTCGGCGTGGTGATGAATATCCCCTCCATATGGGCGGGGACGCCCGACAGGTCGAGGAAGATCATGGCGAGCCGTGCCGTCACCAGTTGCAGCTGCGGCACGATTTCCTCGCCGAACGGAACCATGAAGAAGGCGTAGAAAAGCGGGAACGCCAGCGCGCGGGCGACGGCGGGACCAAGCAGCGAAACGCACGCGCCCTGAAGCATCAGGACCAGCGCGAAATGGCGGATCATCGCCACGCCTGCCGCCGCGCCGATCAGCCATGCCAGCGCGCCCAGCGCCAGCCACAACAGGCCCGGCGTCCATGCGACGGGTTCCATCCGGCGCAGGCCGGGCAGGCGTTGCTGCACCAGCCAGGCGATGATGATCGGGATGAACAGGCAATGGCCGAAGGTGGAGGCGTTCCACCAGATCGACACCATCGACCAGACGTCATCGAAGAAGAGCGTCAGGATGGCGAAGGCGACGACGCCGAGCGCCGCCAGATGGCCGCGCCAGCCCGCGAAGTCGAGCATGGGCATGCGATCATAAGAGAGGGCGCGATCGGTCATGCGGCGTGGGTGTCGATCGCTGGCGATGGGCCGTAGAGCAGATCGGGCAGGTGCGCGAGCGTGGATGACCAGCGATAGCGCGCCTCCATGCGCGCGCGCGCCGCCGCGCCCAGTCGGGCTGCGCGGGCGGGATCGGCGAGGAGCGCAATGATCTTCGCGGCTTCCTCTGCCGGGTTGGCGGCGACGCAGAAATCGCGATCATTGGTGGCGTCTATGCCTTCGGCGGCTTGCGGCGAGGCCACCACAGGCCGGGCCATGGCCATCGCCTCCAGCACCTTGTTCTGGATACCGCGCGCGATGCGCAGGGGGGCGACGACGACATCGGCCGCCGCCAGCCAGCCGCGCACGTCCGGCACGCCGCCGGTCACGATCACGCCGGGCAGGTCCGCGAGTGCAGTCACGGCCTTGCCAGGGTTGCGCCCGACGATGGCAAAACGGGCATCGGGGTGGACGGAGCGGATGGCTGGCAATGTATGGCGGGCGAAGCTGTCCACCGCCTCGACATTGGGGCGGTAATCCATCTGGCCGGTGAAGACGAGCAGCGGGCCGTCGCCATGATCTTGCGGAGGGAAGTCGGTAGCGGGATCGAAATAATCGAGCGCCACGCCATTTTCGATCGCGACGATCCGGTCGGGACCAAGGCCGCTGGCGGTGCGGAACAGGGCGGCTTCGGCTTCGCTGACGAAGGCGCTGATGTCGGCGCGAGCCGCAACCTGCCGCTCGAAATTCAGCAGCATGCGCCCTTCCCGCCGGTTGATCCACGCCATCGGGCCGGAACCCTGCGCGCCATAGGCGGCATATTTGGCCGAATCGAAATCCACGAAGTCCATCAGGAAACGGACGCCGGGCGGCAGCGTAGGCACGAAATGCGCCATCTGCGCGGAATAGGCGACCACGGCGCGGATCGGGCGCTGCGCCAGGGTCCTGGCGACCCAGCGGTGGAGCGCGGGACTGTCGAACAGGGATACTAGCAGGGGCTGGCGTTTGGCGAGGCCGGTCAGGCCCGCGACGATCTTGGACCGATCGCGGCGTTGCACACACTGGCTGGCGCTGACCTGTGCCATGTCGTCGGCAAAACCCATGTCGCGATCGTCATCGGCAAAGCAGCCGACATGGACGGGGGCGATCTCGGTCAGCCGCGCGAGCAGGTTGAAGGAGCGGATCTTGTCGCCCCGATCGGGCGGGAACGGCATCCGGTGGCACAGGAATAATATCTCGCCGCTCATCCCAGCCCTCTGGCGATATGCGGGCCGATGATGTTGGCGATCGATTCGGGCAGCTTCTTCCACAATTCCACCTTGCGCCGATATTGCGGTGAGAGCGGATTGACGTCGCGTGTCTCCTTGCCCGGCGCGGTACGCAGATAGTAGCCGAGCGGTTCGCCTTCAAAGCCCCATGTCTTTTTCCAGGCAGCGGGCCCCGTACCGACCTTTGACCGGCCGAAATCGAAGGTGGTGAGGCCGCGCTCGCGCGACTGACGCATCAGCAGGAAATAGAGGACTTCGTTGGACCGCATCGCCCGCGCACCTTCTGCTGCGCCATGCCAATAGGGCATACAGGCACCGCGATGGTAGAGGCTGATGACCGCCGAGAGCGGTTTGCCATCCTTCGACACCACAGCAATATCGGCGTCATCGCCCAGCCGGTCGAGCATCGCGTCGAACAGCGCGCGGGGGAAAACCGGGGTGCCCAGATTATGAACGCTGTGGGCGTAGAGCCGGTAATGAATGTCGCGCAGCCTTTTGTTGCGGCCACATTCAAAGATCAGGTCATTGCCTAACCCTTTGCGGATTTCGGCGCGGTGGCGCTTGGGTACGGCTTTGAGTTCCGCTTCGTCATCCACCATCAGCAGACGGGAGAAACCGAGATAGGCGTCGGCCTTTTCCTGCCAGACCGGACCACCGGGCGCTTCTCCACCGCGCAGTTCCAGCGTTGAACAACCGAACTTTTCCGCCAGCGTCCATGCGGCGTCCGCCAGCGCGGGACCAGCCTTGCGATGGGTGGTCAGCAGGCCACCATCGACGGCAAAACCACTGCCCACCAGCGCGCGGCCGAACAGAGCGGAGCGGATGTAGGTGAGCGGCAGCACGCCGATAATCTCGCCGCCCGCCATCCGGGCGACCAACATTCTAGCCTTCTGGCCCGTGCCCTCCTCCACGCCCATGATCCAGGCGGGGCGATGGAAGGGCGTCGATCGAGGATGCGTGCAGACCCAAGCGTCGAGTTCAGCAACGCAGGCAGCATCGGTCAGACGCGCCTCCTCAACGATGACGGCCAGGCCGGTCATTACATTCATGGACGTCATTCCCTGTTGCCACCCCTGGCCCCGGTTTAAGCGGCAGGGCTGAACATTTCGTATCCGTTTCAACCAAGACCGCGCGAAATCAACGGACCTATGAGGTTGGCGACCGGCAGTGGTAATTTTTTCCATAGCGCGATACGGCGCTGATAGCGCGCGCTGTTGGGGTCGATGTCGCGGCGTTCGCCGTCCGCCGACCAGCCATGATAGACGAGCGGACGGGGATCGAAGCCGAAGCTCTTTTTCCATGCCGCCTGCCCGCTGCCGGCTTTCGACCGGCCGAAATCGAACAGGGTCATGCCACGCGCACGGCCATGGCCCATCAGGCGATAATACATGAGTTCGTTGGACCGCAGCCGCCGCGCGTCGGCAATGCCACCGCCCCAATAGGGCAGGACGCGGCCATTATGATAAAGCGTCAGCACTGCCGAGACGGGGCGATCGCCGTCGCGCACGATCAATATATCGGCGTCATCGCCAAAGCGGTGCATGACTTCGCGGAATAGACGCGCGGGGAATACGGGGGTGCCGAGGTTGCGCACGCTTTGGGCGTAGACGCGGTAATGGTCACGCATGTGCGCCTTGTCGCGTCCGACGATGAAGGTCAGCGCGGGATTGGCGAGCGCCTTGCGCAGTTCGGCGCGATGCTTGCGCGGCACCGCCAGCAATTCCGCCTCGTCATCGACGGCCAGCGGACGGACGAAACCGACATGGGCGCCGTCCAGTCGTTGCCATTGGCCGCCCGGCGCAGGGCCGCCGCGCAACTCCAGCGACAGGCCACCGCGCTCGCTCGCCAGCGTCTGGGCCGCTGCCGCCAACACCGCGACCGCGCGCTGGTCGTCGGCCAATATGCCGCCATCGACGGCAAAAGCGGTGGACACCAGAGCCGCGCCGAACAGTCGGCTACGGACATAGTGCAGGGGCAGGATGCCGCTGATCCGCCCCGATGGCCCGACTGCTGCCAGCAGAAGCGCGCGATTGCCGGTCGCTTGTTCCATGGCGTGCAGCCAGGCGGGGCGGTGGAAGGGCGATCCATCGGCATGGCCCAGCACGAAGGCATCGACCGCGCGTGCCTGCGCCGGATCGGTGAGGTCCATTTGCGTGACGGCCATGACCGCGCCGTTACCCACCATCATGACGCCGTCGCTGCCTGCGCATCGGCCAGCGCGTCGACGCGGGTCCAGGCGAAGTCGCGGGTCAGGCGGCGCAGCTTGGCGGCCATGACCGACAGGTTGCTGTAATGGCGCAGTTTCGAGCGCAGCGGCGCGTTGGCGACGCGGGGTTGGTCGGGGTCGATTTCCCACGGGTGGAAATAAATGATCGCGGGTCGTCCTGCCTGCCGGTTCACCTGCCGGATCGCCCAGCGGGAAAAGCCATAGGGCAGAAGGCGGAAAAAGCCGCCGCCGCCAGCCGCGAGGGTACGTCCGCCCAGCTTTGCCGTGGTGACGGGCAGTTCGACCAGATCGGACCCCAGCACGGGCTTCCACGCGAAGCGCGGCGAATCGGGCCAGCCATAATGGTCGTGCCGGATCGGCGCGACGCTGGAGGAATAGCGATAGCCCTCCTCCGCCAATATGGGGTGCGCCCATGGCGTGCGGGTGTCGATGGAAAAGCTGGGCGCGCGATAGCCGGTGACGGCCTGCCCGCTGGTATCTTCCAGTATCGCGCGGGATTTGCGCAGGTCGGCGCGCCATTGTTCGGGGGTGAAGGTGAAAACGCGGGCATGGTCATAGCCATGGCTCGCCACTTCATGCCCGGCATCGACGATGCGGCGCATCAGCGCGGGATAGCGTTCGGCCACCCAGCCCAGCGTGAAGAAAGTGGCCTTCACATCGGCTTGCGCGAACAGGTCGAGCACCGCGTCGGTATTGCCCTCGACACGGTGAGTCAGGCCGTCCCAGTCGGCGCGGCGGATCGTCCGGTCGAACGCGCCGACCTGAAACCAGTCCTCCACATCGACGGACAGGGCATTCATAATCATGGCTCTACCTTGTCCTGAGGCGACGGGCGCGGCAAGGCGCGTGTCAGGCGGCGACGCTGTCCTGCTGGGCGACACCCATGCGTTCTTCCCGCTCGACCCAGTCGACCAGCAGGGTCAGCACGCGGCGCAGCGCGGTGTCCTGTTCCTCGGCACGAAACTCCAGCGACGCCAGCCGTTCCTCGATCAGGGTGAAGCAGCCCTTGAGCGCTTCGGGATCGATGGTTTCGACTGGAGCCGGTGCGAAAGGAACATGCGCCTGCACCGCGCGCAGCGACGCGATTTCGGCGCGCAACCCTTCGATCTCCGCGATCATGTCGGACCGGAGTGACGTGACCTGTTCGGCGTCGATGGCCGGTTCGGCAGGCGTTTCGATCTCATCGACTTCCTCATGCAGCATCGTCGGTTCCTCTGCGTCTTCGACCGGATCGTCGTCCATCGGGAACGGCGCGGAGAAGAGCGGCCTGAACGTCGATACGGGCGCTTCGGGTTCGGGCTGCGCTTCCTCTTCGGGTTCCGCGACAGGTGTTTCCATCACCTCTTCGACCGGCTCGACCACATCGTCCAGCATGGAGGGCGCGATCGGTTCGGGCGCGATGTCGGTGTCCATCCCCATGTCGCTCACGACCGCAGCGACGACATCCGCGTCGATGCCATGCAATTGTTCGATCGCACCCAGCAGCAGGACGCGGCTGACCAGTGCGTTCAGGCGACGCGGCACGCCGCCCGTCGCGTCATACAGCGCGGCGAAGGCAGCGGGCGTGAAGGACGGGTCGCCCGCCCAGCCCGCGATGCTGAGGCGGTGGATGATATAGGGTTCGATTTCGTTCGCCGTCATCGGTTCGAGATGATGGGTGGCGATGACGCGCTGGCGCAACTGTTCGAGGCGCGGCGATTTGACCAGATCGCGAAACTCCGGCTGGCCCAGCAGGAAAATCTGCAACAGCGATTGTCCGCCCAGCTGGAAGTTGGACAGCATGCGCAATTCTTCGATCGCGGTGATAGCCAGATTTTGCGCCTCATCCACGATCAGCAGGGTGCGGCGGCCTGCGCGCGCCTGACCATGTAGATAGGCTTCAATCTGTTGCAGCGTGGCTGCCTTCGTCATGCCGTCGGTGGCAAGGCCGAAACTCTGCGCGGCGAGGCGCAGCATGTCGTCGCCCTCCACCTGCGTCGATACGATCTTGACTGCCGTCAGGCGCGCCGGGTCGATCGTCTGCATCAGATGGCCGACCAGCGTGGTCTTGCCCGCGCCGATGTCGCCGGTGATGACGATGAACCCCTCCCCCTGCGCCAGACCATAGCCCAGGTAGGACAGTGCCTTGCGATGAGTCGCGCTTTCGAAATAATAATGCGGGTCCGGCGTCAGCTGGAACGGGCGGCCCTGCAATCCGTAGAATTGATCGTACATTCTGTAGTCTCCGTAGCCGACGTCAGAAGCTGTAGCGCAGGCCGACCTGGCCCATGGCGGTGATGATCGTGTCGATGTCGTCGGATTTCACGCCGTCCAACCCGACCGATGCCGATGCCGACAGGCGGCGCGACAGAGTCTTGTTGTAGCTGGTGTAGCCGCCGTAATTGGTCACATTGGAACGACCGTCGCTGGCGTCGAAATAATTGGCGTAGATGGCGGTGTCGATCGTGTCGCTGGCGCTGACGCGATAGCTGGCCGAGGCTTGGCCGTACCAGTTCTGGTCCTTCGACCCGCGAATCAGGACGGCCTGACCCTGCGGCGTGATGAATTTGCGCTGCGAATAGCCAGCACCCAGACCCCATCCCCATGGCCCGTGCTGACGCGAATATTGCGCCGCGACGCCACGATAGCGGAAGTTGGTGCCAGTGATGCCCGTCAAAGCATCGTTGAAGCACTGCCCGCCGCCGGTCGTGGAAAAGGCACAGCCGGTGATGTCGCCGGTGAACGGATTGCGCACGACGTCGAGATTGCTGCCCGACAGCGATGCCGCATTGCTGGTAATCAGGCGACCGAAACTGTCGATGCCGTCGAACACGACCAGCGAAAAGCTGCTGTCCCGGCCCTGCCACGTAAAGCTGCCCTGATAGGTCATGCCGCCATAGCGTTCACCCACCCGCGCCTGGAACGAGGTACGGTGATTGGGCCGCCACAGCACGCCCACGTCCCAGATGATGTCGTCGAAATCATAGATGAGCGCGCGTGGCGAATCCCTGTCCGTCACATAGCGACCGTTGCGGATGACCGGCGTGCCGTTCGTGTCCAGCAACGGCGAGCGCTGGCTGATGCTGATATCCTCATAACCGATGCCGCCGACCAGAGCGACCGTGCGGGACACGGGCAAGGTCGCGTCGAGCCGGCCCCATTTATCTTCGAACCGCTGGTCCAGCTGGCTTGCATCTTCCCGGTCATACCCTGCGCTGGCGGTCAGGCCCACGGGCAGCAGCGTGCCGGGCGCGAAGCCGACCGACCCCATCAGATTATGCGACCAGCTATCGGCATAGGCGCCGTTGGGAATATCGTTGAAGACGGTGCCATCGGCGCCATCTTCGACCCGTGCATAGCCCAGACGATAGGAGGCGTTGACGGCGATGTCGCCGATCCGGGTGGCGTAGGATGGGCCGACATAGCCGGCATAGACCTGGCTGGTGGCGCTGTTGCGCAGCGTGGCCGCGCCCGACAGGCCGCCGCTGCGCACGCGCGACGCAATGCCGCCAGCGTTCAGCGTCAGGCCGCGTGCGACCTGATATTGCCCGCTGATGATGCCGCTGATCACGTCCTGATCCGTGGCCTGACTGCCCCAGCCGAAGCTGTGATTATATTGCAGGTCGATCGCCGCCTCCATGCGGCGGGTCTGCACCTGCGCGCTGATGCCTGCGGTCAGATTGGTGTAGGTCAGGACATCGCCGTCCCCCTTGATCGGGGCCAGCACGACCTGATCGATACCCAGATAGGGCGTCACATCGACCTTGCCGCTGCGCGATTGCGCCATGGCGGGGGTCGCTGCGGCCAGCGCAGCGAGCGAAGCGCCCGTAATCCAGAAACCGGACATCTTCACTGGGCTTCCCCCTTGGCATAATAGCTGCCGAAGCGGCGATCCCCGCCACGGAACCGCACGGCGTTAAGCAGAAGCTGAAGCTGCGCCCCGCCCTTCACCATGCCTGCCGCTTCACGGATCGCGCTTTCGGCGGTGCTGTCGGCGCGCACGACCAGCAGCGCGATGGCCGCGTGGCTGGCAAGCACTGCGCCCGACGATGCCGCCAGCAGGGGCGGCGAATCGAAGATGACGATGCGGTCTGGCCGCCCTTCCGTCAGGCGGGCGAGCAGTTGTTCGGTGCGCGCGGAGGAAAGATATTCGGTGTCCGCGTTGCTGCGCTGCCCCGCTGGCAGCACGGCGAGCGAGGGTATGTCGGTGCGGATCACGATGTCTTCGATCGCAATCGTCGGATCGGCCAGCGCATCCATCAGGCCGGGACCGCCTTCGATCCCCAGGGCTTCAGGTATGCCGGGCTTGCCGAAGTCGGCGTCGATCAGCAGGATTTCGCGATCCTTTTCCGCCGCCAGACTGAGCGCCAGATTGATCGCGCAGAATGTCTTGCCGTCGCCGCTGTGGGCGGAACAGACGAGGATGCGGTTGCCCCGTTCGCTGACCTGCATCCGGGCGAGCAGGTCGCGCTTGAGCAGGCGAAACTCCTCGCTCATCGCGGTGACAGCGCTATCGGGGCGCAGATAGCCCGCTTCGGCCAGCTTGATGCGGTCGATGGGCTGAACCGGGCCGGTCCATGGCAGGGCGCGGAACGCCTGTGCCGGTGTGGCGAGCGGCACTGGCATGACCACCGGCGCTGGCGGCATGTCGGCGGACAGATCGACGGCGGGTGCGGCGCGACCGCGCAGGGCGGCGGAAAAATCATAGATTTCCGTCGCCCGTTCGATCAGCGATCCACCCTTGATGGGGCTATGCTGGTTCATATCTGTTTCCTTCAGGCCCACAGGTCACGCCATCCCGCGCTGAACAAATTCGACCACGATCAGCAGCACGCAGACCACGGCCAGCGCGCCGCTCGCTCCGGCGAAATATTTCATCCGCTGCCTGTCGATCGCGACCTGCGCGGCATTGAGCGTCTGGCTGATCGACCCGACGACCGGCAGGCCGATCGCCTTTTCCAGCCGCGCGGCGGTAGGGAAGCTTCCCTTGAGCTGCCCCATGGCGAAAGCCACGCCCACGCCAATGCAGATCGCCAGGAACAGCACGCCGAGCAACAGCAGTGGCCGGTTGGGCGCGATGGGCGAAGTCGGCGTGCTGGGCGGATTGATGACCTGAAACTGGACCGATCCGGTTTCGGTCTTCACATCGCCACGCAGGCGGATTTCCTCCCGATCGGACATCAGCTTGTCATATTGCGCCTTGATCGCCGCATAATCGCTGTCGAGCTTTTCCTGCTCGGACGCGACGCCGGGTTCATCGACCTGTTTGGACATCATGGTGTTGAGGTCGGCCTGCAATTGCGCCTTGCGGGTCGAGAGCGCCTGCACCGTGGCGGATCGTTCGGCCTGCATGGATTTGATCGACAGATAGGCCGGGTTGGCCGTCGCGCCGCCGCCTGCGCCCCCACCGCTGCCGGTCTTGCGCAGGCTATCAACCTCACGCTGGGCCGCGATCACGTCGGGATGGTTGGCGGTCCAGCCACGCGCACGCATGGACGCCAGATTGGCCTGCGCCTGACCCAGCGAGGACAAGCCCCCCGATGCGCCGACGCCCGGCAAAGTCTGCGGCGTGCCAGCCAGCTGGCCGTTCATCGCGCTCAATGCGCTTTGCGCCTGCACCATCTGCGAATCGATATTGTTGATCTCCATCCGCGCGGCGTCCATGCGCTGGCTGATGGTGCCTGCGCCGGGCAGCAACCCGACATAGCGTTGCGCAAATTCGACGCGGCGCTGGTCGGCGGCCTCCAACTGCTTGCCGCGTACAGCGATCTGCTGGTCGAGGAAGCCAAGGCTCTGGCGCGTCTGGGTGCGGTCGCCCGACAGATTTTCTTCCTGAAAAATGTCGATCAGTTTCTGCACGACCTGCTGCGCGATGCGCGCATTCGCGCCGTCCGACATGCTGCTGTCGGCGGACGATGCGCTGATGTCGATCATGCTGGGGTCGGCCTGCGCCATCAGGGTGATGTTTTCGCGCAGCGTGGTGATTTTGGCCGCCACGTCGCGGGGGCCGGATACGCTCTGCGACAGGTCGGTGTCGCGCACGACCTTTTCCAGGTTCTCCGCGCTGACCAGCGTGTTGCGCACCCGGTCGAGATCCTGCTGCGACTGGACCTGCGTGATGCCGATCTTGTCCGCCAGCAGCGACTGGGTGTTCACATAGACCCGCGCCTTGGACTGATAGCTGTTGGGGATCAGCGCAACGCCCAGCCAGCCAAGCATGGCGATGCCCCAGGCAACGCCCAGCGCGACCCAGCGGCGGCTCCATATGCCATGCAGCAACAGCAGCAATTCATCGTACAGACCGGCCATATCAGAACATGCTTTCCGGGATGATGATCACGTCGCCGGGGGCGAGCATGACGTTGGCCTTGGTATCGCCCTTCTTGAGCAGGTCGGTCAGGCGGACCTGAAATTCCTGCTGCTTGCCAGTCACCTTGTCGGCGCGGACAAGGCGCGCGCGGTTGCCCGCCGCATATTCGGACAGGCCGCCGACGGAGATCATCGCGTCGAGCAGCGTCATGTTCGCGCGATAGGGGATGGAGGCGGGCTTTTCGGTCGCGCCCACGATCCGCACCTGCTGGCTGAACGTGCCGCTGAAATTATTGACGATGACCGACACCAGCGGATTTTCGATATATTTGCTCAGTGCCGCCTTGATGTCGTCGGACAGTATCTTGGGCGTTTTGCCCACGGCCGGCATGTCGGCGATCAATGGCGTGGTGATGCGCCCGTCGGGCCGCACCTGCACCTTTGCGCCCAGTTCAGGGTTGCGCCATACGAAGATGGTCAGGTCATCGAGCGGGCCGATGATATATTCCTCACCCGGTCCTTCCTGCGTCGAAACCAGAGATGCGGAGGGCAATTGCGGGCCGGTCGCGACTCCCGATGCACAGCCGGTCAATGCCACGGCTGGCAAGGATGCACCGATCAGGAGCCTGGAAATCCGCCGAAAACGCATGTGTCTCACCCTCTTTGTCCGGCCATGCGCCACTGGCCTGCCGAAGAGTCGCGGCGGGTCGTCAGCACAAGGCTTGCGACCTCTTCATGCCGGGAAAGGGTAAAAATACCGTTAGGAGTTAAGTGCTTCGCAGATCAGCCAAGTAAAAGTTCGCGAGGACTTGGGTGGCCAAGAAATGCCGCAGGACTAGCGGTCGCGCCATAGGCGCCGGCCAGGAAGATCGCGATCAGGTCGCCCTCCTTTACGGGCGGCAACGCCACCTTGTCGCCCAGCCGGTCGATGGGGGTGCAGAGGCAGCCAACGACCGTCACCGGGTCCGATGCGGCGGGCGTGTCGAAGCGGTTGGCGATAGCGATAGGATAGTTGCGACGCACCACCGTGCCGAAATTGCCGCTGGCCGCCAGTTGATGATGCAGGCCGCCATCGACGACGATGAAGGTTTCGCCCTGGCTGATCTTCACATCGATGACGCGGGTCAGATAGACGCCCGCCTCCCCCACCAGCCAGCGGCCAAGCTCAAGGGCGAAGTGGCTGTCGGTCAATATGTCGGGCAGCGATTCCAGCGCGCTGTCGAGCGCGACGCCAATGGGCCGGATATCCAGCGGCACGTCGCCGGGGAAATAGGGCAAGCCAAAGCCGCCGCCCAGATTGACCAGCGGCGGCGTGGCCCCGACCGTGTCGGACAGGCGAGCGGCCAGCGCGATCGTCGCACCCTGCGTTTCGATGATGGCGAGCGGATCGAGATTCTGGCTGCCCGCGAAGAGATGCCAGCCACGCCAGTCGGCCCCGCCGTCGATCATCGCGCGGGCGAGCGCGGCGGCGCGATCGGCGTCCACGCCGAACGGCTTGGCCCCGCCGCCCATCCGCATGCCCGATCCTTTCAGATCGAAGTCCGGGTTCACACGCACGGCAAGACGCGGCACCTTCCCAATGCGATCGGCGATAGCGAGCGCGCGGCGCCCTTCGCCTTCGGATTCCAGGTTGATCGTCACGCCTGCAAAGATCGCGGCGGACAATTCATCGTCGCGCTTGCCCGGCCCGGCGAAGCTGATGGCGTGCGGGGCCATGCCCGATGCCAGCGCCATGGCCAGTTCGCCGCCCGATGCGATGTCGAAGCCATCCACCTGCCCCACCATATGCGTCAGCAAAGCCGCATAGGGGTTTGCCTTGATCGCATAATGCAGGTCGATGCGGCCCGGCATCGCGTCACGAAAGCGGCGTATCTGTGCTTCCACGATGGCCATGTCATAGACGAACAGCGGCGTGTCGCCCGCTTCGTCCACAAGGCTGGCCGCGCCACATCCGCCGATCAGCAACATGCCTTCGTCCGCCGCGAACCATGGCGGGATCGGTCCCATCGGCTTCATGCGGCATAATCCTTGGTGAGGGCAACCCGGTCGATCTTGCCGTTCGGGTTACGGGGAAATGCGTCCAGCACAAGGATATCGCGCGGCTGCATGAAATTGGGGAGTTCGGATTTCAGATGCGCGGCGACCGATGGCACGATGGCGGGATCGGCGCGGATCAGCAGCAGCACCGCCTGCCCCAGCCGGTCATCCTTCACGCCAAGAGCCACGGCTTCGGCCACGCCGGGGACGGCGACGGCCGCTTCCTCTATCTCGGTCGGGCTGATCCGGTTGCCTGCCGACTTTATCATCGCATCGTCGCGACCGACGAAAAACAGCAAGCCATCCGCATCCCGCCGCACCGTGTCGCCCGACCATACCGCCATGCCGCCATAAATCGAAGCGGGCGGGGCTGGCCGGAACCGTTCGGCGGTGCGCGGCGCATCATTCCAGTAGCCCTGCGCCACCAATGGTCCGCAATGGACCAGTTCGCCCGGTTCGTCGTCGTCGGTGATGCTGCCATCGGCGCGCACCACCATGATCTCCGCAAAGGGAATGGCGCGGCCCATCGAATCGGGGTGACTGTCCACCAGCGCGGGCGGCAGATAGGTGGAGCGGAAGGCTTCGGTCAGGCCATACATGGGATAGATGTCCGCCTGCGGAAACAACGCACGCAGCTTTGCCACCAATGGGCGGGTCAATGCACCGCCGCTATTGGTCAGGCGTTTCAGCTTTGCCGCAACCTCGGCAGGCCAGTCCAGTTCGGCCAGTTGCACCCAGAGCGGCGGCACCCCGGCCAGTGTCGTGATGTCGCGCCGGTCCACCAGTTTCATGACGTCGCGCGGCGTCAGATAGTCGAGTGGATAGACGCATCCGCCCGCAACCCAAGTGGAAAACAACTGATTCTGGCCGTAATCGAAACTGAACGGCAGAACGCAGGCTGTCCGATCGTCCGAATCCATGCCCAGATAATCGGCCACCGCGACTGCGCCGAGCCAGAGATTAGCGTGACTGAGCATCACGCCCTTGGGCCGTCCGGTCGATCCGCTGGTGTAGAGGATCGCGGCGAGATCGTCGGGCGCGGCCTGCGATGGCCCCAGCGTGGGGCCGCCGCTCATCGCGCAGGCGGCGTCATCTTCGCGGTGCAACTGGCAGTCCGGCGGGACGTCGCCCGCCCCCAGCGTATCCAGCCGCGCCGCCGTGCCGATCAGCAACCGCGCGCCGCTGTCGGCCAGGATATGGGCGACCTGCGCATGTTTGAGCAGCGGGTTGACCGGCACATGGACAAGGCCCGCGCGCGGCGCAGCGAGCGGCATCAGCGCGGCGACCGGCCCCTTGGCGATCCAGCTGGCCACGCGCGCGCCCTGCCCCAGGCCAAATCCCGCCAGCCATCCGGCCAGCCGCCCCAGCGTGTCTTCCAGTTCGGCAAAGCTGTAGCTGCCCGACCGCCCGTCCAGCGCCAACCGCGCCGGATCGCCCCGCAACAATATATGGTCGATCGGCCGCAGCATGGCGGGATCGACCCTTTGCAAAGGCGCAGGCGCGCTTAACTCCATCTCCAGATTTTTCCTTTAGGGGCCAGATTTCGTCATGGAGATAGTCGGTTGCCGAAGACAAGGGAATATCACAGCTTCGGGCAAGTGACGGACGCGCTGCATGGCCGTCTGGATCGCGGGGCCGCGCCATGTCTGTTCGACCGGCTCGACTGGTTCGCATCGCTGCACGCCCACTGCCTGTCCGATCAGCCCGTCCGGGTGATCGCCGCGCAGGACGGGGATGCGCAGGCATGGCTGTTCCTGACCGCCCCTGCCCCGCGCCGGGCATCGGCGCTGGCCAACTGGTATAGTTTTGGCTGGGCGCCGGTCGTGACTGGCGCAGCGGACATGGCGCAACGCATGCACTTGCTCGATGCCCTTGCCCGGCATCTGCTGGCGACCAGTCGGCAGGTCGATCTCTATCCGATGGAGGAAACCGGGCCATGGCTGGCCAGCCTGCGCCGCGCCGGATGGTTTGCCCTGTCGCGGCCGATGGGCGGGCGGCATGTGTTGCGGCTGAACGGGCGGGATTTTGCAGCCTATTGGGCCAGCCGCCCCGGTCGGCTGCGTAATCTGGTGCGGCGCAAGGGGCGGGCAAGTCCCTATGCGCTGTCGATCACCGACCGGCTGACCGATGCGCTGTGGCGCGATTATGTCGATGTGCATGGGCGTAGCTGGAAACAGCCCGAACCCGGCCTGTCCTTTCTGCATGCACTGGCGCAGCGGGAAAGTGCGGCGGGCAGCCTGCGGCTGGGCTTTGCGCGGGTGGAGGGGCGCGCGGTCGCGGCGCAGCTCTGGACGGTGGAGAATGGCGTCGCGCTGATCCACAAACTGTCCCATGATCGCGCCCATGACGCCGGATCGCCCGGCACGTTGCTGAGCCATGCCATGTTCGAACGCGCCATCGACGGGGACCGGGTGGACATGATCGACTATGGCACCGGCGACAATGGGTACAAAACCGAATGGATGGAGGAGCGCATTCCCCTGCATCGCATCGATGCGTTCAACCCGCGTGCCCCGTCCTGCTGGTTGCCCGCCGCGCGCACGGCCATTTCCGCGCTTGTCGGATAAAGTCGCAATGTCTAGGAAGGCCGCCATCATGCAGGCGCACAATCCCCAGCCGGACGACCGGACCGATGCCATCGACAGCCTGACGCGCGCCTTGCTGCGTGACGTCCTGGGCCTGACTCAGGATCGGGTCGATGCGTTCGACAGCGATACCCCGCTGTTCGGCGCACTGCCCGAACTGGATTCCATGGCGGTCGCGGGATTGCTGACCGAGATGGAGGATCGTTTCGACATATTGATCGACGATGACGATATCGACGGGGATACGTTCGAGACGTTCGGGTCGCTGGTCGCCTTTGCGCGGAGCAAAGTGGCGGGCTAAGGCCGTTCGATCCGAGTGGGTCGAGACAGGTTTCTCGACTTCGCTCGAAACGAACCGGGGTTGGGTTTACTCCGCCGCCATGGCCTCGAAATCCGCTTCCGCCAGAAATTTCTCCACGTCCAGCGCGGCCATGCAGCCCATGCCCGCCGCCGTCACGGCCTGACGATAGATTTTGTCAGTAACGTCGCCCGCCGCGAACACGCCGGGGATGGCGGTGTGGGTCGTGCCCTTTTCCACCAGCAAATAGCCCTCGTCCATCGGCAGCTTGCCAGTGAACAGTTCGGTCGCGGGATGATGGCCGATCGCGACGAAGCCGCCATCGGTCGGCTCATGCGATTTTTCGCCCGTCACCGTGTCGATCAGGTCGACACCGACCAGCCCTTCGGGCGTGCCGCCACCCACGAAGCGATCGACGGCCTTGTTCCAGAGCACTTTGATATTGGGGTGCGCGTGGAGCCGTTCCTGCAGGATTTTTTCCGCGCGCAGGCTGTCGCGGCGGTGGATCAGGGTCACGTCATGGCTGTGGTTGGTGAGGTAGAGCGCTTCCTCCACCGCCGTATTGCCGCCGCCGATGACGACCACCTTCTTGCCGCGATAGAAGAAACCGTCGCATGTGGCGCAGGCGGACACGCCCTTGCCCTGCAAATGCTCCTCACCCTCCACGCCCAGCCATTTGGCCTGCGCGCCGGTGCAGATGACCAGCGTGTCGGCGACATAGACTTTGCCGCTGTCACCGGTCAGGCGGAACGGGCGTTCCGACAGGTCCACATCGACGATCTGGTCATACATCATCTGCGCGCCGACATGCTCGGCCTGCGCCTGCATCTGCTCCATCAGCCACGGACCCTGAATGACATCGCGGAAGCCGGGGTAGTTTTCGACATCGGTGGTGATGGTCAACTGCCCGCCCGGCTGCATCCCCTGCACCACGATCGGCGCAAGACCGGCCCGCGCGCCATAGATGGCGGCAGACAGGCCAGCCGGACCGGAACCGAGGATGAGCATACGGGTGGAATGGGTAGCGGTCATGACGGGCTTTCAGGATGCGATTCGGGTTTGTGCAGAGATAGGCGGCGCGGGCGCGGGTGCAAGCGAAGGATTTGCTTGGGGCTTTGGAAGCGGCGCTGTGTGGGGGTGAGGGTCACGGGGGTGCGACGAGCGAAGTTCACGATGTCGTGGGGTGATTGGGATGCGATTTGTGGGATTTCGGGTTGTGAAGCGACAGGGACGCGCCTGCGACGCGCCAGTTGGGTCACAGTTGCGCGACTGGGGCGCGTCGGTTGCGTCACGGTGACGCGTCGGTTGGGTGTGGTAGTGCGTGTAGAGGTGGGCGCTGTGATCCATGGGACCGACTGAATCAGAGAAAATCCTACATTGGAAGCGGATGTTGGGGCGTTTCGGGGGAGATGCATCCGCAATCGAGGATGAGCCACCCTCTCCTTCATCGTCACCCCGGACTTGATCCGGGGTCCCGCTGCCCTTGTCCCACCGTGCGACAGGAAGCGGGATCCCGGATCAAGTCCGGGATGACGAAGGTGGGTAAGATGGCGATCATGAAACGCCATAAAAATCCTCCCCTATAAGGGGAGGGGAATGGACTTGTAACGGATTTGCGCCGGTCACCTGAGCGATTAGAGCTCGCAACAGGAGACCGACGAGATGATCAAGCATACAGAAGAGTTCAAGCAGGAGGCGGTGCGGATTGCGCTGACCAGCGGAT
>NZ_JBAQOK010000088.1:0-7647 GCF_049304695.1 Sphingobium sp.
CCGCAACCCCATCCCAGACCATGTCCGCGTCTACGACGCCATCGCCGCCAGCGACGGACAGGCCGCAGCCGACGCCATGTCCGCCCTCGTCGACCTCGCCCTCGAAGACACCGCAAGCGCCATGTAAAAATAAGATCCTCCCCGGCGGGGAAGGGGACCGCCAGCGTAGCTGGTGGTGGAGGGGTGTTACCCTCTCATGAGAAGTGGACACCCCTCCGTCACGCCTTCGGCGCGCCACCTCCCCTACAAAGGGGAGGATTTAAAAAGGCCGACTTTGCCAGCGCTTGCCAGGGCAGAATCTGATACAGAAAAGGCCGGAACGGATTTACCCGTTCCAGCCTTTCTCCTGTCCAGTTTGCGACCCCCGGCTCCTTAACCGAGCTGTTGGTCGGGCAGCGCATGGGTCGTTTTCGATCCCCATAGCGCGTAGAACAGAATGTAAAGCTCGCACACCGCCGTCAGCAGGAACGACCATTGCAGGCCATAGCTGTCGGCCAGCCAGCCCTGCACCACCACCAGCGCGCCACCGGCGATCGCCATGATCAGCAGGCCCGATCCTTCTTCGGTCAACGGGCCAAGCCCCTTGATGCCCAGCGTGAAGATGGTCGGGAACATGATCGAGTGGAACAGCCCCACCAGAATGAGCGCCCACATGGCGACCGGGCCGGTCGTGAACACTGTCACCAGCATCACGATGAACGCGCCGATAGAAAAGACCGCTAGCACATTGCCCGCATCGAATTTCTGCATGATCGCGGACCCGGCGAACCGGCCCACCATCATCCCGCCCCACAGGAAAGTCAGATACCGCCCGGCCTGCTCATGCGTCAGGTTGGCGATGTCGGGCTGGCTGACGAAATTGACGAACAGGTTCGCGACGCCGATTTCCGCGATCAGGTAGATGAAGATCGCGGGAATCCCGAACACCAGATTGCGGTGATTCCACAGCGAATATTTCTTGCGCTCTTCCTTGTTGTGGCGCGTCATCGCATTGCCCATGGCGGGCAGCGGGAAGCGGGCGATGACGACCGCCAGCACGATCAGCACGATCGCCACCAGTACATAGGGCAGGACCACCGATTGCGCGTCGGCCAGCCGCTCGGCCTGCGTCAGCACGACGTCGCCCTGCGCCGTGCCACCCTTCGACCGGCCCAGGATCAGATAGGCGCCGAACAGGGGGGCCAGCATGGTGCCGGCCGAATTCATCGCCTGCACCAGATTGAGGCGCGAGGAGGCGGTTTCGGGCTTGCCCACGACCGCGACATAGGGGTTGGCCGCGACCTGCAACAGCGCGATGCCGCACGCGATCACGAACAGCATCGCCAGCGTCACGCCATAGGAGGGGATCGACGCCGCCAGTGTCATGCCCAGCGCGCCCGCCGCCATGATGAGCAGGCCGATCACCAGCGACTTTTGATAGCCGACCCGTTCGATCAGCTTGGCTGACGGGATGGACGCCACGAAATAGGCGATGAACCACACCGATTCGATCAGCGTCGTCTGGGTGTAACTCAGGTCGAACACGCTGCGCAGATGCGGCAGCAGCGTGTTGTTGATGACGGTGATAAAGCCCCACATGAAGAAGAGGCTGGCGAGTAGCGCGAGGGCTGGCCCGTAACGGGTGCCCGGATTATGCGTCGCGGTGACGCCCGCGCCTGATGCTATCGGTCCTGCCATTCATCCTTCTCCAGTGCAGTTCGGCACGGCCAGCCGATTAGGGTTGCGCCTGCATATTTTGTCGGAGTATATCTCACAAAACCGCCCGTCAATGGGGGCGCTTATGGGAGGACGTCCATGCGAAAGGCAATAACTTTGAAAACAACGCTGTCATATCTATTGGCCTTCTCACTGACAAGCGTTGCGGCGATGGCGGCTCAGGCTACGCGCGCACCCGCTGGTACGGCGACGGACGGCAGCGCGATCGAGGCAATCACCCTGACGAACGGGCAGGGCGTGTCGGCGAAAATCCTGACCTATGGCGCGACGCTCCAGTCGCTGTCGGGGCCGGACAAGAATGGCAAAGTCGCCGACGTGCTGCTGGGGTATGACGACGCAAAGTCCTATATCGACTATCCCAATTATTTCGGCGTGACCGTCGGCCGCTACGCCAACCGCATCGGCGGCGGCACCTTCTCGCTGGATGGCAAGGCCTATAAGCTGCCGCTCAACGACAAGACCAATTCGCTGCATGGCGGGGGCAAGGGCTTCGACAAGCAATTGTGGAAGGTCGTGTCGCTCAAGAGCGGCCCGGTTGCGACGCTCGTGCTGGCGTTGACCAGCCCCGATGGCGACCTGGGCTATCCCGGCAAGCTGGACGTGACCGTCACCTATACGCTGGACGAAAAAGGCGATCTGGGCATTGCGTTCGACGCGAAGACCGACAAGCCGACCATCGTCAACATGACCAACCACGCGATCTTCAACTTGAGCGGCGAAGGATCGCCCGATGGCGCGCTGGGCCATATGCTGACGATCCCGGCCAAAGCCTATACGCCAGTGGACGACAAGCTGATCCCGACCGGGGAGCTGAAGTCCGTGGCAGGTGGCGTGTTCGATTTCCGCACCCCCCGCCGTGTGGCCGACGGCATCCGCGACGGCCGCGACCAGCAGATCGTCTATGGCCATGGCTATGACCATAATTGGGCGCTGGACAAGGGCGCGACGAAGACGCCGGGTCTGGCCGCGCGGCTGGAAGATCCGCTGTCGGGTCGCGTCCTCGAAGTCCTCACCACCGAACCCGGCGTACAATTCTACACTGGCAATTTCTTGGACGGGACGTTCATCGGCAAGAACCAGCATGTCTATCGCATGGGTGACGGCATCGCGCTGGAGCCGCAGAAATTCCCCGACGCGCCTAACAAGCCCGCCTTCCTGTCGGCCCGCGTCGATCCGGGTAAACCCTATCATCACCAAATGATCTACCGTCTGTCGGTCAAACGATAAGCGAGGCGAGCATGGCACAGTGGCGGCAGATCGAACGCGACGTCGCGGATAGTCTGGGTGAAGGCACGCTCTGGTCGGCGCGCGAGAATGCACTCTATTGGGTCGATATTCTTGCGCCCGCGCTCAGTCGCCTGTCGCTCGATAGCGGTGCGGTAGAACGCTGGGCCATGCCCGAACCGCTGGGCTGGGTGGCGGAGCGCACTGGCGGCGGCTTCATCGGCGGTTTTCAGAGCGGTTTCGCCACCATCAGACTCGACCCGCTGGTCATCACGCCGATCGGCGACCCGGAACCGCATTTCCCCGGCAACCGCATGAACGACGGGAAAGCGGATGCGCAGGGGCATATCTGGTGCGGCACGATGGACATGGCCGAAGAGCATGATCGCGGCGCGCTCTATCGGCTTGCCCCCGACCATAGCTGGACGGTCATCGACAGCGGCTATCGCGTGCCAAATGGTCCCGCTTTCTCGCCCTGCGGCCGCTGGCTCTATCATAGCGACACCGCCAAACGGCAAATATATCGCTTCAAGCGCACGGCGGACGGCGCGACCGATCGCCAGCCCTTCCTGCGCTTCACCGACGATGATGGCTATCCCGACGGCATGACCGTGGACGCGCAAGGGCATATCTGGGTCGCGCATTGGAGCGGGGGCCGGATCAGCCGCTTCACGCCCGACGGCACGCTCGATCGCGCAATTCCCTTACCCGCGCGGCAAGTGACCAACATCAGCTTTGCCGGTCCCGACCTCGACCGGATGTTCGTCACGTCCGCGCGCATCGGACTGAATGATCCAACCGAACATGATGGCGGCCTGTTCGAAGTCCTCGATTGCGGGGTGCGCGGGCTGCCGACCCACCTCTACGCCGGTTAATGGCGCTGCATTGGCAGGAGGATTCCGATTGCCTCTTGCACTGAACGCGCGAATCTGATTAATCGCCTGAGACAGCGCTGTCATGTCCTCTCCAAAACGGACGGCGTTGTGATCCCGGACAGCAGCTTGGCGACTGCACGCGCTGTGCGCTGTCCGGGACGACCATCTTTCCCTCCCTATGCCTGACCGCAGCGATCAATGGCGAAGCCCGGCTTTACGCAATCGCACGCAAGGCCCTTCCCTGCGCGACGCATCCTGCTAAAGCGCGGCCATGCTCAATCTGAATGCCATTACCGTGCGCCTTGGCGGCCGCACCATCCTCGACCGCGCCGCAGCCGCGCTTCCCCCGCGCAGCCGCGTCGGCCTGATCGGCCGCAACGGCGCTGGCAAGTCCACGCTGATGAAGGTCATGATCGGCCAGCTCGACCCCGATGAAGGGTCATGCGACATGCCGCGCGACACCCGCCTTGGCTATATCGCGCAGGAAGCGCCCTCTGGCACCGCCACGCCGTTCGAAACCGTGCTGGAGGCGGACAAGGAACGCGCCATCCTGATGGCGGAGGCCGAACATACCGAAGACCCCGATCGCCTTGGCCATATCTATGAGCGGCTGACGACGATCGACGCCTATACCGCCCCGGCGCGCGCCGCCCGCATCCTCGTTGGCCTTGGTTTTGACGAGGAAATGCAGGGTCGCCCGCTCGACAGCTATTCGGGCGGCTGGAAAATGCGCGTGGCGCTGGCGTCGCTGCTCTTCTCCAATCCTGACCTGCTGCTGCTTGACGAGCCATCGAACCATCTCGATCTCGAAGCGACGCTGTGGCTGGAAAATTTCCTTAAAGCCTATCGCGGCACCGTGGTCGTCATCAGCCACGAACGCGACCTGCTCAACAATGTGGTCGATTATATCCTCCATCTGGAGGGCGGCAAGGTCACCCTTTATCCGGGCGGCTATGACGCGTTCGAACGGCAACGCGCCGAACGCCTTGCCCAACTCGAATCGGCGCGCAACAAGCAGCAGGCGGAGCGCGACAAGCTACAGGAATATGTCGCGCGCAATTCCGCCCGCGCTTCGACTGCCAAGCAGGCGCAGTCGCGCGCCAAGGCGCTGGCCCGGATGCAGCCGATCGCCGCCGCGATCGAAGATCCCACGCTGCATTTCGGTTTCCCCAGCCCTGCCGAACTGCGCCCGCCGCTCATCACCATGGACATGGCGTCGGTTGGCTATGACGAAACGCCCATCCTCCGCCGCATCAACCTGCGCATCGACCCCGACGACCGGCTGGCGCTGCTGGGCCGCAACGGCAACGGCAAGACGACGCTGGCCCGCCTGATCGCTGCGCAACTCGCGCCGATGGAGGGCGAAATGGCGTCCTCGCCAAAGATGAACGTCGGCTATTTCACTCAATATCAGGTGGAGGAACTGGACGTCACCGACACGCCGCTGGAACATATGACGCGTGTTATGAAGGGCGCGACGCCCGGCGCTGTGCGCGCGCAGCTTGGCCGCTTCGGCTTTTCGGGCGAACGTGCGGTGCAAAAGGTCGGCAGCATGTCCGGTGGCGAGCGCGCACGCCTCGCGCTAGCGCTCATCACCCGCGACGCGCCGCATATGCTGATCCTGGACGAACCGACCAACCATCTCGACGTCGATAGCCGCGAAGCATTGGTGCAGGCGCTCAACGATTATTCGGGCGCGGTGGTCATCGTATCGCATGACCGGCACATGATCGAACTGGTCGCCGACCGGCTGGTGCTGGTCGACAATGGCACAGCCCAGCCCTTCGACGGGTCGCTGGACGATTATACCGACATCATCCTGCGCAAGGCCGACGGCAACAGCGGCGGCGACGCGCCCAAGGTGGATCGCAAGGGCGACAAGAAAGCCGCCGCGCAATGGCGCGAAAAGCAGAAGATACTCAAGAACGCGTCCAACAAAGCCGAACGCGAAATGGCGGCGCTGACCGCCGAACGCAGCCGGATCGACGCAGCTTTGGCCGACCCGAAAAAGGCGACTGGCGCGGAAGCCAAGCTGACCACCAGTCAGCTTATGGTGAAGCGTGCCGCCGTCGAAAAGAAGCTGGAAATCGCCGAAGAAGTCTGGATGGAAGCCAGTGCGGCGCTGGAAGCGGGATAAGCCCAGACATCCGTTCGTTCCGAGCGAAGTCGAGAAACGCGCACGCGGCGCTACAGGCTTCTCGACTTCGCTCGAAGCGAACGGATTATAGGCGGCATTACCCCAACACCAACCGCCAATCCCACCTTAGCGGATCGCCGTCCATCACCTCGACGCCGCGCGCGACCAGCGTATCGCGAATTTCGTCCGACAGCGCAAAATCCTTGTCCGCCCGCGCAGCAGTGCGCCGTTCCAGCGCCGCCTCGATCTCTTCCGTCGTAATCTGCGCATCCTTGGGCGCCACTCGCAGGTCCGCGCGCGTCAGCGTCATCAGGTTCAGCCCCAAAGCCGCATCGAACGCCGCGATCAGGCACAGCTTTTCATCGACCGGCACCTTCTTGAGCGCGATCGCCTCTTCCAGCAGCGGCAGCGCGCGCGGCGTCATCAAATCATCGCTGATCGCCGCATCGAACTGTTCCAGCAACGGCGTCAGCTTGGGATGCAAATTGGCGCGCAGATAGTCGAGGCGCGGCGACTGCCACGTCACACCCTCCGCCCGCGCCTTCAACCCCTCGATCCCCATCACCAGCCGCTTCAACCGCGTCAGCGCAGCGGCCAGTCCTTCGGCGCTGAATTCCAACTCGCTGCGATAATGGGCCGACAGGCACAGCAGCCGATAGGCCAGCGGATGCACGCCCGCGTCGATAAGCGAAAACAGCGTGGTGAACCCGCCCTTCGACTTGCTCATCTTCCCCTGCCGCCCATTCTCTCTGGCCACCAGGAAATTATTGTGCATCCACCAGCGCGCGCCGGTAAAGCCCGCTTCCGCCGCGCTCACCTCCGGGCCACAGCAGGCATGAAACGCCTGATTCTGCGCAATCTCATTGGGATGATGGATTTCGCGATGGTCGATACCGCCGGTGTGGATGTCGAGCGGCTGGCCCAGCCGCGCTTGGCTCATCACCGAACATTCCAGATGCCACCCCGGTGCGCCCTTGCCCCATGGGCTGTCCCATTCCATCTGCCGCTGCTCACCGACCGGCGACTTGCGCCAGATCGCAAAGTCCGACGGATTGCGCTTCCCCGCCACCGGGTCGATCCGCGCGTGGGCGGCGTCGTCCCGCCCCCCAGCCAGCGCGCCATAGTCCGGCACCGAAGCGCTGTCGAAATACAGCCCGCTGTCCAGTTCATAACAATGCGCCGGGGCAATCGCCTCGGCAAAGGCAATCATCTGCGGCACATAGTCGGTCGCGACCGTCCATTCGCTTGGGCTTATGATGTTGAGCGCGGCGATGTTGGACTTGAACGCTTCGGTATAATGGGCCGCAATGTCCCAGATGCTCCTGGCCGATGCGCGCGCCGCCGCCTCCATTTTGTCGTCGCCCGCATCGGCATCGGACGTCAGATGACCGACATCGGTGATGTTGATAACATGCGTGACGCGCAGCCCCTTCCACAACAATGTCCGGCGCAACGTGTCGGTAAAGACATAGGCGCGCAAATTGCCGATATGCGCATAATTATAAACGGTCGGCCCGCAGCTATAGACCCGCGCATGATCGCTCTCGATCGGCGCAAAGGGTTCGATCGCGCGGGTCAGGCTGTTGAACAGGCGCAGCGGGGCGGGGATATGCTGATCGTCGGACATGGCGCTGCGATGGCGCGAAGCGGCGCGGTGGTCAATCCTAAGAAAATCCTCCCCTTGCAGGGGAGGTG
>NZ_JBAQOK010000089.1:0-26996 GCF_049304695.1 Sphingobium sp.
GCTTCCCGCACGCGCGGCACTTGAGCCGTCCATCAGACAGTTTGTAGGGCCTGCTGGCAGAGCATTCAGGACAGCGTTTCATCGTCGGACCAGGGTAACTCTGGTCCGGTTTGGGTGGGAATTACCATTTCTTTTTGTGCGCGAGCGGGTCCTGCGCCTGCTCGCAATCCACCTGGATCACGTCACGTCCGGCCGGCGCGAGCGACAGCTTGGCAGCCGTAAGCTTGCCTCCCCACACGCAGCCGGTATCCAAGCCCATCACATCGTCGCGCATCACCAGCCCGCGTGTGGACCAATGCCCGAACACGATCGGCGTGCCGCGCGTGCGGCGGCCCGGCACGTCGAACCACGGCATGTGGCCGTCCGGAGCGCCATCGGCATCCGTCGTGTCGAACTCCATCGTGCCGTCTGGCTTGCAGAAGCGTAGGCGCGTCAGGGCGTTGATGGTCAGACGCAGGCGGTCCATGCCGACGAGATCATTGCTCCACTTGTCTGGATGGTTGCCAAACGCATCGGCCAGGAAGGCTTTCCAATGCGGGCTGCGCAGTTCGCGCTCCACCGCACCGGCCAGCTCCAGTACGTCGCCAGTCGTCCACTGCGGCAGAACGCCGGCGTGCACCATCAGGAAACCGTTTTCGAAGATGGCCAGCGGCTGGTGACGCAGCCATGTGATGAGCTGGTCGCTATCGGGCGCGGAGAGGATGTCGCCGAGCGTGTCGCGCTTGCCGGGTTTGCGCACTCCCGCAGCTACGGCCAATAGGTGGATGTCGTGGTTGCCCAGGACGGTGCGTGCACGGCCGGTCTCGCAAAGTGCGATGACTTGGCGCAGCGTGGCCAGCGACTCGGGGCCGCGGTTGATGAGGTCGCCGACGAAGCGCAGCGGGGCGTTGGGGGGGAGGGCGGCCAGCAGGGTCTGGAGTGGGGAGCAGCAGCCTTGGAGGTCGCCGATGGCGTGAGGGGGAGACATGGCCCGGAAGAT
The DNA here is from genome assembly GCF_049304695.1 of Sphingobium sp. Taxonomy (GTDB): domain Bacteria; phylum Pseudomonadota; class Alphaproteobacteria; order Sphingomonadales; family Sphingomonadaceae; genus Sphingobium. The sequence goes on from NZ_JBAQOK010000089.1 coordinate 980, forward strand.
ATCGTCAGTATGAGGATGATGGCCGAGGGCGATCATCTGATCAGATAGAATACCGCTACTTCACAGGGGGGATTCCCCACACTCATATTTCCTACGGATTTTGAGCGCCTGAGGCCAGAGAGCGCCTAGGACTCGGTCCTCGGGCGGGAGCATTCGTTGTCGTACATTGTCGTCACCGGGGGCGCAGGTTTTATCGGGGCGAATTTCGTTTTGGACTGGTTGCGCGATGATCATGCCGATGCCGTTATCAACGTCGACAAGCTCACCTATGCGGGCAACCTGAAATCGCTGGCTTCGCTGCAAGGCGACCCGAGGCACATCTTTTCGCAGGCAGATATTTGTGACCGCGCGGCGCTCGATCGCATGTTTGTTGATTACAGGCCTCGTGCCGTGGTGCATTTTGCGGCTGAAAGCCATGTTGACCGCTCGGTCCGAGCACCCGCTGATTTTGTTCAGACCAACGTGGTGGGCACATTCACGTTGTTGGAAAGTGCCCGTAACTACTGGGGGACGCTTGATGCGACAGCCCGAGCGGCGTTCCGCTTTGTGCACGTTTCCACCGATGAGGTCTTCGGCTCGCTTGCGGAGGGCGAGTTACCGGTTTCGGAGGCTGCGCCACATGCTCCAAACAGTCCGTACTCTGCGACCAAGGCAGCTTCCGATCATCTGGCTCGGGCGTACTATCACACTTATGGATTGCCGATCGTAACCACCCACTGTTCCAACAATTACGGTCCGTATCAATTCCCTGAGAAGCTGATTCCGCTGATGATCGTCAACGCGCTGGCCGGTAAGCCGCTGCCGTTGTATGGCGATGGCCTTCATGTGCGCGACTGGCTCTACGTGGGTGACTGTTGTTCGGCCTTGCGATCAGTACTTGCGCGTGGTCGCGTGGGCGAGGCTTACAACGTTGGTGGTTGGAACGAAAGGACCAACCTCGATGTGGTGTACACCCTGTGTGATTCGCTTGATGTACTTGTACCGAAAACCAGCGGCTCGTACCGCGATCAAGTGACTTTTGTCGCCGACCGGCCCGGTCATGACCGTCGTTATGCAGTCGACGCGCACAAATTGCAGAGTGAACTCGGGTGGGTGTCTTCGCAGACATTCGAGAGCGGTCTGCGTAAGACTGTGCAATGGTACTTGGACAACCAAGCCTGGGTGCAGAGCGTCATGTCTGGCGAATATCGACACTGGATGACCAAGCAGTATGGTGCATAAGGTGTCTCCCCTTCCCGTCATCCTCCTCATCGGAAAAAACGGCCAGGTCGGCTTCGAGTTGCGGCGCAGCCTTGCGCCACTCGGGCGAGTTGTTGCGCTTGGTCGCGCAGACTGCGATCTCACCCAGCCAGATCAATTGCGCCAGGCAGTGCGAGCTTTTCAGCCCGACGTGGTGATCAATGCGGCCGCGTATACGGCCGTCGACAATGCCGAAACGGAACCCGACGCCGCGCTTGCCGTCAATGGCGTCGCTCCGGGTGTACTGGCTGAGATGGTTCGGACAAATGGTGGACTTTTGGTCCATTACTCCAGTGACTATGTGTTCGATGGAGCGAAAGATTGCCCCTATCTGGAAACGGACGTCCCGAATCCGCAATCCGTGTACGGTCGAACAAAGCTGGAGGGCGAGCGTGCGATCGCTGCCAGTGGGGCCAATGCGCTTGTGCTGCGGACAAGCTGGGTTGCGGGTGCCCACGGTGACAATTTTGTCAAAGCCATCTTGCGCCAGGCACGTGAGCGCAAGCATTTGCGGGTGATTGCGGATCAGCTTGGTGCGCCAACCTCAGCATCGCTGATTGCCGATGTCACCGCGCAGATCGTCGCGCGACACTGGGTCTATGGTGAGCGCGACGCGTTGATGCCAGGCGTCTACCACCTCGCCGCGGCTGGTCAAACGACTTGGCATGGCTACGCGAGTGAGGTACTGCGCTACGCTGCCGGACGTTGTGTGGACCTGAAGGCGGCTGTGGCTGGCATTGAAGCGATTCCAGCCGTCAAATGGCACTCGCGGGCCTCGAGGCCTGCCAATTCTTGTCTGGATACGAGCAAGCTCCGTGAGACCTTTGGCGTCCATTTGCCGAATTGGCAAGAGGGGATTCAGTGCTTACTCGAACAAATTTTTCCCTGACGTTATCGTAATGGGACCGACAGTTATTCCTACAGCTTTCCCTGAAGTATTGATCCTTGAGCCAAAGGTCTTTGAAGATCAAAGAGGCTTCTTCCATGAGAGCTTCAACGCCAAGGATTTTGAGGCGGCAACTGGCTCGTCGCACGCCTTTGTGCAGGACAACCATTCACGGTCGCTCAGAAACGTACTGCGGGGCTTGCACTATCAGGTGAGGCAACCGCAAGGCAAGCTCGTGCGTGTGACAGCTGGAGAGGTTTTCGACGTGGCGGTGGATATTCGCAAAAAATCCCCGAATTTTGGCCGTTGGGTCGGTGCTATCCTCTCCGCCGAGAACAAGCGGCAGCTATGGATTCCCGAGGGTTTTGCGCACGGCTTCGTCGTCACTTCCGAGCAGGCCGATTTGCTTTACAAGACCACGGACTACTGGCATCCGGAGTACGAACGCGCAATCGCGTGGAATGATCCGCAACTGGGCATCGCGTGGCCGATCCAGGGAGAAGTCATCGTGTCTGCAAAGGATGCAGCCGCGTCGCTACTGGAGAACGCCGAGGTCTTCCCGTGAACGACGGCGAAGCTGGCCACTCGCGTACACGCGCTCACTCGCGTTCGTGCCGCCCACTACGTGCAAACAACAAATTCAAGATGTACCTCCAGAAGATTTCCGAGATGTCGCGCCAGAAGAAGATTCTGCTCATGCTGGCGCTCGACTTTTTGTTGCTGCCACTGTCCCTTTGGTCGGCGGTAGGCCTGCGTACAGACCACTGGGCGGTGGGTTCTCAATACCCAATTGGCGTTTACTTCATCGCGTCGGCGGTTGCGATTCCAGTCTTCATCCGCATGGGGCTTTATCGATCCGTGGTGCGGTATATGGAAGATCGAGCGATCCTGACGATCATCGCCGCGGTGTCGATCTCGATCACCATCTTCGGTTCGCTCATCTATTTCCTCGGTCTGTCCAATGTGCCCCGAGGAGCGCTGCTAATTTACTGGTTGCTAGCAATTTTCTATATCGTTTGCAGTCGGTTCTTTGCGCGTGCAGCGTTTCGCATGTTGCCCGGATTCCATCGCCAACGACAGAAGGTCATCATCTACGGTGCCGGTGAAGCAGGCCGGCAACTTGCGGTGGCGCTGCGTGCCGGCCCCGACTATGACCCGATTGGTTTTGTGGATGACGACCCTGCCAAAGTGAAGCTCAACATTGGGGGGATATCAGTCCACCAAGCTGAACAGCTCCCGGCTTTGATCAAGGACCTTGGCGTCAGCCAGGTACTGCTGGCCATACCCTCCGCGTCGCGCGGGCGTCGTATTGAAATCGTGAACGCGCTCGAGCCGTTGGCGGTGGAGGTTCGGGTTGTGCCAGGTATGGCAGACCTGGTGTCCGGCGAGGTGCATCTTGCCGATGTGCGCGAGGTCGAGATCGACGAATTGTTGGGGCGCGAGGTGGTGGCCCCACGCCGTGACCTGCTACGTCAGAGCATCGCAGGCAAGTGCGTGATGGTGACTGGAGCGGGAGGGTCGATCGGATCGGAGTTGTGTCGCCAGATCATCAAGAACGAGCCCGTGCAAGTGGTGTTGTATGAGCAATCAGAGTTCTTTCTCTACAGCATCGAGTATGAACTGAAGCAAATCATTGCTGCCCAGGGTCTTGCGATCGAATTGGTGCCGGTGCTGGGTTCAGTGCTGAACGGCGACAGGTTGTTCAGCATCATGTCCAAGTACAACGTGCAGACCATTTATCACGCGGCTGCATACAAGCATGTGCCGATCGTTGAGTTCAATATGACCGAAGGCATATTGAATAACACTGTGGGCACGCGGGTAGCGGCGGAGGCGGCAATGCGTGCCAACGTTGAATCGTTCGTACTGATCTCAACGGATAAGGCGGTGCGGCCGACCAACGTCATGGGCGCAAGCAAACGAATGGCCGAGCTTTGCTTGCAAGCATTGGCCCAGGATTGCGCCAACACTCGTTTCAGCATCGTTCGCTTTGGTAACGTACTCGGCTCCAGTGGTTCCGTTGTGCCACTGTTCAGGAAGCAGATCGCCGCAGGCGGCCCCGTCACCGTGACGCATCAGGACATCACGCGCTACTTCATGACGATACCCGAGGCTGCGCAATTGGTGATTCAGGCTGGAGCAATGGGTGGGGAGGGTGAGGTCTTTGTCCTGGACATGGGGCAGCCGGTCAAGATTGTCGATCTGGCGCGCCGCATGATCCACTTGAGCGGGTTCCAGGTTCGTGATGGTGCCAACCCCGCTGGAGATATCGAAATCCAGTTCACCGGGCTGCGTCCTGGGGAAAAACTTTACGAAGAACTGTTGATCGGAGACGCCGTAAGTGGCACTGATCATCCGCTCATCATGAAGGCGGACGAGTCGTGCCTCAACCACGAAGTGCTCGACGAGTGCATGACGCGGCTGATACACGCCTGCAATGCCAATGACTACGAAACAATTCGGAATATTCTTCTGGAGTGCGTATCGGGGTTCCGCCCAGACCACGATATCAAAGACCACCTGTACTGAGCACCGCCCTCTGCATGGGTCATCGCGGACGAAAGAGCTAAGAAATTATGGCAAAATGTCCGACTTGGCAGGCGGTTGAGCGCGGGAAGTGCGCTCAACCGCGCGTCATACTTTTGCATTCGCATTCCTCTCCCCATCCTCCTGCCTGACCTGCTTTCTGCGGGGGCGGGCTGCAGCAATCCAATGAGTCATGAGCCTCGGCACCCGACTGATGATCGGAAGCCCATTGTATTGCGTGGCGTCAGAAGTGATGTGGCAACAAAACACTAATGGAATGCGCGGTTGCGGCATCGAAGTTGGGCGTGCTGCTCCCGTTGCTGGCTATGTACACGGATATTGGCTTGTAAATGAGAATTACTATCATTGGGACTGGCTACGTTGGGTTGGTGACAGGGACATGTCTCGCCGAGTTGGGCAACAACGTTTTTTGCTTGGATGTCGACTCACAGAAAATTGATCTGCTAAACAGCGGTGGTGTGCCGATCTACGAACCCGGTCTGCAGGCGTTGATCGACCGAAATCGCGCAGCGGGCCGGCTGAAATTTTCTACGGATGTGGCGGCCAGCGTAGCGCATGGCGACATCCAGTTCATCGCGGTCGGGACACCGCCCGACGAAGACGGCTCGGCCGATTTGCGATACGTGCTTGAGGCCGCGAGGAGCATTGGTCGGCACATGGAAGGCTTCAAAGTTATCGTCGACAAATCGACGGTCCCGGTCGGAACGGCAGACCGGGTGAAGGCCGTCGTTGCCGAGGAGCTTGCCAAGCGACAGGTGCAGCATGCTGATTACGCTGTGGTCTCCAACCCTGAGTTCCTCAAGGAAGGTGCGGCAGTCGAAGACTTTATGCGTCCTGACCGGATTGTGGTGGGCGTACCTGCTGGCGCGGTTGGCGATCGGGCCAAGGAGATGATGCGAACGCTGTACGCGCCGTTTAACCGAAACCATGAGCGCATGTACTTCATGGACGTACGTTCGGCGGAGTTCACCAAGTATGCAGCCAACGCCATGCTGGCGACGCGCATCAGTTTTATGAACGAACTGGCGAATCTGGCCGACTGTGTCGGAGCAGATATCGAACTGGTACGTCAAGGCATCGGATCCGACCCCCGCATTGGGTACAGCTTCTTGTATGCGGGTATTGGATATGGTGGCTCTTGCTTCCCAAAGGATGTGCAAGCCCTCGCCAAGACCGCTTCCCAGTATGGTCGATCGATGCACGTGCTCGACGCTGTTGAGAAAGTGAATCAGGCACAAAAGCGCGTGTTGGTCGACAAGATTTTGGCCCGCTTTGGCAGTGACCTCTCCGGCCAGCGATTTGCTGTCTGGGGTTTGGCCTTCAAGCCGGAAACGGACGATATGCGCGAAGCGCCGAGCCGCGTTGTCATTCAAGAACTGCTTGCTCGCGGTGCCTCGGTGCTTGCTCATGATCCGGTGGCCATGGAAGAAGCGCGTCGGGTGCTGAAACAAGATCTCGCGAGCCAACCGGAGTCGCTGCAGCGTCTACATTTTGTCGATCAACCTGAATCAGCCTTGGACGGCGTGGATGCCTTGGTTATCGTCACTGAATGGAAGGCGTTCCGTAGCCCAGATTTTGAGGTGATGCGCAGCGAAATGAAGCATCCTGTTATTTTCGACGGCCGCAACTTATTCGATCCCGCGTCGATGAAGACGCAAGGGTTTGAATACTTCGGTATTGGTCGCTCCTAAAGTCCACATAGAACATGCGTAACTACAATTCTCGCCAGCGTATCTTGGTGACCGGCGGCGCCGGGTTTTTGGGGTCCCACCTCTGTGATCGCTTGATCGAGCAAGGTCATGAAGTGCTGTGTGTGGATAACCTCTTCACCGGTGCAAAACAGAACATCGAGCACCTTCTGGGCCATCCACACTTCGAGTTCGTGCGTCATGACGTGACCTTCCCGCTCTACGTGGAAGTGGACCAGATTTACAACCTGGCCTGTCCGGCATCTCCCATCCACTACCAACACGATCCGGTCCAGACGACCAAGACATCTGTGCATGGTGCGATAAACATGCTGGGCTTGGCAAAGCGGCTTGGCGCGAAGATTTTCCAGGCTTCCACCAGCGAAGTGTACGGGGATCCGGTTGTGCATCCCCAGCCTGAAACCTATTGGGGTAACGTCAATCCGATCGGCATGCGTTCGTGCTATGACGAGGGCAAGCGCTGTGCTGAAACCTTGTTCTTCGACTATAACCGCCAGCACGGATTGGAGATCAAGGTTGCCCGGATCTTCAACACCTACGGTCCTCGGATGCACCAGAACGACGGGCGTGTGGTTTCAAACTTCATAATGCAGGCCTTGCGTGGCGAATCCATTACTGTGTTTGGTGATGGCAAGCAGACGCGTTCCTTCTGCTTTGTAGACGATCTCATCGGTGGGATCGTTGCACTGATGGACACCCCCAAGGAGTTCACCGGCCCAATGAATCTGGGCAATCCGCATGAGATGACCATGATTGAACTGGCAACGCATGTGATTGAACTCACGAATTCCAGTTCAAAGATCGTATTCAAGCCGCTGCCGTCCGACGACCCGGTTCAGCGCCGCCCGGACACGCGCTTGGCGGAAGCGACCATTGGCTGGAATCCATCGGTACAGTTCCGAGATGGCCTTGCCAAGACGGTTGAGTACTTTAAGCGCTTTGTATAAGCAGCCCCAGTTCAGATTTCAGAGAGATTCGCAATGTTCAACAATAAGTCCATTCTGATCACGGGCGGCACCGGCTCTTTTGGCAAGAAATACGCTCGTACGATTCTGAGTCGCTACAAGCCCAAACGCCTGGTCATTTATTCGCGTGATGAGCTTAAGCAGTTCGAGATGCAACAAGAGATCAACGCCGGGCCGATGCGCTATTTCATTGGCGATGTTCGCGATGGCGAGCGTCTGGCGCAAGCCATGCGCGGGATCGACTACGTCATTCATGCTGCTGCGCTCAAACAAGTGCCTGCTGCGGAATACAACCCACTCGAGTGCATTAAGACCAACATTCACGGTGCTGAGAACGTCATCAACGCGGCGATCGCCAACAATGTTCATAAGGTGATTGCGCTGTCTACTGACAAGGCAGCCAACCCTATCAATCTCTACGGCGCAACCAAGCTCGCGTCCGACAAGCTGTTCGTGGCGGCCAACAACATGGTGGGCGCGAACCAGACTTCGTTCGCCGTTGTGCGATATGGCAACGTGGTCGGTTCACGCGGTTCTGTCGTGCCTTTCTTCGAGCAACTGCTGGCCAAGGGTGAAGCGGAGTTGCCGATCACTCATGCCGATATGACTCGCTTCTGGATCAGCCTGCAGGATGGTGTCGATTTCGTGCTGAAGAACTTCGAGCGCATGCATGGTGGTGAGATCTTTGTGCCGAAGATTCCGTCGATCCGCATTACCGACCTTGCCGAAGCGATGGCGCCCGGTGTGGCAACGCGGGTGATCGGAATTCGTCCTGGTGAGAAGCTGCACGAAATCATGTGCCCGGCCGACGACTCACATCTGACGCTCGAGTTTTCTGACCACTACGTGCTGCGTCCGACCATTAAGTTCCATCATTCCGACATCGACTACACCCTCAATGCATTGGGCGAAACAGGGACAAGTGTCGCGCAAGGGTTTGAATACAATTCCGGTAACAACCCGCATTTCCTGACACCGCAGGAAATTCGCGATTTCAACGCCAAGGCGATGGCATGATCCCCTACGGCCGGCAGGACATTTCGGCGGACGATATCGAGGCGGTAGTTGCTGTCCTCAAGTCCGATTTCCTAACGCAGGGTCCGGCGGTTCCGGCATTCGAGGCCGCCGTTGCCTCCTATGTGGGTGCTGCGCATGCCGTCGCCGTTAACAGCGCGACATCGGCGCTCCACGTCGCCTGCATGGCGTTGGGTGTCGGGCCGGGCGATGCTGTTTGGACAACACCGAATACGTTCGTTGCATCGGCCAACTGCGCTCGCTATTGCGGCGCAGATGTCGATTTTGTTGATATCGATAGCCGCACTTACAACATGTGCGCCGTGTCGCTGGAGGCCAAACTCAAGGCTGCAGCCGCATGCGACGCTCTCCCCAAGGTTGTAATTCCGGTCGCCTTTGCCGGACAGTCCTGCGACATGCGAGCGGTCCGTGCGTTGGCTGAGACGTACGGTTTCGCCGTTATTGAGGACGCTTCGCACGCGATTGGTGGCCGTTACCTGGGCAAGCCAATTGGCTGTGGCGACTATGCTGACATCACCGTATTCAGCTTCCACCCTGTCAAAGTCATCACGACGGCCGAGGGTGGGTTGTGCGTGACCAATCGGGACGATCTGGCGCAGGCGATGCGCAAAGCGCGCTCGCACGGTATTACGCGTGAGCAGGCTGAAATGACGGAGCCGTCGGATGGCGCCTGGTACTACCAGCAGGTCACGCTTGGGTACAACTACCGCATGACCGACATGCAGGCGGCGCTGGGTGTCAGCCAGATGACTCGCCTCGATGCCTTTGTTGCACGCAGACACCAACTGGCTCGTCAGTATGATGAGCTGCTCGCGGGGATGGAGTTGGTTGTGCCATTCCAGCATCCGGATGGCTTGTCTGGCTTGCATCTGTATCCGATCGTTTTGAACGATGCCGCGCGGCGCAAGGCGGTATTCGATGCCCTGCGCGCAGCTGGTATCCATGTCAACGTGCACTACATTCCGGTACATACACAGCCGTACTATCGCGAACTTGGCTTCAAGCGAGGGGATTTCCCTAGGGCTGAGGCTTATTATGCAGGTGCTATCAGTCTGCCGATGTTCCCTGGCTTGACCGACCAGCAGCAAGAGTTCGTTGCCAACACGTTGCGCGAGATACTCACATGAAACTGGCCCTGGGAACGGTGCAGTTTGGCCTACCCTACGGCATCACGAATTCCACCGGGCAGGTTGCGCAGGATGAGGTCATACGCATCTTGCAGCGCGCCCGAGGGTTGGGTGTGGACGTGCTGGATACCGCCGCAGCCTATGGCCAGAGTGAAGCCGTGCTTGGGTGCTGCGGAGACGTTGCACACGCCTTCCGGCTTATCACCAAAACCTTGCCAAAGGGCGGGGCGGTGGCGGATGCCGACTGGGTGCAGCAAGTAGTGCAGAGGGTGTATACATCCCTGAGCAATTTGAGAGTCCAACGCCTCGATGGGCTGCTGGTGCATCATGCGGCAGATCTTCTCGGTGGATCCGGTCAAGCGTTGTATGGTGCTTTGCAAGAACTCAAGGCTGCGGGCTTGGTCGAGCGCGTGGGGGTGTCAGTCTACAGTGTCGAAGAGGCCATCGCCGCAACGCGGCGCTTCAGCATCGACGTGATGCAACTTCCGCTGAATGTCCTTGACCAGTCCTTTGTCCGCTCTGGCGAGCTGCAAAGGCTCAAGGAACGAGGGGTGGAGATTCATACGCGGTCGGCGTTCTTGCAAGGCGTATTGCTGTCTGCAGAGTTGCCCACTTTCTTGCAGGCCCTTTCTCCCGGCTTTGATCGTTTCCAGTCGATTTGCAGAGAAGCTGGGCTGAGCCGGCTCGAAGGCAGTCTTGCATTCCTTCGGCAGCAACACGTGATCGATCAGGTCGTGGTGGGTGTGCTGACCCAAGTACAGCTTGAGGAAATAGCCGGCGCTTGGGCGCGTAGCGCTGATCACGCTGCGCTGGATTTTTCTGCGTGCGATATGGCGCCGTCGGCCGCTGTGACGCCGTCAAACTGGCCCGCACTGAAAGGAGAGTCTTGATGACGGTGATCGCTTTACTTCAGGCGCGCACGAGTTCCACTCGACTACCGGGCAAAGTTCTGAAGCCACTGCTCGGCGAGCCGATGATCCTGCGCCAGATTGAGCGTCTGCGACGTGTGCGCAACATTGATCGGTTGATGGTGGTCACCAGTGATCGTCCGTCGGATGACCCGTTGGCAGTGTGCTGTGAAGGCGCCGGCGTGGAGGTTTTCCGCGGTAGTCTTGACGATGTGCTGGATCGTTTTTACTCCGCCGTGAGGGATGCGTGCCCCCAACATGTGGTGCGACTGACCGCAGACTGCCCGTTGACCGATCCCGAAGTGATCGATGCTGTGATCGATTTCTATCGCGATGGTGACTACGACTACGCGAGTAACGTCCTACAGCCCACCTATCCAGACGGTTTGGATGTGGAGGTGTTTCGCTTCAGCGTGCTGGAAAGCATCGCCCATGAGGTGACGTTACCCTCGCAGCGGGAGCACGTCACATCGTTCATTTATCAGCATCCCGAGCGTTTTCGCTTGGGAGGACTCACCTATGAGAAAGACCTTTCGGCACTTCGCTGGACCGTCGACGAGCCTGCTGATCTGACGTTTGTTGAGGCCGTCTACGACGCCCTGTATCACGACAACCCGACTTTCGCTATGGCCGATGTCCTGCAATTGCTGGCACAACGGCCAGAGTTGATGGAAATCAACGCAGGCCAGCTACGCAATGCAGGCTATCTGAAATCTCTTGTACAAGACGAGCAACAACCTCGAAAGGTATAAATATCATGTCGCAGCGATACCAACAGTCTGAAGCACTGCTTGAGCGCGCATTGCGGACCATTCCGCTGGGCTCGCAGACGTTCAGCAAGAGTCGCACGCAATATCCGTTTGGCGTGTCGCCGTACTTCATCGAGCGTGGCCGCGGCAGCCACGTCTGGGACGTCGATGGCAACGAGTATGTCGACATGATTAGCGGTTTGTGTGCGCTGACGCTTGGATACTGCGACCCAGATGTCGACGCGGCTGTGAAAGCGCAGCTTGAGGACGGCATCATCTTTTCATTGCCGCACAGGCTTGAAATGGAGGTGGCGGAGCAACTGGTGTCGATGGTGCCTTGCGCCGAGATGGTCCGATTCGGAAAGAATGGTTCCGATGCCACCGCCGGCGCAGTTCGTGTTGCGCGCGCGTTTACCGGCCGCGATCATGTTGCTGTGTGCGGCTATCACGGCTGGCAAGACTGGTACATCGGTACGACAGCACGCAATCGTGGTGTGCCGCAGGCGACACGCGATCTGTCGCACACCTGGGCATACAACAACATCGAAAGTCTCGATGCGATTTTCAAAGCACACCCCGGTCAGGTTGCTGCGGTAATCCTTGAGCCGATGAATGTCGTCGAACCTGCCCCGGGTTTCCTGCAGGCAGTCAAAGAGCTTACCCATAAGCACGGTGCATTGCTGGTGTTTGACGAGACGATCACCGGCTTCCGCTACGCCAACGGCGGCGCCCAACAATTATTCGGCGTCACTCCCGATCTTGCGACCTTTGGTAAAGGGCTTGCCAACGGCTATCCCGTCTCAGCGGTTGCCGGTCGAGCTGATGTGATGCAGTTGATGGAGGAAATCTTTTTCTCGTTCACCTTTGGTGGCGAGACGCTGTCGTTGGCGGCGGCGCTTGCGACGATGAGGAAGCTGGAGCGCGACCCGGTCACGGCCGCCCTGGCACGCCAAGGGCAGGTTGTGATTGACGGTCTGCGTCAGCGCATTGCGGCGCTGGGCGCAGATGATTTCCTTTCCGTTTCAGGGCATCCGGCTTGGAGTTTCCTGCTGATCAAGGACACACAACGTTATCCGATGTGGCATCTGAAAACGCTGTTCATGCAGGAGATGCTGGCACAGGGCATCCTTACCTTTGGTACCCACAACATGGGCTACTGTCATTCCGATGCCGATATTGCCAAGCTTTTTGCCGCGTACGATCACACGCTGCCAATGCTTGTGCAGTCGGTGCGCGACGGCGGGCTTGAGCAGATGTTGAAGTGCGCGCCGCTTGAGCCGCTGTTCAAGGTGCGCTAACGCTATGAAGGTTGCGATCCGAGCTGACGCATCGGTTCAGATCGGCTCAGGCCATGCGGTGCGTTGCCTAACGCTGGCTGACGAGCTGCGCGCGCGCGGCGCGGAAGTCTTGTTTATCAGCCGAGCGCATCAAGGTGGAGCCCGTGCTTTGCTGGAGCAACGCGGCTACACCTGCGTTGTGTTGCCTGCGCCAACAATCTCCGATGCGCTCTTGGGCGACCTCGCTCACAGCGCATGGCTGGGCGTGTCCATGGAGGAAGACCTTGCGCAGACTGCTGCAGCAGTGCAGGGATGGGCTGCCGACTGGCTGGTGGTCGACCACTACGCGATCGATTGGCGCTGGGAGCGGGCAATGCGGTCCTACGTGCCGCGTATCATGGCTATCGACGATTTAGCTGACCGCCGTCATGATTGCGATCTTCTCTTAGATCAAAACTTCTATTGCGACATGGAGACGCGGTACGAAGGACTGGTGCCGGCGCACTGCAGGTGCTTGCTGGGCCCCAGCTACGCTTTGCTGCGTGCCGAGTTTGCTGCGGTCAGTCGTCCTCACCGAGAGCAGGGAGCAGTAAAGCGCATCCTTTTGTTCATGGGAGGGGTGGACCGCGACAATGCAACTGCGACGGCGCTGCGTGGGCTCAATGAAGCGGCCAGTGCAGGCATTGCGATCGATGTTGTGCTTGGGGCCGCTGCGCCTCATCTCGAGCAGGTGCGCGCCTTGTGTGACGTGACTCCGAATGTGCATCTGCATGTACAGATCGACAACATGGCCGAATTGATGGCTAGCGCCGATTTGGCGATCGGGGCATGTGGTTCCGCCACGTGGGAGCGCTGTTTCCTGGGCCTGCCGACGATCACCATTGTGTTGGCTGACAATCAACGGAAGTCTGCACACGATTTGGCTCAGGCTGGCTATATCGTTAACCTGGGCGACGTCGAGACGGTCACTCCGCATGCGGTGGCGAGGGCGGTCCACGCAATGATCGAAGACCCCGCAGGGCGTGCGGCCATGTCTCACCGCGTGGAGGCTCTGGCGAGCCGCCGTGGTCCGATTGCAGCCGACCTCATCTGCGAATAGCGCTGTATGCATAGATTCGAGGATTGTGAGCTTCGTCCCGTTGAGCCGAGCGACAAGAGCAGCCTGTTAGCGTGGCGTAACAGCGAGCCCGTGCGTCGCAACATGTATACCGATCATTTGATAACGCCGGAGGAACACGATCGTTGGTTCGCGTCTGCGCAAGGACATCCGAACGCATCGTTCATGGTCTTCGCGCTACGCGGGACGCCTGTCGGATTCAGCGCATTTACTGGTATCAACCGTGAGCATCAACGTTGTACCTGGGGTTTCTACCTCGGAGTAGAAGGGTTGCCAAAGGGGACGGGCTCAGCACTCGGCTACCTGTCTCTGGCGTATGCATTCGATACGCTTCGTATGTACAAGCTTTCCTCCGAGGCATTTGCGTTCAACCGAGGTTCGATTGGCTTGCATCGCAAGCTCGGATTCAAGGAGGAAGGCCATTTGGTGGAGCACTACATCAAACACGGCAAGCGCGAGGACATCATCTGCTTCGCCAAATTCCATAAGCAATGGGAGAGTGACCGGCTCGCACTACGTGCGCTGTGTTTTTCACCCGAAGGAACATTGACATGACGATCAATATTGGTGGTCGCTTGGTCGGCCGCGAACACGAGCCGTTTCTGATCGCGGAAATGTCCGGTAATCACAACCAGTCGCTGGGTCGCGCACTGGAAATTGTTGATGCCGCAGCCGCGTCAGGTGCACATGCGTTGAAAATCCAGACTTACACAGCGGATACCATGACACTGGATATCCGCGAGCGCGAGTTTTTTATCTCAGACCCAAAGAGTTTATGGAAGGGAAAGTCTCTTTACGAACTCTATGACGAGGCTCACACCCCCTGGGAGTGGCATGCAGCAATTTTTGAAAGGGCGCGCGGGCACGGCATGATTCCGTTCAGCACGCCTTTCGACAACACGGCGGTGGATTTTCTCGAGAGTCTCGATTCCGCCGTGTACAAGATTGCTTCGTTCGAGAACACGGATATCCCTCTGATCCGCAAGGTTGCCCAGACCGGTAAGCCGATGATTATCTCGATCGGCATGGCAAGTGTTGCGGAATTGGACCTGAGCGTTCGCGCTGCACGCGAGGCGGGCTGCAAGGATCTGATCCTGCTGAAATGCACCAGTACCTATCCGGCCTCGCCCGAGAATACGAACATCCGTACCATCCCCCACATGCGTGAATTGTTCGGATGTGAAGTGGGTCTGTCGGATCACACTATGGGTGTCGGCGTATCTGTTGCCAGCGTGGCGATGGGGGCGACGGTGATTGAAAAGCACTTCACGCTGAATCGCGCCGATGGCGGTGTGGATTCAACGTTCTCGCTTGAGCCGGGTGAATTCAAGTCGCTCGTCACGGAGACGCGGCGTGCTTGGCAGGGGTTGGGGGCGGTTAGCTACGGCGCAACGGAGGCAGAGCAAAAGTCGCTCGTGTTTCGACGCTCGCTTTACATCACCCGCGATCTTAAGGCGGGGGAGTTGCTGGACGCAACCAGCGTGCGGGCGATTCGCCCAGGTTTTGGCCTTGCGCCGCGGCATCTCGATCAGGTACTCGGACGTGCCGTAAAACTGGATGTCTGCCGTGGAACCCCCTTGGCGTGGGAACTGCTCGCCTGAGCGCGGTACTTTCCCTTGCCGCCTCTGACTTGACTGTATCCACAACTGCTTCTGTATGCGCCTCGGTTTCGCCACAATTTACGCCTATCGCCCGCACGTTGAACACGTGTACTTTCTCTCGACGATGATGAAAGCGCGGGGACATGAGATTTTTTATCTCAGCTGTGATAGCGCGGTGTCTGCCTGCTATACCCGCGAGTTGCGTAATGAATCCAATCCTGCCAAGGAGTGCATAAAATGCACTATGGGCGGAATTCGCTCATTTGTATCCCGCGTTGATTCCATGCGTCGATATCGGGATCCGGCTGGAGCTGCTGCTGCGGCTGAGTCAGCTCAGCAGTGGGGTTTTTCAGGTGCATGCACCATCCTGCGTACCGAAAGCCAATCTGATAAGCAGACGGCGGAGTTCCATTCATTGCATCAGCGGCTTGCTACGGGCTCGGCGGAGGCTTTTGCCGCTGCCTGTCGTTGGATCGAGGACCGTCGTTTGGATGGGATTGTCTGTTTCAACGGCCGGATGGAAGGGCCCCGTGCGTTGCTGGAGGCAGCCAAGGCAAAAGGCATTCCATTTGTCTCCGTGGAGCGCACGTGGTTTGGTGACGGCTTGATGCTGATACCGGATCAGAACTGCCTGGCGCTCGACGAGGTGGGTCGCGTTGTTGCCGAGTACAAGGACAAGCCGCTGACTGAGGGGCAGGCGCGCGCCGTTGCTTCTCTGCTGGCAGCCCGGTTCATGCGTACCAACACGCTCGAGTGGCGTGCGTACAACCTCAATGCGGAGAGCTTGGCATGGCCTGCCCAGAGTAACGGGTTGAAGCTGTTGATCACGCCGAGCAGCCTGAATGAATTCGACGGCCATCCGGACTGGCGCACAAAATGGCCAAACCAGATTGCCGCGCTGGATTTTCTCTTTGATCATCTGAAGTTGGACCCGGCCAGTTGCATTCTTCGTTGCCATCCAAACTGGGGGGAGAAGATCGGACTGAGAGACGGTGGCCTAGCAGAGAAGATGTACACAGAATGGGCGCTGCGCCGCGGCGTCCATGTCATCGGTAGTAAGGAACGTGCAAGCACGCTCAGCTTGATTGCGCAAGCGGACGCGGTGGTCGTCAACGGAGGCAGTGCTGCGTTTGAGGCCGGCGCGCTTGGCAAGCAAGTGATCGCGCTGGGCACATCGATTTACCAGACGGCGGGTTTCCAGGTACAGCTGTACGGGCCGGATGATGTCGACAATCTATCTTTGATAGGGCGGCAAACTCCGGATGAGATCGCTCGGCTGGTTTTGCGTTTCGCATACGCGTTCAATTTCCGCTTCAATCAGTACGTCGGCGACGTGCGCGCCAGGACGACCACGCAGTATGCGTACAATCCTGAACCTGACGGGAGTCGGCTGGAGCGCTTGCTGGAGACGCGCCATATCGAAGCAGACGACACCACTTTCGCGTCGGATTGCACTGAGGAGGATCGCGTCCTCCAGTTGCTGCATGATCGGCGCTGGGCTGAGCTGAGCGAAACAACGAAGCCCATTCCCCATACCTACCGTTCCGTGCATCGTCGCGGCGTATTCCGCTATCTGGACGCCGTTCGCGAGCGCATGGCGATTGGCGATAGGTAATCAGGCAGGAAACAGCCCTTTGGAGCGTGGCGAATGATCAGCCGAATTCGTGTCTTGACGAAAAGTTTGATGGAACAGCCTGGGTACACATTAATGCGTGTACCCGCGCGGTTTCGTTTTGCGCGCGAAGCAGTCAGTCGAGCCAGGGGCGTCGCGCACGGGCCCGGATTGCGGCGCTACCTTGCAGAGCGGCAAGAGCGTCTGGGCGAGAGTGTTTTCCACGGCATCGACCGGGAGCGTTTTGTTCAGACGCTGGATTCCGACGGCTTGGCCTTCGGGCTGAAGATCCCTGCAGAGATGGTGGCCCAGATTCGGCAGTACGCAGAAGGCGCTCCGTGCTTTGCAGATCGGGAGCCTGCCCATGGTTTCTATGCAGATCAGCGAGAGCTTGCTGAGCGCGCGTTGGGCAAGCCGATTCTGGTGGCGCAGTATTTCAACACGCTCCAGCATTGCTCAACGATCCACGCGTTGCGGCATGATCCCTTGCTGGAATGGATCGCGGCGCGCTACATCGGTTCGGTCCCCGCGTTTGTTGGCGCGAATCTTTGGTGGACCTTTCCTGTCAAGGCGCGAGAGGAAGACCGTTTCAAGCACGCCCATCTTTATCATCGGGATGTGGATTGCTTCCGCTTCTTCAAATTTTTCTTCTATCTGACCGACGTTGAACCCGGCGACGGTGCGCACGTGGCCGTGGCGGGGTCGCATCGCCGGCCTCCGCTGACTCGGCGTCTCGACGGAATGAAGATCCGCCGCTACGCCGATGCGGAGATCGAGCAGACCTATGATCCCGTTGCCATCAGGGAGATTTGCGGACAGGCTGGGACAGGTTTTGCCGAGAACACGCTATGCATTCACAAGGGGCGCACGCCCGTCCGGCATCCTAGATTGCTGTTGCAACTCCAGTTCGCCATGTTCGACTATGGCGTCATGCATGATCGTCGTCGCCAGCAAGACTTGAGCTTGCTGCGCTGATTCATTCGCGCTCCCGCCGTTGCACAATCCGAGTCGATACACGACGACATTCGTAGTGTCAGCGCGCACGCGCGCGACAATTCATGAGCTATAAGAGAAACCTAGGCACGATGTGCCTGAACGGTTTGGCTGCCGTGCTGATGATGGGCCGGATGCTGGCCTATGCCAAGTTGCTGCCCGTTCCAGCATTCGGCGCACTGAGCGTTGGGCTGCTTGTTTCAGCATCGCTGTCCATGGTCAACGCCTTGGGGCTGTTTCTGCTGATGCAGCGGGACTTGCCCTGCCTGTTTGCGGCGAGGCGATTTACGCGTGGCATGGTCATGATGTGTGAGGTGGCGCTCGTAACCGTGCTGTGTGCGGTCCCGCTGTTGGGCTACAGCGCGACAGGTTTGTCGCTTGCAGGAGGAGCGGGCGCGTTGCTGGCGTTGGCCGCAGTGCACGGCTTATCTAATCAGTTTTTCGGCATCATCTCTACGGAGAGTAAGAGCCGCCTTCTGCAGTCAGAGTTTTCCGCGACGTTGTTCGCACGCAGTTGCGTAATCTTGCTGGCTGGCGTGTTGGGTGCCGGCAAGTGGGGTAGCGCCGAGGCGATCCTGATTGCGGAGATTCTCGCGACGCTCGCCATGGTGGGTATTGCCACAGTGCGCGCGGGCACACGCTACGGACGCGCCTCTTGGGGGTTGCCCAAGCTCGCCTTGCGTCACCTCCGGCACGCAGAGTGGCGTGCAGCCGGGGCGCTTTTTGTCAGTGTTGTTCTGGCGTTCCTCATGCAGAACACTGATCGCTGGATGGCTGCCGATGCGCTGGAAAAGCACGTCTTTGCCCAATTCGCCTTTGCTTGGACGTTGCTGTCGATGGCGTCGACGTTCCAAGTGACCGTGAATGCCAACCTTTTCCCCAGTCTCGCTGCACAGATTTATCACAGCGGGAGGAACGTGGTAAGGGTGCGTACCACCAAGACGTCGCTTGGCCTCTTGGCCGCACTTGGCCTACTTGCTTTGCCCGGTTACTTCATTATTCGCTGGGGCACGGAGACGTATTTTCCCCAGTACTCGGACGTATTGAATTACATGCCCTTGTTTTTGGCGGCCTCTGCGTTCCGTGCCTCTGATTTCTGGGCAAACTATTTTGTGATTTCCGGAAGAACGCGCGTGCTCTTTGCATGCCAGCTCAGCGTCTTGTTGGCAACACTAGTCGTATGGGGCGTGACTGGACTTTACTCGGAAATGCCTTTGCTCATGCGATTGTCGATTCTTACGTTGGCGCTGTCTGCGTTGTCTTTCTGTTTTGGTCTTGTCGCAGTGCGGGTTGGGGAAAAGTGAAATGATTGGCAGACTCTATAAAAAGAGCTTTCTGTGGCGCTGGTGGGTGACCATCTATTTCCTTTGTCGTGGCGTGCGAGTTGATCCAAGGGCCATGTTTATGGCATCACTTTCACATGTCAAGCTTGGGCGTGGTACGAGCATCTCCAAGGATGTGATTATTAATCTTTCGGGCGACGGCAGGCTTGAGATGGCTAACGACACGTGGCTGTCGCACGGTGTGGAGATTGAATCGGAGGGGCTCATCACCATCGGCGAAGGTACAACGATTCAGCGGCGCTGTTCGCTGAACGGCACGATCTCGATTGGTCGCGGTTGTATCTTTGCTCCCAATGTTTTCATCTCTTCGGGGTCGCATATTTTTGCGGCCTGGCCAGAACTGCCGATTCGCGAGCAGGAGGCCAAGTACTCCGCATTACCGCTAGCTGCACGGCCTACGGGTTTCGGCGATCGGCCAATCGAGATTGGGGACGACTGTTGGATCGGAGTGAATGTGGTCATCATGCCAGGAGTGACGATCGGTAAGGGGTGCGTAGTTGGTGCGAACGCTGTTGTAACCAAAGATTTGCCGGCTGGCACAGTTGCCGCCGGTGTTCCGGCCAAAATTCGGTCTATGCGTTTCACGTCGCAGGCGCAGTAGCCGTTCTAAGAGTTCACCTTGCGTATCCTGAAGAGTTTTCTAATTGCCTGGGGTTTTTACTGGCTGCTGCTACTGGTTCTGCCCGTGCGTCCGATTGGGGATGCCGTCCTAGTCGGATTTCTGGTGCAGATCATCTTCGTGCTCGTTGTGGCGATTGGCTACGTTTCAGTCGAATTTTTGCTGCACAAAACGCCGCCGTCGATGGGTACCGGGTGGCGGCTGAGCAGCGCTATCGTGGTTATCGCCTTGGGCCTATCTTTGCTGGGTACCTTAGCGCTTGCCTTTGACAAGATTGTCGTGCAGGGCATCGACTATTCTGCTGGTCTCGCGTATGCCCGAGAGCAATGGCGAGAAGCTGGAGCGGCGCGTGGCGATGAGGTGTCGTCGGCGGCTAGTGTTGTCGGGTACTTGCTAGGCTCATGTTATATCGTCGCGGTTGTACTTTTTTCGCGGACCGAGTTCGTGGCTCGTTGGCATGCGTACGCTTGCGGCATCGCCGCAGCGATTTTGGCGCTTGCTAATACAGTGCTAACGGGAGGGCGTTCAACTTTGATTCTTACGTTGTTGTTTTTCGTTGCAACGCGTCTGCTCGGGGTTGAAGGGGAAGAAAGAAGTCAGCGCGCTGGTTCTTCTCGATCATTTTGGCTGACATTAGCTTTGTTGTTTTTAGGAGCTGTTTATTTTCTTTTTGTAATAGTACAGCGTGCTGATGCGACCGGGATTTCTGTTGCAGAGTACTCTAGAAGTGTATTAACAGATCTCGGATTGAGGTCGAGTGATTGGTTTGATAGCCTTGATTCGCATCAGGATTTTGTGGCGGTTTTGAATTTGCTGGTGATGGCTGTCTCGTATTTCGTTCATAGCTTTGCTACCACAGTCGCAATTGTTGATTTTGGGCCCGATAGAAACACGTCGACCGTGATTTTTGTTATTGCGGCTAGTTTGGCGGAAAAACTGCACTTGATTGGACCAATTGATACGGACTGGTTTTTGGCAGGTGCTTTCCCATCTCTCCCAGGCGCCCTTTATCTTCAAGGGGGGTGGTTTTTGTTGGTACTGGCGGGTGTTACGCTAGGGTTGCTGACAGCACTGGTTCGGAGGTGGTGCTTAGGTTCTCCATCGGTCCTCTCTTATGGA
This sequence comes from Sphingobium sp., assembly GCF_049304695.1. Classification (GTDB taxonomy): domain Bacteria; phylum Pseudomonadota; class Alphaproteobacteria; order Sphingomonadales; family Sphingomonadaceae; genus Sphingobium. Next base: position 21,826 of record NZ_JBAQOK010000089.1, read on the forward strand.
ATGTTGGCTAGTTGCCTGTGCACCTTGTTGGCAAGTCCTATTTTGTTCGTGGCCGATGTAATGATGTTTCCATTCGTTATAATTCAATTCTGTTTTATCTATCTAATCGCGAAAGCTATCAAATGAAAGTCTGGATCGTCAACCCGTACGGCAGCCTGCCTGGAGAAGCTTGGCGTGAATACCGTAGCGCCATGTTGGCGGAAGCCTTTGCGCGCGCCGGGCACGAGGTGACATGGTGGCTGTCGAATTTTGAGCACCGCTCCAAGAAGTTTCGGTGCGTCGACTATTGTGAGCAACAGCTCGAAACCGGCGTTAATGTTCGGATCGTGCCGACAACGCCGTACACCAGCCATGTGTCGATGGCGCGCATCCGCAGTGAGCGGAATTTTGCAAAGAACGTAGCTGCGCGTGTGCGGGCAAATCCGCGGGACAAGGCAGATTTGGTGGTGCTAGCCGAGCCCTCGATCTTCTACGGAAAGGCGATTGTTGAGATGGCGCGCAACATTGGCGCCAAGCTGGTGGCCGATATCATTGATATCTGGCCAGAGGTCTTCGCCATGGTCCTTCCCAAGCCTCTCAGACCCTTTGAGCGCCTGCTGCTGGCGCCGTTGTACATGAGGCGTGCATCGATCTTGAACGCGTGCGATGGGATTGTTGGTGTGTCAGAGGACTATCGTGATATTGGCGTGCATGCGGCTCCTTCGACGCCTTCCGCAGTCTCATACTGGGGGGTGGACGTCGCCAAGATGCGTGCGGCAATGGCCCAGGAGAACGGTGGGGTGCTGCGCAAGCTGGGCCTTGCGGAAAAGGCACCTAGTGAGGTCTGGGTGATCTATGCTGGCACGCTGGGTGCGGGCTACGATATGGAGTCAATCCTGAAGGCGGCGAGGTCGGAGCGTCTGCGTGGCAAGCCGGTCAAATTTCTCTTTGCGGGCGATGGCCCACAGCGCGCTATGCTCGAATCCGCCTGTGCTCAGCCTGGCGGTAATGTGGTCTATCTAGGGCGCTTGGATCCGGACGATCTCAACCTGATGTACAAGTATTGTGATATCGGTCTGAGCACATATCTCGCGCATTCAACGGTGTCCATGCCGATCAAGTTCTATGACTACTTGGCGGCAGGGATCGCCACAGTCAATTCCCTTGAGCGTGAGATTCAGCGTCTGATCGCAGGCAAGCAGCTTGGACGGCAGTACGCGCCAGGCGACGCGGACTCCCTGGCCCAGGCTGTCGAGGCACTCGTTACAGACCGCGCGCTGCTTGATGCTTGCAAGTCGAATGCCGCGGAACTCGCCCCGCGATTTGATCAGTATCTGCAGCACGACGCGTTCGTTCGCTTCGCCGAAAGTCTTCGCTAAGGAGAAATCATGTTCCGCAGGCTCTATCTGTCTCCTGCCGGCTACGCGATTTCGGCGGTGCTGAATGTGGTTGGCGCGTTGCTGCGCCCGTTCATGGTGTACGGATATTTTTCCCGTCGCGACGGGAGGTTTCTTCGCTTCACGCGCGTGAGTTCCAGTGCCAAGATTCTTTGTGAGCGCGAACTGACCATCGGGGACCATTGTTGGATCGGGCCTCATTGCCTGATCGATGCCAGCGGTGGTGTAGAGATCGGGGAGGGTGTGCAGATCAGCTCGTTGAACGCTGTGCTATCGCATAGCAGTCATGTATCGATACGGTTGTTGGGTAGGCAGTTCATCTCTACACCAACGCCGCAGCGTACTGGTTTCATTCGAGATCCGGTCGTGATCGGCGCCTTTACTTTTGTAGGGAGCGGCGCGATCATCCTGCCCGGCACAAAGATAGGCAAAGGGTGCGTGATTGGCGCCGGTAGTGTCGTTCGCGGGGAGATTCCAGATCACTCCGTCGTGCTTGGTAACCCGGGAAAAATTGTCGGTACCACCGAGAAATACGACCTCGAATTTGTTCGAAGCGGTGAGATCGACCACACCTATTTTGATCCGGAGCGGCTGGCCGAGCTAAGGCGTGTGGTGGAGTCCGACAACGCAGCTTAGCTAGCAGTCGGAACCGCGCGCATTTAGGTTCCCGTTTGCTGACTCTTATCCACGCATTCAAGCCCCAAGGATGGTCTTACTATGAACAGCAGTTTCCTTCCATTCGCGCAGCCAGAGATTGGCGAAGAAGAGATCGCCGAGGTTGTAGCGACGCTGCGCTCAGGTTGGGTGACCACAGGACCGAAAACCAAGCAGTTTGAGTCAGACTTCACCGAGTACCTTGGAGGCGGAGTGGAGTCTATCGCGGTGAACTCCGCGACCGCAGGCTTGCATCTGGCTCTGGAGGCCGTTGGCGTTGGCCCGGGTGACGAGGTAATAACGACCACCCACACTTTCACCGCTACGGCCGAAGTCATCCGATATCTGGGCGCTCATCCGGTATTCGTCGACGTGAGCGCAGAGTCGCTCTGCATCGATGTGACCGCGATTGAAAAGGCTATCACGCCGCGTACTCGCGCCATCATGCCGGTGCATTTCGCCGGTCGCGCGGCAGATATGGACGCGATCATCTCAATCGCCAAGAAGCACAATTTGCGCGTTGTCGAAGATGCGGCTCATACGTTGCCTGCGACCAATGGTGGAAGGTTGGTCGGCACCTTGGATACCGACGCCACGGTGTTCAGTTTCTACGCCAACAAAACCATCACGACCGGTGAAGGTGGGATGGTGGTCACGCGAAATCCGGAAATTGCCAAGCGCGCCAAGATCATGCGTTTGCATGGCATCAGTCGTGATGCATTTGACCGCTTCGTGGCAACGAAACCAAGTTGGTACTACGAGATTGTGGCACCAGGTTTCAAATACAACATGACCGACGTCGCCTCAGCGATCGGCATTCATCAGCTCAAAAAGGCAGAAGCTTTCCAACGTCGCCGTGCCGCCATCGCAGCGCGTTATGACGAAGCACTGGCTGACTTGCCTTTGATTCTGCCGCCGCACGCGCTAAAAGGCGACATTCACTCGTGGCACCTTTACGTGATTCAACTCGCCAAGGGCGCACCTTGTACGCGTGACGGGCTGATTGATCACCTGTTCAAACTGGGCATCGGTTGCAGCGTTCACTATATCCCGCTGCATCTTCAACCCTATTGGCGCGACACGTACCAACTGACGCCAGACATGTTCCCCGTTAGCCAGCGTGTGTATGAAAACACGTTGACGTTGCCGCTTTATACGCGCATGCAGGATGAGGATGTAGAGCGGGTCATTCAAGCAGTCCGGAGCGCGTTCAACTGATGATGATCAAGCGGCTTTTTGATCTCGTTGCGAGTGCAGCGGGGCTGCTTCTGTTGGCGCCAGTGTTCCTGGTGATTGCGATCGCCATCAAGCGAGAGTCGCCTGGTCCGGTCTTTTTTCGCCAGGAGCGAGTAGGTCTGGGAGGTCGTACCTTTCGCATCCACAAGTTCCGCACGATGGTCGTGTCAGGTGAGGGGCGGGGGCCGCTAATCACGGTCGGTGCTGATCGCCGTATCACCTCCAGTGGGGCATTCCTGCGCAAGTACAAGTTGGATGAGCTCGCGCAGTTGATCGATGTCTTTGTCGGGGATATGAGTCTTGTGGGGCCACGGCCCGAGGTGCCGAAGTACGTCGCACTTTATCCAGAGGATGTGCGAGCAATCGTCTTGAGCGTTCGGCCGGGGATCACCGATCTTGCTTCGATCGAGTATCGACATGAGAACGCTCTCTTGGGCAACAGCCAGGACCCAGAGCGAACGTATGTCGAAGAGGTGATGCCAGCAAAGTTGCGCTATTGCGTGGACTATGTGCGGAATCGATCGCTCGGCCTTGATCTGCGTATCATCTGTCGCACGGTTCTCGCCGTGTTCACTTAGCCGCGAGCCTTGTGCGGCGCTTGGCGGCGCGCTTGGCGTTTTGAATTTTCTACCTGTAGTCGTGAGCGTCCGCAGAACCGGGTGCCTAACTTGACTGCCTCATCGCCAACTGAGTACGGGGCGTGGTCGCATTCTGGGCCAGCGGTCATTCCACAAGCGCCGCGTAGCAAATGCGGCGATTGAGTCTCGCTGCGGGTTGTCCTTCCCCGGCGCTTACGAATTCAGGCGCGGCACCACGTCCCAGTTGTGTACCATCAATGCTTCAAGCACATATCGAATGCTATAGAACAACGATATGTTTTGAGCGCGGGGGCACCCAGGAGAGTCCATGGCAGTGGCGAAGCAGCGCGAGATATTTCTCTCAGGCGGTGAAGGCGATCGCTATTTTCAACGTAACCACACATTTTATTCGAATGGCCGTTCTGCGGATACGCTTAGTACCGCAGCAGCTCTATACACCAAATATATAGGGCAAGGTGACCGGGTTCTGGAGGTGGGGAGCTCCTCCGGCGTGAATCTTGCCTCCATTTGTAAGGCGACAGGATGTCACGGCGTTGGTATCGATCCTTCGGCTGATGCGACTGCAGAAGGGCTGCGCTTATTCCCCGAGCTCGAGTTTCGCGTTGGCACTGCCGACAAGCTCGATTTTCCAGATCAGTCTCTCGATTTCATACTTTTCGGGTTCTGCCTGTATCTGGTTGATCGGGAGCACATCACGCGAGTGGTGGCAGAGGCTGATCGCTGCCTTCGTGACGGAGGTTGGATTGGCATTACCGACTTCATGCCTGATGTGCCGACAGCGCGGGCCTATGCTCACCACGCCGGAATTACGTCGTACAAGTTGGACTACGGTCGAGTGTTCACGGCGTTCCCACACTTCCAGTTGGTGGAATCGGCATGCTTCAATCATGCTGACGACCGATTTACTGCGGATCCGCAGGAGAGGTTGTGTGCACAGGTGATCCATAAGGAATTGAGCGGCGGCTACCAGCGGGTGTAGCGCTATCAATGTCACCGGTGCAGAGCGGGTGATGGCGGGTGCCGGGAAGCATCCGCCTGCACTATTTCTTCAATCTGAAGCAAAAGCCCCGCTCAAGGTCGGCGCATCTTTCGCGCCAGCGCGATCAGGAAACCCAATATGAGCCCGATACATGCGCCCGCTGCCCCGTATAAGGTCTTGCCGGGAGATGAGGGGCGAAGTGAATCGCCCCGGTTTTCGCGGAGGCTGTTTGGTTAAAGTAAAACGGCCTCGTCGGCGGTTTTGCCGAGTTGGTTGTAGTAGTTTGCCTCAGCCTCGGCGGGCGGGATATAGCCGATGGATGAGTGC
>NZ_JBAQOK010000090.1:0-68556 GCF_049304695.1 Sphingobium sp.
TCCAAAACCAACATCCCGATCTCGCCGCCTGAAAATCCAGCCGGCTGCTTAAACCATCGAAATGAGGGGTCCCTTTTAGACGCCGATCACCCCGCTAACGGGGTCCTTTTTGCACGCCGATCCACACTCCAGCGCGCATCGCGGTGACAGTCAATACTTCCAGGCGATTGTCGACGAGATGGAAAACGGCGGCCTTCAGGCAATGCTGTATGATCTTCTGACCTTTGTGCCGGAGAATGGATGGAACGTTCTCCGCACCGCACCCGTCACCCTGGGCTTGAAGGAACAGGTAGTGGACTCGCTCCGAGGGATTGATCGCTTTATGTATGAGCTGCTCTCGACCGGCATGTATGAGTGCGACAATCTTGTCGATGGCGGCATCTTCCTGTCCGAGGATCATGGCACGGACGTTAGCATGAAGGAACTGCGCGTTGCTGCCCGCGTCTACTTGGCGGACCACCACTCCGGTCAGAAGGCAGTTAGCTTCGATTTGATCGAACGTGCGGTTCGCGAATGGTTCAGCGCCAACGTAGTGACGCGTCCTGGGAGGCAGAACGCCTCCCGCTGGGTTTTCTTCCCTTCCTTGGCAGAGTGCCGCGAGCATGTACGTCGCACGAAAGGGATGGAGATCCCCGCACCAAAGGAGCGCAAGCCTAGCCTGGCAATTGCAGCCTAATCGACGAACATATTGCATAACCGACTAACGGGCTCCCAATCGGGGGCCCGTTTTTCATATGAGCAAATGATAAGCGCCGCCTGACTGAACATGACAAACAGGCAAACCGGTTAGATAAAACGCAAATCTAGCCGTTTTCGTCCGCACTGGGCCGGAACAATCCGGTCAAAAATGAGGGAGCAGCCGAGGGTTCGATGAAGGCATGGAAACTAGAAAACTTTGAGTTTTCAAATAGTTACCACGCCAATAATGGTGCCCAGAAGAGGACTCGAACCTCCACGACCTTGCGATCGCCAGCACCTGAAGCTGGTGCGTCTACCAATTCCGCCATCTGGGCACGGGGTAGGAGCGCGCAACTAGCCGGTGGCTGTTGGACTGTCAACGCAGGTGCGGCATTATTTTATGCATGGCGATGAAAAGCCGGTTTAAAGGGCTGACGAATGCTTGCCTACTCATCAGGACGACATCGCCATGCCAGATACCGCGTTGCCTCAGCCCACATTCTTTACCCGCCCTGACGGTTTGCGGCTGGCTTATCGGCAAAGGGCGGGCCTTGGCCCCACGCTGCTGTTTCTGCCGGGATATATGTCCGACATGGAGGGCAGCAAGGCCGTTGCGCTGGACCGGTGGGCCGCAGATGCGGGGCGGGCCATGTTGCGGCTGGACTATGCCGGAAACGGAGCGAGCGAAGGGCATTTTGCCGATGGCAAGCTGGCCAGTTGGCGCGACGATGTGCTGCTGTTGCTGGATGCGTTGACGACCGGGCCTGTCGTGCTGGTTGGGTCGTCCATGGGCGGCTGGCTGGCGCTGCTGGTCGCGCTCGCCCGACCCGATCGGGTGGTAGCCATCATTGGGATCGCCGCCGCGCCCGACTTTACCGAATGGGGCTTTACGGATGCGGACAAGGCGATCCTTGCGACGGAAGGCCGGATCGAGGAACCAACGCCCTATGGCGATCAGCCCTATGTCACGACGCTGGCTTTCTGGGAATCGGGTCAAGCCCTGCGTGTCCTGGACCACGCCATTGCGATCGATTGTCCGGTGCGGCTGTTACAGGGGCAGGAGGATCGCGATGTGCCATGGGAAACGGCATTGCGGGTTGCAGAGCGTCTGCGTTCAGCCGATGTGCAGACGCTGCTGATTAAGGACGGCGACCATCGCCTGTCCCGCGACGCTGACATCGCGCTGCTGATTTCCACTGTTACCACTGTGCTGGATAGTTTCTGATGCCCTTCTTTCTCCCCCTTTTGCTTCAGGCCTATGATCCGGAAATCGAGGCGGTCATGAACCGCAGCCGCAAGGAGAAGCAGGAGCAGCGCGCGACGGCGGCTTCGGCGGTGGCACCTGCATCAACGGCGCGCGATGGTGGGCATATTCCTGTGCCTGCCAAATATGCTGCGCCATTGCAGGCATGCTTGGATCAGGCGATCGAATCGACCGATGCCGGGGTGGCCTTTGCGCAAAAATGGCGGATCGACGGCGGCGGATTTTATGCGCGGCATTGCATGGGCTTTGCCTTCGCGCGCGCGGAACGGTGGGGACCGGCAATCATCGCTTTCGAACAGGCGGCCGAAGAGGCGGAGCGGGGCGGCGAAATGGCCCAGAGCGCCCGGCTCTGGGCGCAGGCGGGTAACGCCGCACTGGCGAGTGGCGACGCGGCAAAAGCGCGCAACGAATTTGATGCCGCGTTGGCGCGTGGCTTGCCGGACGGAATGGAAAAGGGCGAGGTGCATCTGGATCGCGCGCGTGCTCTGGTGGCACTGGGCGACTTACCGGCAGCACGCGATTCACTGGACATTGCGTTGACGCAGGCGCCGCGCGATCCATTGGGTTGGCTTTTGTCGGCAACGCTGGCGCGGCGATCGGGCGAGATGCCTTTGGCGCAGGCGCATATCGCGCGGGCGGTCCAATTGTCCCCTGACGACGCATCGGTCGCACTGGAAGAAGGCAATATTGCCGTTCTCACGGCCCATGAGGACATAGCACGCGCGGCATGGGGACGTGCGGTTAAGCTCAGTCCGCAATCACCAGCGGGGAAAGCGGCGGCCGATAATCTGACGCGGCTGACGCCTGGCTGATTGCACCAGCAAGATTTTGTCACGGAACGCTCTGTCATCCGACCCGTTCGCTTGTCAGTCAGACAGGAGTGAAAGACGATGAACGGAACGCATGGAAAATGGCTTGGTGCGGCCGTGTTACTGGCGGCGGCGATGACGACGACTGCCTGTTCACGTGGTGCGACACGAGGCGGATTGATTGGCGGGGTCGGCGGCGCTGTGGTTGGCAGTGCGACAGGACTGGGCACGACCGAAGGTGCGGTGATCGGCGGAGCGGCCGGCGCAGTCATCGGCGACAATGCCGACCGTTGTTCACGCCGTGACCGTCGTCGTGGCCGCTGCTGATTCCGACTGCGCGTTTATTTGAGATAGAAATCCACAGTGGTGACGACACGTACTTTTTTATAGGGCGTGTCGCCCGCGCCTTCACCACCTTCTCCATCGCGTGGTTCGATGGAAAAATAGCCTTGAGTGGCGCTCTTGATCCCGCCGACGCCAGACCCGCTGTCCTTGGCGAATTGTTCGGCGGCGGAACGTGCATCGCGGGTTGCGGCGGCGACCATGGGCGGTTTCAAATCGTTCAACTTGGTGAAGCTGTACCGCATCCCGGACCCCTCCTGTAAGGTGACGCCGCGACGGACAAGATCGAATTGCTGCGCTACGGCTTTTTCGGCGCGGGCGATGTCGCTGGTGCGCAACAGCATGCGTTGCGTAATGGTAATCGTGCTGACACCATTGTTGAGCCATTGGTTGACCCCAGCGCCGACAGGCCGGAGATCGCTATCCTTGAAACCCAATGTTTTGAAATAATCGCGTAACTCTCGGGTATTGCCATCAATCTCCGCACGGACGGATGGCAGGTCGAAGCCGGTGGCCGAATAGCTGATGGACCATGTCGCGAGATTGGCAGTGACGTCCTTTTCCGCCAGTCCGCGTACTGTGACCGAGCGGTCGGCGGCTCTGGCGCGTTTCAGGCCATCACCCAGAAGGTAGCCGCCGCTCACCAGTCCCAGCGCGATCAGTGCGGCGCTGCCCAACATGATGCGATTGTGCATGTCCAAAGCCATTCTCTTGCCCTCTTCCTTCCAACGCCTCGCGACCTTATCTTTGAACTCTATCTATTTCCCATCAGATGAACCGTTGCTGATAGCGACGAACGGAGGGTGATTTGCCCAAATTTCTGCATAGCATGATCCGCGTGACCGACATTGACGCAACCGTCGCCTTTTTCGGCCTGCTGGGGCTGGAGCAGGTGAAGCGGTATGATACTGAAGAAGGTCGGTTCACGCTGGTTTATCTGGCTGCGCCAGGAGATGATGGCGGACAGGTCGAGTTGACCTACAACTGGCCGGCCGAGGGCGGAACAGGCGAGCGCTATGACGGAGGGCGAAACTTCGGCCATCTCGCTTATCAGGTCGATAATATCTATGAGACCTGCCAGCGACTGATGGAAGCAGGCGTGACCATCAATCGACCGCCACGGGACGGCCATATGGCGTTCGTCCGCACGCCTGATGATATCTCGATTGAACTGTTGCAGGACGGGCGACTGGAACCGTCAGAGCCGTGGACATCTATGCCCAATGTCGGCAGTTGGTGAGCGCCGTGCTGGAAGTTGTCCGTATCCCGGTCCTTGCCGATAATTATGTCTGGCTGCTGCATGACGATGCGAGCGGCGAAACGGTGGTCATCGATCCGGCCGTGGCCGAGCCGGTGATGGCGGCGGCGCGAGCGCGAGGCTGGACGATCAGCCAGATCTGGAACACCCATTGGCATGGCGACCATGTTGGTGGAAATGCAGCGATCAAGGCGGCGACCGGATGCACGATCACTGGCCCCGCGGCGGAAGCGGAGAAGATCGAAACCCTTGATCGATATGTGGCGGATAGCGATACCGTCCATATCGGTGATCATCATGCGCTTGTGATGGCGGTCCCCGCGCATACGGCCGGGCACATTGCCTATCATCTGCCGGACGATAATATGGCGTTTGTCGGCGATACACTGTTCGCCATGGGGTGTGGTCGCTTGTTCGAGGGCACGCCTGCGCAGATGTTCGACAATATGCAGCGTCTGGCCGCTTTGCCGGGGGAGACGGTCGTCTATTGTGCGCATGAATATACGCTCTCCAACGGTCGCTTCGCTCAGACTGTAGAGCCGGACAATGGCGCGATAGTCGCGCGTCTCGCGGAGGTTGAGGCCATGCGCGCGCGGGGTGAAGCGACCGTGCCGACGACAATCCGGCAAGAGCGCGAAACCAATGTCTTCATGCGTGCCCGAACCGTGGCGGAGCTGGCTGCGCGGCGGGCTGCGAAGGATGCCGCTTGACGGATTCTGCGGCAGGGCATCGTTTGCAGGAAAGCTAATGCGGCGACACAGGCGACTGATGGCGATGTGTTGAGTAGAATGTCGTTCGCGCCAGTTGGTAGTAGCGGTACAGATATCTGGAGGACTGTCATGCGTGCATGGATATGGACGGCGTCTTTGTTACTTGCCGGTTGTGCTGGCCATTATCAACCGCAAGCTCTGACACCCAGGCAGGCCGCCACCCTGGAAAAGGCGCTGGATGGCAAAGTGGCGGGGGATAAGGTCAGTTGCATCAATCGGGAACCGCAGACCAGCCTGACAGTCATCAGCAACAACGTTCTGCTTTACCGGGTCAGTAGGCGGCTGATTTACAAGAATGAACTGATCGGCAGTTGTAGTGGACTGACCAATGGCGACACGATGATCGTGCGCGGGTTCGGTTCGCAGATGTGCCGCGGCGATTTCACCACCAGTGCAAATTTGATGACGGGCATGACCACTGGAGCCTGCGCCTTGGGCGATTTCATTCCTTATCGAACGCCGGGCAAATAGAGCCAGGCTTCAACGTAAAATGCCCCCATCCTATGCGATGACGGCCCAATGGCGCGATGACCTATGATCAGGTTCCCATTCGTAACTGAACGATGCAGCGCCCTGGAATCGATCACGCCGCCATAATCAGATGGAGCATGGCTCCATCGCTCTCATCACTTGCGACGAGTCAGAATTTGAAGATGGTGCCCAGATATACCGCCTGGCTATCCTGGCGATCGTCCGTCATCGGCGTCAGTCGACCTGCAACGCTATTGTTATAGCGAACGCCAGCCGTGACGTTCAGGTTACGCGTCAGGGAATAGGAACTGGCCAGATCCAGCGAATAATCCTTTTCCGTGCTGGGATTACGCACGGTGGCGGCCGCATCGCGGCGGCTTTCGATCAGCATCTTCGTGCTGAAGCGGTCCTTGCGATTGTCATCCAGCGAGAAATTCTTCGCGTCAGCAATGGTTTCTACCGGAACCGGATCAAGCGCCTTGCGGCCCACCGCTTCCGGCAGGGCAAATTTGCGCCAGCCATGAGCGCCGTTCAGGCTGAAGGCAACGGGCGTGATATCGATGGGCGTCAAGGTGCGATTTGCTGCGACTCGATCGTTCCCACCTGCCCGGACCATCACCGTCACGGCGCGTTCGCCGCTGAGCGAACCACTGGTTGGCGTGAAACGAAGACCCTGCCTGCTGGCCGATGCAGCTATTTTCGCGTAAGCGGCGGCAAGGCGAGGATCTTTGGTCGTGGGTGTGAAGGAAGAGATGCTTCCCAACGCGCCGAGCGAAACCGGTGATTCCGAACGGACCAGGCTGGTCGCCGCGCCGATGGCGGGAGACAGCACGAAGCCAGCAACGGCAATTGCCGCGCCCGCCAATGCAAAATGTCCCGTCTTGACGCGCATGATCCGATTCTTTCCCCCGCACTTAATTGAATAACGCATTACACCTACAAAGGGGGCACTGCCTAGTGGCTCACCCCTTTTTATCCCTCCTGTTGCATGGAACACACAGGTGCCTTTGGGCCTGCCGGGGCCTGGAGTAGGAATGGCGCTGGCCGCCCCTTGCTCCTTGGCGCTGGTGCATTATAGAAGCCATGCGTTTTTTCGACTTTTCAGCTAGGACATGCCTGATGGCCAGCCGCCTTATCCGTTCCGTTTCTGCCGGTCTGCTGCTGGCCGCGCTCGTGCCGCTTGCGGCCTGTGGGGGTGGTTCCAAAAACCGGCCCAAGGCCGATCTGGCCGCGTCACGAGTGACGACGATCGGCGTGAACGCCTATCTATGGCGGGCGTCGCTGGACACATTATCATTCATGCCGATGGTGCAGACCGATTCCAACGGCGGCGTTATCGTGACCGACTGGTATGCCAACCCCAGTAGCCCCAATGAACGGATGAAGCTGACGGTGTCGATTTTGGACCAGGATTTGCGCGCCGATGCGTTGCGCGTTGCAGCCAGTCGGCAGGTCAATCAGGGTGGCCAGTGGATTGACGCGCCAGTGGCTGCTGCGACTGTGCAGAAACTGGAAGAGGTCATCCTGACCAAGGCCCGTGACCTGCGCCGTTCGGCGATTGCAGGCTGATCCATTCGTTCGGGCGGCGCATCGGCAATGCCTTATTTCATGACAATCGGGGCTGGGCTTGGGAAAAGTCCAGCCCGCACGCATTTGTAAGGACAAGACATGCAAAGGCGCTTCAACCCGCTTGAGGCCGACGCCCGCTGGCAGGCGACCTGGGATGCTCAGCAGAGCTTCAAGGCGTCCGACACGAGCGACAAGCCTCGGTCTTATGTGCTGGAAATGTTTCCCTATCCGTCGGGCCGTATCCATATCGGCCATGTCCGCAATTACTCGATGGGCGACGTGCTGGCGCGTTTCCGTCGGATGACAGGGCATGAGGTGTTGCATCCGATGGGGTGGGACGCGTTCGGCATGCCGGCCGAAAACGCCGCGATGGAAAAGAAAGTGCATCCGGGCGAATGGACCCGGTCCAATATCGCCAACATGCGCGCGCAGTTGAAGAAACTGGGCTTTGCCATCGACTGGAGCCGCGAACTCGCCACCTGCGAGCCGGACTATTATGGCCATGAACAGGCGTTGTTCCTGGACATGCTGGCAGCGGGCCTGGTCTATCGCAAGGAAAGTTCGGTCAACTGGGATCCGGTCGACATGACCGTGCTGGCGAACGAGCAGGTGATCGACGGCAAGGGGTGGCGATCGGGTGCGCCGGTGGAAAAGCGCAAGCTGAGCCAATGGTTCCTCAAGATCACCCAGTTTGCCGACGATCTGCTGGAAGGGCTGAAAAGCCTGGACCAATGGCCCGACAAAGTGCGCACGATGCAGGAAAACTGGATCGGCAAATCGGTCGGCTTGCAATTTCATTTCAAGCCGGTCGCGCCCTTCGACACCGCGATCGACGTTTATTCGACGCGCCCGGACACAATCTTTGGCGCCAGCTTCGTCGCGATCGCCGCCGATCATCCGGTCGCGCAGGCAGTCGCTGCCGATAACCCGGACGCAGCGGCCTTCATCGACCTGTGCAAGGCAGGCGGCACTACGGCGGCGGAACTGGAAACCGCTGAAAAGCTGGGATTCGATACCGGCTTTACCGTTACCCATCCCTTCGACCCCGATTGGGAGCTGCCCGTTTTCATCGCCAATTTCGTGCTGATGGACTATGGCACCGGCGCGGTCATGGGCGTGCCTGCGCATGACCAGCGCGATCTGGACTTCGCGCGCAAATATATGCTGCCGGTCGAGCGGGTTGTCGCAGCGGAAGGCGACGAGGCCAAGCCGATCCATGACGAAGCCTATGTCGGCCCCGGCCGTCTGGTTAACAGCCGCTTTCTGGACGGCATGGCGGTGGAGGAGGCGAAGGCCGCTGTCATCACCCGTGCCGAAGGGGAAGGCTGGGGCGAAGGCAAGACGGTATTCCGCCTGCGCGACTGGGGCGTATCGCGCCAGCGTTACTGGGGGACGCCGATCCCCGTCATACATTGCGACAGCTGCGGCCCGGTGGGCGTACCCAAGGCGCAATTGCCGATCATCCTGCCCGAAGACGTCAGTTTCGACATTCCGGGCAATCCGCTGGACCGGCATCCGACGTGGAAACATGTCGATTGCCCGCAATGCGGCAAAGCAGCGGTGCGGGAAACCGATACGCTCGACACGTTTGCGGATTCCAGCTGGTATTTCATCCGTTTCGCCAGCCAGCCGGACGACAAGCCGTTCGATCGGGCGACGGTCGAAAAATGGTTGCCGGTCGGGCAATATATCGGCGGCGTGGAACATGCGATCCTGCATCTGCTTTATGCGCGCTTCTGGACCCGTGCGTTGCAACATATGGGGCAGCTGGGCTTTGCCGAACCGTTCACCGGCCTGTTCACGCAGGGCATGGTGACGCATGAGACGTATAAGTCGCCGGACGGTGGCTGGCTCGCTCCGCAGGATGTCGAAAAGCGTGGCGATGGCATTGTCATGGTCGATACCGGCGCGCCGGTGACGGTCGGCCGTGTCGAGAAAATGTCCAAGTCCAAGAAGAATGTCGTCGATCCCGATGACATCATCGCCCAATATGGCGCGGACGCGGTGCGCTGGTTCATGCTGTCCGACAGTCCGCCCGAGCGCGACCTGCCGTGGACCGAGGCGGGGATCGAGGGCAGCTGGCGCTTCGTCAACCGCGTCTGGCGCTTGTTCGGTGAAGCCGATGCCGGTGCCGAGGGGCAGGACAAGGCGCTTGATCGCAAATTGCATCAGACGATCGACGGCGTGGCCAGGGATATCGAGGCGCTGGGTTTCAACAAGGCCGTCGCCAAAATCTACGAACTGGTCAACGTGATCGAGAAGGCGAAGCCGTCCGCGTCGCGCACCGCTGCGATCCGTGCGCTGGCTTTGCTGGTCGCGCCGATGACGCCGCATCTGGCCGAAGAGGGCTGGGCGGACATGGCGGGGGAAGGCCTGATCGCCGACGCCGCCTGGCCCACTGTCGATCCGGCGTTGCTGGTCGATGATGAGGTGACAGTCGCCTGCCAGGTCATGGGCAAGCTGCGTGACACGATCATCGTGGCCAAGGGGACGTCGAAGGAAGAGCTGGAACGGCTTGCCCTGGCGGCGCCCAATGTCGTCCGGATATTGGATGGGGCCACGCCCAAAAAAGTGATCGTCGTGCCGGATCGTCTGGTCAATCTCGTCCTCTAGGCACAGGTCAGAGCGGGCTTCGACAAGCGTAGCCCGAACAGCTAAAGGTATCGGCATGAAGCGCTTTTTGCCCCTGTTCGCGATTCCGTTGGTCCTGTCTGCATGCGGATTACGCCCCGTCTATGGCGGGGGAGGGCATGGCGTCGTCGCCCAGACGCTGGGCAATGTCGAAGTAGCGCCGATCGAAGGGAAGGGGGGGTGGCTGGTGCGCAATGCACTCAACGACCGCCTGTCCGCCATGAGCAAGGGGTCTGGCCCGCGTTACCGGCTGGTCGTCAAGCTGGACGACCAGATCGCTGGTTTCGGCCTGCGTGCCGATGCTGCCGTAACGCGCGAGCGTCGGACTTTGCGCGCGCGCTATCAGCTGCTGGACGAAGCGACCGGTGTGCAACTGTTGGACGATAGCGCGGGGTCAGACGCGGGCATCGATGTGACATCCAGCGAATATGCGACCATCGCTGCTGAAGATACGGCGCTGGAACGGCTGTCGCAGACCATCGCCGATCAGATCGTCGCACGGCTGGCGTCTTATGCGAGCCGACAGCAGTCGAGCGCCAAACAGGCAGATCAGTGAAGGCCAATCGCGGCCAGATCGAAAAGGCGCTGGATGCCCCGCCAGCGGACCTGCGCTTTTTCCTGCTCTATGGTCCCGACGAAGCCGGCAGTCAGACGCTGGTCAAGCGGCTGGAGCGGGCGATGGGCCTCGAAGCAGAGCGGGTCGATCTGGACGGCGTGACCCTGCGCGAAGATCCTGCGCGGTTGGCAGATGAGGCCGCCTCTTTTTCGATGTTCGGCGATAAACGCTGGATTCGGGTTGCCGCGATGGGCGAGGAATCGGTTCCGGCGCTGACGGCCCTGCTGGAATCGGAAGTCGGGGGCAATCCCGTCATCGCGGTGGCGGGCGCTTTGAAAGCGACGTCCAAGCTGCTCAAGCTGGCACTCGATCATAAACAGGCGCTTGCCTTCATTTCCTACCAGCCCGATGCGCGGGAAGCCGAGCAGATCGCCATATCCATCGCACGGGATGGCGGGTTGAGGCTGTCGTCGGATCTGGCGCGCAGGATCGTCAGCCTTGCCAATGGCGATCGCGCACTGATGGCGGGGGAAGTCGAAAAGCTGATCCTGTATCTGGACGCAGCGCCCGATCGCCCGCGCGAAGCGACGACGGAGGCGCTGGATGCGCTGTCCGCCGACAATCCCGAAACGGAAGTCGGGCCGTTGGTAAATGCTGTTCTGGGTGGCGACCTTAAAGCCATGCACCGGGAACTGGGCGGGCTGGCCGAAAGCGGCACGGCCATGGCATCGGTGATCCGACCATTGTTGACGCGCGCCATGCTGATCGCGGGCATCCGTGCGGAGTTTGACGCCAGCGGTCGGTTGGAGGGCGCGGTCGAAGCGGCTGGCAAGGTGGTTTTCTGGAAGGAAAAAGGCTTGGTCACGCGGCAGGTGCGGCAATGGGATGCCACCGGCATCGCGCGCGTGTTGCAAAGGCTGCTGGATGCCGAGCGCGCAAGCCGGTCGGGGCGGGGGCTGGGCGACCTGATGGTGCGGCAGGAACTGTTGACGATCGCTCGTCAGGCTGCACGGGAACGGGCTTGATCGACAGGACCGGCGCAACCATATTGCGTTCATGGACAAGCTCAATCTGACCGAAGCGGAATGGCGCGAACGCCTTTCTCCCGAACAATATCATGTGCTGCGTGAAGCGGGCACAGAGCGTGCTTTCACCGGTAAGCTGAACGGTAATAAGGCAGACGGTGCTTATGTCTGCGCTGGATGTGGCGCGGAATTATTCGATGCCGATGAAAAATATGACAGCGGCTCTGGTTGGCCCAGCTTCACTGCGCCGGTCGATATCGATGCGGTGGAAGAGATACGCGATGTCAGCCACGGCATGATGCGGACCGAAGTGCGCTGCGCGACTTGCGAGGGACATCTAGGTCACGTTTTCCCCGATGGACCGGGCGTCAACGGCATGCGGTATTGCATGAATAGCGCAAGCCTCGACTTCAAACCGCGCGACGAGGAATAAACTGGTCATTCATCGCCGGTAAAGCGCGACTCTTCATGGAGACGGAACGGCCTTTTTCCGTGATCGGCGCATGATTTGCACTGGCCGGGGCCGGGATTAGCGCGTATCCGGGGCGGCATAGATGGCAGGATCAGGCAAGAGCAAAAATAATCCCGGCAGGGCACGGCAATGGCTGGTGCGCGGGTTGAAGATCGGCGCGGCAGCGACGGTCGCGGGCCTGCTGGCGATTGTCATCGCGGTGGTGATCGCGATGCAGTCCCTGCCCGACTTTGGGTCGCTCAAATCCTCCCCTAATGGCCAAATGATCCGCGTCCATGCCGCCGATGGCAGCGTCATCGTGTCGTTGGGGCCGAGTTTCGGCCGATGGCTGGATTATGACCAGATCCCCAAAGTCATGGTCGATGCCATGGTATCGACTGAGGACAAGCGTTTCTATCTCCATCCCGGTGTCGATCCGGTCGGCATGGCGCGTGCTGCCTGGGTCGCGATAGAAAACCGGGGGAAGGGCCGCCGCCTGCAAGGCGCGTCCACCATCACGCAACAGGTCACGCGCAACATCTTCCTGAACAACAGCTATAGCTGGGGTCGTAAGGTGCGGGAGATGATCCTGGCGATGGCGCTGGAACGGAAATTCACCAAGCGGCAGATCCTCGAACTCTATTTGAACAAGGTGTATTTCGGCGGCGGTGCTTATGGCATCGATGCGGCCAGCCGCAAATTTTTCGGCCATCCCGCCACGACGCTTGCCCTTCCCGAAGCGGCCATCATCGCCGGACTGGTGAAAGCGCCTTCAAGCTATTCGCCGACAGCGGACGCGGAAGCGGCGCGGGGCCGGGCCGGGGTGGTGCTCGACCTGATGCGGGAAAATGGCGTGATCAGCGCGGCAGACGTTGCCGACGCGAATGTCCAGACCGTCAAACTGGCCCCGGAGCCAGCGCAGAACAGCGTGCGTTACTTCACGGACTGGGCGTTGCCGCAGCTCGACCTGCTGATCGACGAGCAGAACGAGCCGCTGGAAGTCTATACCACGATCGACCTCAACATGCAGAAGGCCGCGACCGCCGCTGTTCAGGCTAATGTGCCATCAGGTACGCAAGGTGCGCTGGTCAGTCTGGATCGTGACGGCGCTGTTCGCGCGATGGTCGGCGGGCTGGATTATGTCACGTCCAACTATAATCGCGCGACGACTGCAACGCGCCAGCCCGGATCGGCCTGGAAAATCTTCGTCTACATGGCTGCGCTGGAGGGGGGCTATACCCCGGATACCGGCGTGACCGACGAACCGGTCGATATCAACGGATGGAAACCGCGCAACAGTTCGGGGCGCTTTTCCGGCGACATAGATATTCGCACGGCCTTCGCTTATTCGATCAATACGGTCGCTGCCAAGCTGGGGGTGGAAGTAGGTTTCCCGACCGTCGCCGACATGGCGCGCCGCTTTGGCATTACTACGCCGATCAACACACATCCGTCCATGGTGCTGGGGACGTCCGATGTTCGGCTGATCGACATGACGCGCGCTTTTGCGTCGATTGCGCGCAAGGGAATCGCCGTGGCTCCCTATGGCATTACCAAGGTGACGACGGCCGACGGCCGTATGCTTTATGAGCATAAGGATGACACCAGCCGCGTGCTGGTCGCGCCATGGGTTGCGGCGGGCATGACGGACCTGATGCAGACGGCCGTGTCCACCGGAACGGGCAAGGCCGCACAGATCGGTCGTCCGGTTGCGGGGAAGACCGGCACGACCAGCAGCAACAAGGATGGCTGGTTTCTGGGCTTTTCCAGCGGGATCACGACCGGCGTATGGATGGGCCGCGATGATGCGCGCGCCGTAAGCGTGCTTCAGGGGGGGCGCGCACCGGCCCGTGCCTTTGCCGACTATATGAAAATTGCCGTTGCAAAACGGCCCGTCGAGCCATTCGACACCGAAGTCACGCTGCCCGAATGGCAGTTGGAGCCGGACGACGAAGCCTATTATGGCAATGCCGACGAAGGCATGATGGTCGATGAAAACGGCCTGCCGGTCGAACACCCCCGTTCGGACGAGACGGACGAACAGCAAGATCCGCAACTGGAGGTCGATACCCAGGACAGGCCGCAGCCACCGCGCATCGACCAGCAGTGGATCGACAATGTGCTGGGGCGTGATCGGCAGCGGACGCCGCCGCCCAGCGGTCGCCCCAGCCCCTAAATATCTCTGCGTCGATAGGCGGCTATCGTCGCGATCCGGCCTCATATCGTCGGGATTGTGTGATTTACTCTTTCGCCCATGCCCGCTTCGCCTTGACTTTTGGGAATGCGGATCGCTAAACGGCAAGTAATTCACCTCGCCCGTCCGGAGCGCAGGTTTTCCCGATTTTCCTGTTCGGGCCATAGCTTTCCTTTTCCGGCCCATTTCCCACTCTCGTCATCGGACCGACTCGCAATGCATCTCAAAGATCTTAAAAAGACAGCGCCCGCAGACCTCGTCACCATGGCCGAAGGTCTGGGCGTTGAGGGCGCATCGACTTTGCGCAAGCAGGATTTGATGTTCGCGATCCTCAAGGCTGAGGCGGAAAATGGCGAGCAGATCATGGGCGAAGGGACGATCGAAGTCCTGCCCGATGGCTTTGGCTTTCTGCGCAGCCCGGAAGCAAATTTCCTGGCCGGTCCAGACGATATTTACGTGTCGCCCAATCAGGTTCGCCGATTCGGCCTGCGCACCGGTGATACGGTAGACGGTGAAATTCGCGCGCCCAAGGATGGTGAGCGCTATTTCGCTCTGGTCAAACTCAACACCGTCAATTTCGATGATCCCGATGTCGTCCGTCATCGTGTCAATTTCGACAATCTGACGCCGCTGTATCCCGAAGAAAAGCTGACGCTCGATCCCTATGATCCGACGCAGAAGGATAAGTCGGCCCGTGTTATCGACATCGTCTCTCCACAGGGTAAGGGCCAGCGGACGCTGATCGTCGCGCCGCCGCGCGTCGGCAAGACGGTGATGCTTCAGAACATTGCCAAGGCGATTACCGACAATCATCCCGAAGTCTTCCTGATCGTGCTGTTGATCGATGAACGCCCGGAAGAAGTCACCGACATGCAGCGTAGCGTGAAGGGCGAAGTCGTGTCCTCGACCTTCGACGAACCTGCGACCCGTCACGTCCAGGTAGCTGAAATGGTGATCGAAAAGGCCAAGCGGCTGGTCGAGCATAAGAAGGATGTCGTCATCCTGCTCGATTCCATCACGCGCCTCGGCCGCGCCTACAACACGGTCGTACCGTCGTCCGGCAAGGTGCTGACCGGCGGCGTCGATGCCAACGCGCTGCAGCGGCCTAAGCGCTTCTTCGGTGCGGCGCGCAATATTGAAGAAGGCGGTTCGCTGTCCATCATCGCCACCGCGCTGATCGACACCGGCAGCCGCATGGACGAAGTGATCTTTGAAGAGTTCAAAGGCACCGGCAACTCCGAAATCGTGCTGGATCGCAAGGTCGCGGACAAGCGCATCTTCCCGGCGCTCGACGTCGGCAAGAGCGGCACCCGCAAGGAAGAGCTGCTGGTCGACAAGGCCAAGCTCAGCAAGATGTGGGTGCTGCGTCGTATCCTGATGCAGATGGGTACGATCGACGCGATGGAATTCCTGCTCGACAAGATGAAGGATTCCAAGACCAACGAAGACTTCTTCGATTCGATGAACCAGTAAGCCGTCAGGGAACGACCGTCATGATCGACCTTTTCGCCACTGCCGCCGTTGCCGCGCAGGATATGGGATCGCCTGCTGATATCTGGGGGCATATCGTCCATGATTTCAGTAATATAACATCGCCTAGCGCGCTGGCCGCCTTTGGGCAGGTGTTGATGATCGACATCCTGTTGGCCGGCGACAATGCTATCGTCGTCGGCGCGCTGGCTGCGGGCCTGCCCGCGGCACAGCGCAAGAAAGTGATCCTGATCGGGATCATCGCCGCGCTGGTCCTACGTATCGGTTTTGCACTGGTCGTGAGCCAGTTGATGCAGATCGTCGGCCTGATCCTGGCGGGCGGTCTGCTCCTGCTGTGGGTCAGCTGGAAAATGTGGCGCGAGTTACATCCTGCTGGAAGCGCGGGATCGCCCGAAGTCGATGGCGATCAGGACAGTGGCGTGCGGTCAGCCAAGAGCTTCGCTGCGGCCGCCTGGGCCGTGGCGGTTGCCGACGTGTCGATGAGCCTCGACAATGTCCTGGCGGTCGCCGGGGCTGCACGCGATCATCCGGGCATCCTGATCATTGGCCTGATCCTGTCCGTTGCCCTGATGGGTATCGCTGCGAACATCATCGCCAAATATATCGAGCGCTTTCGCTGGATCGCCTATATCGGTCTGGCGGTTATCATCTATGTCGCGGTCAAGATGATCTATGAAGGCTTTATCGATCACCAGGTCGGCATATTAACTCTGTTCAACTGAACGACTGGGGAAAAAAAGGGGACGGAATCGAGAGGGGTTCCGTCCTCTTTGTGCTTTAGGGAATTAGGATCGTCGCTCCGGTCGTCTCCCGCGCTTCCAGTGCGCGATGGGCCTGTTCCGCGTCCGATAGGGCAAATCTTTGTCCAATAGCGGATTTCACAATGCCTCGTTGCATGCGGTCGAACAGGCGGTCGGCAGTTCGCGCCAGTTCCTGTGCTGTCACTATATAGTCGGCCAAAGTGGGCCGCGTGACGAAAAGCGATCCATTACGGCTAAGGTCCAGCAGGCTTATCGGCTGCACTGCCCCCGACGCATTGCCATAGCTGATCAACATGCCCCGCCGTTTGAGAGAGGCGAGGGAAGCGGCCCAGCTGTCTTTGCCCACGCCGTCATAAACGACATCAACACCCCGCCCTCCGGTCAGATCACGCAGGCAGGTGGCCAGATCATCGAAGGGCACATGCAAGCTATGGTCGGCATCAACCTTCGCGGCTTTTTCGGCTGATCCGCTGTGGGCAATCACGACCACACCCTTGTCCCGCAACCACGGTATCAGGATGGAGCCGACCCCGCCTGCTGCCGCATGCACCAGGGCAACTTCGCCCGGCGCTAGAGCGACCATGTCCTCGGCAAGATAGCAGGCCGTCATGCCCTTGAGCATCATGGCGGCGGCATCGCTTGTCGATACGCCTTCGGGAACGATCACCACTTTATCGGCAGGTACGATCCGATGCGTCGCATAGGCACCCAGGCCGCTGGCACAGGCGACCTTGTCACCAATGGCTAGCCCCGTGACGCCCGGCCCCACGGCTGCAATATGGCCCGCGCCTTCGGAACCCAAAGCAACGGGCAGAGGCGCTGGATAAAGTCCGCTGCGATAATATGTGTCGATGAAATTGAGGCCAATCGCCTCCTGCACAATGAGCACTTCTCCCTCGCCTGGCAAGCCGGGGTCGAAATCCTCACGCACGATGACGTTCGGCCCTCCATGGGTGTGGGCAACCATTCGCCATGCACGCGTCATCAGGCGAGATGCTCCGCAAAGAAATCGGCCGTGCGCCGGTCAGCCAGCGCGGCAGCTTCATCGTCCCGGCGTGCGCCCATCTCCGCTGCAAAACCGTGATCCTGCCCATCATAATCGAACAGCGTGACATGCCGATTACCGGTTAGTCCGTCGTGCATCGCCTTCTGCGCATCGGGCAGAACAAAATGGTCCGCTGTTGGCACATGCAGCAACACCGGTTTGCCGATGGCATTCTGTTCGTTCAGCAGTCCGTCGATGCCCACACCATAATAGCCGACGAAGGCATCGCCATCAGTGCGGCAAGCGGCCATGAAGGCGAGTCGGCCGCCCAAGCAATAGCCCACGATTCCGATCTTGCCCGATCCGCCCAAAGCGGTTCGTGCCGCCTTGATCGTCGCTTCGATATCGCGGATACCCGCATCCTGGTTGAATTTCTGCATCAACCCGATCGCCGTCTTGAAATCCTCAGGATCGTCAGCATCCAGTTCGACATGAGGTTCCATTCGCCAGAAGAGGTCGGGCGCATAGGCGAGATAGCCGGCCTTGGCCCACTGATCGCATTTGCGTCGAATGCCCTCGTTCACGCCGAAAATTTCCTGGATGACGATGATGGCCGCACCTGGCTCATCCTCTGGCATGGCGACATAGGCGTCGAACCGACCATCGCCGTCCAACGCAGAAATGGGTGCAAATTCGGCCATATCGATATTCTCTTCTCTGCTGATGGGTCATCGCCATATTGGCTATCAACGTGGTCGTGAGCAATGCCTCTGCCGCCAAAGAATTTGCCATATGCACTGCTGTTGCGGCATAACGACATATTGCCGCGCTGGAGTTCACGGACATGAAGGTTAGTGTTGATGTAGATTGCACGCCCGCCGAAGCGCGCGCGTTTCTGGGTCTGCCCGACGTAACGCCTATCCATGACAAATATATCAAGACGATGCTCGACAGTTTTGATGGCGTCGGCAACGTCGAGCAGATGGAAACGATGTTTAAAAGCATGTCTCCAATGGGTGATGCAGGTGTACGCCTGTTTCGGCAAATGATGGACATAGGCATGGCTGGCATATCGACCGGCACTGACGACAAGAAATAGTTTCAATGTTGCCGTCCAGGGGCGAAACGATCTTCGCTCTGTCGAGCGGACAGCCACCAGCGGGGATAGCCGTCATTCGCATTAGCGGATCTGCTGCGTCCCATGCGCTGCTGGTGCTCGCGCGACGTCTTCCCAAGCCACGCATCGCTAGCCTTGCACTTCTGACAGATCCGGCTGATGGCTCCCCGCTGGACCGGGCACTGTTGTTGTGGTTGCCGGGGCCATCGACGGTTACGGGCGACGATATCGCTGAAATTCATTGTCATGGCGGCCGTGCAGTAGTCGCGGCAATAGAGACTGCGCTGGAGGCAATTCCCGGATTGAGGCGCGCCGAAGCGGGAGAATTTACCCGGCGTGCATTTGAAAACGGCCGGATGGACCTCACCGCCGTTGAAGGCCTATCCGATCTGCTGGCTGCACAAACGCAGACACAGCGTCGTGCAGCACTCATGATGGTGGAGGGCCATTTTTCGCAACGTATAGAGGATTGGCGCGAACGCCTGTTGAACCTGTCTGCCATGGCAGAGGCGGCTCTCGACTTTTCGGACGAAGACGACGTCCCCGACGCGACGATCGAACTGCGCATCGGGGAAGGCATTCGGACGCTGGGCGTGGAGATTTCCTGCCTCCTTTCCGTGCCCAACGCAGAACGCCTACATGATGGCGTAAAAGTCGTTCTGGCTGGGCCACCCAATGTTGGAAAATCCACACTGCTTAATGCATTGGTCGGCCGGGATGCTGCCATCGTATCCGATATTGCTGGCACGACGCGCGACCGTATAGACGTACCGGTGGCGATCGCCGGGACGGCATTTCTCTTTACGGATACGGCCGGATTACGCGCCCAAACACATGATGCGATTGAAGCCATCGGCATGGATCGTGCGCATATCGCCATGCAGGCGGCAGACATCATATTATGGTTAGGCGATGCTGCCGACATGCCACGGGCAGATGCTGTGCTGATCGCGCCGCAAAGCGACAGGCAGAAAGGCGTCCTTCGACCTGGGCTATCCTTGTCGGCGCATACCGGTGAAGGAATGGATCGTTTGATTGCGCTCCTGCTGGAACAGGCCAGTTTGCTGCTTCCGGGGGAGGGCGAATTTGCTCTGCACCAGAGGCAAAAGGATCGAATGGCGGAAGCGCAATATCATCTCCATATGGCAGGTGATGCGCGCGATCTTCTGATTGTCGCGGAAGAATTGCGGCTGGCGCGGCGAGCGGTTGATGCCCTGACAGGGCAGGCGGGGACGGAAGACATGCTCGATCGCCTTTTCTCGGGCTTTTGTATCGGCAAGTAATCGATGTTCCACGTGGAACGCTTTTGACGCTCTGCCCCTTCCGATGGTAAGGGCCACTCATGCAAACACACTATGATGTCATTGTGGTGGGCGGTGGCCATGCCGGGTGCGAAGCCGCTGCTGCTGCTGCGCGCAAGGGTGCCGCAGTTGCGCTTCTGACCTTCGAGCGATCGACGGTAGGCGCAATGTCGTGCAATCCGGCAATCGGTGGGTTGGGCAAAGGGCACCTCGTTCGGGAAGTCGATGCTCTTGGCGGATTAATCGGCATGGCTGCAGACGCGGCCGCGATCCATTACCGCATGCTCAATCGCAGTAAGGGAGCGGCGGTGCAGGGTCCGCGCGTGCAGGCCGACCGCAAGCGCTATCGTGCCGCCATTCATCGGATGCTGGGCGCACAAACAGGCTTGGAAATCGTAGAAGGCGAAGCCCACAGCCTGTTGCTCGATGATGGAGGGGTCGTCGGGCTGGCACTTTCTGATGGCCGCACATTGAATGCTACGTCGGTTGTCTTGGCGACCGGCACGTTTCTGGGCGGCAAATTATTTCGCGGTGACGAGCGGCAAACCGGCGGACGGGTCAATGAGAAGGCGGCGACGGCATTAGGCCTTCAACTGCGCGAGATCGGCTTACCACTAGGACGATTGAAGACAGGGACGCCACCACGGGTTGACGGCCGCACAATCGATTGGGCACGTCTGGAGATTCAGCCATCGGATGACGAGTTTTGGACGATGTCGCCATTATCCGATGGACGATGCCTGCCGCAACTCGCATGCGCCATCACGCGCACCAATGCCCAAACGCATCAGATTATCCGCGACGGCTTGGGTCGCTCGCCATTGTTCAGCGGCGCGATTGAGGGGCGTGGTCCTCGTTATTGCCCATCCATTGAGGACAAAGTTATCCGGTTTGGCGACCGCGACGGCCATCAGATTTTTCTTGAACCCGAAGGGCTGGACGACCCGCTCGTCTATCCAAACGGCATCAGCACTTCTTTGCCCAGCGATGTGCAGCTTGCAATGATTCAGTCCATGGCCGGACTGGAACGAGCGGCAATTGCCGTACCTGGCTATGCGGTGGAATATGACCATGTCGATCCGCGCGCCTTACAGCCAACGTTGGAATCGCAGGCGATAGCCGGGCTGTTTTGTGCGGGTCAAATAAATGGCACGACGGGATATGAAGAGGCCGCCGCACAAGGACTGATTGCCGGCGTGAACGCGGCAGCGCGCGCGCGCGCATGCGCACCGATGATCCTCGATCGGGCCAGTAGCTACATCGGGGTGATGATCGACGACCTTGTGTTACAGGGTGTGACTGAACCATATCGCATGCTAACCGCGCGAGCGGAATATCGACTGCGACTGCGGGCGGACAATGCGGAAACGCGTTTGGGGCCGATT
Source organism: Sphingobium sp. (assembly GCF_049304695.1). GTDB lineage: Bacteria > Pseudomonadota > Alphaproteobacteria > Sphingomonadales > Sphingomonadaceae > Sphingobium. The sequence goes on from NZ_JBAQOK010000090.1 coordinate 21,059, forward strand.
GCAGCAGAGCATGGACTGCTATGCGATGAACGGCTGCAAAGAATGTATTTGCGTCAATCGCAACGAGCCGACGCTGAAGTGGCACTTGCCCGGCCGGTAACGGCGACGGAAATGGCACGATCGGGTGCGGCTGTGCGCCAGGATGGGGCGCGACGAAGCCTTTTCGATTGGGCACGCTTCGCTGAGGTCGGATCAGATTTGCTCGCCAGAATGGCTCCAGAACTCGCGCAATTGCCATCCGACTTGAGGCAGGAGATACTGGAGGATGCGCATTATAAACCTTATCTGGATCGGCAAGACGCGGAAGTTTTGGAATTGCGCCGCAACCAGCGCGTTTTCATTCCCGGTGATTTCGATTTTTACACGATCGGGGGGCTATCCACCGAAATGATCGAACGCCTGAATGTCGCTCGACCTGACACGCTTGCGGCGGCCAGCCGCATTCGCGGAATTACACCGGCAGCGCTTGCCGCTATTCTCGTGCATGTTCGACGGATCGCCGCGTGACCGAAGATGAGGCCCGTAATTGGCTGCAGGAAAATTTTACGGTTCCACGTGAAACATGGGCGAAGCTCGAACGCTATGTAGCGATCCTCTTGAACGAGATGGATGAGCAGAATCTCATCGCGGAATCGACGCGTGCTCATATCTGGGCACGCCATATTGTCGATTCCGCGCAACTACTGATTCATTCAAAGGCGGCAGGCCAGGGGGATTGGGTCGACCTTGGTTCGGGCGCTGGACTACCTGGCATAGTGGTGGCCTGCCTTTTGGAGCGACCCGTTCTGATGGTAGAGTCGCGGCGTAAACGCATCGACTTTCTCAATAGGGTTATCGCTGATCTGGGACTTAAGAATGCCACTATCGTGGGCGGACGTGTAGAGACGTTGCCTCCTATGCGCGCGGCAGTGATCAGCGCGCGAGCCTATGCGCCTTTGCCTAAACTACTGTCCTCTGCGCTCCATCTGTCCGATAAAAATAGCATCTGGATACTGCCCAAGGGCAGAAATGCGCAAAATGAACTGGAGGCGGTGCGCCCGTCATGGCAAGCTGTGTTTCACGTGGAACCCAGCGTAACGGATGCGGATAGCGCGATCCTCATCGCACATTCCGTAAAGCCCGTCGCCAAAAGGAAAGGTCGCCCATGATCTGCATCACCATCGCCAATCAAAAAGGTGGAGTGGGCAAGACTACGACTGCGATCAACCTGGCGACAGGCTTGGCCGCCACGGGTCTGCGCGTATTGCTCGTCGATCTTGATCCGCAAGGTAACGCATCGACCGGGCTGGGTGTGGGCCAGGCGGAACGCGCCCAATCCAGCTATGATTTGCTGGTCGGAAACTGCGCGCTCGACGACGCAATCGTGACGACGCGCGTCCCCAAACTGGATCTTGTTCCGGCGACGCAGGATCTGTCTGGCGCAGAAATCGAATTGATTGAATATGAGCAGCGCACCCACCGCTTGGAACGCGTGCTGGCCGAAGCGCAACCGGGCAGGTGGGACATTTGCCTGGTCGATTGCCCGCCGTCACTTGGCCTTTTGACGATCAACGCCATGGTAGCGGCGCAATATTTGCTGGTGCCCTTGCAATGTGAATTCTTCGCGTTGGAAGGCCTGTCGCAATTGCTGCAGACTGTCGAACGGATAAGGGGGCGGTTCAATCCAGGCCTGTCGATTATGGGCGTCGCGCTTACCATGTACGATCGTCGCAACCGGTTGACAGATCAAGTTGCCGATGATGTCCGGGCCTGTCTGGGCGATCTGGTTTTTACCACCGTCATTCCGCGTAATGTCCGCCTGTCCGAAGCACCTAGCCATGGTGTTCCGGCTCTCATCTATGATTTTCGCTGCTCAGGATCGGAAGCCTATATGCGCCTCGCGCGAGAATTGATCGCTCGCCTGCCTCGTCAGGATCTCGCGGCATGAGCGATGAGATGATAGACAAGCCCAAGGTCATCAAGCGCCCACATGGGTTAGGGCGTGGCCTTTCCGCATTGTTAGGTGATGTGTCGCGGGACGAGACGGCAACACCGGTTGCCATGCCAGCAAACGGCAAATCCGTGCAAAGCATCGAAGTCGCGTTGATCCAGCCACATCCCGATCAGCCCCGCCGCCATTTCGATGAAGGCGCGCTACAGGAACTGGCAGAAAGCATCGCGAAGCGCGGGATCATCCAGCCGATCATCGTTCGCCCGAATGGTGGTGGTTTTCAGATCGTCGCCGGCGAACGCCGCTGGCGCGCAGCGCAGCGGGCGCAACTCCATCGCATACCGGCGATCGTTCGCGATTTTGACGAGCAGGAAACGCTGGAAATAGCGCTGATCGAAAATATCCAGCGCGAGGATCTCAATCCGATCGAGGAAGCAGAAGCCTATCGCAAGCTGATCGCCGAATTTCATCATAGCCAGGACGCGCTTGGCCGGATTGTTGGCAAATCCCGCAGCCATGTGGCCAATCTGATGCGCCTGCTGGAATTGCCCGATCCGGTGCAGCGGCAAGTCGTCGAACAAAAGATCAGCATGGGCCATGCTCGCGCTCTGATCGGTGTGCCCGATTGCGAGCGCCTGGCGCAACAGGTTGAAGCCAAGGGGCTGTCTGTTCGCGAAACCGAACAGCTTGTGCGGCGCTTGAAGAGCGGCACAGATACTCCGGCCAAACAGGCTGCTGTCCAGAATCGCGGTGTTGGTAAGGATGCGGACATTGCCGCACTGGAGGAGCATCTGGCGGACATATTGGGGCTGAAAGTCGATATCGATCATCATAGTGGAGCCGATGGCGTCCTCTCTTTGCGCTATTCGACGCTCGACCAACTCGACATGTTGTGCCAGCGTTTGTCGGGCGAGCGGATTTAGCACTACAGGACTATAATGACGCCCGCCGCGCTGGCATTTTGCATGATCCGACCCTAGCTTGGGGCATGACCGACATACAATTCACGGCTGCCGCTGCGCCTTCGATCGTTCGCCTGTCCGACTATCGTGCGCCAGACTGGATGGTCCCGGACATTATACTGAATTTCGACCTCGACTCTGTGCGAACACGGGTGCGCGCATCCTTGTCAGTCGAACGCCATGGCGAACATTCTCGCCCGCTGCGATTGGATGGTGACGGTCTGGTGCCCCTGGAGGTCAGGGTGGATGGCCGTCCGCTTGATAATGATAATTGGCATCTGGAGGCGGGCGCGCTCATTATCGCATTGTCCGGCTCTGCACATCGCGTCGAAACGCTGGTCGAGCTGACGCCCGACAGCAATAGCAAGCTGATGGGATTATATGCCAGCGGTGGCCTGCTTTGCACGCAGTGCGAGGCAGAAGGCTTTCGCCGCATCACCTTCTTCCCCGACCGCCCCGACATTCTTTCGCGCTACACGGTGGATATCATCGCTGATAAATCGCGTTATCCAGTCCTGCTTGCGAATGGCGACCCGGTGGAAAGCGGCGATCTCGACGGCGGTCGGCATTGGGCACGATGGACCGATCCCTTTCCAAAACCCTGCTACCTGTTTGCCCTGGTTGCTGGCGATCTGGCCTGTAACGCGGACAGCTTCGTGACGATGAGCGGGCGAGAAGTCGCATTGGGCATCTGGGTTCGCGAAGCCGATCTCCCACGCACTAGCCATGCCATGCAGGCGTTGAAAGACAGCATGGCATGGGACGAGCGTGTCTATGCCCGCGAATATGATCTGAATGTGTTCAACATCGTTGCGGTTTCGGATTTCAATTTCGGGGCGATGGAGAATAAAGGCCTTAACATATTCAATTCGCGATATATTTTGGCTGATCCAGAGACAGCAACGGACATCGATTATGATGGCATCGAAGCGGTCGTTGCCCATGAATATTTTCACAACTGGTCCGGTAATCGGGTCACCTGCCGCGACTGGTTCCAACTTTCGTTGAAGGAAGGCTTTACCGTATTTCGCGATCAGAATTTCTCGGCCGATATGGGCAGCCATGCCGTCAAGCGGATCGAGGATGTTCGGATATTGCGGGCTGCCCAGTTTCAGGAAGATAGCGGCCCGCTGGCCCATCCGGTGCGCCCGGAATCCTATATGGAAATCAGTAACTTCTATACGGCGACCATCTATAATAAGGGCGCTGAACTTATTCGCATGATGGCGTTGATGCTTGGCGCTAAACGCTTTCGGGCAGGTACGGATCTTTATTTCGCACGTCATGACGGGCAGGCCGCGACCTGCGAGGATTTCGTCCTCGCCATGGAGGAGGGGGGAGGCGCGGACTTTACCCAGTTCCGCCGCTGGTATGAGCAGGCGGGCACCCCGCATGTCCGTGCGTTGCTTAAGCATGATCCGCATACTCAGACAGCTGAGCTGTCGCTGGAACAGCATCTCGCGCCGACGCCCGGTCAACCCGATAAGTTACCGATGGCGATCCCGCTTCGCATCGCTTTGTTTGATCCGTCGGACGGCACACATGGCGGAGATACGCTTTTGATGCTGACGCGGGAACGGCAAATTTTCACCTTTACCGGTTTTGCGACCGCTCCGATCCTGTCGATCAATCGCGGTTTTTCCGCGCCGGTCGTCGTCGAAACGGATCGCAGCCAGCAAGACCTGGCGTTCCTGTCCGCCCATGACGACGACCCTTTCGCCCGGTACGAGGCCATGCAACAGCTTATGGTCAATATTTTGATCGGGCGGATCAGCGGCCAACCCGTAGATGAAACGACTGTCATCACCGCGATTCGCAGCATGATCGCGGATAGAACGCTGGACTCGGCTTTCGTCGCGGAAGCGGTACGTCTGCCTAGCGAGGCTTATCTGGGCGATCAGATGGCCCAGATCGATCCCAATGCCATCCACGCCGCACGCGAAGCCCTGCAACAGCGGATTGGTGCAGAACTGGAAATGTTATGGCGGGATGTCCATGCCCGTACGAAGGCAGACCGGTTTACACTATCGCCCTCCGCCAAAGGCGCCCGTCGTTTGCGCAGCATGGCACTGCAATATCTGGTGGCTTCAGCTGCTGACGATGGTCCAGCCATCGCCTTTGCCCAATTCCATGATGCGGATAATATGACCGAACGGCAGGCGGCGTTGGCCGTCCTTGCCAACGGGACATCGCCCGAACGCGAAGCGGCGCTGGATATTTTCTACAACCGCTATGGCGGGGATGCACTGACGCTGGACAAATGGTTTCAGACGCAGGCGTTCGCCCTGCATCCTGACACCATCGATCTCGTCAGGGAACTGGGGCAGCACAAGGACTTTACCCTGGCCAATCCCAATCGTGTGCGCGCATTGTACGGCGCTTTTGCCGGCAACCAGTGGGCGTTTCACCATCGGTCCGGCGCGGGCTATCAATTGATCGCCGATTGCATCATCGCGCTGGATCCGTTGAATCCGCAGACCGCCGCGCGGCTCGTGCCCCCGCTCGGTCGGTGGAAGCGATTCGACTATGCGCGGGCAACGATGATGCGCGCGGAATTGCAACGCATCCTTGCCCGGCCCGGCCTGTCGAAGGATGTTACCGAACAGGCCAGCAAAAGCCTGAACGGATAAATTTTTGAATCACAGTGCCGCAGCATCGCTGCGGCACTGTTCAGGGATCAGCTACCGTTGGGACCGCCGCCTGGGCCACTGCCAGCACCGCTTCCGCCCATACCGCCTGCGCCGACCGCGCCGATATTGCCAAAGATTTCGTTGAACAAGCTGCGGTTGCGGCCCAAAGTCGGCGTCTTGTCGCCCATCGGCGATATATGAGCGACCTGCTCCAGCCCCATGCGATCTACCGCAACGACGTTGCCCGTCGGATCAAATCTGACCCGCAGCACTGTCTGATCGACGGGCTTGGGATTGGAAAACGCCAGCGAACGCATGTCGCGCGACACATAATACCAGTCCTGCTCGCCAAATTGCGAAGCGAAGCTGGGGCGTCCCAGCGTGCCTTCCACTGACGCGCGATTGTCGAGGCCCGGCTGAACCGAATCGACCAGTAGCTTATCAACCTGATAGCCCTGATGCGTCCTGATCCGGGTGCAACCCGATGCCCCCAGCACCAAAGCGCTGAGGCCAACAGCGAGCAGGATATGCCCACGACGGGATTGACGGCTGAACTGACGCATGGACTTCTCCTGCGGGGGCGAACCCGCGAACCCAACAAAGAATGACACCGCCATTGCATTGGCAGGCACGGCGATCAATATGGAAATGCTCGCTCCCCGGCAAGGGGCGCCATATGGGACGGCACGCCGTCCGACAGTTCGTCACGAAAAGTTATCCGATCATGTCCACCGCTTCTCCATCCTTCCTCCAGCGCCTGTTCGGCCGTGCTGATCCGCGGGACAATCTAAGACCGCTTTATGCCGCCGTGATCGCGCAAGGTCGTCAGCCGCACTGGTATGTCGAAGGGGCAGTCCCGGATACGCTAGATGGCCGATTCGACATGATCGTCGCAATATTGGCCCAGATATTGATGCGATTGGAACAGCAGGGCGGCGCGCAGGATAGCGTATGGCTGACCGAATTGTTCGTCGATGATATGGACGGGCAATTGCGGCAGGAAGGGATTGGCGATGTCGTCGTAGGCAAGCATATCGGTAAGATGATGAGCGCGCTGGGCGGGCGTATCAGCGCCTATCGCGCCGCACTGACCGGGGACTCCAGTCTGGACGAAGCACTGCGCCGCAATCTGTATCGGGGTACTCCCGTTTCCGATTCTGCGGTAGCGCATGTCGAAGCCGCGCTACGTGCCCGCTGGGTTCGTCTGGGATGCCTGACCCGAGATGCCCTGCTGAAAGGAGATTTGGGATGAACACCGTGCCTGCACCCGAATTCTCCCGCCCGCTGCGCATCGATCAGATCGGGCGCTTGAGCGGCAGTACCACGATCGTCGCCGACGCCGCCGAGCGCGAAGCCTTGATGCGCCGCTTTGGCCTGATTGAGCTTGATCTGCTGGAAGCGGACTATGGAATTGGCGATGAAAACGGCTCGATCGTCGCGCGCGGTCGCGTCCGTGCACGGCTGTCGCAAACGTGCGTAGCAACCGGGCTTCCAGTGCCTGAAAATATGGACGCGGACTTCGTTTTGCGATTCGTGGTCGAAAGCGACGACTTATCGGATGCCGACGAACTGGAACTGGACGCACAGGATTGCGATACCATCGGTTATGACGGTCAGGTCATCGATATGGGCGAAGCAGTGGCAGAAACCATGGCTCTCACTATGGAAATATATCCGCGCGCTCCACAAGCGGACGCCGTCCTGGAAGAGGCCGGCGTGCTGAGCGAAGAACAAGCCAGCCCCTTTGCCGTGTTGCAGGCTTTAAAAAACAAGGAATAGTGGACTGGTCGTTCTGGCTGTTTCCCTTTCGTTCCTGTGCTGGCATAAGGGCGCGTCATGGACGCTCCCTCTCCGCGCAAGATCATTCATATCGACATGGACGCCTTTTATGCGTCAGTCGAACAGCGCGATAACCCTGCCTTGCGGGGAAAGCCGATTGCGGTAGGGGGCGGTGGCCCGCGCGGCGTCGTGGCGACTGCCAGTTATGAGGCGCGCAAGTTCGGCGTGAAATCGGCCATGCCGGGCAGCCGTGCCCGTCGGCTATGTCCTGCGCTCATTTTCGTGCCGCCTCGTTTCGATATCTATCGCGCCGTGTCCGGGCAGATCAGGGCGATCTTCGCGCAATACACCGACATCATTCAGCCGCTGTCGTTGGATGAGGCCTATCTCGACGTCACCATCAACAAACCTGGCATCGCATCGGCGACGGAGGTGGCGCAGGATATCCGGCGCATGATTCAGGCTGAGACCGGCCTTACGGCTTCAGCCGGCGTGTCTTATAATAAGCTGATTGCCAAGCTCGCGTCGGATCAGAACAAGCCGGATGGTGTCTGTGTCGTGCGACCGGGGGAGGGGGCGGCCTTCATCGCGGCGATGCCCGTCCGCCGCATCCACGGTGTCGGACCGGTGACTGCCCGTAAGATGCATGATCTGGGGATCGAAACGGGGGCGGATCTGCGTGCATGCGACATGGCCTATCTGCACGCTCATTTCGGTAGTGCGGCGGACTATTATTACCACGCGTCCCGCGGCGAAGATAATCGGCCAGTGCGGGAAAGGGAACGGCGCAAATCAGTCAGTGTAGAAGATACGTTTTTCGACGATCTGCGGGATGAGGCGGCGTTGATAGACGAGATTGACCGGATCGCCGCCAGTCTTTGGACGCGCATCGAAAAAGCGCAGGCATGGGGACGCACAGTCGTGCTCAAGGTGAAATTCGCCGATTTTCGCATCATCACACGGTCAAAAAGTTTCACCGGTCCTGTTCGCGCCCCGGATCTTCTGGCGCAAGCTGCTAGAGACTTGCTGCGTGCGCAACTCCCGCTGCCGATGGGCGCACGGCTGTTGGGTTTGGGGGTCCACAATCTGGAAACAGATGAAGTGGAAGGGCAGGGCGAACAACTCGCCCTGCTGTGAAGGATCAGAATGGCAGCCAGTTACGTTTTTCGGTGAATTTCATATAACCCGCATTCACGCCCAGCCGATACCCCACGCCCAGTCGGATGGGGATGAGCACGATATTGCCCCAACGCAGATAGCTCGCGGTAAAACCTCCGACAAGATAGGCCGTGCCCTCCGCCGCTGGGAAGCGATGGTAGAGATCCTGAGTATCGTATAGATTATAGACCAGCACGAATGTGTTGGCAGCGTTACCGCCAAAATCGAAGCCGATCGATGGGCCGGTCCAATAGACTTCACGCTTGCCTTCGATCTTGTGGGTCAGAGTGCCCGATCCATAGCGAAGCCCTACGACGAAGGCGCCAGACGCTTCCCGCCCGGCAATATAGGCGTTGGGGCGGCCCTGATCCTTCAATACTTTCTCGATAATGCCAGCTAAGCCTTCCGCGCCCTTGCCAAACACACCTTCGGCCGCACCGATCAAATCGTCTTGCTGGTAGGAATCTCCGGGCGCGATGGCTGCGGGGGGCGACTGGCTGGTGACGGGCGCACCGGTCGCCGTCGTGGCCACCGGGCTTGTGTTCTCAACTGGCCTGTTGCCGGGAATATTGCTGTCGGTCCGCACACCTGCATCGACGCCGGGGGCGGTCGGCATATCGGGTTTGGGGGGGGCGGGGGCCAGGTCGGCGTCGATCGCGGTATTCGGATCGACCGTGCGCACCTGCGCCTGTGCGAGTGGGGTCATCGACAAGCTGACCAGCGCAGCAAGCAGGGCAACTGCCTGCGCGAACCGGATGCCAGTCCACGTGCTTTTGCCGTTCATCCGCTTTGCTCCCCGAAAATAAATATCTCTGCGTCGATATCGATTATCGCTTTTCAAGCTGAAAGGCCAATGAACGAACGTCAATATGAGTCGATTCCGCGTCGGAATGAAATGCTGGTTGGAACAGCACGAAAATTCGCATTGTGACCCGTTGCCATGCGTGAAAGCCACCGCTATAGGCCAACGCCAAGCCATCGTCCGCTTAACTGGCGGGCGATTTCGTGCGGAGACGTGGGTGAGTGGCTGAAACCAGCGGTTTGCTAAACCGTCGTGCCCTGAATGGGGCACCCCGGGTTCGAATCCCGGCGTCTCCGCCAATATTCTCCAGGCACGGATGCGACGATACGGTCCCGCTTCGGCACTTTCGTAGGCTTGTGCGTCTCGCGCTTTCTTATCCGCAATTAGCGCTTGTCCTCTCGTCTCTTCCGCCTCGATCCACAAAGGCCTCATGACAGCCATTCACTATGCACATGCAACAGCAGTTCATGGCCGCAACTGACGATATTTTCTATGATCGTCCCCAGCTAGGGCGTGGTGACGATTTAACTATCGGAGCCATATAGCGATGGCTGCGAGTTTGACGAAGCCCATGAAGTTGGCGAGCAGCTTGTCGTATCGGGTTGCCACCCGTCGGAACTGCTTGAGTTTGGCGAAGAAGCGCTCGACGCGATTGCGCTCTTTGTAGAGTTCGCTGTCGTAGTGCCGTTGCGTCTTTCGATTACGCTTGGGTGGGATAACGACCTCTGTTCCAGCCTTTTCGATCCTGTGGCACAAATGATCAGCGTCATAGCCCTTGTCAGCGAGGATGGCCTGCGCTTTAAAGCCGTCGATGAGGTCGTGTGCCAGAGCGATGTCATTGCGTTGTCCCGGTGACCCGATCAAGCGGATCGGAAGGCCCAGCGCCTCCGTCGCCGCATGGATCTTTGTGCTCAGTCCGCCGCGAGACCTACCCAGGCCCTGGGCATCCGCCCCCCTTTTTCCTTGCGGGCACCCGCTGCGTGCTGATGAGCGCGTACGATGGTGCTGTCGATCATCAGCCATTCAAGATCGGCCTCACGCGCCAGCACCAACAGCATCGCGTCGAGAACGCCCATCTCAATCCAGCGATAATAGCGCCGTTTTACCGAACGATAGTCGCCAAAGCCGTTCCGGCAGGTCGCGCCAGCGCCCGCCCGAGCGCGCCATCCACAGCAGCGCATCCAGAAATTTCCGGTTGTCGGTGCGCGGTCCACGCTTGCCCTTGGTTCCGCCCGGCACGAACCCCTTAATCCGTTCCCATTGATCATCCCGAAGCGCGTCGCAATCCATCGCTGGTCTCCAAAAATCAGCCTTGAATCCGATTTCAGAGCGATTGGGAATCCCAAATCCTTAAATCATCACTACGCCCTAGCGGACCCATGGACGCGCAGGCATCCGAAATATGCCCTTGAAGCCGTTGCCTGACCCTGCGCCACGACCCGATCTACCGACCTATAGTCCGAAATCGCAACGCTCTGCTGCTGGAACAGGGCGGATAATTCGGTATTGACGGTGATCAGCAGGCTGTCATGACCGATCTGGTCAGGAAACCTTCGAACATGATAGGCGGCAGAGATTATGATTTCTGCCTGCGACCGGTGATCGACATAACGGCGATCGCGTATTGGCCCTGCTTGAAATGTGCTGTAGACTTCGTGCAAAGTGCTCCCGCCGTCACGCGATCAGCGCAAATTCACCGTAATTCCCCTGGAAAAACAACAGCGGTCGTTCCGGTCGGTCGATTTCCAGCGCCAGTACGTGGCCCAGGACGATATAATGATCGCCGGCCTCATGCACTGCGTCGAGCGTGCAATCGATCCAGGCAACCACATCATCGAGAATAGGGGAACCATTGGTAGATACGCGGTGAGCAACTCCGGCAAACTTTTCGGCTCCCGGCGATGCAAGCTGGCGGCATAGCGGCAGTTGGTCGCTGGCAAGGACGTTCACGCAAAACTTGCCGACTTTTTCGATTCGGGGCCAGCTGCTCGACGTTCTGGCGGGAAAGAACCCGACAAGTGGCGGATCGAGCGAGACCGACGTGAAGGAGCCTACGACCATCGCGATCGGCGTGCCGTCTGCTTCGACCGCAGTCACTACGCAAACGCCTGTCGGATAGTGTCCCAGAACACGCCGGAAGGTCGCACTGTCGAAACTGATGGCTTCACTCATGCCTTGGCTCCCCGATTGCTTCGTCCGTCAGGCAGGACGAACAGGATTGGCTGTCCTGTCGTCAGGACGAGGAAATATGGCAAGTGATATTCGTGGCAATATCTATAGCAAAAAGGCATAGGTCACTCAGCGATCATTACAGCGCGATACCACCCGCTGCTAGAACCGCCAGCGTCAACAACTCTGACGCATTGGATGCCATGGTCGCGATCTGAACCGATTTTTCCATGCCCACCAATACCGGGCCGATCATAGAAGTACCGCCCAGTTCACGCAGCAGCTTGGCCGAGATATTCGCCGATTGCAGCCCCGGCATCACCAGAACATTGGCCGGGCCGGACAGGCGGCTGAACGGATAGTTTTTCATCACAGCCGGGTTGAGCGCGACGTCTGCCGTCATTTCGCCTTCAAATTCGAAATCGACATTGCGCTCTTCCAGCAATTTTACTGCACCGCGCACATTTTCCAAAAAGGCGCCCGGCGGGTTGCCGAAATTGGAATAGGACAGGAAGGCGACGCGGGGATCATGGCCCATGCGCCGCGCGACGGCGACAGTGCCTTCGGCGATGTCGGCCAGTTCATCGGCAGTGGGCCGTTCGTTGACTGTCGTATCCGCCAGAAACACGGTCTTGTCCTTGGACACCATGACATGGATGCCAAAGGGAGTCCGGCCGGCCGCCGGATCCATCACCCGCTTCACTTCGCGCAATGTCTGCGCATACGGGCGGGTCATGCCGGTGATCATGGCGTCAGCGACGCCCATCTTGACCAGCAATGTGCCGAATATGTTGCGGTCCCTGTTGACCATCCGCTCGCAATCGCGGCGCAGATAACCGCGCCGCTGGAGGCGGGCGTACAGCAGATCGACCATCTCTGGCACCAGCGGCGAATTGACGCTGTTATGCAGTTCGAAACTTTCGGGATCGCGGACGCCCAGCGCGCGAAGTTGTTCCACGACTTCGCCGCGCCCGACCAGGACGGGCACGCCATAGCCCAGGTCGCGGAACTGGATCGCTGCACGCAGAACGACCTCCTCTTCCGCTTCGGCGAACACCACGCGCTTGGGATTGGCCTTCGCCATTTCATAAGCGGTGGTTAGGACCGAGGTGGTGGGGTTGAGCCGGGCCTTGAGTGACTGGCGATAGGCAGCCATGTCGGCGATCGGTTTTTGCGCGACGCCGCTATCCATCGCGGCCTGCGCGACGGCGGACGGCACCACTTCCATCAGGCGGGGGTCGAAAGGCGCGGGGATGATATAGTCGGGACCAAAGCTATGCGACCGGCCATAGGCCTTGGCCACTTCTTCGGGCACCTGTTCGCGTGCCAGTTCGGCGATCGCATGCGCGGCGGCGACCTTCATTGCCTCGTTGATCGTCGTCGCTCGCACGTCTAGCGCGCCGCGGAAGATGAAGGGGAAACCGATGACGTTGTTGACCTGATTGGGGTAATCCGAACGGCCGGTCGCCACGATCGCTTCGGGCCGAACGGACTTCGCATCGGGCGGAGTGATTTCCGGGTCGGGATTGGCCATCGCGAAGATGATCGGCTTTTCGCCCATGTCCTTGACCATGTCGGGCGTCACCGCTCCCTTGACAGACAAGCCCAGGAACACGTCCGCACCCTTCATCGCTTCCTTGAGCGTACGGGCGTCGGTCTTGATGGCATGAGCCGATTTCCACTGGTTCATGCCCTCGGTACGGCCCTGATAGATCACGCCCTTGCTGTCGCACATGATGACATTGTCGCCCGCGACGCCCAGCGCTTTGATCAGTTCGGTGCACGCGATGGATGCCGCGCCTGCGCCATTGACCACGACTTTAAGGTCTTTGAGTTCACGGCCGGTCAGCATTGCGGCGTTGATGATCCCCGCTGCTGCGATGATGGCGGTGCCATGCTGATCGTCGTGAAAGACGGGGATGTTCATCCGTTCCTTCAACGTCTGCTCGATGATGAAACATTCGGGCGCCTTGATGTCTTCCAGATTGATGCCGCCGAAGGTCGGCTCCATCAGTTCGACCGCGTCGATAAAACGATCAACGTCCTCAGTTTTTAACTCGATGTCGATGGAATCTACATCGGCAAAGCGTTTGAAAAGCACCGCCTTGCCTTCCATCACTGGTTTGGACGCCAGCGCACCCAGATTGCCCAGGCCCAGGATGGCCGTGCCGTTGGTGACGACTGCTACGAGATTACCCTTGGCCGTATAGTCATAGACCGTCGCCGGATCGGCCGCGATCGCCAGCACGGGGACGGCCACTCCAGGCGAATAGGCCAGCGACAGATCGCGCTGCGTTGCCATTGGTTTGGACGCGATGATCTCAATCTTGCCGGGGCGTCCGGTCGAATGGAAGAATAGCGCTTCGCGCTCGGAAAATTCCACATTCGACTTGTCTGTCATGACATTCCCGTCCTTGCAGTGCCTTGCCGCTGCCCTAGCGGCAAGCAAGCCTTGGGGGCAAGTGCGAGCGGGCTGCTTTTTCACGCCCTTTCCTGTGCGGCGGCTTGCGGCTATCCGGGCAGGATGCGCAAGACCCCGGACAATAGCCCACCCTCGCCATCATCCCCGGTCACGCCGATGATGGCGCAATATATGACGCTCAAGGCGCAGGCGACCGATTGCCTGCTGTTCTACCGCATGGGTGATTTCTTCGAACTCTTCTTTGACGATGCAAAGGCTGCTGCGGCTACGCTCGACATCGCGCTGACCAGCCGAGGCGAACATGACGGCGCACCTATCCCGATGTGTGGCGTGCCGGTACATAGTGCCGACGGCTATCTGGCCCGATTAATCAAGGCCGGGCATCGCGTCGCGATCGCCGAACAGACCGAAACACCGGCGCAGGCAAAGGCGCGGGGTGGCAAGACGCTCGTGGCGCGCGACATCGTCCGTTATGTGACTGCTGGCACGTTGACCGAAGAAACACTGCTGGATTCGCGTCGCGATAATATGCTGGTCGCGCTGGCGCAGGTTGGCGGGGAAGGGGAGATTGGTCTGGCTGCTGCAGACATTTCCACGGGCCGGTTCGAAACAATGATTGTGCGGTCGGTCGATCTGCCCGCCGAACTTGCCAGACTGCGCCCCAGCGAAACCGTGGTGGCGGAAGGATCGAGCCTCGATATTGCCGACGCCCATGCTTTTGACCGAGCGGCCTTTTCCAGCAGCCGGGCGGAGGATGCGCTCAAACGCTTGTTCAGCGTCGCTACGTTGGATGGCTTTGGGCAGTTCGGGCGGCCCGAACTAGCGGCGATGGGCGGGCTGATCGCCTATCTCGACCATGCGGGGAAGGGGAAGTTACCCTTTCTCGCACCGCCGCTGCGCCAGACCAGCGGTGGTCATGTTGCGATCGACGCAGCGACGCGCGAAAGCCTTGAGATCGTCGCTACCATGGCGGGCAGTCGTGCCGGTAGCCTGCTGGGAGCGGTGGACCGCACCGTAACCGGCGCGGGCGCGCGTCTGCTGGGGCAGGATCTGTCGGCACCGTTGATGGACCTTAGCCTGATCGAGGGGCGGCTGGGGCTGGTCGCGCTGTTTCACGACGATGCGGGTATGCGCGACCAAGTGCGCGCCGTCTTGCGTGCCTTGCCAGATGTCGGGCGCGCGCTGGGCCGTATTGCGCTGGGTCGTGGCTCTCCACGCGATCTGGGCCAGTTGCGCGACGGTTTGGGGGAAGCGCGGTTACTGCGCGAACGGCTTGGTCGCTTGGACGATCCGCCTGTGCTGCTCGCCCGGCTGCTCCCTGCGCTGGACGGGCATGGTGCGTTGGTCGATGCGCTGTCGCGCGCGCTTGTGTCGGCGCCGCCTACCGAAACGGCGAACGGCGGCTATATCGCCGATGGCTATGATCCCTCGCTTGACGAACTGCGCCGTATGGCGGGGGACGGTCGTCGCGCCATCGCAGCGCTGGAAGCGAAATATCGCGAACAGACCGGCATCTCTTCACTCAAGATCCGCCATAACGGGGTGCTGGGTTATCATGTCGAAGTGCCAGCCCGCGCTGCCGATGCGCTGATGGTGCCGACCAGCGGCTTCACGCATCGCCAGACTCTTGCCGGCGTCGTGCGTTTCAATTCGGTCGATCTGCATGAGGAGGCCGGGCGCGTGGCGCAGGCAGGCGCGCACGCTCTGGTGGCGGAGGCGGCGCATCTCGAAGAACTGATTTCCGCTGTGCTGGCGCGTAAGGGCGACATTGCGCGCGCTGCCAGTGCGCTCGCTCGGCTCGATGTTGCGGGGGCGCTGGCGGAGCGGGCGGCTGAGGGGGGGTGGCAACGTCCGCGCTTCGTTGCCGAGGATGGGACCGGCTCTTGCCTCGACATCATTGGTGGACGCCACCCAGTGGTGGAGGATGCGCTACGCCGTGACGGTCAGGCCTTCGTCGCGAATGATTGCCGCCTTTCGCCCGATGATCGGCTGTGGCTGGTCACCGGTCCCAACATGGGCGGTAAATCGACATTCCTGCGCCAGAATGCGCTGATAGTCATCCTGGCGCAGGCGGGCGCCTATGTCCCGGCGCAAAGTGCGACGCTCAGTCTGGTCGATCGACTGTTCAGCCGGGTCGGCGCATCGGACAATCTGGCGAAGGGACGATCGACCTTCATGGTCGAAATGGTCGAAACCGCTGCAATCCTGGCGCAGGCGACGCAACGCAGTTTCGTCATCCTGGACGAAGTGGGGCGCGGCACATCGACTTATGATGGGCTGGCGCTGGCATGGGCCGTTGTGGAAGCGGTGCATGAGGTCAATGCATGCCGCTGCCTGTTCGCCACTCATTATCACGAACTTACGCGGCTTGCCGAAACGCTGCCATCGCTGTCGCTGCATCATGTGCGTGCGCGGGAATGGAAGGGCGATCTGGTGCTGCTCCATGAATTGGCGCAGGGACCGGCCGATCGTAGCTATGGCTTGGCGGTCGCACGTCTGGCGGGGCTTCCTGCCGCCGTTTTGAAACGCGCAAAGGATGTGCTGGCGCGGCTGGAGGCGGGGAAGGCGAAGACCGGCGGCATCGCAGCAGGTCTGGATGACCTGCCTCTGTTTGCTGCTGCTGGGGCGCAGGTGGAGGACATGCCTGACCCGTTGCGCGCGGCGATTGATGCGATCGACGCCGATGCGCTTAGTCCGCGTGATGCGCTCGATCATATCTATCGTTTGAAACAACTGGCTGCGACGGCGCAGGCGGACTAAGGGGCGGGCATGGTCATGCATTTCCCCGCGCTGGGATCGCGCCGTTCGATCATCGACCGGCGCGCGATTTCCGATAGAATCAATGCCCTGGCGCTGACGCACTCGGGTGATCCCACGCAGCTGCGTGGGATGATCGTCAAGGAACTTAAGGGCGCGCTGGAAGAAGGGCGGCTGGAAGTTGCCAAGCGCCTGGCGGCAAAGCCGACGCGCGGGCGGGAGGTGGTGACGGCCTTCGCCTTTCTGGTCGATCAGATTTTACGTCTCCTGTACGACGCGACTACGCATCATCTTTATCCGGCGGGTAACCGCAGCACGGGCGAGCGCATCGCGCTGATGGCCGTGGGTGGTTATGGCCGGGGCGAAATGGCGCCGCATAGCGACGTCGATATCGGCTTCATAACCCCCTGGAAGCCGACGGGATGGACCGAGCAGGTTATCGAATCGATGCTCTATTCGCTTTGGGATCTGGGCCTCAAGGTCGGACATAGCAGCCGCTCGATCGACGAGACGATGCGGATGGCGAAATCCGACCTGACCGTGCGCACCGCTTTGCTGGAGGCGCGCTATGTGTGGGGCGACCGGGCCTTGTACGAAGAGACCTCCACCCGCTTCGACGCCGAAGTGATGCAGGGTACGGCCCGTGCCTTCGTGACCGACAAGCTGGCCGAGCGGGACGAACGGCACCGGCGAATGGGCGACAGCCGCTATGTCGTCGAACCCAATGTCAAGGAAGGCAAGGGTGGCCTTCGTGACCTGCATACGCTGTTCTGGATTGGCAAATATGTAAATCGCGTGCGATCCGTCGCCGACCTTGTGGATGTTGGGTTGCTGACTGACGTTGAACTGCGCCAGTTTCAGAAGGCGGAAGATTTCCTGTGGGCGGTGCGATGTCATTTGCACATGATCACGGGCCGGGCCGAGGATCGGCTCACCTTCGACCTGCAATTGGAAACCGCTACCCGGATGAAGTTTATCGGCCGACATGGCCGTTCAGGGGTGGAGCGCTTCATGCGCTATTATTTCCTCAACGCAAAGATTGTAGGCGACCTGACCGCTGTCTTTCTGGCGCATCTGGACGACCAGATGGCGGCGAAAGGGCGGCGCTATATTCCGTCCATGTTTCGACGGCCCAAGAAACTCGACGGCTTCGTTCTTGAACGTGGCCGCCTGTCCTTGCCCAGCGATGATTTCTTTCAAATTGACCCCGTCAGAATGATTGAAATTTTCGCGCTGGCGGACAGGCACAGTCTGTCCATCCATCCCAGTGCCATTAGGGCGGCCAGCCGCGACGCGGGTCTTATCACGGCCAAAGTCCGCAAAGATCCGCGTGCCAATGCGGCTTTCATGGAAGTGCTGACATCGCCGCGTGACCCGGAAACCGTATTGCGCTGGATGAACGAATCCACGGTATTCGGCCGGTTCGTGCCTGACTTTCGTCGTGTGGTCGCGCAAATGCAGTTTGATATGTACCATCACTACACGGTGGACGAGCATACGATCCGTGCGGTGGGTTTGCTGGCCCGGATCGAAAAGGGTGATCTGGGACAGGATCATCCACTGGCTTCCGAGATCATGGGCAAACTGCTGTCACGCCGCGCGCTATATGTCGCGGTACTGCTGCACGACATCGCTAAGGGGCGTGGTGGCGACCATAGCCTATTGGGCGCAGAAGTCGCACTCAGTCTGTGTCCGCGCTTTGGCCTGACCCCGGCGGAGACGGAGACGGTCGCCTGGCTGGTGCGCTATCATCTGCTCATGTCCGCGACAGCCTTCAAGCGAGACCTGTCGGATTACAAGACTATCCTCGATTTCGTCGATGTGGTCCAAAGCCCGGAACGGCTTCGCCTGCTCCTGTGCCTGACCGTAGTAGACATCCGCGCCGTGGGGCCGGGCGTTTGGAACAGCTGGAAACGGCAGTTGCTTGGCGATCTCTACGAATCAGCGGAGGAACTGCTACGCCTGGGCCATAAGCAAAAAGGCCGGACCGAGCGTGTCGTGGTCAAGCAGGAGGCTTTACGGCAGGCGTTGGGGTTACCCGATGCAGAGTTCGATGCGCTTCGCCGCCGCTTGCCCGAGTCCTACTGGATCGCGGAGCCGGACGATATATTGATCCATAATGCTCGTCACATATTGGCTTCGGGCGAAACGCAGTTGGCGATCGCCGCGCAATATTATCCACAGCGTGGCGCTACGCTGGTGACGGTCTATGCCACCGATCATCCCGGCCTGTTCTACCGGATCGCGGGTGCCATTCATCTGGCCGGCGGCAACATCATCGACGCGCGAATCCACACCACGCGCGATGGCGTGGCGATCGACAACTTCCTGGTGCAGGATCCGATGGGTGGGGCGTTTCATAGCCCAGAACAATTGACGCGGATTCGCAACGCGATCGAGGATTCGCTGTCCAATCGCCATCGCATGATTACCAAGCTATCCGCCCGCCCGCTTAGCCGGACAAGAGCAGAGGCGTTCCAGATCGTTCCTAATGTCCTGATCGACAACAAGGCGTCGAACCGCTTTACCGTGGTAGAAGTCAACGCACGCGATCGTCCGGCATTGCTGTTCAGCCTGGCCAACGCTCTGTTTCAGTCGAAGGTCACTGTCCACAGCGCGCATGTCGCCACCTATGGCGAACGGGCAGTCGATACCTTCTACGTCACCGACCTGTTTGGCGGCAAAATCGAGAGCAAGGCACGCCTTCAGACGCTGGAGCGCCGTCTGCTCGAAGCAGCCGGGGGCGAGGCCAACGAGGCATTGCAGCGGGCCTGACGACCCACCGATTTAGCGAGTGAGCGCCACCCATGTTGCGACATCCGTCGCAACTTTGTTGGCGGCGCCGTTGAGTGGAACGCCGATGGTCATGGGATCAATTTTGCCGCTGACAGGCACCGTGGCGGTAAAACGCTGACGGGCGATGGCGACGCCGTTCGGGGTCATCAACACAGCGTCATAGGTTACGACGGCATTGTGACTGGTGCCATCGATACCGAAGGCAACCAGTTCGCCGCTCAGACGCTGACCACCATCGCCGGAGAATTGCCCCGAATCGATGACGATCCGGTCCGTCGATGCTGAAATGGTTTCCGCCAGCAAGTTGCGGAACAAATGACGGGGTGTGTCGGCCCACTGCACCTTGGTCACATAAGCAACCGATGTGGGAGACACCTGCACGGGCACGCGCACGGTATCCAGCATCTTGGGCGCGTCGGGATCGGTGACGATCAGGGTGCGGCCTGCTCCGGCGCTGCGCACTGTGCCTGCAGGCACTTTTTGCACCGCATCAAGTGTCAGAAGCTGGGCAGGGGGCTTCGCACCGAAGGATACACAGCCCGATAGCAAAAGGGCGGCGGAGATCGCCAGAATGGAACCAGTGGATTTTGATTTTGCGTGGCGCATCGTCGGCATCTTTCTCATCCGGGCCAGGGTCTTGACCACTATCATGGCTTGTAATCGGGCAACTTGGGCGAACCGACCAGCGATCCTGCGCCCTGTTGATCGAGCTTTTCGGCGACACCGCGGAAGGCGCGCGACATTTCGCGCAGGTCGCGGACCAATTGGTTGACCTCAGGCATCGTCTGGTTGCTGAACGCTTTCACGCCCGGCTGCGCTTCGCCAATGGTCTTGTCGAGCGTATCGATACTGCGGTTTGCGGACTGCACCGTCTTGCGGAGGTCCGCCATCAGCGGAACGCCCTGATCGTTCAGCAGGGTGTTGGTCGTGGCGGCCAGCTTGCCGATCTGTTCGACCGCGACGCCCGTCCGCTGCACCGCGATGCGGGCCTCGGCCAAGGTAGCAGCTATTTCGGGGCTGCGATCCGCCAATGCGCCCGATACGCGCTCAACATTGGCCAATATGCCCGCGATCGAATTCTGGTTCTTGTCGCTCAGCAATTCGGTCAGCCGCTCGGTCAGCGTAGTGATCCGTTCCAGCAATTGCGGCGCATTATTAAGCAATTCACCCAGCGCGCCGGGCTTGGTAGGGATCACCGGAATGCCATCGGGGCAGGCCGACAAGGGGTTTTCGGTCGGGCACTGGATCGGTGGTGCGCCCTTGACCGCGCCGTCCAATACGATTTCGCTGACCCCGGTAAAGCCGACGCCCGCGATCGTCGCCGTCGTGCCTTGCAGGACCGGCGTGCCGTCCTTCACGGAAATACGGACGCGCACGAAGCTGGGGTCGCGCTTCCACAACTCGATCTTTTCCACCTGGCCCGACGGCACGCCTGAATAATTGACGCTCGATCCCTTGGCGAGGCCATTGACCGACTGTTTGAAGAAGATGTCGAACTGCTTGTTTTCGCCGTCCGAGATACGCGAGAACCAGAAGGCGGCGGCGATGATCGCAGCCAGCAGCAGCAGTGTGACCGTGCCCACCAGCACATGGTTGGAGCGGGTTTCCATATCCTATCGCCTTCCGTCCGGCGGGGTTTGTGCCGCCCTGTTCTGTTCGCGGTCTTTTTCGCGTGAAACCGCTGCGGTGGCCGCACGGCCACGGGGACCGTTGAAATATTCCTGTATCCAGGGATGATCGAGCGCAAGCAGTTCATCGATCGTCCCGACCGCGATCACTTTTTTGTCCGCCAGCACCGCCACCCGGTCACAGATGGAATAGAGCGTATCGAGATCATGGGTGATGAGAAATACGGTCAGGCCCAGCGTTTCTTGCAGTCTGCGCGTCTGGTCGTCAAACGCCGCCGCGCCGATCGGGTCGAGACCGGCGGTCGGCTCGTCCAGAAACAAAAGGTCAGGATCGAGCGCCAGAGCGCGTGCCAGACCCGCACGCTTCTTCATGCCGCCCGATAGCTCGGACGGGTATTTGGGACCGGCCTCGCTTGGCAATCCGGTCAGGCGGATTTTATAGGCGGCGATCTCATCACGCAGTTGTGGCCCGATATTGGGATAATATTCCCGGATCGGTACTTCGACATTTTCCGCGACAGTCAGCGTGGAAAACAGTGCGCCGCCCTGAAACAGAACGCCCCACCGCTTGCGAATGGCCAGAGCCTCGCCATCTTCGCGTCCGATCATCGATTCGCCGAACACTTCGATACTACCCGCATCGGGGGTCTGAAGGCCGATGATCGATCGCATCAACACCGATTTGCCGGTGCCAGATCCGCCGACGACGCCGATGATCTCACCGCGTCGCACATCAAGGTCGAGATTGTCATGGACGATCTGATCGCCGAAACTGTTGCGCACGCCGCGCACGGAAATGGCGATTTCGCTATGTTCCATCGCGTCCTCGACGCGCACTTCCTGCGCCATGTCATCTTCAGGCGGCATCAGTTCCACCCTATCCATGTGAAGAACACTGCGAAAAAGGCATCGATCACGATGACAAGGAAAATCGCCTGAACCACTGCGGCGGTCGTGCGCAGGCCGACTTCCTCGGCATTGCCCTTCACCTGCATACCCTGGAAGCAGCCGGATATGGCGATGATGAGGCCGAACACGGGTGCCTTAATCAGTCCGACCCACAGATCGGTGATGGGTACGACTTCGCGCAGGCGCTGAATGAAGGTTATCGGCGGGATTTCAAGGGCGATCCAGCACAGGAAGCCGCCGCCAATCACCGACAGGATGCAGGCATAGAAACTCAGCAGCGGCATCATGATGACGACCGCCATGGTCCGTGGCAGCACAAGCGCTTCCATCGGCGACACGCCGATCGTGCGCATCGCATCGACCTCTTCGGTCAGCTTCATCGTGCCAAGCTGCGCGGCAAAAGCGGACCCGGACCGGCCAGCGACCATGATCGCGGTCATCAGCACGCCCAGTTCGCGGAAGGTCAGGCGACCGACCAGATTGATCGTCAGCATTTCCATGCCGAACTGGCGCAGCTGCACCGAACCCTGTTGCGCGATGACGATGCCGATGAGGAAACTCATCAGGCCGATGATGCCAAGAGCGGCGACGCCGACCACTTCGAAACGCTGCACAACAGCGTTCAATCGGAAACGATGCGGATGGCGAATGACGTTCCAGCTGGCTACCAGCGTACTGCCGAAAAAGCCGAGCAGGCCGAGCATGGTTGATCCTGCGGCGATGACCGCTTCACCGATCTGGCCGACGACGCGGCTGACAGCAGGGACATGATCGGGATGGATCGACACCGGTTCATCAAGCGCGCCGACCGCCTCGATCAATCGCTTGGCGTCATCGCTCCCGCTGCTGATATCGCAATTCAACCGCTTGGCATTGCGATGCACGACCCATGCACCGATCGTGTCGATATGATCGACATCAGACAGGTCGATCGTGCTGACCGGACCTTCGATGGCGTCCAGACGCGCAGGAAGGTCGTGCAGGTTGGCGATCGCCAACGATCCCGACAAGCGAAGGACCGTGCCGCCGTCGCGTGTTTCTTCAGCTATATCGGCAGCTTTGTTCATGCGTTGGAAGTAGTGATCCAATATCGGTTGCGCGGCAAGCCGAAACAGCCCATCCGCAAGCCAGAACGAAGGGCGCACGGAAAAGTTTCGGATACGGCATGACGCACCGGCTGGCAATTTACGACATGGATCGTACGGTGACCTTCACCGGCACCTATACGGGATTTCTGATCCACGTTGCGCGGGCTATGGCGCCATGGCGGCTGGTGCTGCTGCCGGTCGTGGCGCTGTTGATGTTGGCTTATGTCTTTAAGCTCATTTCGCGCCAGCGGTTGAAGGAACTGAACCAGGCGTTGATGATCGGCTTCAATGTCGAGCGCGCCAGATTGATGCCGCACGTCGAAAGCTATGCCGACAAGGTCGTGGCGACCAATTTGCGCGCAGGCGCGGTGGAGCAGATCGCGCGCGACCGGGCGGACGGCTACCGGCTCGTCCTCGCCACGGCGTCCTACCGCCTCTATGTCGAGCCGATCGCGCGCAGGCTGGGGTTCGACGCAGTGATCGCGACCGATCATCTGAGCCAGGATCTGCGCTATGTGCGGGCGCGGATCGCGGGCGAGAATTGCTACGACACCGGCAAGCTGCGCATGATCAAGGCATGGATGGCGGCAGAAGCGATCGACCGGACGCAGGCGCATATCCGCGCCTATTCCGATCATGTATCGGACGCGCCAATGCTGGAATTTGCCGACATCCCCTTTGCGTCCAACCCGCACAAGCGGCTGGCCCGGCTGGCGGCGGCGCGTGGCTGGACGCGGGTGGACTGGAACTAACGCAGCGCCGAGCGTGCCAGGCCGTCACAATCGGCGTCGGTCGCTTTGGGACGTTTGTCGCCTGCGATCGCCTTGCCGATCATCTTGAAGATATTCTTGGCTGACCGCACCCCTTCGGGCACCACGATATGTGGAGCCTTGATCGTGCCGCGCACCGGCACGCTGCCATCGATCCGCAACAGGCTGCCCTGTTTGGGCTGACCGCTCAGTGTCAGGTCCAATGTTTCGTTGGAAAGGTTGAAGCCGCCGGTTGCACGGGTCTGCGCCCGCGACGTGTCGATCAGCACTGGATCGGCACGCGCTGCGCCGCCCTTCACGGTAAAGCGCGCCACGGCGCAGCGCAGCGTCGCCATCTTGGTGGCGTCGAGTGTCAACGCCTTGCCGACATCCTGCCCCATCAGCGCGGCCGTGCGGGCGGGGATGCTGCCGTCACGGGCCACCAGCGCGACGACGCCGTTCGATCGACCTATCGCCTCGCGAATCGTCTTGCCACGTCCGTTGAGGGCGAAGCGGCCGACCAGAGCGCCGTCGATGTGCGTCCTGGGAAAGAAGTCGAGCAGTCGCGCGGAATGCAGGTCCAGCTTGATGTCCAGTGTCGGGCCGCCAGACCGCTGGTCTACGACCAACTGGCCCGACATGGTCCCCCGCGTCAGGCCCATGGCCAGTGGCGCGACCGTCAGGCGGCTGTGGTCCAGAGCCAGTACGCCCTTGAGCGCGCGGAAGGGACTGGAACCGGGCCACAGCAGCCGGTCGGCCTGCAATTCCAATCGCCCGTCCGTACGCGCCAGATTATGCAGGTCGATGGCGGTATCAGGCACCAGCCGGTCGCCCAGCCGTGCGCGCTTGGCGGCGGCCTTGCGCTGTCCTTCATCCGACGACAGGTCGTTGAAATCGAAGCGTGCGGCGCGGATCGCGCCGTCAATACGGGTGCGTCCGTCCTGTTTGCGGATGGTGGCGTGGCCGGCAATGTCGGAACGGCCGATCGTCCCTTTGAGCGATTGAATTGTCCAGTCCGGCTTGTCGCGCACCACCTGTGCCACGATGCGCACCGGTTGTGTGCCGGGCAGTCCGGCTTCCAGGATCGCATCGAGTATTTTGAGGTCGATGGCATGGGCTGTAGCCTTGCCGCGCAAATGACCGACATCGAGTGGACCGTCCATTGTGCCGTCCAGCGTCAGGCCGACGGCGTCGCCCGCAATGTCCGCGCGAAAGGGCCAGCGTGTGCCGGGCCGATGGCCCAATATCGGCGCGCCTTTTGCCGTGACGCGGACCGGATAGCCGCGCACCCGTCCCGTGCCGGACAGGCGCAGCCCCGCCGCATCGACCGCCAGGTTCGCGTCGATGGAGCGCTCCCGTTTGTCATCGCGATAGAGTATATGGCTGTCGGTTACGTTCAAAGACCTGAGGGCGGGGCGCTTGCCACGGCTGTCATCGCCCTTGCTGCGTTCGCCGGTCCAGCTTTCCTGTCCATCGCGGGCGCGATAGAGGGCGATATGGGCTTTTTTGACGTCAAGCGTCTCCAGCACCGGGCCGCCGGTGATTAGCGCCATGGCGGAAAAGCCGACCCTTGCTTCACCGATCGTCGCCAGGTTGCCCATGTCTTGGGGCGCCCAGTCGGGTTGCGGCACCCGGATGCCAGTCAATCTGACGACCGGATGCAGGGACAGGCTATCTTCTCGCTCCATGGTGGTGATGGTGACTGGCTTGCCGATCCGGTCGGACAGGCGCTGCGCGATCCGATCCTTGAACAGGCCCCATGGCATCATGGCAAGAAGCAGGGTGAGCAGGCCGACCAGCAGGAGCAGGCCAGAACCGATACGGATCATCCACACTCGCCCGCGCGATCCAGACTGATCCATTGCCGCTCCCCCCCCATCCGGCTGAAATCTCGCCATGGCGCGCTTAACGCACGGACTGGCTTATGGTTCAGTCGCGTACGGGTGATGGCAAAGGGGTGCCGCCGAAATGCGCAGCAAGGTTGGCAAGCAGCATTTGCGCCATCCGGCCGACGGCTTCGTGCGTCGCGCCGCCGATATGCGGGGTCAGCACGACATTGGGCACGTTCGACCAATGGGTGGGATCGGTAGGTTCGGGATCGAACACGTCGATTGCCGCACCGCCCAAGCGCCCGGCCTTCAGCGCGTCGATCAATGCCGCTTCGTCCACCAACTGCCCGCGCGCGACATTGACCAGCAGCCCTTCAGGACCAAGAAGGTCGAGGATCGGAGCGGAAATCATGCGACGATTGCTTTCATCGGCGCGGGCGGCGATGACTAAGATGTCGCTGTCTCGCGCCAGAGCCCCCAAATCTTGGGTGCGCGGCCATGGCAATTGGGGCTTGGCGCGCGGTCCCCACCAGGCGATCTGCATCTTCATCGCCTGCGCCCGCTGCGCGACGGCGATGCCGATCGACCCCATGCCCACGATTCCCAGCCGGGCGGACGCCATGGAATGGGTGCGCGTTTTCGCCTGGATCGTCCAATGGCCCGCGCGCAGATGACGGTCGCCCTCCACGATCCAGCGACGATGCGCGATCATCAGGCCGATGGCATGGTCCGCAACATCCTCGGCGTTGGCGTCGCCTGCATGGGTAACGGCAATGCCGCGCGAGTGGGCCAGCGCCAGATCGACCCCGTCATAGCCCACCGTGAAGCAGGCGATGAGCGCCAGTCGCGGCATCGCGTCCATCAAGGTCCGGTCGAGCGGAAATTCGCCTGCCCAGATCAGCGCATCCACGGTGGCCAGGCGCTCCGGTCCCGGCGCGTCCCATAGAGCGATGACGTCGTAGGTCTGTGCCAGCACTGGCAGCAGCGGAGCAAGTAGTGGCTGTCCCACCAGCAAGGACGGGCTTGCCATGAGCTTAGCCGATCGCCCGCAGTGCCTGCGTGAAGTCGGCGATCAGATCGTCCGCATCTTCGCAGCCGATGGATATGCGGACCATATTGTCACCGATTCCCAGCGCGGCTTTACGTTCGGCGGGGACCGAGAGATGCGTCATGGCGGCGGGATGGCTGGCCAGAGTTTCCGTTCCCCCCAAGCTGACCGCCAGCTTGGCGATCTTGAGTGCGTCGAGGAAGGCGAAGGCTTCGGTTTCCCCGCCTTTGAGATAGAGGGAGAAGGTCGATCCCGCGCCCGTGCAGTGGCGGCGATAAATGTCCGCCTGCCGCTCGGTCTCTGGGAACCCAAGGTAGACGATTTTTTCGACCTGCGGCTGGTCGCGCAGCCAGCCGCAGACTTTTTCCGCATTCTCGCCCGCACGGCTCATCCGCAATTCCAGCGTTTCGAGCGATCGTAAAAGCATCCAAGCGCTGTGGGGGTCGAGGATGGTGCCGATCGTGTTGCGCATCAGGCGGATAGTGTTGATCGCCGCGTTCGACCCCAGCACGCCGCCCGCAACCAGATCGCTATGCCCGCCGGCATATTTGGTCAGGCTGTAGATGACGATGTCCGCGCCATGAGCGATCGGCTTGTGCCACAGGGGGCCAAGGAAGGTATTGTCGATCGCGATCGGCGGGACATGGTCTTCGCCCGCGAACAACGCGTCGCGCCGTGCGACGACAGCCTCCAGATCGACCAGTACATTGGTTGGGTTGGCCGGGCTTTCCAGATAGAGCAGCGCTACCCGGCCCAGCCCCTTGGCCTTTTCGATAACAGCGCCGATCTCCGCCTCAGTCGCGCCCGCCGGGAAATCGAGCCATTGCACGCCAAACCGGCCCAATATGCGCCCGATCAGCGATTCGGTGGCGGCATAAAGTGGCGCGCTATGGACGATTACGTCGCCCGGCTGGACCAGCGCCAGCAAAGTTGTGGCGATCGCGGACATGCCGCTGGAAAAGAGCAGCGCATCCTCCGCTTCTTCCCATACAGAAAGGCGGTCTTCGGCGATTTCCTGATTGGGACCGTTGAAGCGGGAATAGACAAGACCTTCTGATCCGCCCGGCCGGATGCCGGTGATGCCTTCAAAATGGCGCTTGCCCGCCGCCGCACTTTCGAAGGCGAAGGTAGAGGTCAGGAAGATCGGCGGCTTGAGCGACCCTTCGGACAGGGTTGGGTCGTAGCCATGGCCCATCATCAGTGTGGCAGGCTTCAGCTTTCGGCCATCAATCTCCATGACCGGCGGCTTGGGGCGGCGGCGGTTGCCGCTGGGCGTTGCGCCGGTAAGGTCTGCTTCGGTCAGGTCGGTCATTGCTTCAATCTCCTGGCGGTGTCGCAGCGTCTGATGCGCTGCTGTCATGGGCGCAGTGTAAGCGAGAGTGATCGCGCAGGGCCAGAGTGTTTGCGTAAGAAAATGTCGCCTGGCCGCACTTATATTTCCAGCAGTCAGCGCGGCTTTCGCTGACAGGGCATCGTCCCTACATGCTCGACATGGACGATCGCCTTCCCCAGCCGCTGGAACATTGGTTCGCCAAGCGCGGCTGGACGCCACGCCAGCATCAGCGTGCGATGCTGGCTGCTGCGCGGGAGGGACGGCATGCGCTGCTTGTTGCGCCGACGGGGGCGGGCAAGACGCTAGCAGGTTTTTTGCCGACGCTGGCCGATCTGGTCGATCATCCGGGGGAGGGACTGCATACTCTGTATGTCTCTCCGCTCAAGGCTTTGGCGGTGGATGTGCGGCGCAATCTTCTGACGCCGATCGAGGAGATGGACTTACCGATTCGGGTGGAGACGCGGACCGGGGATACGCCATCGGATCGCAAGGCGCGGCAGCGCGCTCGCCCGCCGCATATATTGCTGACGACGCCGGAATCGCTGTCGCTTCTGCTATCCTATCCCGACAGTCATTTGCTGTTCGCCAACCTGCGCACCGTCATCATTGATGAAGTCCATGCCTTCGCCACGCAAAAGCGGGGGGATTTGCTCAATCTTTCGCTCGCGCGGCTTCAGATGATCCATCCCGCTCTGCGCCGGGTGGCGCTGTCCGCCACCGTGGCGGACGTCGATGCCTATCGTGCATGGCTGGCGCCCGATGGCGACATCAATGCTGTGACGAGCGTGTTGGGGGAGGCGGGGGCGGACCCCAATGTCACCATCCTGATTCCCGAAGGACGCATCCCCTGGTCCGGTCATTCGGGTAAATATGCAGCGCCGCAGGTGATGGCGGAGATTGCGCGGCGGCAGACCACGCTTGTTTTCTGCAATACGCGCGGACTGGCCGAACTGATTTTTCAGGAACTCTGGTCCGCCAATGACGATAATCTGCCGATCGCCATCCACCATGGCAGTTTGTCGGTGGAGGCCCGGCGCAAGGTGGAAGGCGCGATGGCAGAGGGCAGGTTGCGCGCGCTGGTCGCGACCGCCAGCCTCGATTTGGGCGTCGATTGGGGCAATGTCGATTGCGTTATCCAGATGGGTGCGCCCAAGGGCAGTTCGCGCCTGCTCCAGCGCATCGGCCGGGCCAATCATCGGCTCGATAGCGCGAGCGAAGCCATCGTCATTCCGGGCAATCGTTTCGAATATCTCGAAGCGCGGGCCGCGCTCGACGCGGTGGAAGCGGGGGAGCGGGATGCCGATGATTTCCGTGCGGGCAGTCTGGACGTGCTGGCCCAGCATGTCATGGGCATCGCCTGTGCCGGGCCGTTTGCGCAGGACGAACTCCTGAGTGAACTCCAGTCCTCTACGCCCTATAGCGGATTGACGCCCGACGCTTTTGCCCATGTGCTGCACTTTATCGAGGGCGGCGGCTACGCGCTGCGCGCCTATGATCGGTTCAAGCGGCTAACGCAGGATGCCGATGGGATGTGGCGTGTGTCGCATCCGCGGTTTATCCAGCAGCATCGCATGAATGCGGGGATCATCGTCGATCAGCCTGCGCTGGCCGTGCGGTTCAACAATGGCCGCAAGCTCGGCACGGTGGAGGAAGGGTTTGCCGCGCAGCTTGCGCCGGGGGACAGTTTCTTCTTTTCCGGCATGGCGCTGGAAGTCGTGCGGATGGACAGCAGCGACCTGTTCGTGCGGGCGACGACGAAGCAGGCGCGGATGCCCAGTTGGGGCGGGAGCCGGATGGCGATGTCCACGCGGCTGGCCGATCGGGTGCGTGGGTTTTTGGCTGACCCTGGGGAGTGGCATCGTTTTCCGTCGGATGTGCATGAATGGCTGGAGATGCAGCAGTTGCGGTCCGCCTTGCCGCATCCTGATGAGCTGCTGATCGAGACTTTCCCGCATGAGGGGCGGCATTATCTGGTCTGCTATAGTTTCGAGGGGTGGAATGCGCATCAGTCGCTGGGCATGTTGCTGACGCGTCGGATGGAAAGTCAGGGGCTGATGCCGCTGGGCTTCGTTGCCAATGACTATGCGCTGGCGGTCTATGGACTGAAACCGATCACCGACCCCAAGAGTCTGTTTTCGCCCGATATATTGGATCATGAATTTGTCGATTGGGTCGAACAGTCCAGCCTGCTCAAGCGCGCGTTCCGCGATGTGGCGGTCATATCCGGCCTGATCGAACGACAACATCCGGGCCAGCGCAAGTCGGGGCGGCAGGTCACGTTTTCGACTGATTTGATCTACGACGTCCTGCGTAAATATCAGCCCGACCATTTGTTAATTAAGGCGGCCTGGGCCGATGCGCGCGCGCGGATGACCGATGTCGGGCGGCTGGGCGATCTGATCGATCGCGCGGCATCCACCATGCTGCATAAGGTACTGGATCGTGTCAGTCCGCTGGCTGTGCCAGTGCTGATCCTGATCGGTCGGGAACAGGTGGCGCAAAGCGCGGCGGAGGATGCGCTGCTGATCGAGGCGGAGGCGCTGGTCGCTCAGGCGATGCGCAAAGATTAGCGCCCGGCGCCTGGCATATCTTCGCGCACGCCGCCGCAGCCTTTGAGCGTTCCTTCTCCGAAGGCGACGGCCACGCGGTCGGACCAGAGCGAATCGCTCATCCCGTCGCTACATGGGCCGGGGGTCAGGGTCATGGCAAAGCCGTTACCCTGATAGCGGATCGCAACCGGGTCCGCGCTGCGGCTGACAGCGAAACGTATACGGTCTTTGTCCGGTCGTTCCAGCGTAGCGGTCGATCCAATGACTGTCACAGCCCAGAAGGGTTCGGTGCCGATCGCATGATAGCCGGTGCGTGGTTTTGGGGATGGGACGGGCGCTGCTGCAGGTGCGGGACGCGGCGTTGCTGTTTCACGTGGAACATTTTCGGAATGATTTTCGGGGCTTACCGAATTGTCCACTATGTTGTGGATGATGATGGGCGATGTGGATTCGGGCTGGGCATTGTCTGCCACAGGCGCGTCGTCTCCCTTGCCGCATGCGGCCAACAGCAGGACGAGGGGCAGGGGCCAGACCCGGATCATGTCGCCGCCACTTCTTCCCGGCGAAAGCAGTGATCGGCGTGGTCGTTGACGAGACCGATCGCCTGCATCCAGGCATAGACAATCACCGGGCCGACGAATTTGAACCCGCGTTGTTTCAAATCCTTTGAAATCCGTTCCGACAAGGGGGTTTGCGTCGGGAAGGTCGTCCCGTCATTCTGGACAGGCGTGCCATCGACGAAGGCCCAGACATAATCAGCAAAGTCTTCGCCCGCGTCGCGCATGGCGCAAAAGATGCCCGCGCCTGCAATCGTCGCCTCGATCTTGGCCCGCGCCCGAACGATGCCAGCGTCACCCATCAGCCGTTCGACATCCGCAGGTCCGAAAGCAGCCACGGCGTCGGGATCGAAATGGGCAAAGGCGGCGCGAAAGGCATCACGCTTGCGCAGGATAGTGATCCAGGACAGGCCCGCCTGAAAACCCTCCAGCATCAGCATTTCCCAGAGCATACGCGAATCGCGCTGCGGCACGCCCCATTCTTCGTCATGATAGGCGCGATAGAGCGGATCGCCCTGTGGCGCCCAGGCGCAACGGGGACGATCCGCCTTCGTCATGGATCAGACGTCCAGATTGGCGACGTTGAGCGCATTGTCCTGAATGAACTCGCGCCGGGGTTCGACCACTTCGCCCATCAGGCGGCTGAAAATTTCGTCCGCAATGTCGGCCTGTTCGACCTGCACGCGCAGCATCGAGCGGTTGTCCGGGTCCAGCGTGGTTTCCCACAACTGCTCCGCGTTCATTTCGCCCAGCCCCTTGTAGCGCTGGATCGCCAGCCCCTTGCGGCCGGCGGTCAAAACGGCTTCCAGCAGTTCGCTCGGCCGCGTCACGACCGCGCCCTTGACCGGAGCGGCAGGCAGGTCGTCCGCGCCCGCTTCCTCGGCAGCCTGGGCCGCCTTGACCGTGATCAGCCGGGCAGGGGTGTGGTAGCTGTCGGCATCTTCGGCCGCGATGCTGTGCAATTTGCGCGCTTCGGCCGATCCGATGAAGCCCGCTTCGACGACATGGTGATCGGTAACGCCGCGCCAGAGACGCTGGAAATGGAAGCCACCTTCTTCGGCAATCATGCCAGTCCAGCGTCCTTCGACATCCTGCGCGCCCATCCATGTCACCGTCGCGTTCAGCTTTTCGAGTTGCGCAGCGGTATCCAGTTCGGGATCGAGTGCGCCATTGAGGCTCAGCGCCTCTATGATCGCGGGATTATAGCGACGCGGCACATAGCGCATCACTGCGCGCATCCGTCGCGCATGTTCGATCAAGCTGCGCAGATCGTCGCCCGTGCGCCGCCCGCCATCGCCACCGTCCAGCGCCATCGAATCGACGCCATTGTCGACCAGATATTGTTCCAGCGCCGCTTCGTTCTTCAAATAGACTTCGGACCGACCGCGCGTCGCTTTATACAAGGGCGGCTGGGCGATATAGAGATGCCCGTTCTCGATGATCTGGGGCATCTGGCGGTAGAAGAAGGTCAGCAGCAGCGTGCGGATATGCGCGCCGTCGACGTCCGCGTCGGTCATGATGACGATCTTGTGATAACGCAGCTTTTCGATGTTGAATTCTTCGCGGATGCTGGTGCCCATCGCCTGAATGAGCGTGCCGACCTCCTTGGACGACAGCATGCGATCGAGTCGAGCACGTTCGACGTTCAGAATCTTGCCCTTGAGGGGAAGGATTGCCTGATTGTGCCGATTACGGCCCTGCTTGGCGGAACCACCCGCAGAATCACCCTCGACCAGGAACAGTTCCGACTTGGCGGGATCGCGTTCCTGGCAGTCGGCCAGCTTGCCGGGCAGGCTGGCGATATCCAGCACGCCCTTGCGCCGGGTCAGTTCACGCGCCTTCTTGGCGGCTTCTCGCGCGGCGGCGGCATCGATCACCTTCTGGATGATCATCTTACCGTGGCCAGGATTTTCCTCCAGCCACTCGGCCATCTTGTCGGCCATCAGGCTTTCGAGCGGCTGGCGCACTTCGGACGATACTAGCTTGTCCTTGGTCTGGGACGAGAATTTGGGATCGGGCAGTTTGACCGACACGATCGCGGTCAGTCCTTCGCGCATGTCTTCACCGGTCAGCGACACCTTTTCCTTCTTCAACATGCCCGATTTTTCGGCATAATTGTTGAGGGTGCGGGTCAGTGCAGCGCGGAACGCAGCCAGATGGGTGCCGCCGTCGCGCTGCGGAATGTTGTTCGTGAAACACAGCACATTTTCATAATAGCTGTCGTTCCATTCCAGCGCGACGTCGATGGTCACTTCGTCGCGCGTGCCGGAGATCGCGATCGGCTCCGGCATCATCGCGGCTTTGTTGCGATCGAGATATTTGACGAAGGCCGCGATGCCGCCCTCATAATATAGTTCGACCGTCTTGCTTTCCTCATGCCGCGCGTCAGTCAGGAACAGACGCACGCCGCTGTTGAGGAAGGCCAGTTCGCGATAGCGATGTTCCAGCTTTTCAAAGTCATATTCCGTCACATTCTTGAATGTGGCGGTCGAGAACATGAAGGTGACTTTCGTCCCCTTTTGCCCGCCGGTTGCCGGACCCAGCACCTTCAACGGTGCTTCGGCGTCGCCATTGCGGAACCGCATCCAATGTTCCTGCCCATCGCGCCAGATGTTCAGTTCCAGCCAGTCGGACAGCGCATTGACCACAGAAACGCCCACGCCATGCAGGCCACCCGATACCTTATAGGCATTGTCGTCCGACGTATTCTCGAACTTGCCGCCTGCGTGGAGCTGGGTCATGATGACCTCGGCCGCCGATACGCCTTCTTCGGTATGGATGCCCGTTGGGATGCCCCGGCCATTGTCCATCACGCTGACCGAACCATCGGGGTTCAGCGTGATGTCGATCCGGTCGCAATGCCCAGCCAGGGCTTCGTCGATCGCATTGTCGCTGACCTCGAACACCATATGGTGCAGGCCCGACCCATCGTCGGTATCGCCGATATACATGCCCGGCCGTTTGCGGACCGCATCCAGACCTTTGAGCACCTTGATGCTGTCGGCGCCATATTCGTTATTGTTGGGGGTGTTGACGGGTTCTTCGCTCATGGCGAGCATATAGGGAAAGCGCCCTAAAAACTAAAGCGAAACATGGCGGCTTCCCCGCGGCGTCGCGGCGGTCTATCCCATGGGCCATGTTCCGTTTGATCGCGTCCCTGTTTTTGCCTGCCCTGCTGCTCACCGCTTGTTCGGACAGCCGCGAGGTGGCGGATGAATTGCCCAACAGTTCGCTGGCCGGGGCGGCACGCGCGGATGTCTCCGAAAGCCGCATGGACGCGCCGGTCGCGCGGCCTGTCGTCATAGGGGAGGACGGGCCGCGCCTCGACGCGTGCGGTACATTGGGACAGGTCACGCGCAGCGGGGCGGACGGGTTGGCGTTGCGCGCCGCACCGTTCGCCGACGCGAAGGTGTTGGCGCAACTGGGCGAGGGGCAGCGGGCCTTCGTCTGTACGCGCAGTATCGACCAGAAATGGCTGGGCGTCGTGGTGCTGCCAGCAGCCGGTGCCGAAACGGATGCGCCAGGCGTCGATTGTGGCGTGTCGTCGCCGGTGGATCGCAAGCAGCCCTATGCCGGGACTTGCGCCAGCGGATGGGTGGCGAGCGCATATGTCCGGTTGATCGGCGGATAGGCGCTCGCTCAATTGAGCTGCTGGATGTCAGACGCCGCCCAGATAATCCATCTTGCCCACTGGCACGCCTGCCTGCCGCAGCAGCGCATAGGCGGTCGTGACGTGAAAATAGAAATTGGGCAGTGCAAAGGTCAGCACATGGCTGCGCCCCGTAAAGGGAATTTCGGCGCCCGGCACTTTCAGAACGACCTGAGCATCTTCACGCCCGTCGATCTTTTCGCGTGGCACGGCTTCCAGCAAAACGATGGTCCGGGCGATCCGGTCCTGCAGCTCTGCAAAGCTTTGTTCGGTATCGGCCATCGCTACTGGTTCAAGCTCACCCAGCCGGGTGACCGTGCCCTTGGCAGTGTCGCAGGCGAACTGCACCTGGGCGGTGAGGGGCTTCATATCCTCGATCAGCGTTGCTTGCATCAGCGTGACGGAATCGATGCCTTTGTCCGTCGCGAAGGCTTCGCCCTTGTCCAATAGGCCGGACAGGCTTCGCAGGCCGCGTATGAACAGCGGCACGGTCAGATCATATAATTGGGTGGCCACGGAATGTCCCTCTCATGAATATCGGAAAGGCGACATAGCTGGCCTCCCCCGCCCCTAGATATGGCGATGGGGGCCGGTATCAATGGCGTGGCTCATGATCGACCGCCCAAAGCGATGCATGTTTGTACCAACTGGCCTTTTCTGAAGAGACCATTTTGCCGTAATTGGATTTGACCCAACCCCATGCCGGAGAGCGGCTCATGTCCACTTCTTTGCTTCGTCCACCTTCCTTGCTCCGCTTGCTGGGTGCCTGGCGTGCGCTGGACAGCGGCGAACCGGCCTATAAGCAATTGGCGCAGGCGCTACGGATGCTGGTACTGGACGGGCGGATCGGGTTGAACGTCCGCCTGCCGGGCGAACGCGAACTGGCCTCCGCGCTGGGCCTGTCTCGCACCACCATCGCTGCGGCTTTCGATCGGCTGCGCGAGGAGGGCTATCTCGAAAGCCGTCAGGGGTCGGGCAGTGTCACGCGTCTGCCGCCAAGCGGGATCGCGCCGATCGTCGCGACGGACGAGGGCGCGGCGCACAATGGCGGCAATCTGCTTAACTGGACTCATGCCGCGCTACCCGCTGCGCCGGGCATTGCCCGCGCGGTGCAGGCGGCGGTGGAGATGTTTCCGGCCTATTTGGGCGATCTGGGCTATGATCCGTTGGGGCTGCCGGTGCTGCGCCGGGCCATCGCGGCCTATTATGAGCGGCGCGGCTGTCCCACCGACCCGGAGCAAATCATCGTCACCAACGGCGCGCAGCAGGGTTTTTCGCTGCTGCTCAAATGGCTGGCGGGACCGGGCGACCGGGTGGTGATCGACCATCCCACCTATCATAATGCGATCCAGGCATTGCAGCGCGCGCATGTCGTCCCGGTGCCGGTGGGTCTGCCGCGCCAAGGGTGGGACATTGACGCGATGGAGGCGGCGTTTCGCCAGACGTCGCCGCGTTTCGCCTATGTCATCGCCGATTTTCACAATCCGACCGGGCGCAGCATGGACCTTGGCACCCGGCGCGCGCTGGCGGCGGCGGCCATGCGTAGTCATACGCCGTTGCTGGTCGACGAGACGATGGCTGCGATGGGTCTGGACGCGCCCGCGCCGCCGCCGGTCGCGATTCATGATCCGTCGGGGCGGCAGGTCATCACCATTGGTTCGGCCAGCAAGATTTACTGGGGTGGCCTGCGCATCGGCTGGGTGCGCGCCGATGCGCAGACGGTCGCAGCGCTTGGCCGTCTGCGCATCACCATGGACATGGCCAGCCCGGTCATGGAGCAATTGGCGGTCGCGCATCTGATCGACGCCGATGTTGGTCTGGCGGAACGGGCGGACATGCTGCGCGCGCGCCGCGATCATTTGCTTGGCCTGATCGAGACACATCTGCCGCATTGGCATGTCGAATCGCCCGCTGGCGGATTGTCGCTGTGGGCTGAAATGCCGCGTGCGGAGGCGAGCGCACTGGCGGCGATGGCCGAAAGCCTGGGCGTGCGGGTCGCGCCCGGCCCGCGCTTCGGCGTCGGAGGCGCGTTCGAGCGCTTCCTGCGTCTGCCCTTCACATTGCCCGAAGCGCAACTGGACGTGGGGATCGCGCGATTGGTGGAGGCCGATGCACGGTTGCATGTGCGGACGCCGCGTGGGCGCGATCCGCTGGCCTTCGCATTGGATGCCGACCGTTTAATCTGACATCGGCGCATAGAAAAGGGCCGCGCGATCATCACCGCGCGGCCCTTTCATGTTCGACAAGTTCGGCTTTAGGCTGACTTGCTCTTCTTGTCCGCCTGATAGCGGGCGATGGCTTCGAGCGTGATCTGCTTGGCGTCTTCTGCGCCGCCCCATGTTCCGATCCGCACCCACTTGGTCTTTTCCAGATCCTTATAGTGAGTGAAGAAATGCTCGATCTGCTCCATCACGATGCCGGGCAGGTCGTCTTTTTCGCTGATGTCGGCATAATAGGGGAAGGTCTTGTTGTCGGGGACGCAGACCAGCTTTTCATCGCCACCCGCTTCGTCTTCCAGATTCAGCACCGCGATCGGGCGCGCGCGCACGACCGAACCGGGGACGAAGGGCGAACGGGCGATGACGAGCGCGTCCAGCGGATCGCCGTCGGGCGAAAGCGTGTGCGGCACGAAGCCATAATTGGCCGGATAGCGCATCGGCGTGTGCAGGATGCGATCTACGAACAAAGCGCCCGATGCCTTGTCGAATTCATATTTCACCGGTTCGCCGCCGACCGGGACTTCGATGATGACATTCAGGCTGTTTGGCGGATCGTCGCCGACGGGGATCATTTCGATATTCATGGAAACGCCTTTTCTGCACGGTTAGTTCTGACGTGTGATTATGTTTTGGGTTGCAGCAGCTTATCGAGGCTGCCTTCACCCTCTCCCGTCTTTTCCAGATGCGGATAGCGCAGGCCATCGGAATAATCGAGTGTCAAAGTGCGATAGTATTTGTCCTGCTTCAGGATGATCTGGACCGGCTTTTTGCTGGTTTTTGCTTGACTGATCGCAGCCTTGAAGGCGTCGCCCGAATATTCGTCGCCGTTGATCGCCATGATCTTCGATCCGACCGACAGGCCCGCTTTGAACGCCGCGCTGTCCCAGATGACGCCTGAGACTTCGCCGTCATTCTTGACGATCAGGCCGACGCCGAAGCTCTGGTCGACCATCTTGTTCGCACCCTCGGCCGCCTTGGTAATCGCGCCGGGCGTGTCGGTATAGACCAGCCTGTAGCCGCCCATGGTAAAGCCGCCCTTGGGCGTTTCCTTGGTAGGCGTATCTACATAGGTCTGGAAGAATCCGGCCCAGTCATAGGGAGCGATGCCGTTCAGCGTCGCGATGACATCCTGCCGGTTATAGACCAACTGTCCCCAATCGCCCGGCTTTACGCCGAAGAAGGCCTTGGCGAAATCGTCCAGCCCCTTCGCGCCACGCGTCTGTTTGCGGATGATGGCGTCGGCCTCCAGCCAGATCATCAGCCCTTCATTATAATAATCCTCCGACCGCTGCCAACTCGTCCAGCCCTTGGGTCGACGGGCGGACATGATCGGGTCGTGGGTGGTGTCTTCCATGGGACGCCATTGGCGGCCGACCGCCGTGTCCAGCTTGGCCGCGATCTGGGCATAGGCATCCAGCGTTTCCGCCTTGGTGAACATGCCCGACCGTGCGCCCAGCACATAGCCCCAGAACTGAGTCTGCCCTTCATAGACCCACAGGAGATTATCCTGCATCGGCACGTTGAAATCGGGCGTCCAGAGCAGGTCGGGACGGCGGAACTTGCCGTCCCAGCTATGGGTAAATTCATGCGGCAACAGATTGCGGTCGAGCAGCGCCTCACCGCCATCCCATGTCTTGAAATAGCCCGGCTCGACCTGATTTTCCGAAGACCGGTGATGTTCGAGACCTATGCCGCCCATTTCGTCGGTGATCGACAGCAGGAAGTCATAATGATCGAAATGATAGGCGCCAAACAGTGCGCCTGCTTCAGCCACCAGCTTCTTGTGCCTGGCCATCTGTTCGGGCTTGAAATTCAGCTCATCCGCATCGTCCGCCACGATGTTGAGCGTGACGTTATGGCCAAGGTCCACCGCCTTGAAATGGGTGCCTGCGAAAACCGGCGAGTCCTGCAGCGCTTCATAGTCGATCACGTCATAGGCAATGCTCGATCCGCTCTTGCGCCCGCGCAGCGCGGTCGCCGCCTGCCAGCCCGCCGGATAGGTGACGGTCGCCTGCACCGGGATCTGGCGGGTGTAATAGCCAGCCGGGTAGAGCGAGACGCTTTCCCACTGGATGTTCAGCATCTTGGGCGTCATCACGACGCGGCCCTGATTGCCCGCCGTGGCTGACAGGAACTGGAACTGGGCGACGACTTCCTTCGCGCCCTGTGGCACGTCGATCTGGAACGCATAGACGTTGAGCGGATCGCGCTTCCACGCCACCGGCTTGCCGTTCGCGGTGAAGGTCAGCCCGGTCAGCTTTTCGATCTGCCCGCGCGGGGCGTGATTGCCCGGCAGCCATGCGGGCATCATCAGCGTCATCGGGCCGCCGGCGGCGACGGGGATGGTTTCGCGAACGCGAAAGATGCGCTGCACCGTGTCGCTGGCATCCACCTCCAGCCGGATGGTGCCGCCGGGGTAGGGAATGTCCTTTGGCGCTGGGGTCGTGTCGTTGACCGGCAGGGCGGTCGGCCTGGACCGGTTTGCCTCCTGTGCGGCAAGCGGGGTGGCGAGGAGTGCGGTTGAAAGGCCCGTCGTCAGGCAAAGGGCGGCAGCAAGGCTGCGGATCATGGATGTCTCCGAAAGATAGGTTGGACCGAGCGGCCCGATTGCCCCTAGCATGGCCTTACGCCACGACATCGTCCACCCCCCGCGCGGGTCAACATTTTCTCTCGCGCGCGTTTATGGGGGACAGGAGCGAAAATCCGCGTTTCCTTGATGCATGATTGTCGCTAAAGGCGCTGTCCCATGGCGAAAATCGAAACGCCGCGCCCGGTGCGCGGCACACAGGACATGCTGGGCGGAACGACGGACGCGTTCCAGGAACGGTTCGCGCATGTGATCGCGACGTTCGACCGGGTGCGGCGGCTCTATGGTTTTCAGCGGGTGGAAGTGCCCGTGTTCGAATCCACGGCAGTGTTCGCTCGTTCGCTGGGGGAAGCGACCGATGTCGTGTCCAAGGAAATGTACACATTCGACGATCGCGGCGGCGATTCGATCACACTGCGTCCCGAATTTACTGCTGGCCTGTGCCGCGCCTACATCACCGAAGGCTGGCAGCAATATGCGCCGCTGAAGATCGCGACGCATGGGCCTTTGTTTCGCTACGAACGCCCGCAAAAGGGGCGGTTTCGTCAGTTTCACCAGCTTGACGCGGAAATCATCGGCGCTGGGGAGCCGGGGGCGGACGTGGAATTGCTGGTCTTTGCCGATCAGTTGCTGCGCGAACTGGGCGTGTCGGATGGGGTGACGCTGACGCTCAATACGCTGGGCGATGCGCCGAGCCGCGACGCATGGCGGGCGGCGCTGATTGCGCATTTCGAGGCGCATCGCGATGCGTTGTCCGAGGATAGCATCGCGCGGCTGGCGAAGAACCCGCTGCGCATTCTCGACAGCAAAGACCCGCGCGACCGCCCGGTGGCCGACAGCGCGCCGGACATCGACGCATACCTCACCGACGAAGCGCGCGGCTTTTTCGAGATGGTGACGGCAGGGCTGGATGCGGCGGGCGTGGCGTGGGAACGCAATGCGCGGCTGGTGCGCGGACTGGATTATTATCGGCATACGGCGTTTGAGTTCGTCACCGATCGGCTTGGCGCGCAGGGGACTGTGCTGGGTGGCGGGCGCTATGATGGGTTGATCGAGAATCTGGGTGGGCCTGCGACCCCGGCGGTCGGTTGGGCGGCTGGTATCGAGCGGCTGGCTATGCTGGTGGATGCGCCGGAGCGCGAGCGACCAAGAGTAGTTATTATTCCAGACGATCCGACTGTAGGCACACTAGCCTCACAATATGTCTACACACTTCGTCGGGCAGGGATCGCTGCAGAATTACATTTCTCAGGCAATTCTAAGCGTAGAATACAGAGAGCTTGGGCTTCAGGCGCGGATTCCATATTGTTTGTCCGTTGCCGTGGGCATGAGGGCGGCGAAGAATATATGAAGCAAGGCCCGCAAATGAGCGTTAACACGATGGATAAACTCGCTGCTCAAGTAGCGAATGTGTTGAATCTAAGTCAGTCAATCAGCTGGAGCAGATGATTCGCACCTTCCTCAATCGCGCCTACCCAACCCCGTTCGCCCTGAGCCTGTCGAAGGGCTGGCCTGAGCGAAGCGAAGGTGCTTCGCCTGTGGCTCAGCGGAAGGCTTCGACTTCGCTCAGCCCGAACGGGTTGGGGGATGAGGCCTGATGCACATTTCCGCCGAACGCATTGCGCAGATCGAGGC
Source organism: Sphingobium sp. (assembly GCF_049304695.1). GTDB lineage: Bacteria > Pseudomonadota > Alphaproteobacteria > Sphingomonadales > Sphingomonadaceae > Sphingobium. The sequence goes on from NZ_JBAQOK010000090.1 coordinate 62,244, forward strand.
GCGTAGGGATGAGGTGCAGGCGTCGATGACGCGGGCTGACCTTGCGCCAGATGCGTTCGTGCGCCTGTCTAAGGAATATGCCGAGATCGAGCCGGTGGCGCGGGCCGCCGCCGAACTGCGTCGGTTGCGGCAGGAACTGGCTGCGCTGGAAACCATGACGGGGGGTGAGGAAGCCGATCCGTTGATGCGCGAAATGGCGCAGGAGGAAATCCAGCTTCTCAAGAGTCAGCTTCCCCACGCTGAACGCGCGCTGGCGCTGCAATTGCTGCCGCGTGATTCCGCCGATGCGCGCCCAGCCATGCTGGAGATCCGCGCAGGGACGGGGGGCGATGAAGCGGCTTTGTTCGCGGGCGACCTGTTCCGCATGTATCAGCGCTATGCCGATACGCAGGGGTGGAAGATGGAGCCGATCTCCGCCAATGCGTCGGAAGTCGGCGGCTATAAGGAAGTCGTCGCGTCCATCACCGGGACGGGCGTGTTCGCCAAGCTGAAGTTCGAGAGCGGCGTCCATCGTGTGCAGCGCGTACCCGCGACCGAAAGCGGCGGGCGCATCCACACCAGCGCCGCCACCGTCGCGGTCCTGCCCGAACCGGAAGAAGTCGATGTCCAGATCGCCGACGGCGACCTGAAGATCGACATCTACCGCGCGTCTGGCGCAGGCGGGCAGCATGTCAATACGACCGATTCGGCCGTTCGCATCACTCATCTGCCCAGCGGGCTGGTGGTGATCCAGCAGGACGAACGATCGCAGCACAAGAATAAGGCCAAGGCGATGCAGGTGTTGCGCGCCCGGTTGTATGAAGCGGAGCGGGAGCGCACCCATAATGAGCAGGCGGGCGCGCGCAAGGCGATGGTGGGGTCGGGCGACCGGTCCGAACGCATCCGCACCTATAATTTTCCGCAGGGGCGCGTCACCGACCATCGCATCAACCTGACCCTGCACCGCCTGCCAGAGATATTGGAAGGGCCGGGGCTGGTCGAGGTCATCGACGCGCTGATCGCCGAGGATGAGGCCGCGCGTTTGGCCCAGCTGGACGGCGTGGGGTGAACGTCGCTGACGCGTTGCGCGTTGCGACTGCCCAATGCGCGACGATCAGCGATACGCCGTGGCTCGATGCCGAACTGTTGCTCGCCCATGCCCTTGGCCTGTCGCGGGGGGATATGTTGATGCGGCAGCATGACCTGGACGTGCCCGCCGATTTCGCGGAGTTGGTGGCGCGCCGCTGCACCGGGGAGCCGGTCGCCTATATCATCGGCACGCGCGATTTCTGGACGATCAGCCTTGCGGTGACCCCCGCTGTCCTCATTCCCCGCCCGGATAGCGAGACGCTGATCGAGGCGGCTGTAGAACATTTTGCCGATCGCGCACCTGCGAGGGTCTTGGATTTGGGCACCGGATCGGGCGCACTGCTGCTGGCGGCGCTGGCGCAATGGCAGGATGCGCGCGGGCTGGGCGTCGATGCGTCCCCCGCTGCGCTGGCCGTGGCGCAGGGCAATGCTGAGCGGATAGGTCTGGCGGAGCGCGCGGCGTTTCGGATGGGCAACTGGGCGCAGGGGATCGAGGGGCCGTTTGACCTCATCCTCATCAATCCGCCTTATATCGCCCACTCCTTTATGCTGACTGGCGATGTGCTGCACGAACCTGACACCGCACTCTATGCGGGGGAAGAGGGGCTGGATGATTATCGCCGTTTCATTCCCGACCTGCCGCGTCTGATCGCGCCGGGCGGCGTTGCAGCGATCGAGATTGGTTACGATCAACGCAGTTCTGTATCGGACCTTCTGCAAGGGGCGGGGCTGGCGGTTCGCGCACGGTCCGATCTGGCCGGGCACGACCGTTGCCTGGTTGTAACCCACCGCTGAAAATGACGCGTAAGGCAATTTGCCGTAGATCAAGCGAAAATTGCTTGGTTTATCGGACGAAAGCCATTACATCGACTACAGGAATGGCATCTTCTCATACCATAGCCTTGTTAGGTTGTTGAAAGAAGGGCCGTTTTCTAAGCTCCTGAAAGTCAAGACGGCACTGCTGCGCAAGCGCCGCTGGCAGCTTTAGGCAATGGCTCTTGACCCAGCCATGCTTGGCGGAGCCGTATTCGGCCTGATGTGCGGGCCGTGCTTGGGGATGGCGACGGAACAGTGTTTTCAGCCAATTTGATGACAGCGAACGCAAGGATCATGTCTTGATCAATAACCGGCAGGCCGGTCGCCGCAATCGCGGCCGGAACAATAATAACAACGGACGTCCCAATACGAACAACCGGGGCGGTGGCGACAACGGCAACCGTATCGACAACCGCGCACGCGGCAATGCGACCCAGCTTCTTGAAAAATACAGGAATATGGCGCGCGATGCCCAGATGGTGGGCGATCGGGTGAACACCGAATATTATCTTCAGTTCGCCGATCATTATTTCCGCGTTCTGGCCGACAATCGCGTACGGCAGGAGGAACAGCAGCAGCGGTTCCGCCCACGCGAGGAAAATGCCGACGAAGAGAATGGCAGCGATGATTTCGACAGCGCCGAAGATAATGGCGACGATTTCCGCATGGATCATGCCCAATATGATCGCACCCCTCGCGATTTCGGGGACCGCTCGCCACGTGAGCAGGCCGAGCGCGCGCCACGTGAGTATGATCGCGCGCCGCGCGAGCAGTCGGATCGCACCCCGCGAGACAATGGACAGCGGGACGCTGGTCAGCGTGATAATGGGCAACGGGACAGTGGCGAGCGTGCCGCGCGAGATCAGGGTGAGCGCGCTCAGCGCGACAATGGTGATCGTGCCCAGCGTGACAATAGTCAACGCGACAACGGCAACCGCGCACCACGTGACGAAAACCGACGCTTTGATGAAGTCCGCGACGACCGCAACCGCCGCGATCGTTCGCGTCGCGACCGTCCTGTAACCGCTGAGTCGGCGGCTCGTGCGCCGCAGGACGTCGATGCCCCGATCCCGGCCCCGACCCCTATGCGGGAAGCGGCACCGGTCGCTGCAACATCACAGCAGGAGGCCGAAGTCGCCCGCCCACGTCGCGGCCGCCCGCGCAAGGTGGATGTCGCGGTGTCGGACGCACAGGAAGGTCTGGACATGGCGATACTGCCGCCTTCGATCGCCCGTGCGGACAATGAGAGTGAGACGGCCGAGGATGCGCCCAAAAAGCGTACGCGCCGTGCAAAGCCTGCCACGGAAGCGGCGGAGTAATCGAGCGAAAGCTCGTTATTGCTGAAAAAGGGACGGTCTTCGGATCGTCCCTTTTTTCATGCGTGCTTTCTGACGGCAGACCCTGGGCGGCCTATCTGCGTGCGACCAGCGAGCGCACACCGTAGCGCTGAGCGCCGATGGCGCCATTCAGGGCAGCGGGCGTGGGCGGTGATTCTGGTCCAGCGCGACGAAGGTGAATGTTCCGCTGGTCACGGCCACGTCGGCTTCTCCGCTATCGCGCGTCGCGACGACGTCGATGCGGATCGCTATGGACGTGCGCCCGCGCCGTTCTTCCCTTGCATGGACCGATACCAGATCGCCGAGCAGAATCGGGGCGATGAAGTTCATGCTTTCGATCGCGACCGTGGCGACTGCGCCCTTTGCAATGCGCGATGCAACGATGCCGCCGGCAATGTCCATCTGGCTCAATACCCACCCGCCGAATATGTGCCCGTTGCTGTTGATGTCTGCCGGATAGGGGACGACGCGCAGGATGGGATCGTCTTTGTCATCAGTCATGGAAATCAACCTCATCCTTCAACCTGTCCATCACCTGCGCGTCATGTCCCGTCCCGCTCGACAGGAAAACCAGTGCCATCAGGCCGGTCCCCAGCATGAAGGTCAGCCAGACTCCCAGGGTCGTCGCGATGATCATGTGGATCGGCATCGGTCCCGACCAGATATGCAAGGCAGCCAACGCCACCGCCACACATCCTGCGCCGACCAGCGCCATCCATGCCATGATGCGACGAAACCGGCGCCATGCGGTGGCGGCGATCTGTGGATCGTCCAATGCTTGTTTGCGTGTCATCCCTTTTCTTTGGGCCGCGAAAGTGGGATCATCAAGAGCGTGAGGCAGAATGTCCATGTAGAGGAGAGCGGTCATGACCATAACGGCGATATTGCAGGCCAAGGGCGGCGAGGTCATTCATGTCAGTCCGACCGATAGCCTGTTGTCCGCGGTCGATCTGCTCGCCCGGCGGCGAATCGGCTGCGTGCCGGTGGTCGACAATGGCGAAGTGGTCGGCATTTTTTCGGAACGCGACCTGCTCTATCGCGTAGCGCAGGATGGCGCGGCGGCGCTCGACCATAATGTGGGCGACGTCATGACTACACCAGCGATTACCATCGACGATCAGACGCCGGTAATCCACGGCCTTTCGTTGATGACCAAGCGGCGGATCCGGCATCTGCCTGTGGTGGTCGATGGTGTTTTGGTTGGCCTGGTGTCAATCGGCGATCTGGTCAAATTCCGTATCGACAGCATCGAATCGGAAGCCAGTTCGCTACGCGATTATATCCAGACCGCCTGACCCGATCCGCGTCGCCACTGGTTCAGGCGGTTGCCTGCACTAGTGGTGCGCGTCGCGTGACCAGACCGACCAACTCCATCAAAGTGCCGCGCGCGCACAATGTCAGCGCGGCCAGGAAAGCCAGTCCGCCCGTGGGCACCAGCACAGCCAGACGCACTGGCGCTGGCAGCGGCGGTAGCAGCGTTTCGATGCCTACGACCACGCCGGCCATCAGCACCGAACATCCAAGGGCAGGCGCGGCGGCCCGCAACAGATCGATGATTCGCAATCCCATCGGCCCGCCCGCCAGACGTGTGGTGATGATCGTGAGGATCGGGAACGCGCACAGCCATGCCCACGCCAAGCCGATCGCGCCGAACTGGATGCCGATCAGGAAGGCTGCAGGCATCAGAATCGCACCAACACCTGCGACTCGCGCGGTAGTGCCGGGCCGCCCCAAGGCGTTGCTCACCGGCGCGAACATCACCTGCAAAGTCATGAAGGGCATAGCGAGCGCCAATATCGAGACGAATGGTGCCATCTCCAGCCACTTCGCGCCGAACAGCGTTTCGACCAATGGCTCCGCCGTTACCGCCATGCCCAGATAGACCGGGCAGGATATCAGCAGCAACAGCCGCACCGCCTTGCAAAAAGACCATGCGATTCGAGCCGGATCCTTTTGCATGCGGGCATAGGCAGGGAAGGCGACGTCGTTGAGCGGCGGGATGAATTTACTGACGAATATCTGGGTCAGGAACAGAGCTTCGGCGTACAGGCCCAGCGCATGGGGTTCCAGCACACGGCCGCCAATGAATATATCCGCCTGACTCTGGACGATCCAGAATAATTGCCCGCCCAGCAGCGATGCACCATAAGCGACCATTGCACCGGTGCCGCGGAAATCGAATGTGGGGATGGGCCTGAAGCCGGTCGCCAGTACATAGCCGAGGCCTTTGACCCAGAAGCCCGCGATTGGCGCGAATATCAGCGTCCACACGCCCCACCCCGATAGCGCACCGACAAGAGCCACGCCCGCAGAAGCGACTGCGGCAATCAGGTTGACCAGCGCGGGGCGTTTGAAATCCAGCGCCCGGCCCATGATGGCTTCTGGAATCGAGATGAAGGGCGTGGACAGATACAGCAGCGCCTGTACGCGCAGCAGGTCCGCGACCATGGGCTGGTCATAATAGTCCGCAGCGATCGGCGCTATAGCCAGTTGCAGCAGCGCCAGCGCGCCGTTCAACAGCAGCATGATGGTGAAAGCCTGCCGCAGCCGGTGCGAATCGAGTCTGTCGCTTTGCACCAAGGCGCTCACCAGGCCGTAGCCGTTGAGGAAGGTGGCGAAATTCAGAATGACCTGCGTCATCGCAAACAGTCCGTAATCGGCCGGATCGAGCAGGCGTATGACTGCCAGCGTCACCACCCAGCTCATCATCTGCGAGACGATCTGACTGCCCGAACGCCAGAAAACGGCGCTCCTTATGCGTGCGCCGAAACCCGCATCATCCGCGTCGGCATCCTGCAAACTCATTCTCTTGGTCACCCGTGGCCTGATCGCCTTGAAGCATGGCTCTAAAGAAGAAGTCCCAAAATTTTCTGAAACAAAATTGCAAAAAAGGGTTTGACGGGTTGGGATACCTCCCCTAGAGACCACTCCACCGACGGGGTGAGCGCTTCTGGTTCTCGCTCCTGCCGGTCGCAGACATAGACGGGCACTAGTCCTCCGGACCATTAAGGATCGGGGCGGCGGGGTTGTCCGGTTTTGATGTCGGCGTGGTTCTTTGACATTGTTGGTTTAGATGAAGGGACATGTGGGCG
>NZ_JBAQOK010000091.1:0-17494 GCF_049304695.1 Sphingobium sp.
GGCTACGCCCTCCCTACGCCGCGCGCAGCGCAAGGAAGCCCGTCACATCAACGCTCCGCCATCCTGACAGGGGGTCCCTTTTGCGCGCCGATAAGGGGTCCCGTTTGCACGCCGATTGACACCGAAGGCCCAACCAGATGCGAGGCGCCGAGCGGTGATCGAATGCCCCTTGCCACGCAAAAAGCTGACATCGCGATTGATCGTCGCCTCGGAAACTCCGAGCGCCTTTGCAAGGGCTGCAGCCGAACGCCCGCCGGTCTCGATGAGCGCCAGCAGGGCTTCATGCCTCTCCGCGATAGCCAAACTCCGATCGTACGGCACACTTTCTCCCCAAGTCTATCATGAATCGATAGACTCGCCGTGCGGAGAAGGCAAGAACGTTCAGAGAACGCTAGAATAGCGTTCACGCCATCATCCTCCACATCGCTCTGGCCCGAATCCGCCACGGGACATTGATCGATAAGCTGAGGTTTCGGCGGGAGCGCTATGCCGATCGTCACCAACGCGGCGGTTACGAGATGGGGCGGGTCTTCGCCAACCATCCCCGATGCCTTCAACCTTGATTAGATCGCTAGGTGCGCAGGTCTCGCAGTCCGGGAAGGATGAGCTGCTCGTTTGCAGCGGTGTTCAGCAAACTGGTCAGTTGATCGGCGAGCAGCGCGGCCTTGAGCTCGGCCGCTCCATCGAAGGCTTGAGTCACCGGGCTCTGGAAGAGGCCTGCCTCGGTGTCGGCGATCGATCGGAATGAAGCCTCATCGAGATGATCGTCGATGAAGGTTCGAAGAGTTTCGCCCGGCCGAAACCCCCACAGCAGTATCCTGCGCGCGGCGCGCAGCAGGTTGCCTTCGACGGACGGGTTGGGGAGGAGGTTGATGTCGATGGTTCGTGCGCGCAGGCGCGGCAGGTAGTCCGGCGAGGCATGAACTGTCTTCGCCCTATAGTCGTAGCAGACCGCATCGCAATCGAAGAACGTCGTCTTCGGAATGTCGCTCAGCTCGGCAACGGGAACGTGACCGTTGGTCGAGGCCCAAGTCGTGCCGAGTGCCCAGAAATCGATCTTCCAAAGATCGCTCTTCCAGCCGAAGCCGCCGAACCGATTGGGCGTGGCTTCAAGTCTCCCCGCCAACTCGGTGACCTTTTCCACTTCGCCGTCAATTACGATGTCGATATCCGATCTAAAGCCGACCTTGCCCTTCCGGGCAAGATCGCGAACGAGTCCGCCGACAATCGCGATGCGGTCGAAGTCCTTGAGCTCAACGTTCAGGAATTCGCGAAGGGCCTTGTGCGGCGAGCCGGCCTCCCTGAAATACCTGTAGATCCGATTCTTAAGCAGCGGGATGCTAGCGGCGACACTCATTAGCTCAGGCTCTTGATGTCGTTCCAGAGCTTAATAGTGAACGTGTCCGTCATACCGGACAGCATGTCCGTCAACAGCCGAAGTTCGCGATAGCGGATTGACCCAGCGATCCCCTTTTCGGCGCACCGGAGCGCGTCCTCAAGGTAGTTCTGGCTGATGAGGGCGAATACGTATTTGTTCTTTGCCCCGCGACGTTTCGCGTTGAGATCGTCGAAGTCCTTCGGCTTGCGGTCGCTGATCGCATCCCAGAACGCCGTCATCAAGCCATCGAGCGCCTCTGCGCCCATCGTCTCCATTTTGAGCACCGCTGGGTTGTTGAAGGCATATTGCCGAGCGATCCCTTTCAGCGTGTCGCAGAAGCCGTTCTTTTCCATGAGCGGCGTCGTGTGCGAGAAGTTGTTGATGGCTTTACCGTTTTTGACGAAGGCGTTGCTCGCGTCGCTTATCAGCGCCTCGATAAAAAAAGCCCGGAGGTATCCGATCTTGATGTCCCGGGCGACCTCAGGACGGCGTTTGTCGGCGTTGACGCGCTTGAACGCCCCCAGTGCCCTTTTTACTACGGCATGCTTTTTCGTGCGGCTATCGTTAATTAGGATCGCCATGACGTCGTCCGGCGATATCACCGCTTTCTTCATCGCGTCATCCACGTCGAGGACTGAGTAGGCGATGTCGTCGCATGCTTCCATGATCCAGGTAAGCGGATGGCGCTGTCCCTCCTCGAGCCCCGTTTCCTTCCGAAGCCAGTCGACCAGCGGCTGTTCGGAGAGGAAGTAACCGTGTTTCTTGGCGATGAGGTTCTTGTCATCCTGGTTGGGCGCGCCAACCGGATACTTGATCGTCGCCGCCAGTGTAGCGGCGGTCAGGTCGAGACCCGAGTGCGAAATCGACGTTTGCAGCTTGGCGAGCAGCCGGATAGTCTGCGGATTGCCGTCGAAGCTAGTGAACTCCTTGCGGTAATCGCTCTCTATCTCGACGGGCAGATCCGCTCCGTCCTCGCTTATCTTTGTGAAGATCCAGTCCTGATGACGTCCGAACCAGCGACCGATGGCGGTCTCGCCTTGGTGCCCGAAGGGTGGATTTCCGAGATCGTGCGCGAGACCTATCGCTGAGAGCATTGGCTGGACGACGTGATGTACGTCCGCATCGCCAAAGAGCGACGCATCGTCGTGGTGGACGTGGGTGCCGATCGATCGGGCGAGATTCGCGACCTCGTGCGAGTGGGTGAGGCGGGTCCTGACGCCGTCATTCTCGTCCATCGGCCAAACTTGTGTCTTGTCCGAGAGGCGCCGCACAGGCGTCGAGAATAGCAGGCGGTCATAGTCCTGCTGATAGCGCGAGCGGACGGCTTCCACGGTGTCGGCATCGATCTGCTGCTCGACGGAAGGCGTCGGATCGTTTCGATTCGCCCATCGGTGCTTGGACCACAGGTCCGCCATATCACTACTCCACCAGCTTCCATTGGCCCGAATGGGCGTGAGTGCTCGCTACTCCAGAGGGAACCGAATTTCCAGATCGGTGATAACCGCATTCGCTGGCACCTTAGTGGCATTGGCGATTCTAACGAAGGCAGCTCAGCACGCTAGTCGGCCTGAAAACTGCCGGTCAACAAGCGGCCGTTTCGCACGCCAGCCAGATCGGAAAGCGGACCATCGGCACCTGAAGGACCGAGAATCTAAGGCTGAAAATCTGGGATGGGTCGAGTTTAACGGAAATGCCAACATAGCCGCCGTCCAACGATGCCTGTCGAAACCCTGATAGCGGCCGCTGATTCAGCTGAGCCGGTTGAGAAACATCGCTTTCAATTCCATGGCGCCGGCGAACTGCGACTTCCGGCAGAAAAGCCGGTCGGTTCGCTCACGCGAATTCTTGGGGGACTAAGTATCGTCTTTGCCTGAACATAGACGGATGGCATAGGAGGGCTTCGGTCGAGGTATGCCATGTCCTTCATTCTGGATGCCTTGTATCTCCGTACCAGAGGGCAAAAGGGGCAACAATTTGGGTGAATGGACACCGGAGGCAGGTGCGGCAATCGACCTTTGCTCGGATTGGGCGCACGAGGTTAGCGAGGCCATCCCTTGCGATATCTACCTTTTCGGCAGCGCCATTTATCAGGATGGGGATCAGTTCGATGCCCAACTGAGCGATCTCGATATCGTTGTTAAGTTTCACCAGGATATTGAGGCCACGGATCGAGCGAAGAGAATCGATCAGCTACGCGGCTACAAAATGATGCTCGAGCTACGCATGGTGCCGCACCTTCACCGTACGAATTGCGAGGATGCGGGAGTGAGCGTCGTTCCCATCACGTCGCTCGAACTCCTGGCAAACATTCACAAGAGCAAATCACGCCACTTTTTCACTAGGAACGTATTTTTGGACCTCCTGACAGAGGAGGAGTCGATCAGCATTCCAACGGCGGGCACCTGTTCGATACAGGACGAGGCTCGTCAGGCCCTGGAATATGCGCAGGACGTTCGGAATCATTTCCTCGCGATCAGCGCAAACAGAACGGGCGGGTTGTCACCGTTCGATGGACCAGATCCGCTGCCCAAGGCGCTCGCGCGCACAGCAGCACAGTTAGTCCCGGAGATTGAGGCCGGCGGTTGGTATGACACACGATATGGCCTTGAATATATATGGGATGAATTGACGCGGAGGCAAAGCGAATCAACTGAACTTAACCAACTTCATCGAAAAATCTCGATCAGGCGGGGCGGGCGCGGTCATCGCCAACCCCTCTCGGATTTCGATCAGCTATTGCTTGCCGAAATCCTGCATGACCGCGCCTCATCATTCCCCTTAGAGCCGATGGCTACCTGGGAGATTCGGTTCGGGGGAACTACCCTGAGCGCCGGTGAGCGCGAGCGACTGTTGGAGGAATTGCGCCTTCTTGTGCCCGATGCGGAGGTGCTCGGCGTATTCGAAGGGAGCATTGTCGTCAGGCTGCGCAGCTCGAAGCGCAGCTTCTCGACGATGGGCCGGCTTTTGGACCTCCAGATCCTACCTCGCTTCTTCAAGGTCGAGAAGGTCGACCTTCTCGATATCGAGAATGGGGAGAGGATCGCCGGCTTCAGTGCGCACGGCATCGTTGAACGCATCGCCGAGCGCATTTCGGATTGGCGCCCTCAATCGCATGAAAAGTCGGCTGAGATCGAAGGCAGTTTGGCTCGGTGGCTTCTAGATTGGCTAGGCAATGATGATCAACTCTCTGCGGCCACGCTGGCTCGGGAAGCACTCATTGGCGAGTTCGATCGTCCGCTGCGCGCGGACATTCTCCTACAATTCCCCCAATTCGGCGGCGACCAGCGCGTCGTTATCGAACTAGTGCGGGTGAGGCATCGCAGGGATTTTTTCTCCCAGCTCGGTCGAGCGCAGCGCCTCGGCGTCCCGACCATACTCGTGTTGGTAGGGGAGGTAGATCAACTCGCCAGGCTACAGTCAGACATTCGGGCGCTTTCTGCCGTCGATGCAAACATCAGGGTTGTGCCGGTGGCCCTGGATAATGGCTAGTTGACATGGTCCTCATGTTTGGTTCGGGTGTGAGCTCAGCAGCGACGAAAATTCGCGATGGATTTGATCAGGACGCGGGCAATTCTCGATAGCCCATCGGTAGCAACCTTCGCTATGAAGCACATCACGGGGGATTGGCGTTGGCAACTCGGCTGCCTGTCCTCACTTTGCGATCCTATTCGGGAAAGCCGGGGCACGAGCGGCAGCGTTCCACGTCAGCTCAATCAACACCTGCCGTTCCGGACTGTCGACGAGGAGAGCCTTCCGGGGTTCAATAGCCTGCTCATAGAACCGGGACCGGACCGGGCACATTTCGATCCCTACTGGCCCGAAGACGAAGAATATTATTCTAGCGTCGAGGACTGAGTGGCCTAACGGTAGCGCGCCACCCTCAAAATGCGATAGCGGACGGTCTGCATCTGGATACCGGAATTTGATCTTCGAGCGTCCGGCTAGGGTCGGCAGCGGCGGAATTGCGCCAAAATCGGACGCTCTGACAGTTATCTGTAACCTCCATATGCGGACATGAATCGCGCGCGTGAGCAGACACGCCAGTCGTGCTACACGAAAAGGCATGGCCGCACGTCAACGAGGCCAGCAAGTTTGGGAGACGGACCAATAAGTGGCCGGCCAGAGAGGGCTTCAGTGTCGAACGACCTAGACGAGTTCATCCAGCTTGACCGCACCTTCCATGACCTCGCCCTGAGCGAGGAGGAGGGAAAGGACGCCGAGCTTTTCCGGCTGATGCGCCGGGAAAAGCCCGCGCAGTGGCCCGACCTGCTCGCCGAGCCGCGCGTCGTGCTGCTTTCCGAGGCGGGGTCCGGGAAGACGGAGGAGATCAGGCATGTCTGCCGGGATCTCCGGCACTGCGGGCAGCGTGCCTTCTTCCTCCGCATCGAGCACCTGGCGCTCGACTTCAACGGGTAGTTCGAGGAAGGGACACCGGAGGAATTCGAGGATTGGATCGCGTCCGGCGACGACGGCTGGCTGCTCCTCGACTCCGTGGACGAGGCACGGCTGAAGGATCCCAAGGACTTCGAGCGGGCGATAAGGACGATCGGCCGCAAGCTGCGCGGCGGCCTGCAGCGCGCGCACATCGTCATCACCAGTCGGGGCGAAGCATGGCGGCCTAAGACCGATCTCCTGCTCTGCGAGGCCAATCTGCCCTGGACCCCGCCGGTGACCGCGCCCGGCGAAGACCAAGAATCGGACGAAGCTGTCACCACCACCGACGGTGCAAACTCGCAGCAGCGCAAGTCGGTCTTCCGCATGGTCGCGCTCGATGACCTCGCCGGCACCCAGGTCGATCGCTTCGCGGAAGCGAAGGGCGTCATCGACCTCGCCGCGTTCAGGAAGGCGCTGGACCGCGCGGAGGCGTGGTCGTTCACGACCCGGCCGCTCGATCTCGCCGAGACGATCGAGTTCTGGCTTGCGAACGGCCGCGTCGGCTCGCGGATCGAGCTGCTGCGCGCGAGCATCGACAAGCGTCTCGAGGAGCGCGACCAGGACCGTGCAGACGCCAACCCGATCTCGAAGGAACGCATTCGCGCAGGTGCACGCCTCGTCGCCGCGGCGTCCACCTTTGCCAAGGAATCGGCGGTACGCGTCCCAGACGGACAAAAGAACGACCGCGGCCTCGACATAAGGCAGGTCCTGACCGACTGGGACGACGCTGACTGCCGCAAGCTACTCACCAGGCCGATCTTCGACGAAGGCATCTACGGTACTGTCCGCTTTCACCATCGGTCGGTCCGCGAGTTCCTGACTGCAGAATGGCTTCATTCGCTGCTGGTCGACCAAGGTTCGCGCGCGCGCGTCGAGAACCTATTCTTCCGCCGGCAATACGGCGTTGAGGTCGTCGTCCCGACGATGCGGCCGATCCTACCTTGGCTGGCGATCCTGGACCAGCGGATCCTCGAACGGGTCATGCGCCTCGCCCCCGAGGTCCTCTTCGAGGGCGGCGATCCCGCGCAGTTGCCGCTCGAGACGCGGATCCAGATCCTCCGGGAATCCTGCGAGCAGCTCGCCCAGCCAGTGCATGGCCGCAGCATCACCGAATACTCGGCCGTGCAGCGCTTCACCAACCCGGATCTCGCCAACGTCATCCGAGAGCTCCTCGAGAAACATAAGGACGACGACGACATCGTCTGGTTCCTTGTGCGGATGGTCCAACAGGGCGGCATCGCCGCGCTCGCCGACAAGGCGAAGCACTTCGCCCTTACGTCGCGGTCGAAATACACGCGCATCGCCGCCATCCGGGCCATCGTCGAGGTGGGGACGCCTGAGGACGTCGCCGACGTCCGTATGGCGTTCGTCGCGGAGCCGCCGCCGCTGCGGCGCGAATGGCTGGGCGAGCTTCTGGACGGGCTCGGCAATGCGCCGGCCGATGTGGATTGGCTCCTCTCGGCCCTAGCGGCCACCGAACCCAAGGAGCAGTTCGAGACCGATCCGCTCGCCGACGCGCTGTCCGGATACGTGGCATCGCTCCCGCCTTCATCGCTCGCGGCCCTGCTGGAGGGGATCAGCAAGCTGTTGAACCGGAAGCCCGTGGTCGAGCAGCGCCACTGCGAGATCTCCAAGCGGTACAGCTGGCTTGGGCAGGCCGCCGGTCAGATCATTGTGAAGATGATTCAGGGCCGCAATCCGGAGACGCTCAAGAAGTCGGCACTGTCGGTGTTGCGGAAACTCCCGATCGCCGAGGACTATGGCCGCGGCCTGTTCGAGGAGATCCGCAAGGTTCTGCCGGAACTGGTCCAGGCGTGGCCCGAGCTCAACCGCGCGTTGTTCTGGTACTCCGTCGCTGAGGAGCGTTCGCGGAAGCGTAAGAGCGACGAACGTCTGACCGATTACTGGCTCGTGTCGATCTTCGGTTCCTATTGGGCGTTCGGCGGACCGGACTTCGACTACGTGGCCCAGCAGATCACCGGACGGCCGCTCAAAGACGACAAGCTGACGGCCCTCACGCTCGCGGTCGCGCTGTACTACCAGAACGGCCGGCTCCGTGCCTGGCGGGACCGTCTAAAGAAGGCCGCGACGATCGACCCAGAGGTCGAGGCGGAACTCGCGAAGCTGCTCAACCCACCCAAGGGGGTCGGCGCCGAATTCAAGCGGCAGCAGGCAGCATGGAAGCGCGACTCAGACCGTCGGGCCGCGAAAGAGGCGAAGGCGAAGGAGAGGGCGAAGGAGATCCTTGCGGGTCGCATCGCCACCGTCCGGAACTTCGGCCGACCGGGCTTGGTGTCACAAGACCAGGCCTATCTCCACAACCAGATGCGGAACAGCGACGGTCAGCATAACCGCTGGACAGACGGGAACTGGCGCTCCCTCATAGACGAGTTTGGCGAAGACCTCGCGGAGGCGTTCCGCGACGGTGCGGTCGGCTATTGGCGGCAGAACATACCGAAGCTCCGTTCCGAAGGCGCAGCCGCCAACACGACGCCCTTCACGACGATATTCGGGCTCACCGGCCTCTCGATCGAGGCCCGGGAGACCGAGGACTGGCCATCCGGCCTGAACGCGGACGAGGCGGAGATCGCCACCCGCTACGGCCTCCAGGAGCTGAATGGCTTTCCGACCTGGCTGCCGCAGCTCAACAAGGCGTTCCCCTCGCAGGTCGTCGACGTCATCCGCCGCGAGATCATGCAGGAGCTATCCACCGAGATGGCCGAGGGCGACAGCCACTACGCGCTCTACGACGTCAGTTGGAGCGGCGACTGGGTATGGGACCAGATCGCTGCGGACCTACTGCCAGCGATACGCGCCAAGCGGCTCAACACCAGGAACCTCGGCTACCTGTTGGCGATCATCAACCGCTCGTCGGTGGATGACAAGACGATCGCCGCGATCGCGTCCCGGAAGGCAAATGCCACCCGCAACCTGACCTTCTCCCCGATCTGGTTCGCGACATGGGTCGGCGTCGACCCGGATGCAGCGATCCCCGCGCTCGCGGCCCGCTTCGCCGGCTTAAACGATCCCGCAGAGCAGACGAAGCTGGCGCTCGTCTTCGTCGTCGCCCTGCTCGGCGGCCGTTCGCAGGAGGGCCGCGCGCGCCAGGGTTTCCGCACGGTCGAGCACATGAAGTCGCTCTACCTCCTGATGGCCCGCTACATACGGCAGGAGGATGACATCGAGCGTGCCGGCAAGGGCGTCTATTCGCCGGGCCTGCGTGACGACGCGCAGGACGCGCGCAACGCGCTCATCGCCTTCATCCGCGAGACGCCCGGCAAGCCGGCGTTCCTCGCGCTGCTCGAGATGGCGCGCGCGCATCCCGATGAGGGAAGCAGACCTTGGATGGGCTTCCACGCGAAGGCGAAGGCCGCGGCCGATGCGGACGTCGACGCCTGGACCCCAGCGCAGGTACGCGAGTTCGGAAAGTCCCTCGTCGCGACGCCCGCGAACCACCGCGAGCTCTGGTATCACGCCGCCGACAAGCTCGACGCGCTGAAGCACGACCTCGAGAACGGCGATTCCTCGATCGCATCGATACTGCAGGCGGTCGATCAGGAGACGGAGTTCCGAAAGTTCATCGGCGGATGGTGCCGCGACCACGCCGCCGGACGCTACGTTGTCCCGCAGGAAGAGGAACTAGCGGACGCGAAGCGGCCGGACCTCCGCTTCTTCGGGGTCGGCTTCGATGCACCCGTGCCGGCCGAGCTGAAGCTGGCAGACAAATGGACCGGACCGCACCTCTTCGAACGACTCGAGGTCCAGCTGTGCGGCGACTATCTGCGCGACGTCAGGTCAAGCCGCGGCATCTTCCTTTTGATCTACCTCGGCACGAAGTCGTATTGGGATCTGCCCAACGGCCGACGGGCCGACACATTCGAAATGCTGGTCGACGAGCTCCAGCGCCACTGGACGCTCATCTCCAACGACTACCCCGGCGTCGAGGACATACGCGTCATCGGGATAGATCTGACCCAGCGCGGCATCGACACCAAGGCGACCAAGGCCGCGAAAGCCGCCAAGAAGGCGGCGAAGATATCGGGGAAAATGGCGAAACCAAGCTCGGAAAAGGACCAAAAAAAAGGAAAGAAGCGAGGACAGTAGAAGCGCGGTGCGACCGAGCGCCACCGAACGTCCAGCTCATTGGATCGTTTGCTGAAAGCGGCCGGTCTGCAGCCGGCCAGTCTTGGGTCTCCGGATTGGAAAGGCTGCCGGTCTGCACCTGGGAACCGAAAATCGAGTGCTGAACGGCTGACATGGGTCGGAATCGGCGGAATCTGGCACAATTTTACTTGACCGACCCTCGGGTAAGAATGACGAGCAGCGTCGGATCACAACGATTTGTCAATGAACGCGACCACCTGCGCGATTGGTACAGGCGCATCCCTGGATCGCTTGAACAAAGCCTTGCCATGCTGTTCCAGTAAAGCCCGTTCCTCTTTGTCGGGGCGGAACATTTTTCCACCAACGACGATCGGGCCGCGCAGCGCTGGGACGAGGTCGTTCTCTGGGTAGCCGTCGTCGTCGACGACCGCGATCCTAATTCCGAGCGAACGCGCCGTACCGCGATATTTGGGGGCCTCGCCCTTGCACGAGACATCGATCAGCCAAGCTGGTTCCGGCATTCGCCCCAACTGATAGCCCCAAGCATTCTTAATCGATGCGGCATCAAAGGCGCTATCGGGCAATCCGGTCGCATTCTTCTGGAACGCGCCGAGGGCACCCTTAGCATTCTTGCTCAGGCCATCGTCATAGACCGCGATGTAAACATCCGCGAACGCCGCCGGCATTTTGCGCACTGCTTCGAACAGGCTGAGGTCATCGGCGGTTAGCGCGACGAACGGCGGTAGCTTCGCGCGCCGCGCCTTGGCCCGCTTGATGTCGACGGCACGGACCGGAACGGCCTCATCGCTGTCCCATAGGGTTTCGAATTCGGCGAGCACGCTGGCGACAAAACCCGCGTCGCCACTTGCGACATTGAGCTCGACCCAGCCCTGCGCCTCCTTTCCCTCCACCGTCAGGCCATTTGTTGAAGCATTGGACGAGCCGACGATTGCCACGGCACCGGTCGCGTATAGCTTCGCGTGGAGCCGGCGATGGGTTCGCAGCTTCACTTTGTGCTTGCGCAGTTCTTCGATCACGAAGGGATTGCACCCCGGATGATCCAGATTGCAGATCACGCGGACAGCATGCCCGACGTCCAGCCCGAGGAGCTTGACCGCTCCCTTCCCCCAGAAGGGTACTGCAATTACCGCAGACTTTGCACGTTTCAGTGCCTTGCGGAATGCGGGCGCAAGCTCGTGCTCACGAAGTAGCTCGATAATATCACCAGCCATCTCGCCCTCCCGGCGCAAAGCTGCTGGACAAAAAGTGCAGCCAGCGTCTCAACTCCTTTAGGACAGTAAGCGATGTGGGCCAACCGGCGTTGTCGAGCTGCCGGAAAAGCGGAACGTCCGGAACTGGGTATCGAAAATCGGGTGCTGAGTGGCCGATTTGGTCGACACCGGTAGGCCGCATTTTGGGACATTTCTGCCGGTCGGCGCCGCGACTGTGAACGACCGGTTATGCCGAAACCGACCATTCGTGGAGCCGAGTAAGCCCTCTCTTTAACGTCGGGGCTTGCGGACAGTCCTGACTGTCTCCTCAGCGCCACAAAAAAGTTGAAGCGGACATTCGTTCACATCCCGCCTACCGCCAAGCAAAGCGTATTACAGGTGACTGCGGAAAAGAATTGCCAATCATGCGGAAGCGATGACAACTGTGCAGGTTCCCAACACAGAGCGCAAGGGCCGGATAGACTGGCCCGCTCATGGCCGAATGGATGCTTGGATGCGCAGTTCTGGGGACAGTGACCTTGCCGTAGGTAACGAAGCGTTCAATCCGCATACCGTGCCGCGCGCGGTGTCTGCCATCGGCATGGGGCATGATACCGGCGTTTCGGGCGAGCCACACACTCACCCCAAGGCCCAGCTGATTTTGGCAGTGCGCGGGATGGTCACTTGCGATGTGGCGGACGGGCTGTGGATGGTGCCGCCGCAATGCGCGCTGTGGATCCCCGGCGGGCTGGCGCATGCGGTGCGCTCTGTAGGTAATACGGAGTTGTACATGCTGTTCCTCGATCCGGACCTGGCCGTGGTGGCGCCGCTGGAATGTTGCACGGTATCAATCACGCCGCTGTTACGCGAACTGGTGATTGCGGCGACGAACCTGCCTCCGCTGTATGACCGCGATGGCGCGCCGGGGCGGCTAGTGCAGACCATGCTGGATGAATTGGCGGTGGCCCCGGTGGAACGGCTCCACCTTCCGCTGCCCGCCGATCCGCGGCTACGCAGGGTCGCCGATGCGCTGATTGCTGAACCAGCCAACCGCGCCACCATCAGCCACTGGGCCCGCCATGTGGTGATGAGTGAGCGCTCGCTGGTCCGGCTAGTACAGCGAGAGACCGGCATGACTTTTGGGGCGTGGCGCCAGCAATTCCAGATCATGCTGGCGCTTGAACGCCTTGCCGAAAGTGTCCCGGTGCAAACCGTGGCGCTGGAACTGGGTTATGAAAGTGCCAGCGCGTTCATCACCATGTTCAAAAAGGTGCTGGGCCAGCCGCCAGGCAAATATCTGGCAGCGAGAGAAGAACGCGAGGCGGCCGGGAAGCGAATGGCCGGCAACTGATCGTCCAGTTTGGCAGGTTTGCGCTATTTTATGTCCAACCTTCGTAATTTCTTGCACTCAGGCTTGGCGTAGAAGGCGTCCAGATGGCCAGATCGGCCGCATAAATCTGGAGGATGTTTATATGGCCAACATGCAGGATGCGGTCGCCGTTGTGACCGGCGGAGGACGCGGCATTGGGCGCGCCATTGCGCTAAAGTTGGCAGAAGCGGGGGCGGCTGTAATGGTCAGCGCGCGTTCGGCCAACGAAATTGAGGAAACCGCCGAATTGATCCGCGCCGCCGGTGGCCGGGCTGTCGCATGCCCCGCCGACGTGTCCGATCTCGATGCGGTGCGCAACATGCTCGCCGTGACCGAAGCGGCATTGGGCGCGCCCACCATCCTGATCAACAATGCCGGTGGCGGTGTCCCCAATTCCAGCGGCCCGTTCGAAAAGATCGAGCCCGAGGGCATGACCGCAGGGATCGAACGCAATCTGCTCGCCGCCATGCACATTTCGGGGCTGGTTCTGCCCGGGATGCTCGAGCGAAAATGCGGCCGCATCATCAACGTGGCCAGCGGTGCAGGCATGCTGGGCATGCCGTACATTGTCCCCTACAGCGTCGCCAAGACGGGCATCATCCGCTTCACCGAAATCCTGGCTGTCGAAATGCTCGGGCGCGGCGTTTCGGTATTTTCGATGACCCCGGGCAACGTCAACACCAAGCTGACCGAGCGCATGATGCCGGTACTCGAGCAGATGATTGCCGCCCCGCCGCCGGGCACGCCGTGGATCTATCCCCCGGGCCATGAACTGGAGGAGTGCGGCTGGTATCCGCCCGAGCGTGCTGGCGAACTGGTGGCCTTCCTTGCCTCGGGCAAGGCGGATTGCGTGAGCGGCTGCTTCTTCTCGGTACATTATGACGAGGCCGAGATCGTTGCGCAGGCCGAACGGGTGGCAGCAGAGCAGCTCTATATGCTGCGTATTCCCACGCTCAACGGCGTTGAACCCGCGCTGTATTATCGCCAGCCCGCCGACGTTCGCGCCGAAGCAGAGAAAGCCTGATCATGGCCCTTCCCGAAACACTGCTGCCCGCGCTGGGCAGTCAATATCCCAGTCGTCCGCGCATCATCTATCTGCTTAGCAAAAGGCATGAGGCCAGCGCCGAAGCCTTTGCAGCGGCGGTTGGCGCATGGCGCCGCGCCCAGTCTTTCGGGGTTGAGGCAGGCGCGGTGATTGCGCGGGCCGGGGTGGCGATTGCCGAGCGCGACGATGTCGCCGCACGCTTTGGCCCGGCAGGCAGCGAAGTGACGGGCATCGACGGCTATGTCTCACTTGAGCTGGAAAGCTATGCGGCGAGCGAGGCGGATTTCGACGCCCTGTTTGCCGCAGTACAAGGCTGCCTTGATCCGCTTGATGCGGTGGTTGACCGTGCCGCTTCCATCGCGCTGGCGGGGGTGGGGCTGCTGCCGATCCCGGGCTATGCGCCGCTGTCGATGATCCTGGTCCTCGACCGTCCGGCAGGGATGACGCATCTGCAATACAACACCTGGTGGGTGCATCACGGCTTTGACCACCGCCGCGGTTTTCCGGCGCAAGCTGGCTATCACCAGTTGCACAACGATCCCGCTTTCAACGCGCGCGCGGCGCAGGCGGCGGGCACCACGACCACGGACATGTGTATCACCGATATCATGTATCTGGGCGATCTGGGCGATGCCTTTGCCAGCGTGATTGACCGCAACAGTGAGGATGGCCGCGCCGTCTCGGCGGATATCGGCGCGCATGTTTCGGTTACCAAGGTACTTGGCAGCCTGTTCCAGGAAGTATGATTATGGCTCCGGTTCTTCGCCTCGGAATCGTTGGCGGCAATGCCACCCGGGCATGGGCGCATGATGCGCATCTGCCCGCGCTGCGCCGCTTGCCCCAATTCGCTATCACCGCAGTATCGGCCCGCACGCAGGATCTGGCAGAGGCGGCACGCGTCGCCTTTGGCGCTGAGCGGGCGTTCGGCGATTCGCTGGCACTGGTGCAGGATCCCGACATCGAGGTGGTGGCAGTAACGGTCAAGGTGCCGGAGCACCGCGCCATTGTTCTAGCAGCACTGGCGGCGGGCAAGCATGTCTATTGCGAATGGCCGCTGGGCCGCGATCTGGCTGAAGCGCGCGAGATCGCGGCGGCGGTGACACCGGCCAGCCACGTGATGATCGGATTGCAAGCGCTATCCTCGCCAGCGGTGCGCCATGCCGCCCGGCTTGTACGTGAAGGGCTGCTGGGCAAATTGAAGCTTTGCCGCGTGCTGTCACCAATGGCCGGCTGGGGCAATCAGGCGCCGCCGCATTTTGCCTATCTGCAAGACAAGCTGAACGGCGCGACGCTAGAAACCATTGGCGGCGGGCACACGCTGGCCGCGATTGAGGCGGTAGTGGGCCGCTATGTCGAAGTGGATGCGCGGACATCGATCCTGCAGCCGACCGTGCAGATCATGGGCACGCAGGATAGCGTGACGCGCACGTGCGCCGATCACATGCTGGTGCTGGGCCGCCATGACAGTGGCTGCGTTTCCACACTGGAAGTGACCGGCGCCGATTGCGAACATGGCTTCCGGTTTGAGCTTATCGGCGAAAAGGCGACAATCAAACTGACCAGCACGAACCCGCGCGGCTTCCAAACCGGAACGATTCACGTCGAAGCCAGCGTGGTCGCCGCGCCCGAACCGGATTTAGCCATAGCGGGGCTGGTGGCAGCGCCGGTGAATGTCTCGGAAGCCTATCTGCGACTGGCCGCCGACATTGCGGCGGACACCAGAACCGTCCCCGATTTCGACGACGCAGTACGACTGGCGAGTTTGCTGGAGGCGATCGATGACGCATCAACCCAAGGCATCAGACAGCAGGTCTAGGGGCTCAATAAGAGCAAATGCTTCACCGGGCGGTGCTCGGGAGCGGCCGTCCGGCAATTAAGCCGATGAATGCGTGGTAGCCGACAACTCATGCGGCCTCCACAGGGCGGGAGCACACGCATCTCTCTGTCGCCAAGACACCCTTGCTAGTTGCTCGGCAATTTCACGTCCTTAACATGATGGCAAACATAAGCCCAAACAATCTAAATCTTAGCGGTATGTCGGCCGTTGGAGCGCACAAGCATTTGGCATCAATGTTGGCAGGACGCGCCCTCCCGCCGAATTATTAGAGCGTCGAACCTGAAATCTGAATCGTAGAGGATTGAACAAACCCGCTGACGCGGGAGATGTGTAGGTATTGGCTGGAATGGCCTCCTGATGAGAAGGTTTGGTTGCTGAGACCAACCCCTGATCAGGAGACCACCCCATGGCTGATACCACAACAGCGGTTAGCCCGCTGCGCCGTCGTATGATCGACGACATGATGTTGCGCAACTTGTCGCCGGCTACCCAGCGTTCCTACCTTCACGCCGTCACGAAGTTCAGTCGTCACTTTGGACGTTCACCGGATCGGCTTGGGCTGGAGGATGTCCGGGCATTTCAGGTCTATCTCGTGTCGCAGGGGATTTCCTGGCCATCGCTGAACCAGACCGTGTGCGCATTGCGCTTTTTCTATGGGGTGACGCTGAACCGGGGCGAGATACCCGAGCGGATCGCCTATGCGCGCACGCCTCGCAAGCTGCCCGCGATCTTAAGTCCCGACGAGGTGGTACGCTTTCTTGAGGCGGTGCCGTCGTTGAAGTCCCGTGCCGCGCTGACCACTGCCTATGCTGCGGGACTGCGCGTATCGGAAGCGGTGAGCCTGAAGATTGGCGATATCGACAGCGACCGGATGCTGCTGCAGGTTCGCCACGGCAAGGGTGCCAAGGATCGCACAGTGATGCTTTCGGCTCAGTTGCTCGATATCCTGAGGACGTATTGGCGGCTGACCCGTCCGACCGACTGGTTATTCCCTGGTCGGGGCGAGAGGCCGATCGACGTGACTGTGCTCCATTCGGCGTGCCGGTCAGCCACCAAGGCGGCGGGGTTGACCAAGAAGGTCAGCGTGCACACGCTGCGCCACAGCTTTGCCACTCATTTGCTCGAGAGCGGCGTCGATATCCGCATTATCCAGGTGTTGTTGGGGCATAATAGTCTCTCGACGACAGCGCGCTATACCCAGGTTGCCACGACCACGATCGCTGCGGCGCAGAGCCCGCTCGACCGTTTGACGCTCGAGGTGGTGCCGCCCGCCTGAGCCGGGACCGTGCGTTCCGATCTGGAGGTGGCGGATATTTTCCGCCGCCATGGTCATGCCTATCGCCACGCCAACGACAGCCATCTTGGTCGCGTCGAGCGGCGCGTCATGTCTGCGATCGAGCTCTGCCGAACTGCTGCGCTTGGAGGTCACGTCGAGGCCTGCGAGGACTGCGCGCATGCCCGCGTCGCTTACAACTCTTGTCGCAACCGGCACTGCCCGAAGTGCCAGAGCACGACGCGCGAACGGTGGCTCGCTGACCGGCAAGCCGATCTGTTGCCAGTGCCCTATTTCCACGTCGTGTTCACGGTGCCGAGCGAAGTCGCCGAGATCGCGTTCCACAATAAGGCGGTTGTTTATGCGATCTTGTTTGACGCGGTCGCAGCGACGCTCAAGACCATCGCAGCCGATGCCAGGCACCTTGGTGGCGAGATCGGATTCCTGGCCATTCTTCACACGTGGGGGCAGGCGCTCACGCATCATCCGCACATTCACTGTCTCGTTCCGGGCGGCGCGCTTTGTTCGGATGGACAGTGGCGCGGCTGCCGACCGAACTTCTTCTTGCCCGTCCATGTCCTCTCACGCCTGTTCCGGCGACTATTCCTCGAAAGGCTCCAGGCGGCACATGCAGCCGGGCGGCTACGCTTCTCCGGCAAGCTGGATGAGTTAGATGACGCCGATGTCTTTGCCGGAGCGATCGCCAAGCTGCGGCGCAAAAACTGGATCGTCTATGCCAAGCCGCCGTTCGGATCGCCCGAACATGTCCTCGCCTATCTCGGTCGCTACACACACCGGGTCGCCATCGCCAACAGTCGCCTCGTCAGCGCTGACGAGACCAAG
>NZ_JBAQOK010000092.1:0-33095 GCF_049304695.1 Sphingobium sp.
CCCCTCCCCTTACAGGGGAGGATTTTGGTGTCGGATTTGTCGAACTCCACAATCGCCTAAACCATATCTTTCAGAGAGTATCGTGTTCCCGCGCAGGCGAGAACACGCGTCCCCCCAATCCTACCGCTGCTCACCAAACAGATGCTGGATAGGATAATGATGTTTGATGAAGGGGGATTTGATGACGACGTAACTGAAATATTTCTCGATGCCATAATCGCTTTCCAGCATCCCTTCGACGATCGACTGATAATGCGCCACGCCGCGCGTGACGAATTTCAGCAGATAATCATAACCGCCGCTGACCAGATGGCATTCGACGATTTCGTCCAGCTTGCGGATGCGGGTTTCGAAACGGGAAAAGTCGCCCGCGCGATGTTCGGTCAGCGTGACTTCGGTAAAGACAGTCAGAAATTCGCCCAGCTTGTGCAGGTTGATGTGCGCGCCATAGCCAGTGATGTAGCCGGCCTTTTCCAGCCGCTTGACGCGGGTCAGGCACGGGCTGGGTGACAGGCCGACCGCATCGGCCAGTTCCACATTGGTGATGCGGCCCGATTGCTGAAGCTGCGTGAGGATCTTGAGGTCGATCCTGTCCAGTCTGGGTCCGCCCAACATGTCCCGTGCTCCCCGTTTCTTTATCCCAGCGCCGCGCGAATATCGGCCTGTTCCAGCAAGCCGTCGAGCGTTTTCGTGATCCGCACGAATATCTCGTCCATTTCCCCGTCCGACGCGCACAGCGCAGGGGCGAGGCCGATGATATTGTCGCCAAAGGCCCGGAATATGACGCCATTGGCATAGCCATCGGCGAATAATCGCTCGGGCAGTTTGAGCGCGGGGTCGAAGCGGGCCTTGGTGCCCTTGTCCGCCACCAGTTCGATCGCCCCCAGCAATCCGCGTCCGCGCGTGTCGCCGACCATCGGGTGATTGGCGATCGTCGCCAACCCGGCGTCGAAGCGCGCCGCAACCTTCTGCCCGTTCGCCAGAATGCCACCCTCGGTATAGAGGCGCAGTACTTCCAGACCCACAGCTGCGCTGACCGGATGCCCCGAATAGGTCGCGCCATGGCCGATCACGACATCCGGGGCTGCGCCATCGGCGATGCCCTGATACACCGTGTCCGACATCAGCACCGCACCCATCGGCACATAACCGGCGGTCAGCCCCTTGGCGACCGTCATCAGGTCGGGCGTTACACCTTCCGCCTCGCAGGCGAACATCGGGCCGGTACGACCGAAGGCGGTGATGACTTCATCGGCAACCAGCAGGATGTCGAGGTCGTCGCAGGCCTGTCGTATGGCTTTGAGCCAGCCCACCGGTGGCACGATGACGCCGCCCGATCCCTGGATCGGTTCGCAGAAGAAGGCGGCGACATTGTCTGCGCCCAGTTCCGCCACCTTGTCCTTCAACTGCTGGACCGAACGGGCGATGATCGCCGCATCGTCGCCCTCCAGATCGCTGCGATAGGGATAGGGGGATGGGATATGATGCTGCCAGCGCAAGGGCAGGTCGAAGCCGCGATGGAAATTGGCGAGCGCCGTCAGGCCCGCGCCGGTGCTGCTGGACCCGTGATAGCCGCGATCCAGCGCTATGCACTGTTTCTTGGCGGGCTTGCCGATCGCGTTATAATAATGGGTGATGTAGCGGACGGCGGAATCGACGGCATCCGATCCGCCCAGCGTGAAGTAAACATGGTCCAGCCCCTCGGGGCTGAGTTCGACCAGCCTGTGCGCCAGCCGTGCGGCGGGTTCGCTTCCGAAATGGAAATAGCCCGTGGCGTAGGGCAGGCGGCGCATCTGCTCGGCCGCTGCCTCCACGATGCTGTCCTGTCCATAGCCGACATTGACGCACCACAGACCCGCAAACGCGTCCAGCAATTCGTTGCCGTCCATGTCGGTCAGCCACATGCCTTTGCCGCTTTGCAGCATCGTCGCGCCGCGCGCCTCATGCGCGCGAAAGGAGGTGACGGAATGGATCAGGTGATCGCGGTCGATGTCCAGCAGGGATCGGTTGGTATTCAGCGTCATCGGGTTGCTCGCCATGTAGTGATGGGGTCAGCCTATCGTCATGGCGCGGGTGCAAAGCCTGATATGCGGTGAATAGACGCCGCTGCCCGCTTTAATCGTAAGGCGGCGCAGCATAATCTGCCGCTGCCCGTGGGGCATCTGATTTGACAGGAAGCCGTGTTCCCGCGCAGGCGGGAACCCAGTCCCGCCATCTGAACTGGATTCCTGCCTGCGCGGGAACAGGTAGCTTCTTCGATGTGCGTTCTTACGCCAACGCGTCCGCGATCGCTTTCCCACATTCTTCGGTGCTGGCTTTGCCCTTGAGATCACCGGTGCGCAGGCCCGGTTCCGCCAGCACGGTTTCGACCGCGCGCATGATCGCGGCGGCGGCGTCCACTTCGCCCAGATGTTCCAGCATCATCGCCGCCGACCAGATCTGGCCGACCGGATTGGCGATACCCTTGCCTGCGATATCGGGTGCCGATCCATGAACCGGCTCAAACAGGGACGGGTGCGTGCCGTCCGGGTTGATATTGCCCGACGGCGCGACGCCGATCGTGCCGGTGCAGGCCGGGCCAAGATCGGACAATATGTCGCCAAACAGGTTGGACGCGACCACGACGTCGAACCGGTCGGGATTCAGCACGAACTGCGCGGTCAATATGTCGATATGATATTTGTCATGCGTGACGGTGGGATAGTTTTTCGCCATCTCCACGACACGTTCGTCCCACCATGGCATGGTGATGGCGATGCCGTTGGACTTGGTCGCGGACGTGACATGCTTGCGCTCGCGCGTGGCAGCCAGGTCGAAGGCGTAGCGCAGCACGCGGTCGGTGCCGTGGCGGGTCATCACCGTTTCCTGAATCACGATCTCGCGATCCGTGCCGGGAAACATCTTGCCGCCGACCGAACTATATTCGCCTTCGGTATTTTCACGCACGACCCAGAAATCGATGTCGCCCGGTTCGCGGCCCACCAGCGGACAGGGGACGCCCGGCATCAGGCGGACGGGACGCAGATTGACATATTGGTCATATTCGCGCCGGAACTGAAGCAGCGAACCCCATAGGGAAATATGGTCCGGCACCGTATCGGGCCAGCCGACCGCGCCGAAGAAGATGGCGTCGGGCCTGCCGATCCGCTCCTTCCAGTCGTCGGGCATCATCTTGCCATGTTTCGCGTAATAGTCGCAGCAGGCGAAATCCTGCCATGTCTGGTCGATCGTGAAGCCATAAAGGCTGGCCGCACGCTCCAGCACGCGCACGCCCTCGGGCATGACTTCCTTGCCAATGCCGTCGCCGGGGATGACGGAGATGGAATAGTTGCGCATGATACATCCTTTACGACGGACGTGTTCCCGCGAAGCGGGAACCCAGTTCAGAGGGTGGGGCTGGATTCCCGCCTTCGCGGGAACACGCGGCTCTACAGTTTCAGGCCTGCAATATGGAACGCCTTGGTCTCCAGATATTCCTCCATCCCGGCATGCGCGCCTTCGCGGCCAAGACCGGACATCTTGACGCCGCCGAATGGCGCGACTTCCATCGCGATCGAACCGCTGTTGAGCGCGACCATGCCCGCCTCCAGCCGTTCGGCGACGCGAAATGCGCGGTGCAGGTTTTCGGTGTAGAAATAGCTGGCAAGGCCATAGCTGGTCGCATTGGCCAGTTCGATCGCTTCATCTTCATGGGTGAAGCGGAACAGCGGTGCGACCGGGCCGAACGTCTCTTCTTCGGCGAGGCGCATGTCGCGCGTCGCACCGGTCAGTATGATGGGCGTGGCGAAACGGTCGCCGGTCGGGCCTTGCGGAGCCTGCGCAAAAAGGGTCGCGCCATGGGACAGGGCGTCGTCGATATGCGCCTTCACCTTGGCGGCGGCGGCGGCGTTGATCAATGGCCCGATGGTGGTGCCGGGCATATCGCCAGCGCCGACCTTCAGCGCGGCCACGGCGGCAGCCAGTTTTTCGGCGAACTGGTCATAGACGCTGTCCTGCACCAATATGCGGTTGGCGCATACGCAGGTCTGGCCTGCATTGCGGAACTTGCTGACCATCGTGCTGGCAACCGCCAGATCGATGTCGGCATCGTCGAACACGATCAGTGGCGCGTTGCCGCCCAGCTCGAAACTCACGCGTTTGATCGTGTCGGCGCATTGCCGCATCAGTAACGCACCGACCCGCGTCGATCCGGTGAAGGACAATTTGCGCACGACAGGGCTGGCGGTTAGCGCACCGCCGATGGCGGTCGGCATACCGGTCACGATGTTGAATACGCCCGCCGGGAAGCCCGCTTCCTCCGCAAGTTTCCCCAGAGCCAGCGCGCTATAGGGGGTCAGCTCCGATGGTTTGACCACCACCGGGCATCCTGCTGCCAAAGCAGGCGCGCATTTGCGCGTAATCATCGCGGCGGGGAAATTCCATGGCGTGATCGCGGCGGATACGCCGATCGGTTCCTTCATGATGAGGATGCGGCGGTTGGCTTCGGGGGCGGGGATGATGCCGCCCTCGACCCGGCGGGCTTCCTCCGCAAACCATTTGATGAAGCTGGCGGCATAGCGGATCTCGCCTTCCGCTTCGGCGATGGGCTTGCCCTGTTCCGCGGTCATGATGCGGCCCAGATCGGCCACATTGTCGATGACCAGCGCGTGCCAGCGCTCCAGTATCGCTGCGCGTTCGCCTGCGGTGCGGGCTTTCCACGCAGGGAAGGCGGCCTCTGCCGCATCGATCGCCGCCTGCGTATCGGCGGTGTCGCAATCAGGCACGGTGCCGATGATCGCCCCGGTCGCGGGATTGTCCACCGGAACGGTCGCGCCGGACGCAGCGTCGCGCCACTGGCCGCCGATGAAGGCCTGCTGCGTGAAAAGGGCGGGATTGGAAAGGGACAGCATCATCCGAGCGCCTGTGTCGTGAGGGAGAAAGTCTTGACGGCGGGGTCCGTCTGCGGCGTAGGCCCGCGCACCATGCGCATGACCCGGCCAACGCAGGGCAGGCCCAGTTCATCGAGCCATCCGCCAAGGCCGCTTTCTTCGGGGATGTCCAGACGGCAGAACATACCGCTGTTGGACCCCAGCCAGTGCGAGATCAGCGCCTTGGCTCCACCCGTGTCCGGTGCAATCGTCGGCCCTACAACATAGCCCCGGCCAAAACGGCGGAACAGCGCGAAACCGACCGGCTCGTTGCCGCGCGTCAGCACCACGCCCTGCGCACCGGGCACCAGCGCATCGAGCAGCGCGGCTCGATCCATGCCGGTCGCGCGGCGGGCCAGTGCATGAAGCATGGGCATATCCTTCGCGCCCAATGGACGGACCCGCTCGTCGGGGATGAGTTCGGCGACCGGCACGGCAAAGGCGGCGCCCTGATGCTGGAACACCGGGCCTGCCGGCGCAAAGCCCAGCTTATGATATAGCGGCGCGCCTTCGTCGGTCGCGTTGAGCAGGATGGTGCGATCGCCAAGGTCGGCCATCACCTGTTCCATCAGGCGGCGACCAAGGCCCATGCCCTGCGCGGCGGGGGATACGATGACCATGCCCAGCGTTGCGGCGTCGGTGCCATAGGTCCACGCCATCGCGGTGCCAATGACCTCCCCGTCCCGCTCCGCCACATAGCCAAAGCCCAGGCTCAGCAACATGTCCCAATCCTCGATCCGGTGAGGCCATTTCTGTTGACTGGACAGGGCATGGCCAGCGGGCAGGTCGTCCACGGTCATCCGCCGCAACTCCGCCATCGCCTCTATGCCTGTCGCCATGCCTGTCGCTCCATTGTCGGGAATAGTGTCTGCCGCCTGCAATGCTGTCGAAATCATATGTAGACCTTAATCGCCGTGGCCAAGCATGGGTTGCCGCCTTCGCGTCGTTTTTGGAAGATTATGGTGCGAACGCTGCCCTGCACCTGCATCGCATGCTGCGCGCGATCCATATTCTGCATGCCAGCCCGATGAAAAGGAAAGCCGCACCGTGGACAGTTTCGACCCCGATCTCATCACCCTGCCAACCGGCAGCAATTTCATCGGCGGGCGGCGCGTCGTGGGGCGGGGTGCGGGGATTCCGGTGCGGCGGCCATCCGACGGGCATGTCTATGCCGATCTGGACAGCGTGGATGATGCGCAACTGGGCGAAGCGGTCGAAGATGCGCAGCGCGCCTATAAAAGCAGCGGCTGGGCGCAGACTGATCCGCGCGGGCGGATGCGGGTGCTGCGCCGCTGGGCCGACCTGATCGAGGCGGACATGGATGCGCTCGCGCCATTGGAAGCGTTGGGATCGACCCGCATGGTCAAGGAAATCCGCGCCTGGGACATCGTCTATACCGCCGAAACCGTACGCTTCTTTGCCGAATGGGCAGATAAGGTCGGTGGCGAAGTGGCAGCGACGACGCCCGACAAGCTGGGGCTGACCATCCACGAACCCTATGGCGTGGTCGCCGCGATCGCGCCATGGAACCTGCCGCTGGTGATGGCCGCGTGGAAAATCGCGCCTGCGATTACGGCGGGCAACAGCATGGTGCTCAAGCCATCGGAAATGACGCCGTTCAGTATCGTACGGCTGGCCGAACTGGCGATCGAGGCGGGATTGCCGGCGGGCATTTTCAACATCGTGCAGGGGGATGGGCGGTCCGTCGGCGATCCGCTGGTGCGGCGGCCTGAAGTCGCGAAAGTGACGTTTACCGGATCGACGGCCACCGGCGCGGCGATCATGACGGCGTGCGCGCAGACAGGGCCGAAGCCGGTGACGCTGGAACTGGGCGGCAAAAGCCCGCAGATCATCTTTGCCGACGCGGCCATCGACAAGGCGTCGGCCATCGTTGCGCGCGCCATTACGCTCAACGCCGGACAGGTATGTGTCGCAGGATCGCGCCTGCTGGTGCAGGAAAGCGTGGCCGATGCCGTGATAGAGCGGATCATCCGTGCGTTCGAAGCGCATCGGGCGGGGCCGACATGGGCCGCCGACACGACGCTGGGGCCGATCATCTCCGATGGGCAGCTCGACCGGATCGACGGCATCGTGCAGCGCGCGGTGGCGCAGGGCGCGCAGGTGCTCACCGGCGGCGGACGGACGACCGCGCCGCAGCAGGGCAGTTATTTCATGCCCACTTTGCTGCACAATGCTGCGCAGCATAGCGAGGCAGTGCAGG
The DNA here is from genome assembly GCF_049304695.1 of Sphingobium sp. Taxonomy (GTDB): domain Bacteria; phylum Pseudomonadota; class Alphaproteobacteria; order Sphingomonadales; family Sphingomonadaceae; genus Sphingobium. The sequence continues at coordinate 7,129 of NZ_JBAQOK010000092.1, forward strand.
GCGAAATTTTCGGGCCAGTGCTGACCGTCCAGACCTTTGCCGACGAGGCGGAAGCCTATGCGCTGGCCAATGACAGCGCCTACGGCCTGGCGGCGGGCGTGCATACCGGCGACATCGCGCTGGCGCTGCGCGCGACCCGTGCGCTGGAGGCCGGGACGGTGTGGGTCAATCGCTATGGCCGCAGCAACGATTTCATCCTGCCGACCGGTGGTTATAAACAGTCAGGCATCGGCAAGGATCTGGGCCGCGAAGCCTATCTCGCGAACCTGAAGACCAAGGTCGCGCTGATCGAGTTTTGATCCGCCTATGACATGATCATTCCCCCTCCGTTCGCTTCGAGCGAAGTCGAGAAGCAGGCGGTAAGGTGCCTATGTTTCTCGACTAGCTCGAAACGAACGGAGGTCGGTGACTGGCTTATTTGCCCGCCGCAAACCGTGCGATGTCGTAAGGTGCCATAGGAATATCCGTGCCGCCCGTAGCGATGATTTCCGCCATCGTTTCGCCCACGCCCGGCCCGATCTGAAACCCTGACCCTGAAAAGCCGAAGGCGTAATAGAGGCCGCTGGTCGTGGCGCTTGGTCCCATGACCGGCTGGCTGTCGGGCATATAGCCTTCGATGCCGGACCACACGCGGATGATGTTGAGTCGGGCCAGCGACGGAGCGAGGCGGCGGATATGCTTCAACTGGCTCACCGTATTCTGCGGCTCGACATAGGCGCGATAGGCGTCGGGGAAGGACGGCCCACGCGTGCTGCCACCCAGGATGATGTTGCCACGCGCGACCTGCCGGAAATAGACGGTTTCCTCCTCCACCGGCGTCATCACGCCCACGGCGGGCAGAATCGCGTAGGGGACAGGTTCAGTGACGCTCATGTTCGGACCGCGCGGCACAATCGGCACCGGCTCGCCAAATTGCGATGACAGCGCGTTGCCCCATGCGCCCGCCGTTATCAGCAGGATCGGCGCGCGAAACGTCCGCCCGTCCGCCGCCGTCACGATAAAATCCTCACCGACCTTTTGCGCGTCCACGATCTTCGTATTTTCATGGACGATCGCGCCCAGCCGCTGCGCCGCGCGGGCGAAAGCAGGGGCAGCGAGGCGCGGATTGGCATGGCCGTCGGTCGCGGAATAGGATCCGGCCAAAACGTCCGGGCCGAAGAAAGGGAATTTGTCGCGCAACGCATTGCCGCTGAGCAGTTCGAGTTCCAGCCCCTCCTCGCGTGCCTTGGCTGCATACTCCTCCATCGATCCGACCAGTTCGGGGCGTTCGCGATAGCAGACGCGGATATGGCCCGACTGAAGATATTCCACGTCCGCGCCCAGCAATTCTCGCGACCTGCGCCATGTGGCGATGGCGCGATTGGCCAGCGGAAGCTGGTGGACCGGGCGGCCCTGTCGTCGGACATTGCCGAAATTGGTGCCGCTCGCCTGCCGTCCGATCAGGTCGGTTTCCAGCAGCGTGACCGACAGGCCATGGCCGCGCAGGAACAGAGCGGCCGATGACCCCATCAGGCCGCCCCCCACGATGATGACGTCGCTGGCCGCGCTCATGCGTCCGTATCTCCAATGGAAACGGTCAGCGGTTTGACTGGTGCCTGTCCGCGCAAACGGCCAACCTGTTCGACCGGCACACCCGTTTCCGCAGCGATCAGTTCGGCAGCGGCGAGGCCGCAATAGCGACCCTGGCACCGACCCATGCCGACGCGGCTGAACGCCTTGGCCCGGTTGGCTTCCTGCGCACCGGTTTCGCGCATCACGCCACGCAGATCGCCCGCCGTCACCCCTTCGCATCGGCACAACACGGCCTCGTCGGGCAGGGCGGCAGCCTGATCGGCGGGCCATGGGAAGGCTTTGGCGAGACCGCGTGCGAACCGGGCGTAGATCGCCACATCGCCGCGCAACGATGTCATTTCGCCGCTATCGACCGGCAGGCCCAGATCGGCGAGCGCGGCAAGCGCCGCCAGCCGTCCGCTGGCCTCCGCCGATCGCGCGCCCAATATTTTGGCACCATCGCCCGCCAGATAGACGCCCGCCACGCTGGCCCGGCCATCCCGGTCCCGTTCGGGCAGCCACTGGCGCGTCAGCGGATCGAAGGCGAAGGCGCAGCGGGCCAGATCGGCCAACTGCGTTTCAGGCCGCAGATGATGACCCATCGCCACCGCGTCGCAGGCAATCGTCGTTTCCACGCCGGTCGCTGTGCGGAACCGGATACCCGTCACGCCGGACGCGGGATCGCCGATGATTTCCAGCGGGGTGACGCCGTTATGCAGCGCCGCTCCCGCACGCCTGAGCTTCATCGTCAGCGCCACGCCGTTCCACAGTACCGACGGCACGGCCAGCAGGTCGGGCAGCGCCTTGACCCGCGCGCTGAACGGTGCGGTATCCAGCACCGCCGCGACATCCGCGCCCGCTTCGACATATTGGCTGGCGACGAGATAGAGCAGGGGACCGGACCCCATGAACACGACCTTGTGGCCGATCGACACGGCCTGAGATTTCAGCGCGACCTGCGCGCCGCCAAGGCTATAGGCGCCAGCGAAATTCCAGCCCTTGACCGGCATCAGCCGATCGGTCGCCCCGGTACACAGCAGCAGTGCATCGAACGGCAGCGATTGTTGCGCCGCTCCGCATGCGGTCCAGACATGACCCTGCGCGATGTTCCACACCAATGTTTCCGGGCGGTAATCGACATCACCCTTCAGCGCATCGAACGCTTCGTGCAGCGCCTGCGCACGCGGGGCTTCGGTGCCGTAGAGTTTGGCATAGGGGCGGGTGAAATGGTCGGGCTGGCGGCGGTAGATCTGCCCGCCGTCGCGACGCCCCTCATCGATGACGATGGGACGAACACCCGCCTGCACGCAGGCCTGCGCCGCGCGGGTGCCGGATGGCCCTGCGCCCACGATGATTATGCGTGGTTCGGCCATGACGCCCCCGGCTGGCTGGTGACAATGCGCTGGCCCGATGCCGCGAGCGTGGAGCAGGCGCGCAGGCGGTCGCCGCTTTCCGTCCACACCCAGCAATCCTGACATGCGCCCATCAGGCAGAATCCCGCCCGCCGTTCCGGCCCGAATTCCGACTGGCGCAGCGCATCGCCCGCACTCAGCAGCGCGACCATCAGCGTGTCGCCCTCCAGCGCGGCGACGGGCGCGCCATCAACATGCACAGTGATGCCGGGGCGATCGGTTTCGCCCAGACGCACGAAACGGTTCATGACGGCATCAGGCTTTCGTCTCCAAGATGGCACAATATCCGGCTGCCCTTGTCCAGCTGACGGCGGGGCGGCGGCGTGGTGTTGCACAGGCCGTCCATGCGCGCAGGGCAGCGTGGCAGGAAGCGGCAGAGGTCGGGATGATCGCCGATCGCGCCGATTGGCGGGGGCGCTGCACCGGCATGGCTTTCCTCAAGCCAACCGGCCCGCATTTCGGGCACCGACCCGACCAACAGATCGGTGTAGGGATGGAAGGGAGCCTGACCGAACGCCGCGCGCGGCCCGGTTTCGACCATCGTGCCAGCATAAAGCACCAAAACATCGTCGCAGATCGCCCGCACGGTCGAAATATCATGGCTGATGAACATCGTCGCGATGCCCAGTTCCCGGCGCAGTTCCGCCATCAGGTCCAGGATCGCCGCGCCCACCACCGTGTCGAGCGCCGACGTCACTTCGTCGCACAGGATGAGTTGCGGATCGGCGGCCAGTGCGCGGGCCAGGTTGATCCGCTGCTTCTGCCCCCCAGACAGCCCACCGATCGGCCGGTCGATCAGGCTGGCGGGCAAGCGGATGAGGTCGAGCAGTTCCAGCACCCGCATATGCGCGGCATTGCCCTTCAACCCATGATAGAAGGTCAATGGTCGTTCCAGTATCCGTCCGACGCTGTGCGCGGGATTGAGCGCGGTGTCGGCATTCTGAAACACCAGCTGGACGCGACGGAACTGGTCACGCGTGCGGCCATGCAGGCCGGGCGGCAGCGGCTCTCCGTCCAGCAGCACCTGACCGCTGGTCGGTGGCAACAGCCCGGCGATCACGCGCGCGATGGTGGATTTACCCGACCCGCTCTCACCGATGACGCCCAAAGTCGCGCCGCGCTCGATCGTCAGGTTGATGTCGCGCAGCACGGGGACGCGCGGGCGGCCATCCTTGCCAATCCTGCCATAACCCGCCGTCATGCCCCGTATTTCCAGCAACGGCGCGGCGGGCAGGTCGGCCTTGACCGGTGTAGGACGCATGGCGGGGCGGGCGGCCGCCATCAGCGTGCGGGTATAATCGTCGGCGGGCGCATGCAATATCTGCGCGGCCTGGCCCGCTTCCCGGATGCGTCCCTGATGCAGCACGACGATCTGGTCCGCCATCTGCGCGACGACGGCCAGGTCGTGCGACACGTAGATGGCGGTCGCTCCGCGCTCCAGCACCACGGCCTTGAACGCGCGCAACACTTCGATCTGCGTGGTGACGTCCAGCGCGGTCGTCGGCTCGTCCAAAATGACGAGTTCGGGATCGGTAATCAGCGCCATCGCAGCCATCAGTCGTTGCAACTGACCGCCCGACAATTGGTGCGGATAACGCGCACCGATTGTCTCGGGAAAGGGCAGGGCGAGCGCACGGAACAGGTCCACTGCCTTGGCCTCAGCCTGCGCGCGCGGCATCAGGTCGTGGACCAACGCCGGTTCGACCACCTGATCCATGATCGTGCGCGACGGGTTGAAGGCGGACGCGGCGCTTTGCGCGATATAGGCGATGCGGTTGCCGCGCAGCGCCGCCAGCCCTTTGCGGTCTAGCGTCCCAATATCGGCATCGCCCACGCGGATCGATCCGCCAGCGATGACTGCACCGGGCCGTGCATGGCCCAGCATCGTCAGCGCGATGGTTGTCTTGCCGGACCCGGATTCGCCGATCAGCGCCAGCACTTGCCCGCGCTGCAAAGAAAAATCGATGCCGCTGACGATCGGGAATGTCTCCCCCGCCGCATTGCGCGCGGTAACGAGCAGGCCTTTTACCTCGACATGGGGTCTCTCGCTCACCGGCGTTTCCCCTGTCCCGGCCCGGAAACGCCAATCGCGTCGATCAGCAGGTTGACGCCCACGGTCAGCGTCGCGATGGCGATGGCGGGCGCCAGTATCGCCAGCGCGCCTTCGCCCAGCCCCGAAATATTCTCCCGCACCAGCGACCCCAGGTCCGCGTCCGGCGGCTGGACGCCCAGCCCCAGAAAGGACAGGCCCGACAGCAGCAGCACGATGAACACGAAGCGCAGGCCGAAATCGGCGAGCAGCGGGTGGATCATGTTCGGCAGGACTTCGGCGATGGCGATGTGGAAGCGCCCCTCGCCCCGCGCCCGCGCCACCTGCACATAGTCCATCTGCGCCAGATTGACTGCCAGCGCGCGGGCGATGCGATAATTGCCGGGGACATAGGTAAAGGCGGCAATCAGCAGCAGCAGGCCCAGCGACGATCCGAACGCCGCGACCAGCACCAGTGAAAAAATCTTGGAGGGGATGGAAATCAGCATGTCCATGAAGCGGCTGAGCGGTTCGTCCACCTTCGCGCCGCCCACCGCCGCCGTCAGCGCCAGTGCCGTGCCGGTCGTACTCGCCAGCAGCGCGGCGGCAGCAGCCAGACCGACAGTATAGCGCGCGCCCGAAAGCGTCCGGCTGAGCACGTCCCGGCCCAGATAGTCGCTGCCCAGCCAATGTGCCGCCGACTGACTGTCGAACACATCATAGGCGACGAAGGCGCCGATCGGATAGGGCGCGATCATCGGCCCGAACAGGGCAGCCAGCAGCCAGAAGATGACCAGCGTCAGCCCGATCTTGCCCGATAGCGGCAGCGCCTTGGCGTAGGAGAGTGCAGATGCGATCATTGCGCACGCAGCCTTGGGTTGGCGAGGATCGCGGTGACGTCGGCTATCAGCATCAACAGCAGATAGGCCGTGCAGAAGATCATGGCGCACGCCTGCAACAATGGCATGTCGCGGCTGGTGACGGCGTTGACCATCAGGCTGGCGAGGCCGGGATAGTTGAATATGGTTTCCACGATCACCGCCCCGCCCAGCAGATAGGACAGGCTTAATGCCATGGCGTTGACGATGGGGGCGATCGCGTTGGGCATGACGTGCTTCATGATGACTCGCACCGGCGTTACGCCTTTCAACACGGCCATTTCGACATAGGGCCGGTCCATCTGGTCGATCACCGCCGCGCGCGTCATCCGCGCCATTTGCGCGATCACGATGACGCTCAGCGTCAGGATCGGCATTGCCACCCCGCCCAGATATTCGCCCCATCCCATGTCGTTCGATGCCATCGCGATGGAGGGCAGCCAACGCAGCTTGACCGAAAAGATCAGCACGGCGATGGTCGCCACCAGAAATTCCGGCACCGCGACCATGGAAAGCGTCGCGACGTTCAGCGCGCGGTCGATCCGCCCGCCCCGGTTCATCGCTGACCCGATGCCGATGGACAAGGCGACCGGCACGGCGACCAGCGCGGTCAGGGCCGCCAGCAACAGGCTGTTAGGCAGTCGTTCGGCAATCACTTCGGACACCGGCATGTTGGCGACCATCGACTGTCCCGGATCGCCGCTGACCATGCCGCCGAGCCAACTGGCGTAACGGACATAGGCCGGGCGATCGAGGCCCATGTCATGGCGCAATGCTGCAACCTGATCCGCCGTTGCGCTCTGCCCCAGGACTTCCTGCGCCGCATCGCCGGGCAGCAGCTGCGCGATCACGAAGATCGTCACCGATACCAGCAGCAGCGTCAGAATGGAGGATGCGAACCGTTTGCCGATCAGAATGAATGCGGCCTTCATGCCGCCTTGGGAAGACGCGCCCGCCATCAGCCTTCCCACCACACATGTTCGGCAAATTGATAGCCCATCATGCCCCCAAAGGCGATCGGATACATGCCCTTCAATCGCCGGTCATGACCGTCGATCAGGTTAATGAACACCGGAATGCCAACCCCGCAATAATCGCGGACCAGTTCCTGCATTTCGCCATAAAGCTGCTTGCGCCGTGCCTGATCCGACTCGCCTCTGGCCTCCAGCAGCAAGTGATCGAAGCGGGGGTTTTTCCAACCGCTCTCGTTCCACGCTGCGTCGGACTTGTAGAACAGGCTGAACATCAGGTCTGCGGTGGGGCGCGGGTTCGTGTTGCCGAAGCCCAGCGGATGCTTCATCCAGTGGGTCGACCAGTAACCGTCGGCCGGCACCCGATTGACCGCCAGATTAAGACCGATGCGCGACCCATATTCCTGCAGGATCGACGCCATGTCGACCGATCCGTCCGCAGCAGGCGACGCATAGACCGGCAGCCGCGCATTGCCCAGCCCGGACCGCTGCAGATGCCAGCGCGCCTTGTCCAGATCCAGCGACCGCTGGGGCAGGTCCGCGCGATAATAGGGATGGAAGGGCGGGATCGGATGATCGTTGCCGATCGTCGCATAGCCGCGATAGAGCGCGCGCTTGATAAGGGGGCGGTCGAACAGATATTTCATCGTCGCGACGAAATGAGGGTTTCCGGTCGGCAGGCGGTCCTGCCGCATGATGAGGTTGGTGTGCAGTCCCGATGGCGTGACCATCAGCGTATGGCCCAGTGACGCCATGACGCGTTTGCTCGATCGCGGATTGACTGCCAGGATCAGGTGGACGTCCCCCGACAGCAGGGCGTTGACGCGGCTGGACTCGTCGGGGATGCCGATCAGTTCGATCTCATCCAGATAAGGTTTGCCCGGCTTCCAGAAATTGGGATTACGCCGTGCCAGCGTGCGAACACCGGGTCGAAACTGTGCGCACAGATAGGGTCCGGTGCCGTTCGCCGTGCGGAAATCGCTCGTCCCCTCGCGCAATATCGCAAAATGCGTCTGAGCAAGAATGGCGGGCAGGTCGGCATTGGGACCGGTCAGGCGAATGACCACGTCCTGTTTGCCCGCCGCCCGGATCTGCGCGAATTGCTGGGCGATTTGCGCCATCTTCGATCCCGTCGCCGGGTTCTTGTGGCGCAGCAGCGACCAGACCACGTCCTGCGCGGTCAGGCTTGCGCCATCATGAAAGGTCACGCCCCTGCGCAGCCGGATGTGCCAGTTGATCTGGTCCGTGCTCTCTATCCGTTCGGCCAGTTCCAGCTGGGGGACAAGGTTGCGGTCCAGTTGGGTGAGCAGGCTGTAGAACATATAATGACGGATATAGTCGCTCGACATCGACCCCTTGGCCGGATCGAGCGTGTCGGCGGTCGAACTGGACATGCCGGCAGCGCGAATGCGCCCGCCCCGCCGTGGACGACCGGCCGCCATCGCGCCATCGGGCAGAAGCAGCCCCGCACCAAGGCCAAGACCCGCGCCGATCAGGCCGCGACGGGAAAAAGGGGCCAATACATCGGTCAATGGATGACGTCCTGCCATTTATACCACAGGCCCACCATCGGCAGGAACCATGGCTTGCCGAAATGGCCCGGCACGCTGGGCCAGTCCAGCTGACCCCAAGGATTGGCGTCCGGCTCGCCGCTGATCACGCGCGCCATCTGCTGCCCCATATGGGTCGCCATCTGCACGCCATGGCCGCTGTAGCCCATGGAATAATATAGCCCGTCCCGCTCACCCGCGCGCGGCAGGCGATCGGCGGTCAGGTCGACCATGCCGCCCCACACATGATCGACGCCCACGCCCGCCAGCGCGGGAAACATCTGGCCCAGCGTCTGCTCCAATATGCGGCCGCTTTTCATGTCCGATCGCGGATCGCTGATGGCGAAGCGCGCGCGTCCGCCAAATATGAGGCGGTTGTCGGACGTCAGGCGGAAATAATTGCCGATATTCCTGCTGGTCACATAGTTGCGGCGATGGGGCAGCAGCGCGTCGATGGTCGTGTCGTCCAACGGCTCCGTCGCGATAAGGAAGCTGCCCACCGATATGATGCGGCGGCGAAACCAGCCGAACGCCTGGCCCGCAGGCGCGCCACCGGTCGCGACCAGCAATTGCCGGGCCATCACCGTCCCGCGCGGCGTCGTGACGCGCCAGCCCTGCGGGGACCGCGTAAAGTCGCTGACTCGTGCCTGTTCGTAAATGCGCGCACCCGCGCCCGCCGCGGCTTCCGCCAAACCGACGCCGAAGCGGGCCGGTTGAATCTGCGCGCTGGTGGTCTGGATCAATGCGCCGTAAAAATCGTCTGATCCCACTTCGTCGCGGATGCGTTCGGGTGGAACGAGCCGGACATTCTGATCGACTTCGCGCACCAGCAGGTCATGCGCGCGGGCCAGCTTGTCATAATGGGCGGGCTTGGCGGCCAGCTTCACCCGGCCGCAACGGTTGAAGCTGCAATCGATGCCCTCTTCGCGCACCAACCGCTCTACGGTATCGACCGCATCACAATGGGCGCGATAATAGGCTTTGGCTACGTCCTTGCCGAAACGGGCGGACAAGGCGCCATAATCATGGGACGTACCATTGTTGCATTGGCCCCCATTGCGCCCGGACGCTTCCCCCACGACCCGGTCCGCCTCCAGCAGGACGACATTTGCGCCGCGTCTGGCCAGTGCCAGCGCCGCCGATAGGCCGGTAAAGCCGCCGCCGATGATGGCAACATCGGCGACGCCCTCAACCGCGCCGTGCGCGCCGCCGGTGAAGGCAGGCGCGCTGGCGAGCCAATAGGAGAGGGGGGAAGCGACCATGGCGCTATTTAGAGACCGACGACCGCAGGCAGGCAACCGATATGCGGGATTTCCACGTCGCGGTAGAATGGGTTCGACGGCTCATGCCCGCGACCCACGAACACACGGCATCCAAAATGCAGGTCGGTCGCTGTATTCTGGTCGTAGCGGAAGCTGGACGAGACGTGCATCATATCTTCCGGATTAGCGCCCAGCTGGTCGAACATATATTCGAACGCCTGCATGCGCGGCTTGTAAGCCTGTGCCATCTGCGCGGTGTAGACCGCGTGGAAAGGCGCGCCCAGCATGCCGACATTATGATGGATCTGGTCGTTCATCGCGTTGGACAGGATGACGAGCGGGATTTTGTCGCCGATCTGGGACAGGCCACCGGCTACGTCGTCATGCGGACCCCATGTGGGCACGGCGGCATAGACCGCATCGGCGTCGGCCTCATTATAGGCAACGCCCCATTTCTGACATGTGCGACGCAGTGAGTTGCGGATAACTTCCTGATAGGGTTCCCAATCGCCCATCACCTGATCGAAACGAAGAGCGCCCCAGTCCTTGCAGAAGGCAGGCAGTTTTTCCGCATCGATGCGATCGGCCATGAAGGCGGTTGCCATTTCCGTCATGCGGAAACGGGTCAGCGTGCCGTAGCAGTCGAAGCTGATATATTTGGGCCGGAAATTGGGCATCGGAGGAACATCCTAACTGGGTTCGACAAATGGCCCGTGGGGCCGTGTGACAATGCTATTACGACATGGGCGAGCCGGAACATGCGCCTGATTGATTCATGGCCAAGGGCAGATTTGGCGCTTTTACGGTAGGTCATTCGGCAGGATTTGCTGCGCCTTGCGAAGCGGGGCGATCGGGCCGGTGATTTCGGCAAATTCCCCTTGTATCGATCGGTAGGCGGCATGGAATATCGCGCCTTCAATAGCCCCGCTGCCGTGCGACTTCACCCTCCATCGGTTGGCCCGCTTCATGGCGGTGGATATTGGCGATCAGGGCTTGTGCGGCGCTGTCCGCGCGGGTCATGCTGGCGATATGGGGCGTCATCAGGATGCGAGGATGCGCCCAGAATGGATGATCGGCAGGCAGCGGTTCGGGGTCGAACACGTCGAGAACAGCGCCTGAAACATGCCCTTCATCGATCAACGACAGCAGATCCTGCTCCACCAGATGCGCGCCCCGCCCGACATTGACGATCGCCGCCCCGGCAGGCAGCTGGAAAAGCGTATCACGGCACAGGATGCCGCGCGTCTGCGGCGTCAGCGGCAGCAGGCAGATGAGGATGTCGCACCCTGACAGAAAAGCCGTCAGTCCATCGTCCCCCGCATGACATTCCACGCCGTCGATCGCATGGGCCGACCGGCTCCATCCCGACAGGGCAAAGCCGAACGGCGCAAGCGCCCCCAGCACCGCTTGCCCCAGATGGCCCAGCCCCATCACGCCGACCCGGCGTTGATCGGCGGGGACCAGCTTGATCGGCGCCCACCGCGCTTCGCGCTGCGCGATGCCATGGTCGATCAGGTTGCGATGCAGCGCCAGCACCGCCATCGTGACATATTCGACCATACCCTGCGTGATGCCCGGTTCGATCATGCGCACGACGCGCACATGGGGCGGCAGGCTGGCCATGTCGAACTGGTCGATCCCTGCGCCGATCGAAAACAACACTTCAAGCGCAGGCAGCGTCGCGATCAGATCGGCCGACGGATTCCATGCGGCCAGATAGCGGATCGTGGCGGGGTCATAGGCGTCGCCCGGATCGACAAAGCCAATGGCCGAAGCCTGCGCCGCAAATATGTCGCGCCAGATGCGGCCGCGCGTCGCGTCGGATGTATAGAGCAGGCTCATCGTGGGATCCTGTGGCCGCCGTCAAAGAAAAGGCCGTCGGCAACAGCGCAACGACGCTGCCACCGACGGCTGGAAGAGGGCGGCGAACCGCCCCCGAACGCAATCAGAAATTAAACGTCCCGCGTACCGTGAACGACCGTGGCATGCCCGGCTGGATCCACAGTGCCGAATAGGAACTGGCGTAATATTTCTTGTCGAACAGGTTGTTGACGTCGGCAGACAGTTTGAACTGTTCGTTAAACGTGACCGAACCCAGCACCTTGGCGATTGTATAGCTTGGCAGATAGAAATTCGCCGCCGTTTGGCCCAGTCGGTTGCTGATATGCGTTACGCCCGCGCCCAGCATCGCCTTGTTGCTGCCGATATCGAACGTCTTGAACAGCAGGGCATTGCCCTGATGCTTGGGAATGTTGATCAGCGGATCGTTCTTGAACACACCGGCCAAAGGATAGTCGCCCGCCCAGCCTGCGTCGGTATAGGCGTAGGTCAGGAACAGTTCGAACCCGGCTGGCAGCTTGGCGTTGACGTCGAACTCGACGCCCTGGCTTTTGGCCGATCCAACCGCCACAGACAGGCCGGTCAGCAGATCGGCGGTCAGGACGTTGCTCTTCTTCATCTTGTATAGCGAAAGCGTGCTGGTGATCCGGCCATCCGGCGTCACGAACTTTGCACCGACTTCGTAGCTTTTGCTGACTTCCGGGGCGAAGGGATTGTTGTTCACATCGACGCCGCTGTTCGGCCGGAACCCCTTGCCATAGCTGGCGTAGAAGGAGAGGCTTTGTGTGGGTTCGAACACCAGTCCCGCCATCGGACTGAACTTGGTGTAGGACGCAGGATTGGTAAGCCCCAACCGGTTGTCGATATTCTGGCTGAAATCGTCATAGCGCCCGCCGAACCGGACTTTGAACTGTTCGGTGATCTCGATCTGGTCCTGCGCGTAAACGCCCCAGGCCTTCTGTGTTTCGGTGGAATTCTGGATGACGCTCGTCGGCGTGGGCGCTGCGATGTTATAGTTGGGAGTGAAGATGTCGATCGAATAGGACTGATCCGCTGCGGTTGGGCGATAGCGGGTCTGGAGCAATTCGATCTCGAACTTGTCCCAGTCCGCACCGACTCGGATATTGTGGACGATTGATCCGGTATTCACCTTGCCGCTGATTTCGCCCCGGAACACCAGATGGGTGGTGCTGTAATCGCGATAGCGGCGCTGGCGCGACAGGGTACGCCCGTTATTATCGATCAACTGACGACCAAGCGCCAGTTCGGGGTCGCTGGAAAAGCCTTCGAACGTCGTGTCCTTATATCCAGCGCCCAGCATAAGCGTCCAATCGCTGCTGAAGTCGTGCTGATATTGCGCCTGATGGCCCAGCACGCCGATTTTGATCGGGCCGTCATTGGGGTTGCCCAAAAAGCGCGAGTTGGGGATCGCGCCCAGATTATAGCTGGTGACGCCGTTGGTCACGGTGGGGATAGCCACAACACCACGATCGAACGGCACGTCCTGCTTCACATATTCCAGTTCGTAAGTGAAAATGTCCGCGTCCGACAGCTTCGCCAGAAAGGATGGCGTCAGCGTATATTTGCGCGTCTTGACCGTGTCGCGGAAACTTTCGGCATCCTCGACCGATCCGTTGATGCGGACGGCGACGGTGTCGCTCAGCGGCAGGTTGAAATCGCCCTCTACCCGGTAATTTTCCCAGCTGCCGCCACCGACGGTGAAGCTGCCATGCTGCTTGAAGTCGGGCTTTTTGGTGACGATGTTGATCGTGCCGCCCGGCTCGCCGCGCCCGAAGACCGCTGAGTTCGGACCCTTGAGCACTTCGATGCGCTCGACGTTCGATGCGTCGCGGGGGCCGCCATAACCGCGCCCGCCATTAAATCCGTTGACCAGGAAGCCGCTTGGAAAATTTTCGTCGCCGGCAAAACCGCGAATGGCGAAACTGTCCCACAGGCCACCGAAATTATTCTGCTTCGAAACACCGCTTGCCAGTTCCAGCGCGGTGTCGAGGCGGGTGATGTTCAGATCCTGAAGCAGCTTGCCTTCCAGAAACTGGACAGCCTGCGGGATTTCCTTGACCGGCGTGTCGCCGAAATATTGGCGCTTGAGGCCAGTGACGACGATGGCGTCGGCGGGCACTTCGGCGGCGGGTTCCTGGGCCGATGCGATGGATGGCAGGGCGATGGCGGCGGTGCTGGCGATAAGCGCCAGTCGGAGGGCGGATGATGGTCGCATTATGTGTATCCCCTTGTGAAGTCGCTGTTCCTGAATGTCCTGCGAAACGGAGACCGGCTGATTTGTTCTTCTGTCCCGAAGCGGACATTGCGTCCTGTCATCGGGGGCCGGGCTACGGGGTGTTCGATCACCTCTTCTTGAGATCGAGGCTAGGTCTAGTTACGGTTATATTACGTCAAACTTGGCCTGTGGGACGGTGCAAAATTGTGAATTGACCCATGTTACGGCATGAAAATGCTGCGCGGCATATATGGTCGTTACGTATAGGAAACTGTCCCGAAAATGCTGGGGAATGGCCGCCTTCCCTGATGGAAAGGCGGCCGGGCGACCCGCCGGCGCGGGATCAGAGATATTTGAGCCACCAGATGTCCTTGCGCCGCTGCTTGAGCTGCGCGAACCACCGCGTCGGAAAGTAAAGCGGCACGATTAGCAGCGCGACCCAGATCCATACGGTGGACAGGTTATCCACGCCGAACACCTTGCCCTTGGTCGGGCCATACAACAGCAGCGCGATGTTGTAGATCAGCTTGAGCGTGTAGAGATGCAGGATGTAATAGAACATCGGCGCGCTGCCCAGCAACGCCAGCCGGGGCATGACGGCGCTCTGTTCAAACCGCTCGAACAGAGCGAGCAGCAGGCACCCCGTGCCGATCGTGGGCATCAGGAACAGCAAAGAGGGCGGATATTTGGTCAGCGCCAGAAAGCTCATGACCGTGCGCAGCGGCGTTTCCGCCACGAACCACGGCTTGTCCCCGTAGATGTTGAGCGTGCGGATGACGACGAAGCCGATAATCAGCCCCAGCCCCAGCATGACGAGGCGTCGGATGCGCGGTGCCGGGTCGCTGCCACGCGCGAACCAAGGGCCGCAGGCATAGCCCAGCAGGATCACGCCGATCCATGGCAGCACTGGGTAAGTGGTCTTGATCGTCAGTCCGCCCATTTCGATCAGGGACCGCTGATGCAGGATCGCCCAGGCGACATAGGCCGGTTGATCGGCGGTCAGCTTGATCGGGTCGAGCAGATTGTGCAGGCACACGATGGCCAGGCCCACCGCAAACTGTGCCCTGCGCGGTAAGTGTAGCAGCGCGGCCAGTGCGACCATGGAAATGCCGATGGCCCATATGACCTGAAGCCAGATGGCGCTTGGCGGAAAGGCTGGCGCTTGCGTGGGCCAGGCGTAGCCTACCACGGTGATTTCCAGAAACAGCAGGAACAGCCCGCGTTTCAACAGAAATTCCGAAACCTGTCCCTTGCTGTGGGACTGGCCGTACAGCCAGGCCGACAGGCCGGTCAGCGCGACGAAGGTCGGCGCGCAGAATGTGGACAGCAGCCGGGTGAAGAACAGGCCGGGATCTGTCGTGTTGGCGTCGACAGGGTCGGTGACCTGCAAATGCAGGAAGAAGGTTTCCCGCACATGATCGACCAGCATGAACAGCATGACGAGGCCACGCAGAGCGTCGATCGCGATCAATCGCGTGCGCGCCTTGGCCGTCGAAACCGCTGACGCAGTGGCCGGGTTGTAGGCTATGGGTGGGATGTTGCCCGCAATGCTGTTCATATCACTGTCTCCCCTGCTCTTCACGCGCCCTTGGGCAGGAAGAGGTCTTTATAATAGCCGACCGTCTTGACGGTCACGGTCACGGGCGTTTCGCCCTTGTTGCGGAAATACCATCCATGCGTGCCGTCGAAGGGCGCGGTGAACTGGCCCTGCCCACCGGTCATCGCCAGCTCCTTCCAATAGTCGGTGAAGGCTCCGTCGGTCGCACCGGTCTTTTCCCCGTGCATCTCGGCCTTTACCGCGCCGCCCGTGGACTTCCATGTGAACAGGAAATTGTCACCCGTCATCATGTGGGCCTTCACTTCCTGACCGCTATGAGGGGCGAGCGTGATCGTCTGTTCATCCTGTCGCCATGCGGTGGTCCGGGCGATGGATGCCTTGGTCGGTATCGGGATGGCGCTTTGCGCTGCCGCTGCCGCCGTCGTCGGCGCGGCCGGGGCGGTCCCAGTCTCCTTGCCCGCTACCATGCCGTTCAGGCCCAGCGCACTGCCGATGCCGGTCGGGTCGATGCCATATTCGGCCGGCAGCACGAACAGCGTCAGGATCGCACCGGCGGCGATCGCCGCGCCTGCCGTCGCCCGCATCAATGCAGCGGGGGATGGTGTGATGCGGGTAGGAAGGGTCGAAGCGGTCATGTCATGCCCCTTGCGTATAATAGCCGGCCAGTTGGTAGCCGATCAGGATGAAGCCCGCCGCCATGAGCGCCGCGTTGGCGCGCAATGCACTGCGTTGGAAATTGCCGGTCATGCGCCACAGGTTCATGAGGATCAGGATGACGGTCAGCGCCATCAGCTGGCCCATCTCGACACCGACGTTGAAACCTATGAGATTATATATCATCCCGTCTTTCGCGAGTGTCAACTCCTGCAATTTGGTGGCCAGGCCCATGCCGTGGAAGAAACCGAAGATCAGCACCGCGATCCTGGGATTGGGCGATATGCCAAACCATGTGCGGAATCCGTCCAGATTGTCGATCGCCTTGTAAACGACCGACAGCACGATGATGGCGTCGATCAGGAACGGGTTGGCCCGGATGTCGAGCATGACGCCCAGCAGCAGCGTCGTGCTGTGCCCGACTGCAAACAGGGTCACATAAGCTGCGACATCCTTCATCCGGTAGAGGAAGAATATGACACCGGCCAGGAACAGCAGATGGTCGTGTCCGGTGACCATATGTTTGGCCCCCAGATACATATAGGGAATGATGTTGATGCCCGACGCGCCTTCGATGAAGGCGCGATCGTCCTCGTTCACGCCATGCGCCATGCCGGGCACATGCAGCGCCAGCAGGACCATCCCCGCCAGCACCAGCGTGGCCAGCCAAAGGATGGAGGCACGCGGCATGGGAATGGTCCGGCCCGACATCTACTTGGGCTGGAAAGTGGCGAAGATGCGGGTGCCGCTCTTGTCGACCAGCGTGACGACCAGCTTCGCGCCCTTGACCGTCTTGAAACCCGGCGCGGACAATTTATTGCCACCCGCCGCCGTCAACGCCGCATCACTCTTCTTGCCCGCAACAGTCTGGGTCAGCTTGGCGGTATAGCCCGCTGCTGCCAGCGGCTCATCCTCTTCGCTCAGATAGACATCGATGCCTTTGGGCGTGGCGACCAGTTCCATCATGGTTTCGCCCGACATCTGCACCATGCCGCCATGCTGGGGCTTCATGCTGCCATGGGCGATCGCCATCGTCGGCGCGGCCATCAGGGCCAGGGTCATCAGGCCAGCGTGTAGGATATTCTTCATACGCTCAAATCCTCGTTATATGTGGTTCTTACTCAGGAAGATGCGGCAAGATGAACGACAGCGCTGCGCGATGTTCCATATGGTCCGCCTTCGCCTTGTCGTCGCTCGGCCCGACATAGATCGCCATCAGGACGTTCAGCCCCTGATTGCGCAGCCTGATCGTCGCGGTGCCATCGGCAGCGGTCTTGACCGCCACCTCGTCCGGGTCGTTCACATAATCGGCCATGATGGTCGCGCCTGCGATCGGCTTGCCCTTGTAATAGGCGCGCACCTTCATCGGCTGGCCCATCTTCTGCGGGATGGCGGTATCGACCGGCACCAGTTGCAGCGTATGACCCGCCAGCATCGGCACAGGCTTGATCGGCATCTGCGTCAGGTGGACGGCATATTTCCAGTTATGCTCCGCCAGCGTGGCCGTGGGCACCTCATCACGCCCCTTGTTGTGCCACTCGCCATCAGGCGTCTTGCTCCACAGGCCATAATCCATGATCGCGGCGACGATGGCGACCGGTTCTTCGCTATCGACCACCGGAATGGCGCCTGCGGTGCGCAATTTGGTAACGACCGGCGCGCCGTCTGCGTCATATCCTGTGACGGACGTGATTAACGGCAGGCGCTTGACCGCGTCCAGATCGTCGGCGCCCACGCCATAGACGAGGGCAAGTTGGCGCGCGCGCTGTGCAAACCAGATGCCATGGGCATCGGCAGGCGCGGCGGCGGCGGTCATCAGAGAGGCGGTAAGGGCTGCGGTGACCAGACGGGCGAACGGCATTGCGGAAACTCCTCGATCTTGGATAATCCCAATGCGTCGAGGCTATGGTGGCCACACCACCGATTGTTCCGAATATGACTGTTCCGCTACATGAAAATATCAAAGAAGTGGCACAGGCAGCGCGCCGGTGCGTTTGGCGGATGGATCAGGCCCGAAACACGACTGTGCGCGTACCGTTCAAAAACACCCGTCCCTGCAGATGATGCTGCACTGCACTCGCCAGAACGCGCCGTTCGATGTCCCGCCCCTTGCGCACCAGATCCTCTGGCGTATCGGCATGGTTGATCGCTTCGACATCCTGATGGATGATCGGCCCTTCATCCAGGTCGGCGGTGACATAATGGGCAGTCGCGCCGATCATCTTCACGCCGCGCTCATGCGCCTGATGATAGGGCTTGGCGCCCTTGAAACCGGGCAGGAAGCTGTGGTGGATGTTGATGCAGCGGCCAGACAGGAACCCGGCCAGATCATCCGACAATATCTGCATATAACGGGCCAGCACGATCAGGTCCGCGCCGCTCTGCTCGACGATGGCCTTAATCTGCGCTTCCTGCTGCGCCTTGCTATCCTTGTTCACCGGCAAATGATGGAACGGTACATCGTCGATGAGCGATATGGCCAGTGCCTCGCGCGGGTGGTTGGACACGATGCCTGCGACATCCATGTCGATCTCCCCGATGCGCCAGCGGTAGAGCAGGTCGCCAAGGCAATGATCGAACCGGCTAACCAGCAGCAAGACCTTCTGTCGATCGCCATTGCGACGCAGGGTCCATTCCATCCCGCGGGCGATCGCGACATCGGCAAAGGCGGTGCGCAGCCTGTCCGCGCTGCCCAACGCCGCCTCGAACTCCACCCGCATGAAGAAGCGGTTGTTCAGCCGGTCATTATATTGCTGGGCATCGGTGATGTTGCCCCCTGCTGCGCCAGAAAACCGGCGACATCGGCTACAAGGCCGGGCCGGTCGTCGCATTGCAGGGTCAGGGTGCAGGTTTCGGTCACATAATGTCTCCGCCATGGGCAGGATCGCCCATGCGTTTTCCTTAGCGTCGCCGCAAGCCCCGGACGTATCGGGTGACAGGATCGGCTTTGCTGTTGTAGAACAGGGTAAGGATGGAGCAGGATGATGGCGATTATATCGGACCCGGTGCTGCACGGATACTTCCGGTCCACGGCAACCTATCGCGTGCGGATCGCCCTGAACCTGAAGGGCGTTTCCTATACCGACACCTTCCATGACCTGCGTGCAGGCGAGCAGCGCAGCGCGGATTATCTGGCGCTCAATCCGCAGGGGTTGATACCCGCGCTGGAAATCGATGGCGCGGTACTGACGCAAAGTCTGGCGATATGCGAATATCTGGACGAGACGGTCGCAGGGTTCCGATTGCTACCCGACGATCCCTTGCGCCGCGCCCAAATACGTGCGGCAGCGCAAGTGATCGCGTGCGACACGCATCCGGTGCAGAACCTCAAAATATTGCAGCGACTGCGTGGCCTGGGGCTGGCTGAGGCGCAGGTGACCCAATGGGCGCGGCAAGCGATTGATGAGGGGCTGGATGCCTTCGACCGACTGATAGCGCAGCAGGATGGGCGATATTGTTTCGGTGATCGGGTCACGCTGGCCGATATTTTTCTGGTGCCGCAATTGTTCAACGCCCGGCGCTTCGGCGTCGATCTGCGCTGGCCACGTTTGATGGCGGTGGAGAAGGTGTGCCAGGCCATGGATGCGTTCAGGCGCGCGGCACCGGAACATCAGGCTGACGCTTAGTAGCGACGCGGCGCATGGTCCCATTCCGCACGATATGCCGAAAAGGGGATATCACGCGATCTTGATACAGCGGCGCAACCCCGATAGGCGTCATAATATGTCCATGCTGCGATCCTCTTCGCGATTTCGTCTCGGCGCGATGCTGTGCATCGCGTTGGCTGCGTTGTTCGCCGGCATGGGACTGTCGCGGACGATGGACCGGATGCAGCACGAATCGGGATCGACGCAGCAGCACGGCCATATGCTGTTCGGCGGCCTGTCGGTCGAAGAAGCCCATGATGCCGATCATGATGGCCCGCAGATGCAGGATGCGGACGAGCAAGACCCTCTGCCCGAAAGCCATCACCATCATCATGGCGATAGTGGTTCCGGCATGATCCCTATCGCCCAGTCCGCCATGGCTATGCTGCTGCTGGACAGCGCGCGTCACGGCCTGCCGCAGGATAATGTACGGGCCGGATCGGCCATCGATGGGCCAAAGCGCCCGCCCAGACAGGGTATCAGCAGCGTCTGAACCCATGTCGCGATGGCGGCGTGGGACTTGATCCACGCCCTGTCGCGAGTGTTTTTCCATGTCATCCCCTTTCCGTCCGGGCGGCGCGCTGGCTATCAGCCTGCTGCTCGCTCTGACCAGCCTGCCACCTGCGTACGCGCAGGATCTAACGCTGACCGATGCCCTGTCGCGGGTGGCGCAGGCTGATCCCGCCATTGCCGTCTCCGCCGCGCAGCGTGCGGCCGCCGACGCATCCATCCGTCAGGCCGATGTCCGCCCGCAGGACATCGTAACCGTTGAGGTCGAGGATTTCGCGCGCACCGGCGGTTATACGCCCGTCGCCAGTTCGCAGACGACCGCCTGGTACGAACGCAGTTGGGAACGCGGCGCGAAGCGGCAGGCGCGGGTCGGCACGGCCATGACTGAGCGCGACGTGACCGAGCAGCGCGGTCGGTTGCGCCAACTCGATCTGCTGGCGCAGGCGCAGGTCGCCTGGGTCGAGGCACTGGCGGCGGATGCGGAAATTCCGATCGCGCAGGAAAAGCTGAATCAGGCTCAGCGGCTGGAGCGCGAAGTGGCGCGGCGCGTGGGGCGTGCGCTCGACCCGCTGTTCGCGCTGGAAAGGGCGCGCACGGCGCTGGCACAAGCGCGGATCGCGATGGAACAGGCGATCGAAAAAGCCCGGATCGCGCGTGCATCGCTGGGCGCATGGTGGGGTGCGTCGGACGACATCCGATTGGATAGCAGCAGCTTTTCTCAGCTTTCTGCCGAAACGCCGGGCGATGCGCAGCCGGTGGACACTGTTCTGCTGGATGCCGAAAGGGATGCGGCGGCGGCGCGGGCGCGGCTGGCGGCGGCGAACAGCCTGACCGATCCGACGGTGCGCGCGGGGCTGCGCCATTATGGGCAAGGCAATGACCTGAGCGTCGTGTTCGGCGGATCGATCCCGTTAGGGGGCCGCCGGACCCAGCGGGGCAATGTGGAACGGGCCGAAGCCGAACGCCGCGCCGCCGAAGCGGAAATCGCCGTCCTGAAAGTGCAGTCGAAGCGCGAAATCGACCGGCTGCTGGCACAGCGCGCCGCCATGGTGATGGAGATCAAACGCATTGATTCCCAGGTGTTACCAAGCGCCGAACGGGCGGTCGTGCTGGTGCGCGATGGCTATAATCGTGGCGGCACCGCTTTCACCTTTCTGGAAGTGGCGCAGGCGCAGCAGGCGATGATCGACGCCTATGACCGGCGCATCGTGCTGCTTCGCTCCTATCATCTCGATGGCGCACGTCTGGACCGATTGACTGGCCGCCACGTCCCCCTTCTTTCCAGCGTGGAGAATCGCTGATGTCCCCTTATCTGAAATTGGCTGGCGTCCTGTTGGCGACCACGATCCTGAGCGCGTGCGGCGAAACGCCCCCGCCCGCCGAAAAAGGCGAACATGGCGCGGCGGAAGCAGAGTTTGAACGCGGCCCCCATGGCGGACGCATGTTGCGCGACGGGGACTTTGCCGTAGAGATTCAAATTTTCGAGGATGGCGTGGAGCCGGAGTTCCACGTCTATGCCTATAGAAATGATAAGCCGGTCGCGCCGGGTGAGGTAAAGCTGAACATCGACCTCATCAGGTTGGGCGGCAAGATCGACCGCTTCGCCTTCGCCCCACAGGAAGATTATCTGCGCGGTGGCGGCGTGGTGAAGGAGCCGCACAGCTTCGATGTAAAGGTTCGTGCGGTGGAGGGCGGACGCACCCACAATTGGACCTATGCATCCTATGAAGGGCGCACGATCATCTCCGCCTCTGCGGCGAGAGCGGGCGGCGTAAAGTCAGAAAGGGCAGGGGCGGCCTCCATCGTCGAACTGATCGACATGTCGGGCCGGATCGAAATCACGCCCGAGGGCGAGGCGGACGTTCGCGCCCGCCTGCCCGGCGTGATCCTGTCGATGAACGGAGAACTAGGCCAGACTGTGCGGCGCGGCCAAACCCTATTGCGGGTCGAATCCAGCCATTCGCTTCAAACCTATGCCGTGACCGCGCCGATCGGCGGCACTATCGTGGAAAAGAACGCGAATATCGGTGACGTCACCGGCGACCGCGCCCTGTTCGTGATCGCTGACCCCAAAAAGCTGCACGCCGAATTTTTCGTCTATCCGCGCGACGCCGAGCGGGTGAAGCCAGGTCAGGCGGTGGCGTTGCGCAGCCTGTCGGGTGAAGCGCGGTTGACGGGCGAGGTGGAGGCAATTCTGCCCACGGCCGACCTTGCCAGCCAGACGCTGCTTGCCCACGTCCATCTGCCTGAATCGGCCGCGGCTCAATTTCGTCCGGGCATGGGGGTAGAGGGTAGTTTCTCCGTAGCGCAGGCGCAGGTGCCCCTGGCCGTGCGCACAAAGGCCATCCAGCGTTTCCGTGATTTCGACGTCGTCTATGCCAAGGTCGGCAACGCTTATGAGGTGCGGATGCTGCAACTGGGCCGTCGCACCCCGGAATGGACGGAGGTGCTGGGGGGTCTGGAACCCGGCACGGACTATGTAACCGACGGGGCGTTCCTGATCCGGGCCGACATCGACAAGTCGGGGGCCAGCCATGACCATTGATGCCGTGACGGCCGGTCCCCGGCGCGCTGTGCTGGAGCGGGTTATCGCTTCCGCCATCCAGTTTCGATGGGCGGTGCTGGCCGCCGTGCTGCTGCTGTGCGCCCTTGGCATCTGGAGTTTTCAGCGGCTGCCTATCGATGCTACGCCAGACATCACCAACGTCCAGGTCCAGATCAATAGCGAAGCGGTGGGCTTTTCCCCGCTGGAGGCGGAACAGCGCATCACCTTCCCTGTGGAGACAGCGATCGCGGGTCTGCCGGGACTGGAATATACCCGATCGCTCTCGCGCTATGGCCTGTCCCAGGTCACCGCTGTCTTTGCCGATGGCACCGACATTTATTTCGCACGGCAACTCATCAACGAACGGTTGCAGACCGCCCGGTCTCAACTGCCACCCGGCGTCGAACCGGAAATGGGACCGATCGCCACCGGCCTTGGCGAAATCTTCATGTATTCGCTGGAAGCAAAGCCCGGCGCGCGCAAGCCCGATGGTACGCCTTACACCGCCGAAGATCTGCGCACTTTGCAGGATTGGGTCATCCGCCCGCAATTGCGCAACACTCCCGGCGTGACGGAAGTCAACAGCATCGGCGGGTTCGAACGGCAATATCATGTGACGCCCTTGCCCGACCGGATGGCTGCCTATGGGCTGGCGCTGGACGATGTGGTTGATGCGCTGGGCCGCAACAACGCCAATGTCGGCGCGGGCTATGTCGAACGCTATGGCGAGCAATATCTGGTCCGCGTGCCGGGGCAGGCAAGCGGTATCGATGACCTTAAATCCATTATCGTCACCAACCGGGGCGGGGTGCCGATTCGCATCGCCGATGTGGCGGACGTCGGCATGGGCGAGGAATTGCGCACCGGGGCCGCGACCGAAAATGGCGAGGAGGTCGTGCTGGGCACGGTCGTCATGCTGGCCGGTGAAAACAGCCGTATCGTTGCACGCGCAGCGGCGGCGCGGCTGGAGCAGGCGGCGAAGGCGTTGCCTGCCGGCGTCCGGGCGGTGTCTGTCTATGACCGCACCGATCTGGTCGAACGGGCGATCTGGACCGTCGAAAAAAATTTGCTGGAAGGCGCGCTGCTGGTCATCGTTGTCCTGTTCCTGCTGCTCGGCAATGTCCGCGCGGCGCTGATCACGGCGGCAGTCATCCCGATCGCGATGCTGATGACGATCACCGGCATGGTGCAGGCGGGCGTATCAGGCAATCTGATGAGTCTCGGCGCATTGGACTTCGGGCTGATCGTCGATGGCGCGGTCATCATCGTGGAAAATTGCCTCCGCCGCTATGGCGAGGCCCAGCATGGGCTGGGGCGTTTGCTGACACGCGATGAGCGATTTGCGCTTGCGGCATCGGCCACGTCGGAAGTCATCCGACCGTCGCTCTTTGGCATGCTCATCATCGCACTTGTCTATGTGCCGATCTTTGCCCTGACGGGGGTGGAAGGCAAGATGTTCCATCCCATGGCGATCACCGTGGTGATGGCGTTGACCGCCGCGCTCATCCTGTCGTTGAGCTTCGTGCCTGCCGCCATCGCGCTGTTCGTGACGGGCAAGGTGGAGGAGAAGGAAAGCCGCCTCATGCTCTGGGCGCGCCGGATCTATGAACCGACACTCGACAAGGCGCTACGTCTACGCAAGGCGTTCGCAGCGGGGGCGATGGTTCTGGTCCTCATCGCCGGTTTGGCGGCAAGCCGAATGGGGTCGGAATTCATCCCGAACCTCGATGAAGGCGACATCGCCATGCACGCGCTGCGTATCCCCGGCACCAGCCTGACGCAGGCGATCGCGATGCAAAGGACGGTGGAAGCGCGGCTCAAGCGTTTTCCCGAAGTGGAACGCGTGATCGCGAAGATCGGCACGGCGGAGGTCGCGACCGATCCGATGCCGCCATCCGTCGCCGATACCTTCATCATGCTGAAGGATCGCGGCGACTGGCCAGACCCGCGCAAGCCCCGCACGACGCTCGTGGCGCAGATGCAGGAAGCGGTCGAGCAGATACCGGGCAATAATTACGAGTTTACGCAGCCGATCCAGATGCGGTTCAACGAACTGCTTTCGGGCGTGCGAGCGGATGTCGCAATCAAGGTCTTCGGGGATGACCTGGACGAACTTCTTCGCGTGGGGCAGGAGGTGGAGGAGGTCGTCGAGCGTATCGACGGGGCGGCAGATGTCGGCGTGGAGCAGGTGACGGGCCTGCCAGTGCTTCAGATCACACCCGATCGCGCGGCGCTGGCGCGACTTGGCCTCAATGTCGGGGACGTCCAGAATGTCGTGTCCATCTCTATCGGTGGCAAGCAGGCGGGCGAAATGTTCGAAGGCGACAGGCGCTTTCCCATCATCGTGCGCCTGCCCGAGGATATGCGGCGCAAGGTGGACGAAATCGGCCGCCTGCGTATTCCGCTGGGCGAAGGTGGGACTGGGCCACGCGGCTTCGTGCCGGTACAGGACGTAGCAAAGGTGGAGGTTGTGATCGGCCCGAACCAGATCAGCCGTGAGGATGGCAAGCGCCGCGTGGTCGTGACCGCCAATGTGCGGGGCCGCGACCTTGGCTCCTTCGTGGAAGAATTGCAGCGCAAGGTGGATGCGGAGGTGACTGTGCCGACCGGCTATTGGATCAGCTATGGGGGGACGTTTGAACAGCTGATCTCTGCGACCAAGCGGTTGCGTCTAGTCGTCCCAGCAGCGCTGCTGCTCATCCTGGGGCTGCTCTATGCGCTGTTCCGATCGATGAAGGATGCGGCGATCGTCTTTTCCGGTGTACCGCTGGCGTTGACGGGTGGCGTCGCGGCGTTGCTGCTTCGCGGCCTGCCACTGTCCATATCGGCCGGGATCGGATTTATCGCACTGTCCGGGGTGGCCGTGTTGAACGGCGTGGTGATGCTCAGCTTCATCCGCACGCTGCGCAGCGATGGCATGACATTGGACGTGGCGATCCGTGAAGGCGCGCTGACCCGGTTGCGACCAGTGCTGATGACCGCACTTGTGGCCAGTCTGGGCTTCGTGCCGATGGCGTTCAACGTCGGCGCAGGGGCAGAGGTGCAGCGACCGCTCGCAACCGTGGTGATCGGTGGGATCATCTCCTCGACGCTGCTGACACTGCTCGTGCTGCCCGCGCTTTATCGTCTGGTCCATGGTCGGCGGGATGCTTGATTTGGCATCAGCGATTCGCTCAGGTCTAACAGACATGAACGGTTGCGCGCATCTTGAATGGCATGGGGAGCGGGTGTGGGATATGGCGTTTTTGGGTATATTTTTATGACGTTGGTTGGAAAAACGTTTGTTCTTTGCATTTTTGTTATTGACCGAATCTGAGTGTGGACC